>JAZUIV010000058.1:0-149481 GCA_045642485.1 Bacteroidales bacterium | reverse complement strand
TCCAAGATAAGTTTTCCATTGAGGGACGTAGGAGACTACTACGTTGATAGGCAGGAGATCTAAAGGCAGCAATGTCAAAGTCGACCTGTACTAATATCCCGAACACTTCGCTTGAAAAGCAGAGCAAAGCCCGGAAGGGCGGAGTTCTGAAGGAAGTACAGAGCTGACGGTGAAGTTACCGAGTTGTTTCTCTCAGAGATATAGAAAAGGCGGTTATAGCGGTGAGGATCCACCTCTTACCATTCCGAACAGAGAAGTTAAGCTCACTGGCGCCGATGATACTGCTACACCAAGTGGAAAAGTAGGTTGCCGCCACCTTTGAAGGCTGAGAAAGTTTCGTGCTTTCCCAGCCTTTTTCTTTTTTGCGTTGTGCCGTGCAGTTTGCGGCGGCCTGTTCCCCTGCCTTCAAAGGCGGCGGGCCGCTTTGTTTGACTGGGGCTTCGCCCCTGCCGGCGGGCTAAAGCCCTGCTGCTCGGGCCGCGAGCATAAAAATGCTCGCTGTGAACACCCTCGCGACCCCCGCGACATAGTCGCGATGCTGACGCTTGGCTGAGAAAGTATGACACTTTCCCAGCCTTTTTTTATATGCTGAACGAAGTGCAGCTTGCGACGGCTTCTGCACTCACAGGTCACGCCTGTCACGAGTAGTTGGTCAATCCTTTGCCGGCTGATAGATGATTGGTGTAGTGGTTCTGCCGGAAGGAGATGTCGCCGTAAGGCTCAGCGTCTGGCCGTTGCAGTCATCAAAGTAGAGGAGTCTGATGCTGTGAATGCCGGCTTTAAGAGGGGCCCATCCGTCTTTCGTGAAGGGATCGTGAGGGCCTTCATTGCTCAGTACAAGTTTCCCGTCGATGAACAATACGGAACCGTCATCGGAAGTCAGGGTGAATTTGTAAATGCCGTCTTCGTCCGCATTGATCAGCCCGTTGAAGTCATAACCGAAATAATCTTTGGTGATATCCCCAGGGATAGAAATGTAGGGCATTACCCCCTTACCCTTGAGTTCGGCTTTGGCAAGCATATCTGACGTGCTGAAGACGCTTCCTTCGTAATATCTGTATGCCACACCCGGTTCTCCGTATGTCGTGTCCAGAGCGGGCCAAAGCCTGCTGTTGGCGACATCTTCTGCAATGGTTTTTCTGGCGATGTAGTCATTCGCGTCGCAGAATGTCTTATCGTCATATTTGTTGCTGTGTTCCGCCATTCTGGTGACACCGTCCTTTTCTATTACGTGCTTCATCAGGCTGAAAATGCCGTCGCGCTTTGCCTCCTCAGGCATCTTCTCGTTGTAGAGAAGCAGGATGGGGAACTCCGCCGACTCCACTCTTGAGAGGTAATCAGGCTTGTCTGCGACTGACTTCTTCGCTTTTTTGAAGATATCCAGAGCTCCGAGAATGAATTCTTCCGAATAGACTTCATCTCCGATTACAGGGTAGCAGTTCATATGGAAGCCTTCGCGTCTGAGGACATTGTCGGCAAAATCGATATAGTCACGGATAAACTTGCCGGCAGGACCGTAGTATCCGTCGGTGAAGTCCTTGATTATGGCATCGGGGTCAGCCTCGCTGTTCCACATCAGCTTTGCAAGAAGATACGCCTTGAGTTCATTGAACTCCCCACATTTGGTCTGGTAATCACCTTCCTCCATCATTCCTATTGCGTTATTGGCGACAAAGTCCTGAATGTGCGGTTTGGCTGTCCTGAAGTTCGGGACTGGCAGGGAGTATTGGGTGAATGCGGTTGTGTAGTCCCAGATGTAGAGGTGAGGAGAGATTGCCGACCATCCCTGCAGGTCTTTCAGAAACTCCCGGTTCTGCTCACATTCGTCATAGTTGTGAATCAGACAACATTCGATGCTGCACAGACGAACCACTACATTTTCGCGGGGCTTGATGTCCTTGGGGACACTGCGGGTGTACTGGTATGCGAAGGTTCCTATATATTTGTCAGGAAACTCATCCTTCAGTGCGTCGGCCACCTGGTTAACGAACCATATCATAAGGCCTGACTGCCCGCCGTATCGGTTGGCTATGGCTTGACATTCGGGACATTCGCAATAATCAAAATTATCATTTTGAGTAAGGGAGTAAATCAGATAATCGGGATTCTCCCTCATCACTTTCCCCATACTCTCTATGGTGATGCGAAGGACATCCGGATTGGAGAGGCAGAGTTGGGTGTATCCTTCTTTGACTCTCTTGCCGTCCCTGAGACTGAAATATTCGGGATGTTTGTCGAAATAGACAGATTTGGACACCATCATATCGAAGGTATGAATTCCCCAGAAGCGCTCCGATGAGAAAGGAATCGGTTTGCCGTCACGGCCCGCAAGGGGAATGTGGTTGTTTCGGAGTTTGCTGGAAAAATCGGGGTTGCAGATTACGTCGTGATAGAGGTCATCGCGTACCTTGATGGATGGAGACTCGCTGTGATTCAACCTCTTGAACGTATATTTTCCGGCCTTTGGCGCAATAGAAACAGTACTGGAGTACCAGCGTACGCCCAGTTCTTCCTCCAGAAACGAATAGACGGAATAGAGTGTTCCGCGTCTGGCTCCGCCCCAAAGCAGGATATCGCCGTCAACGCTGCACCACGTGAATGAATCGTCCCGGACATCAGGTTCTGCTGCATTGGGTTTGAGCCCCGTGAGGATGTCGTTGTATCCGACTACCATATATAATCGCACAAACGAAATGTGCAATCTGACTCAAACGAAATGTGCAAAAAATAATTCTTTTTATTTTTTCTCGATGAAGTCAAAGGAGGAGTACTCCTCGACCTGCGGCACACGTCTCACCACGCCGCTTTGAATACCGATTAAACACCGTTCGAGTGTGCGCAGCATCGCAGGAATAATATGCTGCTGGTAGAAGTCCCTCGGTCGTAGGGCATAATCAATCTTCACAATCTCCTGCTCACATATATCACCGGTATCAAGCCCTTTGTCAGCCCAGAACCACGTTGCCGCCGTTATGGGTTCGCCACGCCTGTAAGCCCACTTGATAGAGGCCGCACCACGGCCATACGGCAATGGCGAGGGGTGGAATATCAAGGTTCCAAGTGTCGGCTCCATAAGCTTCTCCTCCGGAACCTTCTCAGTAAGGAGCGGGGCAACCGCTATGTCGCAAGGATCGTCCGTGCCACATATACAGTGCCCGAGCCCCAATATGGTATTTCTTGCGGCCATAAAGGCCGGTGTTTCGCTATTTCCCAGCAACCTTACTCTCATATCCTCCAATGTATTTGAAGGCTTGTACAGCCCTGAAATGGCCGCCATAGCCTGATGTTGCCCTGTTCGTGACTCCCTTCCTTTCAGCCGACTTCTGGAGTGACCTGTGGCTCTTTGTTTTGTTTGCCCCGTATAAGGATGCGGCCGTCTGCTCCCATCTTCTTGAGTGCCTCAGTGCGCCGCACAACTGAGGGTGTGATGTGTGAAAAAACGTGTGCAGTTTCAGTCCGCAGCGACCGTTCCCCTGCAGGTGATATTCGCAGATGGCCGCAAGGAACTTTGTCCCTACACCAATTCCTTGCCACTCCGGCATCACCACAAGCCTCGTAGCCCGGTAAGCATTGGCCGTGAACAGAGGGCAAACAGCCAGATGACACACAGGCTCACCATCAATGACACCGACGAAATATTCAGAGGCCACCGGCATCGGCAGATCTAAATAATAATGCTTTTTAAAGAGTTTCGGGAATACAGTTCCTCTGACTTTATATATTTCAAGCTTGAGCTCTGGACGGGGCCGAAGGCAGTCACGCTCGTAGAAGCGTGCCTCGTTCATATCATAGACCCAATCCGGCTGCAGCCACTCAATAATATCATAGTGGCAGGAGAGTAGGACGATCTGGCCGGGGCCACGCCTCCACGTTTTTGCAAAAGCGGCCGCTCCCACCTTGGCAATCTGCCTGTCAATGACGGATGTGAACTCATCAACGACAACCTTATCCGGGCGCTCACACACAAGGCGGGCAAGTCCGGCCCTGAACTTTTCGCCATTTGATAGCACGTTGAAGGGGCGCAGCCAAGCGGGAACGTCCCCAAGACCTACGGCTGACAATGCACCGGTCACTGTATTAAAGTCTCCGTCCTTGTCAATGCAGTCAACAATAGGTTTGTCATTCTCCCACCCCTCATAGATATCATATATGGGCTTATTGAATATTCTTTGGCCAACACTCGTTTTTCCGCTTCCGGAAGCACCCACAATCAGCCCTATTTGCCACTGTTTACCCTCGATGGGCAATTCTACCGTCTTATGCCAGTCGCAGCCGTTCTCGGCGTTGAAAAGGCTCTTGACACGTGCCGCACGATAACTATTGAAATCGCTGCAGTGATGATTGATTTCGATTTTCATACTGTCACAACTTTTAAGGTTAATCCTTCCTTGAGCAGCCTTTCATAAACTTCCCGCTGCTCCTTCTCATCCTTGCAGATGACAATCACGCCATACTGCTGCTTGTAAGTAAAATTTGCCATATCCGTTCGTTTTTGGTTATGGCAAATTTGGTTATAAGATTTAGTCTGGACTGCATTTGTGACCGTGTAGTCACTGCACACCGCTTGCAGTGACTTCTTTCTCGAAGCGGCTTATGGTATAATAGACAAACCTCTCCGAAACATTGTACCTTTCAGCGAGAACAAAGACGGCATAGGAGACCTTCTCTCCGGAGCGCACCATCGAACAGTAGTCCTCGTACAAGGGAATATACTTGTAGTCCTCTGACCGTGCCCCGGCATCGTGAAGACGGTGCAATAACTCACCGTTGAATTTCAAAATATCGTAATATTTCATATCTTTGTTGCACTCTTACCTACATATTAAATAGAAACACGCCAACGACATAGCAAGAGGTTTAGCCCCTGGTTATGTGTCGTTGGCGCATTTTGTTAGTATGTAGGTAAGAGGACTACTAACAGCCGGGGGCTTTTTTCACGCCCTCCCCCGGAGGGGCCAAAGTCATAAGATCACATTCGATAGTCCATTCTTTATTGCCTGCCTCCAGTCACGTCCTATCGATTGCGGGTCGGTATGCCAATGACGGATATGAGCGGAGGCCACTTCCGTCCCCCCAGCCGTGGCTGTGCAATGGGTAACAAGAAATTTCAGCCTTGCCATATCCAAGTGTCTACTCCCAATTGTCCCAAGTATTCACGAGGTCAATAGCCGACTGCCTGAAGGCTTGAAACTCCGCCCACTCCTGCATATATTCAGTCTGCTTTTCCTCGGAAAGAAGCCCCTCCTCCAGTCCGGCCCTTGCCTGCAGAAGCTGTATCTGGTGAGTTTTAATTGCATCCTCCTCGGTCTGTAAATAACGTGTCCGGATAAGACCGTTAATCAGTTTGTCACGGTCCCATTCATCGCACTCGATGAGGGTGCCGCCGTCCTCCATGGTGCCGGTGTATTCCACACCTTCCACGGGTTCGGAGTTTTCATCCGCCTGGTACTGGGCCGGGCGGGCATTAAGATACACAATAAAATGCGCCCCATCATAATGAGTGGGGCGCTGCGGGTTCAAATACACTTTTTTCATTTCTACGTGAATTTATAGAATTTTTTCTTGCGTTGATTTACGGCCACTTGAATAACCGTGTCAGAGGGCAGGTCATCCTTATCGAATTCCTTCTCGGTCTGTTCAATCAGAACCTTGGAACCAGTATAGGAGTAATAAACCTGTCCCGGTTCAACAAGCACATCCTTCCCCTTCTCATTCTGATAAGTGAACTGCTTCCCCTTCCACTCAAACAGGATTGCAAGGCATTTCTTCGGGGAGCCATCATCGTTGAACTCCTGAATAGAGTCTATTACGGCATAGTCCCGAAGCTCCATCAGGAAGTCCTCTTCATTGCTTTCCTCGGCCGGGTCAAATAAAAGGCGTTCAAACTGTCTTTTCTGGGTGTGGGAAATGTCAAATGGGCATTGACTCTTGCGCTTGTTGATTTTTGCGCCCAAACGTTCTCTCTTTTCCATGTGATAAGTATTTATGAAGTGAATTGAATTTGCGTGAACCATGGTACCCAACTGGGAGGATATCGCCTTTCTGATTTGTTCATAGGAAAGCCCCATTTTAAGGCCCCTCCGAATCTTTCGTTTAATACCCTCCTTCACCATCTTACTGGCCCTTATGTGTCCGTCCTTAAATATCCTGTACCCGACAATAGTAAATCCATCAGAGTAACGGGAAGGACCCTTTTCCGGACATTTCCCCGCAATGCTCCCAACCTGCCATTTGGCATTCATTGTCAGCCGGAGCTCCGTCCCCCAATATAAGGCAATCCAGTCAGAAACCATGTGAAGGAATGTTTTATCTTCGTGCAGAATCAGAAGGTTGTCCATAAAGCAATATAGAAATTTGATACCCTGCTTGACATATCCACGAAACCTACGGGTGAGATAGTCATCACCCATGGCCAACTCCGCACTGTCTTTGTCTGTCTTGACAGATGCCTTCTTGGCGGCCACGTACTGAACCGCCATCGATTGAATGAGGGCCTCATTGCCCTGCATACCGAAAAGCCTTCGGAGGTCGTGAACAAAACGGGCCAAAGCCATATTGGCATTAACCGTGGATATCTTGAGCCCGATTGCGAGTCCGGCCGGGTGCTCGGCATCACCATTTCCCATCGGAGTCCCAATACTGCTGTCAAGGACGGCATCGTAGGACTTCATCAGGAGAGGGTCTTTGATACGGCGGCGAAGGTATCGCTTTGGCTCATCAATGGGGACATTGGCATACATCTTTGAAACGTCCAGATTGGCGAAGGCCATAAGTTCTGGATGAGCCTTGATATCAGCCGCAATCTTTTTGACCATTTGGTGCTGGCCACGTCCCGGAACACAAGCGTAAGTCCGTTCATCAAAGCTCCTGCAGATGATAGGTTCTACCGGATTCAAGATTCCCCAGTGGTAAACATGATGTTCATACTGGAGCATCGACAGGAATCGGGCCTTCCTGCCCTTCTTTTCATATATGGTCTTATAGGTGTACTCCTCAGGGTTAATTTTGTATAGCCCCTCCAGAAAAAGGGTAAGGAGGCTTTGGGCGTTTTCCTCCAAATTGGATTCAAAGGCCTTTACCTCCTTCCGTCTCTTTTTGTGTCTCGATGCACAGTAGTGGGCTCCCTTAAAGTTTTCCTTGGTACCAACTACATCCGATAAGTGTCCATGTCTACGTGTCAAAGTGTCGTAAGTGTTACGAAGTGTTATAGTGTCCGGTGTCTGCTTTTTCTCACAAGCGCCGTCGAATCCCTTGGGACCTACCAGAACCCGTTTTGATGATATGTTTTTCGGCAAGGGCCGTGGTCAACCCTCAAATAGATCCGGCATGCAAACACGGAACACCGGACCCAAGTAGTGGGGCGACGACAGGTTCGCATTGGCATTCGAGGGAGCATTGTTACCATTGAAGTACGCCGAGCCATCATTGTCACCATTGTTAGCATTGCCAGAGCCAAGAGGCGAGCGAAAACCCGAAACCTACCGCCTTAGAGGATAAACCAACCATTTCAGGTACGGCAAAGTTACTAAAATCCCACAAAATCCAAAAATCGCAATATAAAAAAACCGCCTTCGGCGGTATGTATTCGCCATACCGCCAGCGGTTTCCCATAGAAAGGAAAGAACAATATTTCAAAGAACTCTTATATGCGCCCTACGGGCGCCGGTCTCTTGCTCGACCGCTATCGCGGTCTGCGCGGTTTCTTTGGGGACCGCGTCGCCCCTCCATACACTTTCACCTACGCTGTTAATATAATTTGAGTAGGATCAAAATCTCCGGGAGTTTCGCAGAGGGGCGACGACAGGTACGCAGTGGCATGCGAGGGAGCATAGTTACCAAGGAAGCACGCCGAGCCAGCATTGTCACCAAGGTAAGCATTGCCAGAGCCAAGAGGCGAGCGAAAACCCGAAGTGGAAGTATCAAGATATGCACCGTCGCAATAATATGTTGAAGATGTTGCGCCGAGCTCTGTCGGTATTCCTGAAAGGCCATTCATTGATAGTTTCTTGATATAGTCCCATGAACCTGTTCCAGGCGGCGTCTGGCCAACATACAACATATTTGCCGTATCACTGTAGTTCCATTCAGATCGACTTGATTTCGCCACATAAAACTTATATGATTTGTCGGCCTGTTTCACACCGATAATTCTATTCAGGCCCCGCCATAGATGTCCATAATGATTCTTCAAGCCAAAGAACACCGGTACCGGGGCGGCATAGTGAGTCCCACCTGATGAATTCAACACGTTATGAGTGTAAACTCCGACACCGTCACCCATTGATACACCGGCCGAGGTCGGAATAACCGGGAAATAGCCGTTGAACGTATCCCAACTGCCAAGCCCCGAAACGCCGGATCCCAGTCCGCCCTGATAGAGACCGTTGGCATCGCGGTTGGCGTTGTAAGCCGCTTGAATATTGCGGTTACCAAAGACAATACGCATTAGGGCTCCGATTATCGTGTTAATCCACGCCCATCCGGCACCCCACCCTTCGCCTCTGGCACGGCCATAGACCTCAAACTGTGATATTGCTATACTGGTAGCCGGGTATCCAAGCTGGGAGAGAATAGATGAGGAGGCACTACCGGATGAAATGGCCGATCCGTTTCCTCCACGGTACTGAGCGGCGGAGTTGATAATGCTGCATAGCTTAAGATTCGTCCTGTCCATTACGCCAGCACCAAGTGCCGACGTACTGAAGACAGGAATGTGATACTGCATCCTGCCGGGTATGGCCTGGGTGCTCACTATCTCGTAATAATAATCCCCCTCATAAAAGTCGGCATAGTACAGATCCGTTCCGGTACCCCACATATACTGTCCGTTCGTGCCGTCAAGGGCAACCGTTTCTCCGGTTGCCAACTTATTGTGGTTAGAGGGATTCAACTTTTGCCTGTTGTGCCCGTCATCCACAAGATAGCAGCCAAGGCCAAGAACGCTTGCGAGGTTGGCCAGCATGTCAAGGTTGCCCACCGCATCGGCGGCCACCGGCGTAGAGTTATTGACGTTCCAACGGCGGCCACACCATGTCACGCTTTTCAGGAGGTTGACTGAAAAAAGGTGAGGGCTACCGCTTTTTATGCCAATCAGCTTATCGCTACCGGCTGCTGTCAAGGCCTCCGGCAATCCGGTTACTTCAATTTTGTTATTTGCACCCATAATTCAGATGTTTTTAATGTTTTTTAAATGTTTTTCAATTATCGTTATAGGAAGTTATGTTACCAATCCCTCGGTAGTTTATACTGAACCCACATGCCGTAATATTGCGTCCCATCGTATAATCTGTTAACGTCTCGAACCCATACAAGTTCGAAGCTGTCACCATCGGAATCAAGCTCAAGATATTCAGTGGGCTTTTTAGTCCCATTCCTGTTATACACTATTACGGGATTTGTGTAGCGGTATGAGGTACCGTTCCAAGTGTAGCAAGCTGATACCCATATCTTAACGGAAGCGCCACCCATACGCTTGAAGCGTATAACGTGTCCGTCATCGTACAGCTGCATTGTAGGGAGATATATATTAATTTCAGAGGTGTTAATGCACAGCACATTATAGTCATATCTGGATAGGGTCTTCCCAGATGAGAGTATTGTATTATGCATAGCAAAACCGGCTATGTCACCTCCATCAATATGAATGGCCCTATTATTTCTGAGCCCTCTGGCGGATACCAGCATACCGTAATTGGTGCCAAGCCCCCACGTATCTGTGTCATCGTGGTTCTCGAAACGTGCAACTGCTCTGGCACCTGATGAAGCCGGGAGGACATTCCCGCCAATTCCGGCAAATGCCTTCTGACCATCATTACGGAAGATTATGTATGCGTCATTCGTAAACGGATCATTAGTTAGCCCATTCCCACTTATTTTAAACCCTGCTATCTTGCCGCTCTGAACATCTATGTTGGTAAATGTACCGAGCTTACTGGTAACCTCCCCGTCCTTGGTAACTACGAATTTGCCGCTTCCCGCATTGATGGTTCCGGCCCTACTTAAGGTTATTTTAACAGTTCCATTTGCGTCAACATATTGGATAACTCCATTATCAATTACCCACCCGCCGCTACTGTCACCGAAGAATGCCGTCTTCGTCATAACCAGATCCTGAATGGAGAAAACCTCCCAATGAGTACTGTCGTTCTGCGGAGCTGGCGATGACGATGTTACCGTATAGGAACGCTTGCACCTGAACAGGAGGCCGCTCGACCACCTGATATCATAAAATAGTTCTCCCGCTGCCCCTTCGCAATATTCTGTTCCCGGAGTGTTGTCAAAGACGGCGGGGCCACGTGGGAATGCACCCCTTTCCCCCTTTTCCGGTTCCTTTTTATACGTGATGACCGTTGATGTTTTAACTTTAGTCATTGCTTGCCATTATTTCAAGGGATAAATTTCCATTGGCCGTTTGCGCATGGGCGAGGGTCACGGTAAATGTGCTGCAGTTATCTGCTTCAGCAATGATGGTACCGTTGCTGTTCGTCAGCGTAAACCAGAAGCTATACCCGTTAACCCTGGTTTCGGTTCCACGCTTCACCACATAAGGCTTATATATTATTTGCTGCTGCGCGGAGGACAATTCCTCGGTCACAGCGTTTGTGCCATCGGTTGGATTCGGTATTACAACTCTTGGGTCTGTTTCGTCATAAACCTCTTGAACGACTTCAACGGTACGGCCACCACAGGACATTACGCACTTGTATAGCTCGTGGTTGTCAATGTCCGCTGCCGTGATAGGAGATAGATTCTGATTCGTTTTCCCCGATAGGCTTTGCCAACTGTCCACTCCGTTTGTTACCCGCAGCTTGTGCCACTGATAAGAAACACCTGATGTCTTCAGAACCCCGGCAACCATCAAATTAGCCTCAAGAGTCAGGGTGCTGGTGTCGTCATCAATGACTCCTCCGTCATTGACTGAGATATAGCCGACATAGGCATCCCCATCTGTTTTCTCCACCTGAATTTCAATGTGGCTTGAGACTTGAGAGGAAAATCCTGTGTTAACGGTACAACTGAATTCTATTATCTTTGATGTCACGCTACCGGATGATGCGATATCCTTCTTAACTGCCAAGGTTGGGACGGAGAAGTCACCGTCCACCGTTTTCCACTCACTTTTGAATGTTCCGGCGGCCAAAGATCCTGAGGCCGTATTCAAGCCGTTGGAGTCAAAGGAAAGTGCGACACCTTCATATTTCCATACTACTCCGTTTTGTAGTGGCTGAATGCGTGCGGCAAGGAGAGAGCTTCGGATTACAGGATAAATAATTGGACTATTACTCGCAAAGTTAGGAGAAACCGCTCCCGTTGCGTTGTTGATAAACTGCTTCAAAGGAAGCGTGGCGCGCAGCTGGCAGGTGACCGTATCGCCCTGCTTGACATACTTGATGCTTGTTGAACCTTTTACTGTACTCATTTTGCGGTGTATTTAGTTTCTATTACTCTTCTTGCTTGAAGGGCAGTGAGCATCTCGCCACCAAGAGCACTGACCTTATCATTCAAGGCTTGCTCGGGTGCGCCGTAAAGAAGCAGGTCATCCTGATTGACTATAACATACCCATCGACTTCAAAACGTGGAGCTGTCACGCCTATTTCCGATATTTTATCTGCGGGAATCCGCGCATACATGTAATTTTCCATATCACTATATTGTTAATGGTTTGTCGTTAAATGAGAGTGCTCTATTCCCGCTGCACAAGGCCCCCATAGGCTGATGTTCTTCAATGTCAACGGCCACATAACATCCTTGACTTATATAGTTTTTTTCAAGGAAGAAGGTGCCCCCACTTCCGACCTCTCTCCAGTCTGAACCGTAAGTTGATGTCTTTACATACCAGCGAATGGTAAAGAATGCTTCCGGATTGTCAACAACACTTTGACCGACACGGACAATGCACTCATGCTTTTGCCTTTCCGTTCCGGGGGAAACATCAACGGATCCGTGGGCATAGTCCTCCCAGTCGTATTCCGGGTACCTACGTGTAACATAGGTATTAATTGCCAGTGCATCAGACGACGGAGTACTGGGCGCATTTCCGGAGCGGAGGTACATTTCGGCCTTGCAACGAATACGCACATTTCCGTTTACATAGCGTGGGTCAATTGTCAGCGTAGCGGTGTTCTGCCCACCCTCATAGAAAAGATGGTCGTCGGATATGAGAGTTTCACTATTGTTCTCTACTACATACCACCAATAGCGTGGGGCGTAGCGTGTATTCTGCTCCAATGAATTCCCGGACAGTTTCAATGTGGCACGAATTTGTCGGAGCCCGCTGTCATGCACGGGGTCAAACGTCCATCCAGAAGGCTTATCAATCTCAAGAGTAGGGGATAAAACCGTGGATGTTGTTACCATTGTATCTGAGGCCATCACCTTGATGGTGGTTCCGGTACGTTCATCATAATAATCGGCCACAAAAATCAGGGCCTGGGGCTCAAGAAACGGAACATTTTTTGATACTATCAAACTCCCATTCTGTCCGAGGGTATAATCTGCAGTGCCTCCTCCAATAATATAAGAGCTGAGCTCATTTTCAAGGTATGCATTTCCCGGAAGAGCGGCCGCCACATCCTGTGGCACAGCATACCACCTGGGGTTAACGAGGGAGCGCACCTCACCCCCACGGGAACCGTTAGGATCATTGACGTAAAAAACCGGTTCAATTACCAGAGGAGTTATGCTCCTGTCCGGCATGTATTCAAGCGTATTAGCATTATGTCTTTGTGTTAGCGCTCCACCCGTGATTTTAAGGCTGATGGTAATATTCAAAGGGTCATATACTATGCCTATTTTCTTAATTTTCTTCATCTGAACGGTATTTAAAAATCAACTGTATCATATATTGTTTGCGCACCGTCTCGAACAAAGGCGGTACATTCGAATGTGCCGTGGGTTCCGTTCATATCGTCATCCGTAATGTGGCAGGTGTTGCCGCATAATGCGTGATTGGCGTTCCAAGCGGCGTCTGCAACGGTGTTCCCTGTATCCCTTTTCCAGCTCCAATCCGTAGTGAGAATCTGAGCGGTGATATCCGTCACGCCACGTTTTACACGGGCCGTTAGAGTCGTTTCAAGGCAGCCCTGAAGAAAGGTTTCACCATTGCTGCTACCAATGGCCATCATAAGCGTGGTGTCCCCGGCAACCAGAAGCCATGATGTAGAATCGTATGCGGGTTCATCAGTAGTGCCGTTGGATATACAACGGTACTTACAATTTTGATGATAAACTTCGTGTTGCTCATATTCGTTGCATAGATATGGATCATTGCCTGCGGCAACCACGGGGCTCCATATCCCACGATCACGAATTGTCCTGATAATATCACCGTTGACATCAACCTGAAATATTTTTTCAAACAAGCCGTATTTGCCGTAGAAAGATACGTCCCCCGCTTCAACGGGCAAATTGTCAGGTATAAGTCCATCCGGCACTGTGCCAAAAACTCCACGATAGTTGGCACTGGTAATCTTGTACGAGTTTACACCTCCCAGCAGGACAATACGAAGCTCACTGCTGCTGAAATACTGGCTTCTCTGACGCTTGGCCTTCAAGTCGTTGAAGTTTCCGTACCGTGCAATATTCATATTTGGCACAGGTGCGGCATTGAGGCCGCCCGGAACATCGTCATCCGCACCGAGAACAACCCTGATGCTATTGGCGGCCGTGTCAACATTGGTAACCCTGAAATAACTGGTAATAAAACCTCCGTCGCTGTTATAATGGCCCTTGCAGATGTCATCCACGTCAAGTTCTATCACATCCCCGGGTTCGATGTCAAGTACTAAGGTAAAAGCCGTTTCAGAGCCGGGGTCAGGGGTTACCGATTTGATGGTACCGCCCTCCGTATTCCACATTTCCCCTCCAGTAACATGGACCTTATTGTATATCAGTTTCGGTGTCTTGATATAGCTACGGGATATAAGCCCGTTAACTTCCAGAACTGCACTTTGGGTTATACCCCAACCCGCACCTGTTTCCATTCCGGAAACGAAGTCTGAGGAGTGCATCAAGTCGGAAATGACCTTGGCAAATTCAACGATATCCGTTGAACGTACCGGCTGATTCATATAATCTTCCCACTCATGGCCCATCCATTTCACGGCATCGTCAGACAGTCCGGCCTTGATCTTATTCAGGGTCGCCTCATCAGCATCGGCGAGCTTCTCTCTGATGTATAAATAGAAGTTTTCATCATAGCGAAGAGCGTCGAGCAGGACTTTGTTATCGTGGGTGTGACCGTCCCCTAATTGAGGGGAGCTCATTGCCCCGGTGATATTGGTGACGGAGTTGGAGCCACCTTCGGGGGCGTCTTTCCCCCTTGACCTTGCCTTGGCTACAGTTGTGACGTTATATTGTTTTGTTGCCATATCTACTCTGAAAATTCAACTCCTTGATAATCATCTGCAGCAATTTCCGCCATAATAATCTCTGACTCATCGGCCTGTAGATCCTGCACCTCGCCCAGAAGCATGAACTTTCCGGAGCAGCTTCTATCACTATGAACCGCAAATGAAGGATTTAAGGCCACGGTTCCGCTGAGTACCATCTTACGTGATGC
Organism: Bacteroidales bacterium; assembly: GCA_045642485.1. Lineage (GTDB taxonomy): Bacteria > Bacteroidota > Bacteroidia > Bacteroidales > UBA932 > Cacconaster. The sequence continues at coordinate 134,920 of JAZUIV010000058.1, read as the reverse complement.
ATACTGGCTGTATATTGTCCCGATGAGCAAGCGTTCCAAACGATCTGTTACACCGGCTCTGGTAGCCTGAGAAACAGCGAAGAATGTTGGAGAAAGCAGCAGCCCCTTCGCTGATGGAAGTCCGAACCTGCTTGGAGGTGTTCCAAGTATAGTATCAATAGACAGATCTTCCTTCGCCGCAGTATTCAAGAAAGCCACGTCTTCAATGTCATTTCCCTCAACCTCAATTCCGTTCTTGTAGCATAGCGTGATGGATGGATCCTTATACATAACCCAGCGTATTTTACTGTATATGTCTTTAACCTCCCTTTGATAGTCGAACTGATGCACGCCGCTGCCAATCTGCAACTCCAGGTACCCGCCCACAGATGGGAGATCTATGAACTCTCCCTCATCCCTCTTGCTCCATACAGACGGTAGGTCACCACGATAATAGCCAATAATCGGCTTGTTGCTTTTCCACCCTCCGCAACCGCTGGCACTCTTCCTGTCATCCCAATCGTAATAAGCAAGGTAAGCGTCACCCCAAGCCCCGGCACCGGATACCCATTTGCAATAGGTTCCACGGTTCACGTAATTGTCGGAAAGCATCATACGCTTATTCTCATAGTGATACAGGGCTACTCCATTAGCGTCATAGAGTATGAGGCGGAATGGGACATAAGCTTGGTTGACCCAGTTCTGCAACTTATCCCAGTTGCCGCTCTCATTATAATCTTCCTCGCTCTCATAGGGGTTGTACCTCACGTCAAAAAGAAGGTTTAGATTGATTCGAAGCGAGTATTTGTCTCTGTCAATTGATGTGTAATTCAGCAATGCTTTCGGCAGCTTCATAATCATCCGGGATAGGCATGTTCCGGACTCATTGTTATCCATGAAAACTCCCCGTGGGGCATTCCCAACCACGGTGAAATAGCTGGCCGGAACATCTCCCATGCCGTAGTCTCCGGCCCTCCTGCCCCAGAATACGCCGGTCTCAGGTTGCCCGCTGTAAATCGGTACCGTCTGAAAGAAGCTGACATCTGTGCCGAGCTCCATATTACTTTTCATGGAGTCCCTCCTATGGAAACGGAAGCCCTCGCCGCTGTCACAACGGCCGAATGAATCTTTATGGTAGTTGATGTAAATCATTGGGCCGTTGCTGCCTGGGCCAAGGGACTCATCCTCCTCCACGGTACCGGCAACTATCTCAGGGTCATCCATAGGGGAGAAATTGATAGTGACATTATTATAGACCTTATCGGCCGACAGTACCGCGTCATCCGCAGCCCACTCAACATCGGACGTTGTACGCTGTGAAAGAGCGTTAATATCAAAAACATATACATGCCCGCCCTTCTGCTTGATTTGCAGGGCAAAAGGTTGCAGCACCGCAATAAGGACGTCTTCTGCCGTCAGCGCTTTCCCGTCCTCGTCGTAAAAGTTGTCGGTGTTCGCTAAAAGTCCGAATATGTCCTGCACTCCTGCGGAGGAATACCCGCACTGGGGAGATGTTGTACTGACATACTTGACAAGCCTTGTTGCCAGTTCAGATTGGGTGAGGACCTGGGCACCTGTTAAGCACCATTCAATTATCGATTGAAGGGTGACACACCCGGTTCCGTTATATGCCAACCTGTCGAGCACGCCAAAGTCGGAGAAAGTCAAAGAAACAATATAGTCCTTCTTGTAGGAATACGGCTCCTCATAGATTTCAGTGTCGAGGGTGCCACGCCAGTAAAGGGAATCGTTCCGAAATACGGTCATCAAAACCGCCCCAGTCTCAATACGGTACAGGTTGATGAACTGCCTGTCAGAGACGGAAAGCATCTGAAGAGTGGCCACCGATGACTGAATGGGCGTCACTTTGTCTGTTGTTTCCCATTCTATCACCAGAGGTTCCTCCGCCGGGAAGAAAACTTCCTGAGGGGTCTGGCTCACCTCGTTTGTGTGAATCTCGATGCGGTACAGGACATTATCCCTTGACCGGAATGAACCGAAATATTTTAGCTGCAGCTCCATACTATCCTCTCTCCCTTATTCTTGACTCCTTCTGGAGAATACCTACAAGCTTGCGTCCCTCTATCTCAAATACAACCTTCCCGCCTGTTCCTCCTTGATTGCCGATGATATTGCGAAGGCGATCCAGCGGGGCAACGACCTCCGGATTTGATGATGCCCCGGCATACTCTCCGAATATGGCCAGTGTCGGTCCGTAAGCTATACCACCGTCAGCGAATTTCGGAATGGCCGCAATAGCCGCAAGCACTGAGGCAATGGCCGCAACGGCGAGAACCGGTCCCACAAAAGGAATAGAAGCGACTGATGAGGCGGCACCAGTGGCGGCCGCAGCCGTATTGGCCGTTGCCTCCAAATTCTTTGTTTGAGTGAGAGCCACAATCTGCGGTATGGCTTGAGCAATGGCCTGCAGGACATTCGCTCCCCACGTGAGCCACTGACCGGCTTGCTCACCGACAATGCCGCTAAGACTGCTCATAATGCTACCGACAGCCGAAACAGACATTGATGCCGCCTCGCTACCGGTTTGAACCTGATTCATCTGCTTGGCATATTTCCGCAATGATTTGACACTTTTCTCAATATCGGCACGCTGTTCCGCTGATATTGGGGACAAAGGATCGTTAAGGATTTCCATAAGCGTTGAAACCTGATCCATTATTCCGTCATAGCCGATAAGACGAAGCTGTATGGCGAGCTCCGTATCCTCAAGCCCATCAAGCTTGGCCGTCTGTGCCTGTATTGCCGGGAGGGAAAGCAGACGTTTTCTTGCCTGTTCCTCGGCCTTCAGCTTGTCCAAAGTCTTCTGTATTTCAAGACGCTCATTGTCTCCGGCCAGCAGAACCTTTGCGTTAAGCCCGGATATGGCTCTATCATATTCATCAAGATTAGACGGATCTGAAGGGATGTCAAGCAATGCAGCATCCCAACCTCGCTTGAGCTCGTTGAGCTCGTTGATGGTATTCTGAATTTCTACCCTCTCTGTTCCAGATACCTTCTGCAGCTGTTTCTCATAATGCTGCAGCTGCTTGGAAAGCTCCTCATAGGTGGTTATCTCATCGGGACCCTTCTCCTGAAAGCCGGAGTTTTCTACTTCCTCCTTCAACGCCTGAAGACGCTCAATTTCCGCATCAATGGCTGCGATATTGCTTTTTGATGCGGTTTTGCGAAGTTCCTGCTGGAGAGCGATATTGTCGTTAATGACATCGAGGGAGCTTAACTCAGTGGCATATTCAAGAGCGGATGCATCCATCAACATTTTGACGCTGTTGCGCTGCTGCTCCAGCTCTTGAATAATGGCCTTTATTCTTCCGATCTCTTCGGCCTTGGCCGGATTGGTTTTCTCCAGCATGGCCTGATAGTATGCTATATTGTTACCAAGTGCCTTGTAACTGGCCGCACCGGCAATGAGACTCTTCCCGTCAAACTCACTATTGCTACCACCTTTATCAAGCCCGAGTCTTTTGCCCATAGCCTCATACAACTTCTTATATTCGTCTCTTTTGGTGCGAAGCCTGTTTATCTCAGCGATTTCAGTCGGTGCAAGGGTTTTCAGTTGTGTATCCAGAAGGTCAATCTCATTCTTCAGCTCATCATAGCTTGCAGTGGCCGCATCAAAATTACCTTTGCCGCTGGAGAGTTCAACGGATGCATTGGCCATCTCTCTGGTGCAAGTGTCGAACTGGGCGCCGAGAGTGGCAATCTCCCCATTAAGTTCCTTGACACGGGCACCCATGGCGTTGAAGTCCCGTAGTGTCTGACGGGTTGCGTGGGAGCCCGGCTTGAACATACCGTCCATTTTGGATTGAAGAGAATTTCTTTCGAGCTCGGCCTCAGCCTTCTTCTGAGCTAAAACCTTGGCCTGCGCCTCATATCCTATCTGCTTGCAGTATGCTGCACTCTTGCTCTTCAGAACATCATACCAGCGGGCGGCGGTACTGTATGTGCCGAAAATTTTACCATACTCGCTATTCAATTCGGCCACGGCCTTCCGGGTGTCCTTCTTTGCATCTATTAGTGCCTTCAGCTTACTTATTTCCACCTCGATGTGACTCTTTGCCTCACCGGAAGCCTGCGAGAATGCATCCTGCGCATCCTTGACACTCTCCAGCTGCCTTGAAGTTTCCTGCGCCTTGGAGCTCATAGATGAAAAGAGAGCCACCAGCCCGGTAATGGCTGCTGAAATGCCGAGGGTAAGAGCAGCATATAAGGCCGTAACGGCAACCGTAAGAGCTCCCGTCGAAACGGTGGCTCCTTTTGTGGCGGCGGACAGCAAGTGCTTTGCCGCAGTCAAGACCTTGTCATGGACGGCCGCAGCGGCAGTGGCCACTGAGGATCCCTTCAGAGCTACGGTCATTGCCTTGGTAGCCTGAGACAACTGGCCAACACCCATAACGGCAATGCCCGCCTGAGATGCGATATTCAGAAACGGCAGAACCCCGGATGTGAGCCGTCCCAGCGCATCCTTTACCCCGTCGATCTCCATCTGCAGTTGCTTCTGCTTTCCGGGATCAGTCTGCGCAGTGGCCTCATTTATCCCCCCGACGCTTTCTGCAACAGCCTCGGCAAGTGTGGCGGCCTTTTCTTCCTCGGCTCCGAACTTTAGGATTTTCTCCTGAACCTCATCAAAGGAATAACCGCACCTGCTCAATGCGGAGGTTTGACCCTCCATCACCTTGCCGAGCATGGTCGCAATGGCCACCGCTGCCTCCTGCGTTGCATTCACTCCATACTGCTGGGCGAGCATATCATTCATCACCGGTATCAATGTCTTCAGCGATGAGGACAGCCCAAGGTATGTGCCAAGTTCCTGAGCTCCGGCCATCGCCACATCGTCTTCTACAACGCCTAACGCCTCCTGCTCCTTACATAAATCCACAATACTCTGGATCTCTGCGTCAGAAGCATCCATTGTGTTACGCATGACCTGCGTAAGACGTACCTCGGCCACGATATAGTCATTGTAACCCTGTGTAAGGCCGTTGACAGTATCTTTCATCTGCCGGATGATGTCTATTGCGGAGCTGAACACCTGTGCTGTTTGACCGGCATTTACAAGGTCACCGCTCAGGCCGTCAATCGACCCGCGAACCTGCTTGATAACCTCGTCCACATCTTTCAGCGAAAGGTCCAGCTGGCTGACTGCCCCAGTCGCCTTATCCTTGAACTCTATGGTGAATTGAATGTTTCTGTCCATTGTAGTTAATTAATTGCGCCCATTTTCTTTTTGGCGGCTTCAAATCGTTCTTTGTCGCTGAGCCCCTCCATCTCATCACTCCAGCCATCATCCTCATCGTCTTCCTTATCCCACGGGAAGGCCAGAGCCTTTTCAATCAATTTTGGGGCGGCGTGGCAAACGGCCAGAGCCCTAACCTGTTCCCACCTTGTACGGCGGTTCTTCTCGTAGTTAATATACACCGCCGTGAATTCAGATGGGGAGCAGCGGCAGAAGTCTTCATAACTCAGGCCGATGCCCCCCAACGCTATTCCTAACAGCTCCTCAATGTCGGGCTGGACTCCTACTTTTTTTTTGCCCCGTCCTGTTTTTCCTTGAAGGATTCATTGAACTCCGTGAGAACCTCCACGGAGCAGAGGTCGGCGAAATCAAGAAGCGTCATATCAAACGCCACCTTTTCTGCCATGCAGGCACTTGCCACACAACACCAGAGGAGGGTTATCATATCCGAGGTGTCTCCCGCCTTGGCAGAAGCAATGTCGTAGCCCGTTTCTTTCTTGAAACGAAGGAGCGCCCCCATGGTCATACCGCAAGGGTACTCCTTACCGTTTATTACAATCTTTCTCATTTTTTATTCAAGTGAAAAGGTTGCTTATGCGCCGAGGCCGGAGCCGGAGCCGGAGCCGGAGCCGCTGTCGGTACTGTCAGATACCGCTCCTGAGTTTTCAAACGTTACGGAATACTTGCGGTCATCACCGGCCTGTCCGTCATCCTCGAGTGAAGTGATAATGAACTTTCCATGTTCATACTCACTCGATCCACGCTCATGCCAGCGCAGATCAACCGGTGTTGCACTTTTCCAAATGCTCTTGAGCTTTGGATATCCACGTTCTGCCGCCGTACCGTAATCGTACTGGAAGCCCTCCGCCGTAATCGTTACGCTAAGAGCCTTTACATATTTTTCTTTGAACTTGCCCGCACCGGTCTCTTTGGTGATTCTCTCGCCCGTTTCAGAACTGCGGCTGATCTTACAGCCGGTGGAGTGGCCGAGTGCCACGAAACCAGAATTCTCTTCAAAGCCGAGGAGCAGGTCCTGTCCTTCTTTGTACATATTGTTAGTCGTTTAAAGTTGTTTTAATCATTATTTGATTCTTCCTTCAAGTGCTCCCGGAGCATCTTCTTGAGAAGTTCAATCTGTTTTGTCAGTCGGTCAACCTTTGAAACCAGCTCCGCCCTCTCTTCCAGAAGGCTCCTATTCCTGCGCATATACTCGAGCGTCTTCTGCTGTTCATCAGTCAACTTCGTTACAAGTGCCTGATTCTGCTCCGTCAGTTCCTTGATGGACTCAAGCAAGGGAGAAATTGCCGCATTGATAAGCTCAAGATCTGTTTTCTTCCTTTCCCTACGAGTTGTAAGTGCCCGTGCAAAAAAGCCGGTAACCACACCCGCAAGAGGCCCCAAGACATACATCACCCAAGGGTTTGTCAAATCATCTTGCATATCAACTGAAATATACTGCCGCCTCCTCCCTACGGCGTTTCTCCAATCCCGGAAGGACTTTGCCGCCGGCAAACCTATACTTTGCGAACTCGTCCCTTATCGTCGGATCAGAAGGATTCATCTTAATTTTTTTGAGAAGTGTGCTGCGGAGAAAAGCTCCGCAGCCCACATTGAAGACAAAACTACACAGGGCATCGAACTGATTCTGCGTGAGTGGCATTGACACAGCTGTCGAAAGGCAGGTCTCCACCACCTTCAGGTCCTGTCTGAGATATGTAGTGGCTTGAAGATTCGTAATTGTCATTCCTTGGCGCACTCCAGAGGTATGCCCATATCCTATGGTCCATATTCCCGCCGGGCACTTGTAGGCCGCAAGTCTGCACCCCTCGTGACGCTGTATTAAGCTGATACCATTGTCGCTGATTTTCATAAGTCATTGTTGATAAATTGCCCGCATTGGCCAAACCGAAATGGCTGCATACGGATACATCAAGAAGGTTGAACGGTGTTGACTCCTCCACTACTGGAATCTGATTGCAAAGCACGTACTGCTCAAAGCAGATTGCGGCTGCACCTTCAGTCTCCTGCATATACAGGGCAGGCTGCTCGTAGTGGGGAGAGGTGTCATCTCCGGGAGGATTCACAACAGTAGTGAAGGCGGAACATGTGAGAAGGATTGCGGCCATTCCGATGGCCATGAAAAGGGTTTTGTGTTTCATAATGCGTATTATTTAAGGGTTAATACTATGCTCCAAGGCCACTACCGGAACCGCTACCGGAGCCGGAGCCACTACCAGAACCGGAGCCACTACCAGAACCGGAACCACTTCCAGCACCGGAGCCGGACTCACGCTTGTCGAGCCATACGACCTCTTCACCGAATGCGGTCTGAGTGTCGGCCTTCATCAAGAGCTTGAAGAAGTAACGCTCACCGGCATTGGTCAGCTTGTCAATCTGAATGACATCAGGATCATCGGCGAGGTTGACACCCACCCAGAGGTTAGTGTTAAGATCCGGACCCGTGATTGTTGCCACATAGAGGCCCCTCGGCCATCTTGCGAGACGCTCAATCTTGACGCCACGGAACACGTCAGGAGTGGCCTGACTGTAGTCGATGCCCTTGTAGGGCTGGGCTATAAGTTCGGAGCCGTACTGTCTCCAGTCTCCGGTTGACATGATGATCCTCAGGTCAGCGTTTTCAACGAGGGTGTCCGGAATAGCCCCGTAGAGGTCATTGAGACGGCCTACAACGGTTGTGTTGTCGGAGATGACGGAAACCTTGTCGACATCGTTCTCCATACGGTAAACGAAGCCATTGAACAGTTTGTCATCACCGGTCTCGGCATATACGCCGTTGATGATGTGGTCGCCGAGCTCGAACTTGACCTGTTTGGCCAGCTCGGCAAGGAGAGCATTCTGTGCCTCCGGGGGCAGTTCTGCGAAAACGAGGTGTCCCTTGGGCTGCCACTTCCTCCAGATTTTCTCGAAGGAGCGAGGATTGAAGGTGGTGAATGCCATGAAGTCCTTCGGGGCAAGCACACGCTCCGAATACTTGAAGTCGCCCTTGGAGTCGGAATCCGTAGGCATCTCCTTACGTTTCTGCAGCATTGTGGTCGCCTTCAGACGGGGAATGCTGAAGGTTGATGCAATACCGGGCTCAACGTGGACAAGACCCTTCTCCACGATTTCGTTGCCGGTCGAGGCGAGGGTGAGCAGCTGCTCGAGAACCTCACCGTTGTAGTTGGTGTTTGTGATCTGTATTGCCATAATCGATAATGGTGTTTAGTTGTTTATTTTCATTTTGAGCGGGGACTTGGTTGTCCTGTAATCCACCTTGCTGTTCTTGCCCTGGTCAGTGGTACCGCCGATACAGCGTTTAGGCGGTGCGGGGGCTTTTTCCTCCTGTTTCATAGCCTACCTCCTTGAACGGTTACGACGGATCTCCTCCATCTTGGTGTCCCATGCGCCGGATACCGAATTGGCGGGCTGCCCTCCGTTGAGGTCATCCTTGATCTTGCGCTTGGGCTTGAGGGATGTGATGACTTTCTCCGCAGATGCGCGGTTGGAGTTAAGCAGCTGGCGATAGTCCTCCTTCTCCCCCTCTTCAATCTTTCCACATTCAACGGCTGCCGAAAGGATCTTCTCAATGTCCTCCTGCTCAATTTCGGAGAGGCGCTGCTTGAGATTGGAATTTTCGCCCTCGAGTTTCTCGATCTGCGCGTTCAGCTCGTCGATAACACGAAGGACATCATCCTCGTTCACGACATTGGTGAATCGAGGCTTCTCTTTGATTTTTGTGATTTCCATATTGTTAACAATTTGTGAGCGTATGACCGCTCGGTTCGTGAATACTTTCTTGTAGATGTCGCTCGGGCCGTCAGTCCCCTGAAGGTCCGGAACGGCAAGGTCATAGATTCCGTCGGCAAGACCGAGCTTGACAGCTTCTGCGGCGGTGAACCAGTGGTCGGTGCCGTCAAAGTAACGGGTCTTTACCTCCTCCGGACTGCACTTCATCCGCTCACCGATAATAACTGCCAGAGTGTCCTCCAGAGCCTTGATTTCATCGACAGTGGCCAGAAGGTCGTTTTTGTCGCCATACACACCCGCGCTCACGCTATGTATCATAAGCCGGGCATACTTGCTCATGTAGTGCTTGCGGCCACACATGGCAATGATACCGGCAATGCTTGCGCTGATGCCGTCAGTGTAAATCGTAACCTCCCTTGCACAGGAGCGAAGGGCGTTGAAGATGGCGATACCGGCGTAAACCTCACCGCCCTCAGAGTTGATATGTACACGTATCTTGTCACAGTTTTGACTCAAGGCCATTATCTCACTGACAACAGCCTTCCCAAGTACCACGTCTTCACAGGTCCCGGCATTGTTCACTATCTCACCATACAATAACAGGTCAGCCTCTCGACCATTGATAATTGCGTTTCCCGTTGAATTCATCTCGTAAAATTTTGACGCAAGTCTAATGGTTTTTGCCTTGCTACACAATTAATTATCCAACCGTTGGATATAATTGTCCAACCGCTGGAAAGTTGTTTGGAATCTTGGGGGTAAAGGGGCACTTTTGCGTTCGCAAAAGGGACAAAAATATGGCTGCACAATTAACAAGCAAACAGAAAAAAGAGTGGGCGAAGGTCCTTTATCTGAAGGAAAACCTCACCCAGCAGGAGATAGCCGACAAGGTCGGTTCCTCCCGTGTGTCGGTGTCAAAGTGGATCAAGGAGGGAAAGTGGGAAGAAATGAAAGTCGGCCTCACGCTCACCAAGGACGAACAGATCCAGAACATATACCGGCAGATTGCCAGCATCAACGATGCCATATCAAGCCGTCCGGAGGGCCAGCGTTATGCTTCACCGGCTGAGGCCGACACGATAGGCAAGCTTTCATCCGCAGTCAAGAAGCTGGAGGGTGATATCGGTATTGCGGACTTCGTTTCCGTAGGCATAAAGTTCATCGAGTGGATCCGCCGTGCGGATCTTCAGAGAGCAAAGGACGTGACCGTCCTATGGGACGCATTTATAAAAGAACAGATGTAATGGCAGAGAGCAAGCAGACCGCAAAACAGGCCCTGCAGGAATGGGCCGCCTACGTGGATAACATCAAGCGGGAGACCCCTGTAGAGACGGGCCTCTCAAGGGCTGACATAGAAAATAAAAAAAGGTATCTTGAAGCCCATATCTTTGAGTGGATTGCATACTTCTTCCCGAACTATGCCAAGTATCCGTTCGCCGCTTTTCATCGCCGGGCCATCACGAGGCTTATCAGCAATCCGGAGTGGTACGAGGTTCTGTCGTGGAGCCGTGAGCTTGCAAAGAGTACGGTCGTGATGTTCGTGGTCCTGTACCTGGTACTCACCGGCAAAAAGAAAAACGTCATGCTGGCATCGGCCACGCAGGATGCAGCCCGCCGACTGCTTGCACCATACAAGGCCAACCTCGAGGGGAACCAGAGGCTCATAGCCTTCTACGGAGAGCAGCAGAGCATCGGCAACTGGACGGATCTGGAATTCATTACCAAGGGAGGAGCGGCGTTCCGTGCCATCGGTGCCGGTAATGCTCCCCGTGGATCCAGAAACGAGGCCGTCCGTCCTGATGTCCTGCTGGTGGATGACTTCGACACGGACGAAGAGTGCCGCAATCCGGATATAATTCAGAAAAAGTGGGAATGGTATGAACAGGCCTTTTATGCCACACGATCCATCAGCGAGCCGACGCTTATCGTATGGTGTGGGAACATCATTGCCAAGGACTGCTGCGTGGTAAGGGCCGCTGGTTATGCCGACAGCCACGATATAGTCAATATACGTGACAAAGACGGCCACAGTACGTGGCCAGAGAAGAACACGGAGGAGCATATCGACGAAACACTCTCAAAGATTTCCACTGTAAGCGCACAGAAGGAATATTTCAACAACCCTATGTCCGAGGGCGAGGTTTTCAAGACTATTACTTGGGGCAAGGTTCCGGCTCTGTCGAAGTTCCGTTTCCTGGTCAATTATGGTGACCCGGCGCCGGGAGAGAACAGAGGCAAGGGGGCATCCACTAAGTCCTGCATCCTGATGGGCCTTCTGGGCGACAAACTGTATATTATCAAGGCTAAACTTGATCACGGCTTAAACGCCGATTTTATACAGTGGTACATCGACCACGAACTGTATGTCAACGGCAAGACCCCAGTTTACCATTATATGGAAAACAATAAGCTTCAGGATCCTTTCTTTCAACAGGTGTTTAAACCGCTTGTTGCCAAGGCAAGAAAGAAGCAGCACGTTTCGCTCAGCATCATTCCGGATGAGCAGCCGAAGACCGATAAGGCTACACGTATTGAGGCCAATCTTGAGCCCTTGAACCGTGAGGGCAGGCTTATCTTCAACGAGGCGGAAAAGGACGACCCTCACATGAAGCGGCTTATTGATCAGTTCACCCTGTTCACCCTCCGGCTCAAGTTCCCGGCCGATGGCCCTGACTGTGTGGAAGGCGGCTACCGGGCAATCCGGAACAAAAAGGTGCTGCTGCAGCCAACAATTGCACTTACCGGAAGAAACAATACTAAAAAATTATGAGCTCTTTTATCAATTTAACAGATTATGACGCTTCCATTCATGCGGAGATACTTGATGCAGTGACACGCAAGGACCCCGCAATCGTGGAGATATGCGAGGATCGGGCAATCACCGAAATGAAAGGTTATCTTCAGGCGAGGTACGACTGCGATGCCATCTTCAACGCCACCGGAATCGACAGGAACCAGCTGGTTCTGATGATGGCCATAGATATCTCACTCTACCACATTCTTTGTGTCCATAACCCTCAGAATCTTTCTACTATGAGGCAGGCAAGGTATGACAGAGCCATGAAGTGGCTCGAGAAAGTGAGTGAAAACAAATTGTCAATTGCCGGTGCTCCTGAACTTGAGAAGGAAAGCCAGACACCTGCTAACCTTATGGGATCCAACCCGAAAAGAACACAACATCTTTAGCCATGAGACTACTTGATTTTTTCAATTACAGAAGAAAAGCTGATGTCTCTCCAGCTGCTACGCCGGAGGACAAAAAGATTACTGCAGGCGGCCAGATAACGGCTCCGGACCGCACCATTATCCTAACGCAGCCTCAGCGGTTTGGCCTCGACCTGTCAATGTTTAAGGCCGCAATACGCGCTGCCGAAAACATGGACTACACGCAGCGCACACGCCTGTACGACATGTATGAGGATACCTTGCTTGATACGCACATGATCAGCGTTGTTAGCAAGAGAAAGAATGCCGTGCTCGGATCCCCGATTGAATTCTGGAGAAACGGGGTGCCCGATGACACCATCAATGAGAATATCAAGTCCCCTTGGTTCCACCAACTTGTGGGAGATATTCTCGACGCACAGTTCTGGGGCTTCACGCTCGTTCAGTTTACCACCGGAAGGGATGGCTATGTTGATTATTTCAACGTGCCGAGAAAACATGTGGATCCGCAGTTGAAACTTATCAAACGCCGTCAGGGGGACCTGTCCGGAATACCGTTTGATGAATATCCCGGGCTGTTGTTTGTTAAAGGGGAAAGAAGCCTCGGCATCTTGGCGGCCTGCTTGCCGTGGGTAATCAGGAAAAACGGCACTGTTGGAGACTGGTGCCAGTTCAGCGAGCTATTCGGAATGCCTATCCGTGACTATGCCTATGATGCGAGTGATGAGGCGGCCAGGGCACGCACTCTGGCGGACGCTATGACGCAAGGCAGTGCATCCGTCTATATCCATCCGGACGCTACCAAGCTTAACCTTATAGAGGCGGGTAACAAGACCGGAAGTGCCGATGTATATGACAAACTCGTTCGGATCTGTAACGCCGAAATGTCCAAGGCCATACTTGGAAATACGCTTACAACTGAGGCCTCCGATACGGGGACTCAGGCTCTCGGCACCGTTCACAAAAAGGAGGAGGAGGGGATCACCGACGCCGACAAGAAATTCATCCTGAATGTTCTGAACTATAATATGTCCGACATCTTCACAATGTTGGGCATAAACACCGAGGGCGGTGAATTCGTATTTGTGAAGCCGGCACAGGTCAGTTCAACAGAGAAGGCCAACCTTATCAAGATTGCAAAAAACGAGCTCAACCTGCCCATTGATGACGACTACATCTATCAGGAGCTCGGCATCGAAAAGCCAAAGGATTATGATCGCCTGAAGGAGGAGGCTTTGAAAAGAAAGGAGGAAGCGGCGGAGAGAATGAGGCAGCTGACTGAGTCCGGGGGGAAGGAGGCTCTCGAAAACCGTGCCCGTTTTTTCGACACCGCCCTCGACTGCAGGGCTTTAAACTGGTAGTCGATACTCTCTATGGAGAGGGTACCCCACGAAACAAAGCGGAACTTCCTTTTGATTTGAGCGGGGCAATGGCCTCCGCTATGGAGTCGGTATATAAGCGCCATTCCACGGCCTTTGATCTCGTGCCGAAGGAATTATTCAAAGGCATCGTCAAAACGCTGGATTCGGCCGTTTCTGACGATTTTCAGGCCGAATATCCGGACCTATGCAAGATGATCCACGAGAACAACGAGGTATTCGCCGCATTCAAGGTTCACGACCAGTGCGAGCGCATGGCCAAACTGCTGCTTGATGAGGAAGGCAACCTCAAGAGCTTCGAGCAGTGGAGCAAGGAAGCGGAGCCGATTTCCAGCCATCACAACAAGGTATGGCTCCGGACGGAGTATGACACTGCCATCAAGAGAGCGGAACAGGCCCGGCAGTGGAAACAGTTTGAGAACGAGCGGGACGTGCTTCCAAACCTCCGGTGGGTTCCGTCCACGGCGGCAACACCCGGAGCTGACCATATGATTTTCTGGGACACCGTCAGACCGGTTGACGATCCGTTCTGGAACAGTCATAAGCCCGGTGACCGCTGGGGATGCCAATGTTCCCTCGAAGCAACGGATGAGCCGGAAACAGATATCCCTGCAGGGAGTGAAATGGATGAACCGGCCCCCGGTCTTGACAACAACCCGGCGAAGGACGGAAAACTGTTCAGCGACTCTCATCCGTACTATCCGGGCTCTTGCAGTAGTTGCCCTTTCAATACCGGTGGAGCGACAAAAAGGGCTCCAACCAATATGGCCAAGGACTGCGTGGGCTGCTTATATATTGAACGAATAATCGGGGACCATGTCAGGGTTACGGGAATTCCATCTAAATATGAAGATTTTGGTGAAGGCTGGAAAAAGGTTCTCCAAGAGAATGGCGGATATCTGGTGACTGAAATAGAAAGAATCCCTTTAAAGGAAAGCGGTAATGATTGGAAAAAATACCAGAAAGAACTCTCAATGTGTATAAACTTTGCAAAGGCCGGGCATAAAATCGTGTTTTTAAGGGAGAAAGGGAGAGACGGATTGTATGATATATTGTTTGACGGAAAATCAGCTGACCTAAAAAAAACAAGGAGTCTTTCATCTCTTGACCACTATGTCACCCATGCACTTAGAGATCAAAAAGCGGAAATTGTGCTGTTGGAGTTTGAGATTGACAACCGAAATGTCCATACGAAACTTGAAAAATATAGAAGAGCCGGAATCCCAATTTATTACTATTTTACCGGAAGGGAGGGAAGAGTGTTCAAGCTTTAAATTAGGGCGGCCCCAGATTATGCATCTGAGGCCGGACAGGCTGGACGACCCTTTCGGGACATCCACTTCCTTTCGGAATCACCGCAAATATAAGAAATTTTCTTTAAAACAATAGTTTATGGATAAAAAATTCATCGTCCGCCGGACAGTGGTTATTGATGGGGCAATAAAGGTGGTTGAATATGCTGAAACACCAAGTGAAACACTGCTTGAGCAAGCCGAACAACTTTTAGCGGAAGAGGCTCACCACTGCGCTGATTCCGGAAAGGATGTTTGCAAAGCGTTCGGCCCTGTCGGGAAAGTCCGCTTGAAGTTGCTTCAGCTCTCGTTCAAGTTTATCGATGCTGTCTTTAAGATACTTCTCCCGGGCCGTAAAGCCTCCTCTGAGCGCCATCTCGTGTGCCTCTGCTCTGATCACAATGCGAATGTTCCCGCCGATGAAGAATGTTGCCCTGCAAAGCTGTAACTCAACAAACTGATGAATCATCATTGTGACCCATGAGGGGGAAACACCAAGTTCCTTTGCGGTATCATCAATGTTGATTGTCGGGGCCTCCAAGCAAATAAGCTTCTCGAGCATACGGTCCTTAAGTTCCGGAGTGATCAGATTCATAGTAAAAACAAGTTAATGAATAAAACATCCCAAATATAGCAAAATATGGAGATACCTGAATTCAGGCAGAAACTTCAGGCCAAGAATGCCGAGCTCTCCGGATACTTCCGCCGCAAGCTGCCGGTCAAGGCCGGAGCCAAGGTGAAGTCCATAGTTCAGGAGAATTTCCGTCTGGGAGGATTCCAGAACGGCGCACTGGAGAAATGGCAGGAAACGAAGCGGCAGTCCTCGGGAGGTGGGGCTGATGCCCGGCGTGGCCCGCTGCTGTCTTCCCGGAAAGTGCTGTATAACGGAACAGGCTACACGCCCAGGAACGGGTCCGTTACAATCTACAACAACGTCATCTATGCCGGAGTCCATAATGCCGGTGGTACCACTCATCCGAAAGTCACACCTAAAATGAGAGCCTATGCCTGGGCCAGATACTACGAGGAGACCGGCAAGAAGGGCAAGAAGAAAGGAGGCAAGGATGATGAGGGTTCGTTCTGGAAAGGTCTTGCCCTGACAAAGAAACAGACACTTGACATCAAGATTCCGAAAAGGCAATTCCTCGGCCCCTCAAAAACCGTTGACACCACCCTTCAAACAATGATTGCAAACGATTTAAACAACATTTTAAACAAGTAAATTATGGAGCAGGATTACATTCAAATCAGAACCCTTCTCGCCGCCATCAGCGGAATCACTCACGTTGATGAAGACACCGGACAGCTTGAGGCGCTGCTGAACGGTGAAGACACTTATCCCATAACATTCCCGGCAGCGCTCATTCTTTTCAATGAGACGGACTGGAGGCAGTGTAGCGGTGAAGACTCCCAGCTCGGTTCCGGAACATTCACCGTCCGTCTGGCCTGTGACTGCTATGACGACACCTATGCCGGTGCCGGACAGGACGCATACTTTACGGAAAGAGACTCACTCAGAAAGGCCGTTCATAACGCAATAAACGGTGTACGGTCAAACTCTTCACATCGTCCGTTCATCCGTATTAAATCACGTACATACTCCCTCCCGGGCCGAATAAAAGTCTATGAGCAGGAATACAGTTATTCAGTCGAAGAATAGGTAATAAGCCCTAACCAAAACGAAGGCCCGCCATTACAGGCGAGGCCTTCGTTTTAATGTTGCATCAATATGATTTATTCTGGCAAAATTTCCGGGTGCTTTGATAAGTACATATCCCTTAACGGAATGCTCACAACAAAACAAACATCGGCAAGTGTAATTGAATATTGCTCCTTACCTTGCGGCGTATCTATCTCCCAGTTCGGGCTGTTGTATATCCACTGCTTCACGCCGTTGAACATATCCTTATCCTGATTTACGGCCAAAACTTCATACGCCTGACTCTCAACGTCAAGGGCGGTCTTAGGGTTACTCCTTGAAATCATCTCAAGCAGCATATCGCAGTTGTTCTCCAACAAATCTCTGCCGCCGCAGGCATTATAAAGTTCCTTGCCCTTCTCGTTAAGTTGTCTGGGGCTGCGCTTTATGGAGAAAGCAGATGCTGAGGAAGGGTACTTCATGGTGAGGATTGTAATAATCTTTGTGAGCTTCTCATCGATTGTCCGGAAGTTGTCTTCGTGACGGCTGCAGGGCAGATTGGCCACAGTTTCCTCCGCTTTTTCAAGTCGATGAATGTCTTCCTCGAGGCGGCTGCAGGGAAGTTCCTT
This sequence comes from Bacteroidales bacterium, assembly GCA_045642485.1. GTDB lineage: Bacteria > Bacteroidota > Bacteroidia > Bacteroidales > UBA932 > Cacconaster. The sequence continues at coordinate 117,836 of JAZUIV010000058.1, read as the reverse complement.
AACCGTTTCCTCCATTTTTTTGAATCTCCGGAAATAGAATCTGGCAATAATCCATACCACCACAGCCACGACAATACAGAGAAATATTATCGGGTAATTCTTCAAGAGCCAATCCAGTACAGTCTTTTCCATTATTCTGTTGTTTTTCGTTAGCCTTACAAATGTAATGCTATTTTTCCACATTTTTCCAACTGGGAAACAAAAATCGTAAATAATGCCCGAAAGTTCAATAGACTTCCGGGCATTCGCGTGAAGGGACTAAGACTAAACGTCCTCCTCCCAGTCTTCGCAGATATCGCCACAGCAGACGGGCATGTCGTGAAGAAGACAGCGTTCGCCATCATCATCCTCGTGAAAGTGAAGACAAAACGCACAATCATCAATCGCCTCACAGGAACTAAGTATTTCTACTCCGTGAAGGGTTATTTGATTTGAACGGTCAATTAATCCTTTAGCCACCATGACACATCGGTCCTGTTCTGAAAGAGCCTCACCGTGCGGGCGGTTAAACATAGCTTCAAACAGGTAGCGCAACATCGCCTCTGTTATGTTGAGCTCTGACATCGGGACCCGGTCATAGACCTTCTTCCCAAGTGTAATAAACCTTTTCATAAAATACTATTTTGAGTTGTTGAATTCATCGAAAAGAGAGGGCATTTCGGGCTCCGGCGCTGGAACCGTACCTTCAGCCTTCAAGATGTTATACAGTGTTGACTCGGAAATCGGATAAATCGGGTGAATAAAGCGGCGGAGGATCTCACGATTGTTCAGCCCGTCCTTGATGTGCTCATCATAGATGCGGTTGATGTCCGTTACCCTCTTCTGATAACTGCTTCCCCTGATTTTGCCTCTTTTAGTCTTCATTTTGCATTCTGTTTTATTTGTCCCCTGCGGCGGAGTCGGACCGCCGCTAAGACCATCAGGGGTTACTCCTCCGGAACAAACGGCCGGATGTAAGTGGTGACATCGCTTGATATGAAAACACGGCCGGTTCCCTGGCACTGGCTGCACACCGCCCCATTATCAAGCCTCCCGGTACCGGAACATCTCCTGCAGACACACAGGTGCTCCTCAATATGCTTGCTCACTGTTTCAACCTGTATGCCCATCACTTTCCCTCCTCAGCCTCTGTCATACCAAGGGGAACGTTAACCCATTCACCCTTCTCGTTCTTATATTCAGCACGGACATAAGTCTTGCTGGCCACAGGCTTGTAAGCACCAATAATGAGATTCACGCCTTCGATGAACTTCTGATCCCCGCTTCTTGTAGCGTGATTGTGGAGAGTCACTATCTTGGAAGGCTTGAGGTTGCCTTTCCTGTCACGTGAAAGAAGGCTGCGGCAGATGGTGACGGCCTGCTGAGCGTTGGGATTGTCCATGGCCAAGGAGTCCAGATACTCGTTCACCATGGCAATGCCATCCTCGGCTGTGTCATCATAGTTGTCGAGGGTGTTGGTGCCGAGAGTGATTCTCAGGTTGCCCTCCTTATCCGTGAACGTGTGGCTCCACTGACCACCTTCCTTTGTTTTGAACAGGTCGGCCTTCATGTCCTTGACCGTTTCGAACATCTTGTAAACCCTTGCCTTGGTTGTTGCAAGAGAGCGGCTTTGCTCCTGCAGTACCTTAAATGCATCAGACACGGCCTCGCTTACAAGGTCCTTGTACGTGTCGATAGCCTCACGTTTCTTGCGCTCGGCGAATGCTTTCTTCTCCGCAATCTGCGCTTCGAGCTGGGTCAGCTCTTCAGTTGTCAATTTTGATAAGTCCATAATGTTTGAATTTTGTGTTTATGAGTTTTTGATGAATTCTCTGATAGTCAGGATGAGTTCCTTTCTGTATCCCACGGAACTGTTGTTGACGAAGAGTACCCCTCGCTTCATTTCCTCCGTAAGTTTGGCGAGGTCATAATTCGCTTCATAGATGCCACATTTGAAGCGGTTTCCCGGTGCATTGACATTGATCCTTACAGCCTTGGGATGAGTGTACCAGTAATTGAAATAAAGACTCTCTATCAGCAGCGGTGTTTTGTAACAATTGAATTTGTCAAGCACCTCCTGCAGCCTTTCAAAATCAAACCACTTCGGGCAGTGGCTGCTGTAGTTGTAGATAGGCTTACCCGCCTCGAGAAGCAGCCTGCGTGTCCGGGCCATTGCTCTTTGAAAATAGTTTGATGAGCCGTCCTTCCCGGTAAGATCTTTGCCGACACCCTTCAGGGCTTTGATGTCCTTCATCGCCACCGGATTCACCGGATAGATGTCATCGTTTGACCAGATGCAGCCTTTGAATGAGTTAGCAAAATGGGACATAACCCATACCATCTTGCAAACGATATCAAGCGAAGGCTCAGAAGCATTCTCCGGCCTTCTATGCAAAACCGCAACGGAGATCTTGCCCTCCTTCTGCAGCTTTCTGGTTATAGGGGTGTCGTCACCGACGACTACAATCTTGAGATTACCCTTGAAATTCTTGATCCAGCCGTTCACGGCCGTTTCAAGCTCCCCGCCCTGGGCACCCTCCCTCAGGTACGGGATGACCAATAATGTTTTCTTTGTGTCCATATCCGTTAATTTAGTTCCTGTATCTTCTTGTAAATTGCCTTCCATGAAGGGATGCCGCCGATATTGTGGTCATCGATGTAAACATCCGCATAAACCTTCCTGGTGTCAACACCATAGTTTGAAAGCACTGCCCTGTCGTGTTCATTGATATAGTCGAACGGGATCCCGATGCCGTCAAGCCACTCTATCATATCATCGTAATACCTCCCGGCCCTGCAGCTCCAGATGATGATGGTGTGCCCGTCATCGTGCAGCTGCTGCATCACCTTCACCGCATCCTTCTTCGGTACCCCGATATTGGGGTACTCGGCATCGTGAAGCGTTCCGTCAAAGTCAACCGCAATTATCATAGTCCAAAGGTTTGTTCTTTAGTTTTCTCATTGGAAAGCATAGCTATTAACTTAGCAAGTATGCCAGTGGAGCCCTCGAAATGCGCCCGTAATTTACTTGATGGCTTCTGGTGGTAAAGAAGAAATTGCTGTTCATCGTGCAACTTCTCAAGAAGGCCTATAATCTGTTGCTCCTTCCACTCAAAAGACTGCTCAATCAGTGCGACCAAATGGTTATACGCTTCAGTCTGATCGGTATCAACAAGAACGGAGGCAATCTCCCGCGCTTTCTCTTTATTTGTCATAATTCAATCATAAATTATTTTAGGATCCTTCAGAAGTTCCTTGAAGCGGCGGTCTCTGGCCGCCTTTGAGGGAAAGTCCTCCTCAAGTGTTACCCACGCTGCATTTTGGCCTGCGCGCTCCTTTATCCGAGGCGTGGGGTAATCTTCGCACCTGATGATACGGAACCCCGCCGATAATACCTTTCTTGAGCTTTTTAAATCCATAATGTTTTCTATTTGCGTTTCAGTTCAATGTATTCAGAATAGACAATTTTAGTATGCGGGTTGCTGCTCACGACCTCCTGTCTTATCGCCTTTGTGCCGAACGGAATGCACAGGAACCTTCTGGGAACACGGTGCACGATCTGGTACAGCGTGTCCACCGACGATATGCTCACCGCAGCTCGGCCATCTTCCGCGACCCTTACCCTTAAGGACACCCACGGGTCGCACCACTCGATTGTACCGGTCATCAGGGAGGCAGGCTTCACCAATGACTCGATCTTCGGCAGTCTCAGGGTGTCCCGGGTAAAAGGCTCCGGATTGAAAGTCGTGAAAGTATCCACCCTCATCTGTAGTGTAGTCTGCTGAAGGCTCTCCAGACGCCGCACTTTCAGGTTGAGTGAGGCAATAATCTCCTTCTGCCCGGCACATACTCCCTCGCTGGCCTCCAGTGCGCTGCGATACTCATCAACGGAAAGCTGCAGACGCTTCGTCTCTGCCGCCCACAGCCCGTCCTTGGTCTTGTATGTATTAATGTTCTCCAGCAGAGCAAGCTGGTTTCCCTCCAGACGGCGCACTTCCTTGACCTTGCTCCGGAGGGAGAGCAGGAGAATAACGGCTGCGGCCGTGACCGCAAGCACGTATATTACGGCAGCGGCTTTCAAATAGCTTTTAATGGTTTCTATTATCATATTCAATCAGTTTTTGAATGCTACATTGTCGGCCCCCTTTGTCTGCATACTGGCCATCAATAGCTCGATAGCTACGGCAGCCGCCCCTTCAATATCCTTCTGCTTGTTCACGAAAGCGTAATAGCAGTTGCGGAGACGTTCTGACGGAATCTTGTTGAAGTCATCGAACCCGGTACTCCGGCAGGCTATTGACTTGATAATTTCGGCATTGCTTTCCCTGCCGATTTTCTTCAGGTACCCGCCTATGGCGGCGAACACCTGTTTGCGCAGACGGTCCTTCGAGCTCTGCGTTGTCTGGCCAAGCTGTTCAGAAAGCTTGTTGCAGATATCGATCAAATCGTGGGTATTGATGTCGGCGCTGCTTTCCACCCCGTAGGATGCAATCAGAGACGCCTTTTCCTCAGGAGTCATTCCTACAAGCCCGCAAAGGGTGTGGAATTTCCTAAGGATCTTCGAGTGAATGTCATTCATTGCATTGCGTGCCATATTGCTCAAATTTTATCAGGGTAATACTTACTACATCCCTCCTCCCATATCACAAAATCCTGCCCGCCTTCACCTGCCTCAGCGTCCTCAAAGCGGGACGTTATGAATGCTCGGTACCCGCTGACGTGAACCTTTATGTCACTCAGGCAGCGGACATATTCGGCCACCGCCGGGTGAGCCTTGTGATTCTTCTCGTGGGCGATGAAGATGAACAGCTTGTTCGGAAATGTCTTTACCAGATCGGCATAGTCGCTCTTGTGAAAGCCCTGTATTGCTGTGATGGAGTCAATGATTATGATTTGCGGGCTCTTCGGTCTCGACAGCTTCTCCTTCAGATCATCCAGAAACACCTTGTTCCCGAACACAACCCCACGACCGGCTTCCGACATACCGACCCTGTCCCAAGCTATCTGCATGGAGCGTGAAAGGCCCTGCTCCAGCGAGTCGTACATAGTCCTGCCGAACTGTGACAGATACTTGCAAAGCATAAGAGCGAACGTTGTTTTACCGCTGCCGCTGGTACCGAAGATGGTCCAAGTGCCCCGCAGCTCCGGACGGCCGAAGCTTGCAAGCCACTCCCCGTCAAAGGGGGCCACGTCAAACGTGGCCTTGGACACATCGCAGTTACTGAGCAGCCTCTTCATGCCTATGCCTCCCCACGCTTACGTTCAGCATACACCAGACGACGGACACGCCTGAGATCGTATTCGCAGTTGTCAATAATCTTGTCGATGACGTTTTCATCGGTGACACCGTTGGCCTTGCAGACCGCTTCAATGTCATCGGCGTTCACCTGCTCGATGGGGATGAACTTGCGGCCTATCCTGCTGTAAATCTCCTTGTACCCCTTCCTGCTGGACGTTACACCCTTCTTGATGCGCTTTTCGAGGTAGTCTGTAGCACAGAGGATAATTCCACAATCGTCCTCAAGATGGTTGTACAGGGAAATGAAGAAATACAGCACCTGGTCTGAAAGTTTGTCGGCCTCATCAAGAATGATGATAGGGCTCTCCCTTTTTTTGAGGGAGGAAATGATATCGTGCATCATTTCGCTGACCGTATATCCGGTACTCACGATAGACAGCTGGGACAGCATTTCGGTCATAAAGTTCTTGCGGTTCCAGTACTCGCTGCATACAAGGTGAAACACGTTCCTGTTGCCCTTGGCAAACACCTTGATGCTTTCGCTCTTTCCGCATCCGGCCTCACCGGTGACGGCCATAACCAGAGACCTCTCTTTCGCGTCTGACAGGATATCCGTCATACGCTGGAACCCACGTGTCCGGACAACAGTCCAGTTGCGGCGGTCGTGACCAATCTGAGCGGCCACGTTGCGCCACATCTCCTCGGAGATAAGGTCCCACTGGCCGTTCAACATCTGTGAAATGGTTGCGCTGCTCACACCGTTTATTGAACGGGAGGCAGCATTCTGTGAACCCTTGAGCTCGCAAAACCTGCGGAGGGTTTCGGCAATCGCCTGTTTTTCTGTCTTTTTCATTGAAGTATAAATTAAATTGTTAGTAAAGATCCAATGTGTTTATCCGCTGTTCACCTGCAGGAGGGTTTTCCACAAGAACCGGTACAGGTTCGGCCTTCTTGACATCCTCGTAGTCTGATGACTCGGCCTGCTGTGCCAGCTTTCTGCGCTCGCTTGCCCTCTGGCTCTTGTGCTGACCCTTGCTGTCGGTAAGCAGGGCCTTGGCCAAGGTGTTGTGCTCATCCGGGCTCTCCAGCTGCTCGACACTGCTTCCGCCGATGAGAGCCCCTACATGGGCGGTCAGCTGCCCGAATTTGATTCTGTTCCGTTCAACAAGTTCACGGTTGAACTCGTTCACCTTCTGCAGCTGCTGTGCGTCACCCTCCTGCCTGTCGGCAAGGGCCATCGGCTGAATGTATTTCTTCTCAAGCAGGAACCTCTGCGTCCCGTCCTCACTGACTGCAAGGATATGACTCAGATCTGCAGAGTCATAACGAACCTCCCACCTCAAGTGCGCAAGTTCACGGAACCTAACATCAAAGCTTTCATAGGCCGTCTTCTTGCCCTCAATACGAGGACGGAGGCCGGTCCCCTCAAGAACGTTGGTATAACCCGTTGTGCGGCCAAAACGAAGGAGGAAGGCTTCGTCACCGAGCGGAAGGCGACGATCCGCAGGAGTGGCCTCCCAGAATTTCATATATTCATCCATCTTGCGCCTGCGCTCCTCGGCAATGACCGCCTGCAGCTGCTTGATAACTCCGGCCTCATCAGGGAAGTCGTGCTTCACCGCATTCTTGAATTCGCTTGAAGGCTGGTGCTTTTTATCGGCCGTGATACCATAGCCGCTCCAGTTTGCGCAAAGCTTGAAATATGTCTCATTGATATGCCTGAAGTACCGTTCAATCGGCTTGCTCTTGGCGTTCGTCACTCGTGCCGGTGTGATTTTGTCCGCCACGGTGGCGTAGTAAGGAGCCATAGCCTTCATCGCAAAGTGGTCGCTCTGGATCTGACAGGTCCGGTACCGGCAGCCGAACAGCTCTCTGGTGTAATTGGCCGCATCACGGAGAGCCTCGGCTATGAGGTTTGCATCCTCTGTGTCGCCTATGGCATAACCGATAGGAAAATCACAGCAAGGATCCAGCACAACCTCCAGAACCTTCCTGTTATTGTATGTAGTCACTCCCTTGGCGTTGCGTTTCTGGTAATAAAGCTCTGCGTCCCATCCGTCAAGCGACCACATAAGCATTGCTCCGGTCGGCTTGGAACGGGTCACCTGCATTGCCCTTGTGTTGGAGAATGTAGTTTTTCCGTAGCGGACTGCATCGGTCAGAAGGCCGTTCTCCTTACGTATTCTTGCAACTGTGGGAGCCGTGATTGTCTCCCATCCGGCCTTCTGTGCCATTTCATTGTAGCACTTTGCCACAAATACATTGTCAAAGCCGTTAGGCAGGGCGCACAGTGCGACGATGACGGACTTCTGGGCTTCGGTAGATACCTTGGCGGCATTGCTGTTCTTATGCTTCCCGCTGATGAGAGCCTTATACCCATCTTTCTTGTACTGATTGTATTTGTCCTGCAGGCGGCGTGGATTCTCCGGAAGTGAGTTTGGATAAGTGTCCGCCAGCCGTGGCAGAGCGTTGGCCGCAGCGGCCCAGAACTCGCCCTTGGGACATTGAGGGTGCGAGGTGCGTTTCCTCATACTGTTGGATCCGTCAAGCCACGCACCGAAGGCGTTAAGGATGGCGGCGTTGTTTGAATACTCTTCAACCTTCTCCGGGGTCAAGTGGCTGCCGTCCTCAAAGGTATAACCCTCATAAAAGTTTATGGCCTCACCGTCCGGCTCCACCGTCTCGATGAACGGCTTGGCGGCGGCCTGTGCGTTCAGATCCGGATAACGCTTATAGACTTCACAACGGTACTTGTATGGGAGAGAGTCAACATAGTACAGGGCCGAGGTATTACGGCAACCGCGCTGGGCGCACTGGACCTGATCACGACGCTGCAAGCTCGCTAATGCGGCATAAGATAAAATGCCGTCCAGCTCTTGAACCGTCACACAGACCCTATTGTTGATTGTCTCTGCCATTTCTTTGTTGTTGGTGGAGGGACGGGATTCGAACCCGTATCGCATTGCCAGTAAGGCAGCCGCTCTGTCCGTTGAGCTACACCCCCGGTGGTATCTTCAGACTTTAAGCCTCGTTATCATCATCATCGAAAAACACCCAGCCCTTCTTCTCGGAAAGGTTAGCCAAGTAAGCTGCGCCCGCAAGGACGGCCAGACCGGCAAAGTTTACCCACGTGATCTCACCGTTTGGGCCTTCACACGCACAGGTCAGGAACCCGATTATAATGCCGAAGCCGACAACATTTTTGATGAGCATGTCTCGTGCTTTCTCACGCTTGGTGAGCATTTTCTTTTGAGTTGCTTGATTTGATTCCATAACTTTATGATTTAACTGTTGTATTCAGCCTCCTTGCCCCCGCGCTCTATGGCAGCCTTGCGGATCCGCTCACAGAGCTCGGAGTTGTATCGAAAATGCAGGGCGTTATGAACGGCAATCCTTGAAACTCCGAACATCTTCGCTAAAGCGTTCATTTCCCCTTTTTTCGTCAAAATCAGTTTCATATTCCTAAAAATGTCTACCTTTGTATTTGTCGTTACTTATGTAATGGTGCTGCAAATATAAAGCATTGCTTTGAAATATCCAAAGCATCGCTTAATTTTTTATTTTATTATGGATTCTTCTGTAAAAGAAAGGCTGGAGGAATATTTAAGGTCTCAAGGGATATCAAAGACGGAATTTGGCCGTCAGGTAGGCGTTTCGAGCGCTTACGTCTCGGCAATTCGCCAGTCCATCAGCCCAACGGTAATCAAAAGCATTGCTTTGAAATATCCAAATTTAAATATAGACTGGTTACTGACTGGAGACGGTATAATGTTGCGCTCCACCATATACGATCGGATCAATTTTGTTTTAAATAAGGAGGGATTGACAAAAAGAGAATTCGAGAAAGGAACAAACACAGGGAACTTTCTAATTCCCGGTGCATACGCTCGGGCTGAAAAGAATCCGGGGGACATTGAGGTTGCAGAACCTTGGGTTGATTCCCTTTTGAAATTATATCCATCATATTCAAAAGAATGGCTTCTTTATGGGAAGGAGCCCATGGAGATCAAGGAGCAAGGAGGTGAGGTTGCATATTCTGAAACGCCCACCGTGGGTTGTATCCCTCTTATTCCGATCGAGGCCTTTGCCGGTTATGGCTCCCCGGCGTTCGATGATATGAGGGTGGAGGATTACTATCAGGTTGCGGAGTTCAAACAGGCCGACTTCCTGATTCGGGTAAAGGGAAATTCTATGTACCCGAAATACAGCTCTGGAGACATCATCGCTTGCAAGGTAGTGAAGGAAACCCTGTTCTTCCAGTGGAATAAGATATATGCCATCTACACCCGGAGTCAAGGCGTAATGGTGAAGCGTGTCAAGAAATCAACTATGGAGGGGTATATCCTTCTGGTTTCAGATAATGAGAAATACGAGCCCTTCGATGTGCCTCTCTCTGACATAGAGGCTATCGCTCTTGTTATAGGCGTGATCCGTGTAGAATAGCGCATTTTCTTTTTTTTGCGACGTCATTCAGCCCGCTTTTACTTATAAAACATTGATATAAACACCTTTAATCGGCCTTTAAGCCCTGCTTAAACGGTCTTTTTTATTGGATTATGTGGGTATCTATCCGCAATAAAAGCCGTTTTGACGGTTATTTCAAGGCAATATCCCACGTTTGAAAGGCTTAAAAATGGTATCGTGCTGACAATCCAATGACAATCCATTTGTCAATCCAATACAAAAATCACCTGATTCGGTCCCACCTTTGGAGGGCCGATTAAACAGGCTTCAAAAGGATATAAAAATAGGGGTATTTCAGCCCCTTTAACCAGCCGACCGGCAACTATACCGGCAAGGCTCAAATATGCCCTGTAACGCCCCGTAATGGGGTAAATCGGCCACTATATTATACAATGTGCGCCCAATATAAAATCAATGTAAAGCAGCGGCCAAAAATAAAGCCCTTTTCAGGGCCTCCGTGTAAATCTGATGTAAAGCAATGTAAAGCAAATTGCACAACTCGTTTTTGTGGCGGTCGAACCATAAAACACACCTAACTCACTGATACATCTACTAATACAACCTCTATCCCTATATCTCTATATTGTACATTTCATTTTTATGCCCGTACATACGTCTGCCTGCCTGCCCTCCGTCAGGGCCAACGATAGGGAGTGTGACTCCGCTGACCTCCGAAATCCAGTGTTGAAGTTGGCAGGCAGCGTATTGGACGCTCTCCCCGGCAGCGGGATCGACTACGATTGAATATTCTGAAACACCGTTATTAAAAAGCACGTGTTTTGAATCAGCACAGGCGGCCAGGCAGACGGCTAATGCCGCAAAAGTGAAAAATCTGTTCATTCGCTTAGTCTTCAAATGTTTGTGGGTTTGTATGCAATTTACAAAAAAACATTCATCAGGGTGAAGGAAAAGAGATACAAGCGGTTTTAATTGTGCATTTTCCGTATATTTTATGTAAGTTTGAGATTGAAAACAACGGACAATCAACCTATCCCGATATGAAAAAATACATCGCAATCGCTTTATTTCTCATCCCAGTGATCATGACAGCACAGACAACAGAATTCAAGAGACCAAAAATCACCGGTATCGCGCATATCGGCATCTTTACGGAAGATCTTCAGAACGCAGCGGAACTTTTCCACGGTTACTTCGGATTCGGAGAGCCGCACTACATCACACGCAATCCCGGCGCAGTTGAACCTGATATGATGTTCATCAAAATCAACGACCGCCAATATGTGGAGTTCTTCAGGGATGATGACAACAGGCTGGTGAAATACCGTCACACTGCCTTTGAGACAGATGACGTGGAAGCTATGAGACTCTACCTCCGGAGCAAGGGAATTGTGGTAGGGGACAAGGTGATTGACACCGGGTTCGGTTTCAAGGCACTCTTCTGTAAGGATTTCAACGGACACGAGGTGGAGTTTCTCGAATATACCGGTGACGGTTTCATCGGAGAGATGAAAGGCGTCAATATGCCTGATACTCGAATTTCAAACACCTTCAGGCACGTCGGATGGATATGCCCTGATTCAGCGAAGGACGTGGCTTTCTACGGATATATTCTCGGATTTACCGAGTTCTGGAGAGGAGGCGAAACCCCTGAGAAGATAAACTGGATAAAGATGAGACTTCCGGACAGCGAAGACTACGTGGAACTTATGCTTTTCGACCACGACCTTTCACAGAACGAACTTGGTCTGCTCAACCATATGGACCTGGATATGGAAAGCGTTCAGACTGCAAAAGGAATACTTGATCCACGCCCGCTTCCTGAGGGATGCCGTCCTGCAGAAAACCAGAGTACCGGAATCTGCGGCTACGGCCTGAGCAATGTCTATCTCAAGGACGGTACCCGCGTCGAACTGATGACGAAAAAAGCAGTGAGCGGCACTCCCTCGCCATCCACCTACGGCTTTCCCCTCCGCTATGACGGCGATATGACACATCTGCTCTACAAGTAGCCGTTAAAATTCAGTTATTCATCAACCTGGTAAGAGACCACTATTGTGGAGTGGATATCCAGTCTTGGAATCTTCACCTCAGCATAGCCGTCATTCCATCTGAAATCCAGATTCTTTCCGTCGGGTTGCTGACAGATGGCGTCGGGACGCCTGTCGAGCCGTATTTTGAGCACAATATCGAGCACCGGGGGGATGAAATCCTCGGTAAGAGACTTCTCATCGTAATGGTTCCCGTTGCAATTGACAAGCTGTACCATCAATTGTCCGTTCTTTTCAAAATCAACCACTTCCAGAAGGCCGACCGCAGATACAAGACGTATTTCGGGTTCATAGAGCCTCATCAGGAAGTCGGAAAGGCTCTTCCTGTCTTCGCATTTCCTCGCGTCCATATATGAGGAAGACCTTTCCCAGGGATATACTGCCAATTTCCCCTTGCCCTTATCGTACAGGGCGGGCTGTTTCACCTCTTCGAAGCCGTACATCCTGCACGTTTCAGGGCCTGTAAGAACCAGAGCGCCTCCCGCTCCGGCATAGGCGTTCAAATTATCCCAGGTTTTCTCCTGCAACTTCTGATACAGATCCGGAACAATGATGACCGGGTATCCGGAAGCTTCTCCGTTTTCAAGTTCCCGTTCGGATATAAGAGATACGGAATGTCCGGCATCGCAGAGGATGGAGACGAGCCCCATAAGTCTTTGATAACCGGCGCGGGTATATATGCCGTTGTTCCCATCTCTTGACCATTGCCCCTGCTCCGCCAGCCTCTGGGCTGTCTCCATAAGCACGGCCACCTGCTTTCTGGGCTTTCCTCCGAATGTCCATTCCTTCCGGGCGTGGAAGAATTCGGCAGTCGGGGAGAGGTAGCGGAGCACTTTCATATTGGGAGCACCGTTGGCGTCCTGACATACATAGAACTGGAAGCCGCCACCGAGAGAGATGATGGATGCGCCTTCCTGCATCAGTTGCACAGGCGTCTTGGTTACCTGACCTCCGGGAACATTCCTGAAGGACCACGCCATCATATCCCACGGTTTGCCCTGCATAACGGCCGAGCGCCCTGAATATCGGCCCCACATAATGGAGTTCCTCCAGTCAAGGTCGCCGGAGATGCAGTCGTTGCCAGCCGTCACCGGCCCTGCCATATGCTCGGTATAAGCCCAGTTTGAAATGACCTTGAAATCAGGATACTGTGCGTGCACGGCATCAGTATATCGCTTCAGATAGTCACGGTACAATTTGCGGCAATAGTCCGCATACTCCATATAATATGCAGAATCGGCATTTGCAGGCAGAACACCATTGAGCTTAATTCCTGTTTCCTTTTCAAAACCGGACACCGTCCTTGGGTCGAAATCCATCTGTGCTCCCCAGCAGTCCCCGTCAACCCATATTCCATCGAGACCATACCGTCCGGCCAGTTCAAGAATCTGAGGTATCAGTTTGTCGTCGACATATCTGCCGTTGGTTCTGGTATAAACGTCGGAAGGGGTTCCGTCGGCCCCTTTCACCGCCTCTTCGGGATGCTTGCTGCAGTAGATGGCGTCATATACTCCGGAATGGTGGGCATATAGCTGCACCCCGTTCTTTCTGGTGACCCTGCGCCAGGTCTCCATAGGATTCCCGACTATGCCGGGTACTTCGTCCCCATATTCCGTGGGGTATGATGACCAACCGGGATGACCTTTGCTGTCAACCTGGATGAAATCGGGTCTATACAAAGTGCATATTTCATTTATGTCATCCTCGGAAAGGGTTGAGCCGATGGCCGGGCATCTTTCAGGCGAGGCGTGGAAATCGAAGTGAAGACCGAAATATCTGCCCTGTGAGGAGGCATCGAACGGACAGACGCCTGAGATCAAGGCAATAACTGCCATTAACGCTAATCTTTTGTAAGTCACTGTCATTACCGTATGTTTTAAGCCAAACTATACAAAGATAGCAAAAAAAAGCACTTACGAAAGTAAGTGCTTGAATTTCTTGTAGCGGGACCCAGGATTGAACTGGGGACCTCATGATTATGAATCATGCGCTCTAACCAGCTGAGCTATCCCGCCTTAAAGTTGAGGTAGACGGATTCGAACCGCCACTAAGAGGACCAGAATCTCTTGTGCTGCCATTACACCATACCTCATCGGGCGTGCAAAGGTATAAAAAAAACTTATGAATACAAAAAAAGCGACTAAAATTTAGTCGCCTTTTTAACATTGCATTTTTGGTTATGCACAATGACTCTGGACAAATTCGCAGAATTGCGACATCGTGTGGATTGTGTTGAACTCTTTGGGGTCCATCTTGAATCCGAAGGTGTCCTCGACAAAGACAACCACGTCGACGACTTCCAGGCTGCCTATTCCCATATCGTCCTTGAGTTTCGATTCGGGGAAAATCATATCCTCCTCTACCTCTAATTCGTCGATGAGGAAGGCTTTGATTTTTGCTTCAACTTCTTGTAGGTTCATAGAATAGTATATTTCAATTATATTTTCGTTATTCGGGGCGAAGGTAGTAAAAAATATATAGGATAACAAAAAAACTTTGGGCAGAAGAGCTATTCGGCCAGGCATCTGTCAAGGGCCCGCTCGATATCCTCCCTGTCCATATCGTGCCCTATGAAGACCAGTTTCTGCATTCTGTCCCCGTAAATGTCGTCCCAGTCAGCGGCCAGCGAACTGTCCCGCTCCAGCATATCATTGAGCTCCGAAGGAGCCATTGTCGCGTACCAGTCTCCGACGTTTCTCATCGAGAACTGCTTGCCTGCCTGTTCAAAAAGGTAACACGTGTCGAACTCTTCGCTGAAATAGCAGATTCCCTTGGTCCGTATGACGGATGCGGGCCAGTGTCTGGCCACAAAATTGTCAAATGCGTTTATATCCATAGGCTGCCGCCTGTAATAGACGAAGGTGCCGATACCGTATTCATCGGCCTCGCCTTCTTCGTGCTCGTGTTCGTGTTCGTGCTCGTGATGGCCTTCAACTTCCTTTATCCATCTTGCGGATGTCGCCACCCTTTCGAAGTCGAAGAGCCCGGTGTTCAGAATCCGGTCGAAATCAACCTCGCCGTAGTCGCAGCAGATGATTTCCGCCTCCGGCTGGAGGGTTCTGATGATTCTGATTATTTTCTCCTTCTCATCTGTGCTCACCTCGGATGCCTTGTTGAGCAGTATTTTGTTGCAGAATTCCATCTGCTGTATCACAAGGCTCTGGATGTCTTCATCATCGATGTTCTCCCGAACCAGGTCGTCACCGCATCCGAACTCATCCCTCATACGCAACGCATCAACCACTGTCACAATACTGTCAAGCCTGACCGGGCCGTCTTTGGCCATTGCGGGATATACCGAAGGTATGGAACAGATGGTTTGCGCTATGGGCTCCGGCTCGCATATTCCGCTGGCTTCAATCACGATATAATCGAATTTGTCGAGAACGGCGATTTCGTGGAGTTGCTCTATAAGGTCGGTTTTCAGAGTGCAGCAGATGCATCCGTTCTGCAGAGCGATGAGGTTCTCGTCCTTTTTGCCGACGATTCCCTCTTTTTGGATAAGGTCTGCGTCGATATTGACCTCCCCGATGTCGTTTACGATGACGGCGAAACGGATTCCGCGCCGGTTCGCCAGTATTTTGTTGAGAAGTGTTGTCTTGCCGCTTCCGAGATAACCTGTCAGAAGCAGTATCGGTAATTCTTTCTTATTCATAATTTCTGGGCCATTCGCCCACCTCCATATCTTTCAGTTTTCCCTCATCTATGCGGAAGCGCAGTGCCGTGCGCACCAGATGGAATCCCTGCAGCCCGCAGGCTCCGGGATTGAGGACCATCATATTGTAATGTCTGTCATTCACCACTTTCAGAATATGGGAATGACCGCAGACGAAGATATCGGGACGATGCGCCTCAATGAGCCTGAGTGCACGGTAGTCATATCGCCCTGGATATCCTCCGATGTGTGTCATAAGAATCTTTAGACCCTGAATCTCAATTACCTGGGCCACGGGGTAATCAATTCTGACGTCTAGGCCGTCACAATTGCCGTGAACGCCGACAAGCGGTTTGAACGAGGCGATTTTCGCAGCTGTCGCACCGTTTCCGAAATCTCCGGCGTGCCATATTACATCAACAGGGTCGAGAAACTTTCTGACCCTGTCGTCGAATTGGCAGTGAGTGTCGGATATCAGGCCTATGTACGCCATAACGGGAGTTGCTGTCAGTTGTTCAGATAATAGATGACGTTGGTTACCACTCTCACTTTCTTAATGTGAGGGGTGTTGCTGTCCCTGTCCGTGATGGTGAATGTGCCCTGTGATGCCTGCTTGATCTTGCCAAGTCTGCTTTCGGAGTCCTTCGCGAATTTCTGAGCCACTTCCCGGGCGTTCTTGGTCGCCTCTTCAATCATCTCGGGTTTGATGTCATTGAGGGCTTCAAACGTGAATTCACTCTTTGAATCCCATTCGTATTCCAGGGTGATGCCGCTTTTTATCAGTTCCACCTGCTGCTCCATCAGTTTGAGTATGCTGTCAACTTCCTTTGAAGAAACGGTGACGGTGCATTTGGCGACATAACGGAATGCCCGTTCGTTGTTGCCGTACTCCTGGGTGTATTTGTCGGAGATGGTGGGAATGGCTATGCTGATTTCTTCTCTGGAGATTCCCCCTTTTGTAAGAAAAGCGATGACTGATTCGGTCCTGGTTCTTATTTCTGAGTAAATGATGTTGAGATCGTTGCCTACCACCTTGAATGTCATCGGCCATACTACGTGGTCGGCCCTGACCTCCCTTTCGCAAAGACCCTTGACATTTACAGTCCTGTCAAAGGATTTGAATCTGGCGGCAGTCTGGGGAAGCATACATCCCAGAACGATGAGACCTGCCATTATTGCAAGTCCCGAAAAAACTCTTGACTTATCCATATACTTCTTAATGTTGTTCCGGACAAAAGTACTAACTTTATGCCACATATTCAAACCGGGGTCAGGTAAGATGGAATTGTTCTATTCAAAAAACATTTCGTTCGGAGGGGATACTCTGGACGAGCAGGAGTCCAACCATTGCGTCAAGGTCCTCAGGCATCGGACCGGCGATACGATAAACGTAATTGACGGCTGCAGCCGGCTGTACAGATGCACTGTGACGGAGGACAATCCCAAACGGGTCAGGTTCTCGGTTGATGAGTGCATTGAGGGGTATGGGAGCCATCCTTACCATCTGCATATGGCCGTGGCTCCTCCGAAGAATATCGACCGTTTCGAGTGGTTTTCCGAGAAGGCTACAGAAATAGGGGTGGACGAGATCACTCCTCTGTTCGGGGATTATTCCGAAAGGAGGGTCTTCAAGCCGGAAAGGGTGGAAAGGCTGCTTGTCAGCGCAGCCAAACAGTCGCACAAGGGCGCCGTTCCTGTTCTTCACTCTCCTGCTACGGTAAGGGATTTTATATGTTCTACGGCAGATTCGAAATCATTGAAGATTGTCTGCTACTGCGATGACGTTCCGGGAGGTACCTCTGCCAAATCGGAACTTACCGAATACATTCAGACCGATGATAATCGCGACATTATTGTAATGATTGGCCCGGAAGGGGATTTCTCCCGTGGAGAAATAGATGCCGCAATCGCTGCCGGATGGAAGGTCGCTTCCCTGGGGGAAAGCCGGTTGAGAATAGAAACCGCCGCGGTTGTGGCAACCGCAGCGGTATATCTTGAAAGAAGCCGTTGATTCCGGCGTCGGCTCAAAAAGGCTTTTCAGAAGTTGAGCGTATTTTTCAGGTGTCCGTCCTTGCCGTAGATCTTCAGTGTGATTCCTGAAGCAGTGGCTTCAAAATCAAGGCGATCCTCATTGTCGTTGACCACGATGGGGAAGTTGTTCCCGTATTTGCCGGGTTTGGCCAGAATGTAACTGTGGTAATGGGCGCTGAGCATAAGATTTACACCGGCCTTGTTCAGGACAGGGGTAAAATGTTCCGTTATCCATTTTTCAGTGGCCCAGGCGTCTTTGTCTGAAAAAGTGGGGATGTGCATAATGCACACTTTCTTTGGCGCGGATGCAAAGGATTCCTCCCTGACGGCGGCCTTCATCCATTCAATCTGCTTGAGTCTGTACTGTTCATAGTCTGCCTGACCTGAATATTCGGGGTCTGTATCAAGTTTGTCCTCGCCTGCGTCGAGAACAAGAAATGCGACGGGCCCCTGCCGGAAACTGTAGTAGAATTCTCCTGTGTTGGAAGGGAATGCTTTGATAAGGTCGAACCACTCTGAACCGCGACCTTCGTGATTGCCCCTTGCAAAGATTATGGGATAACTGGCTGAAATATCCTTTATGGGAGCAAAGGTGTGTTTTATGAGGGTGTCACGCGAATTGGAGAAAGAGACGATGTCCCCGTTGAGAACAACGAAATCGGTGGTGCTGCGGTCCATCCCGTCGAGAAGATTTTTGAACAATGCGTCATCGAAATGGATGTCGTTCACCATCGAGAATCTGCAGGTCGGGGCGCTGTGGTCCAGAGTCTTGATGGCGTGAACTGCAGATATAGCCCGCTCGGGCCCGTAGGAGGTGGCATACGGGTTACTGTCATTTGCGATAGCCTTGCCAATGATTCTGTAACGGTATTTCGTGCCCTTTTTCAACCCCGATATCCTGACGCAGTGAAATGTCCCGTAGTAGCGCCGTCCGCTGACGGTCTCGTAATAGGAGGGGTGGCTGTGCTGATACCAGGTTGTGCCGTCTTCCGTGTCGAATTCCACCCACGAGAGGGCTTTCTGATTGGTGGTCCACAGGACGGTGAGAGCATCTTCCCCCACATTCTGAATCCAGGGTCCGCATTCTATATCAAGGTCGGGGTTGCCTGCCCACAATTCCACTGAAACAAGGGCGGCGAGTAGGAGCAATTTTTTCATTAATACAGATTCTTATTGATTTTACATCAAAATTACCATATTTTTCCCTAATTTCGCAATCTCACAAAAGACAAATTATGGAAAGGAAAAGAAGAGTAAGATTTGCGCCCAGTCCGACCGGTCCGCTTCATATGGGAGGCGTCCGCACTGCGCTGTACAATTATCTGTATGCAAAACAGGCCGGGGGCGATTTCGTTCTCCGCATTGAGGATACCGACTCCCAGCGTTTTGTGCCCGGAGCTGAGGAATATATCATTGAGGCGTTGCGCTGGTGCGGGATATATCCGGACGAAGGAGTGGACGAGAATGGGAAGGTTGTCGAAGTACCGTCTGAACGTCATCCATACGCTCCCTACCGTCAGAGCCAGAGACGCGGCATATATCGTAAATATGCCGAACAACTTGTCGGAGCCGGCTATGCATATTACGCTTTCGACACTCCCGCGGAACTTGCGGCCCTGAGGGCTGAAGCGGAGTCCAGGAAAGAGACTTTTATATACAACTGGCAGACCAGGGAGAAGATGCGCAATTCCCTCACTTTGCCGGCTGATGAAGTTTCCAGACTTTTGCAGGAGGATACAGGATGGACCATCCGGTTCAAGATTCCTGCCGGCAGGACAGTCGTGATGGATGACCTGATACGCGGACATATAGAAGTCAACAGCAGTACGCTCGATGACAAGGTGTTGTGGAAAAGAGCCGACGAACTTCCCACATACCACCTGGCCAATATAGTGGATGACCACCTGATGGAGATTACCGAAGTCATCAGGGGAGAGGAGTGGCTTCCGTCTCTTCCTCTTCACTATCTCCTCTACGAAGCATTCGGTTGGACTGATTCGCAGCCCCGATTCGCACACCTTTCTCTTCTCCTCAAACCTGATGGGAAGGGTAAGTTGAGCAAGCGGGACGGAGACAGGCTGGGATTTCCCGTGTTTCCCCTGAAATGGGTCAATGCCGAAGGTGAGGTTTCCCGCGGTTACCGCGAAGACGGCTATTATCCTGAGGCTTTTATCAATATGCTGGCTTTGCTGGGATGGAATCCTGGAAACGACAGGGAACTTTTCACTGTTGACGAGCTTATCCCCGTATTCTCTCTGGAGAGGGTCATCAAGTCAGGGGCCCGGTTCAACGTGGACAAAGCGAAGTGGTTCAATCAGGAATATCTGCGCCTGAAGTCAGCGGAGCAATTGACGGCTGATTTCAGAGCCTGTGCCGGAGACAAACTGGAAGGCTTCTCTGATGAGTACATATCCGCCGTGCTGGACCTTATGAAGGAGAGGGCTCATTTCATCAATGAAATGTGGGACTTGACCTCCTACTTCTTCAAGGCCCCCGAGTCTTATGACGAAGCATCTGTGGCCAAGTTCTGGAAGGAGGAGGCCAGGGCTGCGATGTCTCAGGTCCGTGCTCTGCTCGCCGCGCTGGAACCTTTCTCAAAGGAGAATGTGGAAACCTCCCTGCACGATCTGATTACTTCCAACGAATGGCCGATGGGAAAGATTATGAATTCTCTCAGGTTATTCCTGGTAGGAGTGTCCAAGGGCCCCGGAGTCGCCGATATGATGGCGCTTTTCGGAAAGGAAGAGACGCTTCGCAGAATTGACGTCGCAGTATCAAAACTCGGTTAAAAAATATAGGTGATGACTATCGGAATAGCATCAGATCATGCGGGGGCCGCCCTAAAGGCTGAAATCGCCCGGTATCTTGCAAGAAGAGGATATGGGGTCGTTGATTTCGGCACATATCAGGGGGAGAAGAGAGTGGATTATCCTGATTTCGCGCACGCACTGGCTGAGGGGATTCTCGGCGGTGTAGTGGAGAAGGGAATAGCAATCTGCGGTACCGGAAACGGTATGGCCATCACGCTCAACCATCATTCCGGTATTATTGCCGGCCTTGTCTGGAACAGGGAGGTGGCTCGCCTGGTAAAGGCGCACAACAATGCGAATGTTCTTGTTCTGCCTGCGCGGTTCATGTCTGCCGTAATGGCTAAGGCGTGTGTCAGGACCTGGCTCGAAACTGAATTTGAAGGTGGACGCCATCTCCTCCGCTTAGCCAAAATCCAGAAGCAGTCCTGAGATGTTTGTCCTGGAGCATTGTCCGATTGAGGGTGATTTGTCCCTCTTTTTTGCGCAGAATCTGCACTCCCGTTCACTGGAGGACTATCCTGACGGGATTGTCCTTCCGATCGACAAGCCTTATCGCTGGACATCAGCCGATGTGGTTCGCAAGGTGAAGTTTCAGCTTCAGAAATTTTTCAATCTGAAGAAGATAAAAGTCGGACACGCCGGTACCCTTGACCCTTTGGCTACCGGTCTGCTGATTGTATGTGCGGGGAATGCCACGAAAAGGGCCGGAGAGATTCAGGCGGGGGACAAGGAGTATGTGGCTACATTTGAATTCGGGGCTACGACTCCTTCGTATGACCTGGAACAGCCTGTAAGTGAATATTTTCCTTATGAGCATATCACGGCCGCTGCGGTCAGTGACGCTTTGAAGTCCTTCATAGGGGAGCAGGATCAGGTGCCGCCGATGTTTTCCGCCAGGATGGTGGGAGGCTTGAGGGCATACGAGTATGCCAGAAGCGGGCAGCCGGTGGAACTCAGTTCTTCACGTATCAATATAATGGAAATGGATCTTCTTTCATTCCATTCTGCCGGTGAAGACGCTTCCACTCAGTATTCAGATACGGCCGTCAGGATGGAAAAGTCCGATCTGACGGCCGTAAGGAATATTCACAATTATCATATCAGCAACCTCAGCGACGGGAGCCGCCCGTCAGCCACGGTAAGAATCCGATGCAGCAAGGGGACTTATATCCGCTCGCTGGCACGCGACTTAGGCCTGTTCCTCGGCTCTGGCGCTTACCTGACTGCTCTCCGCCGCAGCGGCAGCGGCGGCTTTCTCCTGCTCGACAAGTAATCTCTCCTTCCTGTAGTAAGCGGGCTCATCTTCCAATTCGGCAATAATATGAGGCTCTTCGGTAAGCAGGACAGGTGTGCCGGCACAGCGTTGACGTGTTATTCTGATCTCCTTGGATGCAATGTACGGGGTGCCGTGCTTGAGGGCGGTAGTCCGGTCATTGCCAAGTGTGATTTCGACTCTGTTGCCTCTTGCTGAAACAGGTTCGTCTATTACCGGCAACTGGGCCATATCGAAACCGGTGGCAATGATGGTGACGCTGATCGTCTCACCCATATCCGCCTTTTTCACGATACCTCTCTTGAAATTGATGACCGTTCCGGTATATTTCTTCGTATAGTCCATAATCTGAGCCATCTCGGACATCGTGACAGCGTTTTCACCGTCGCTGCTGGAGATGTTCACCAGAGCATTGCGTACATTGTTCAGGTCAAGATTGTTGAGAAGAGGGGAGTGGAATGCCATCTCCACGGCTGTCTCTGCTCTGTTCGGGCCTGATGCCTCTCCGATACCCATCAGGGCTACTCCGCTGTTCTGCATCACCTTCTTGACATCTGCAAAGTCCACGTTGATGTAACCGCCGCAGGTGATGATTTCTGCTATGCTCTTCACTGCCGTGGCCAGAACTTCATCCGCTTTGGGAAATGCATTGAAAACGTCAAGTTCCCCGTGAAGCTGATATAGTTTCTGATTGTCGATGATCAGTGTACAGTCGACGTTCTTGGTAAGTTCGTGTATTCCCTGGACGGCACGGTACAGGGCTTCTTCTCCTTCATCCCTGAAGGGGATTGTAACGACACCTACGGTGAGGAATCCTCTTTCCTTGGCTGTTTGGGCCACTATCGGGGCTGCTCCCGTTCCCGTTCCTCCACCCATTCCGCAGGTGACGAAGACCATCTGTGTGTCCTGTCCGTAAGATGAGCGGATTTCCTCTATGGATTCCAATGCCGCTTTTCTGCCTACATTGTAATCCGTGCCTGCGCCCAGTCCTTTGGTCGTCATCGGACCAAGTTGGATTCTGTTGGGTACCGGGCTCATTTCCAGCGCCTGCCGGTCAGTGTTGCAGATTATGAAGTCAACGTCATCCAATCCTTGCCTGTACATATGGCTAACGGCATTGCTTCCGCCTCCGCCTACGCCGATAACGGTTATGATATTTCCGCGTTTTTCCCAATCGTTGGGTATAAGGTCTTTATCCATAGTGCTGTGCTTTATGCGTTGTCGTTTGAGTTATCTGAAAACAATGTGTCGAAAATCGATCTGCGATTACGCCTTTCCTCTTCCTTGCGCTTTTTCTCCTCTTCCTTGCGCCTCTTCTCCTCTTCTTCCTTGCGCCTCTTCTCCTCCTCCTTGCGTCTCTTTTCCTCCTCCTTGGGGCTAAGGGGTGCTTCTCCGATGCCGTCGAACAGACTCCCGAAATCCCTGGCATCGATGCCGTTTTCTTTTGTCTTTGAGACGGCTATGTCTTCCGCGTGGGATAATCTGGGACTGAAACCTTCCAGTACAAGTCCTACAGCCACGGACGAATATGCATCAAAAGCCGCTTCGGCACTGTCGGTGGTGATGGAAGTACGGGGTGCGGCCAGTCTGACGTTCCTGCCCAGAACGGCCTTTGCCAACTGCCGCAGGTTCTCCAGATAGGCGGTTCCTCCTGTTATGACAACTCCGGAGGACAGTTTGTTTGACCATTTGCTGTTGTCGAGGATATGGCGTACAGCCTCCAGAATTTCGACAATTCTGTCCTCAATGACACTTGTAAGAAGGTTCAGGTCAATTTCTCCTTCGGGAATGCCCTCTTTATTCTTGAAAACAAGTTTGGAGTTTTCAGGTATGAGTTCTGTGCAGCAATTGCCTCTGAGCAACTTTATCTCTTCTGCCCATCCGGTGGTGATGTTTGCCACATTCTTTATGTCATTGGTAAGGGATTCGCCGGCGAAGGGGATGCTGGCTACGTCCAGGACTACACTGTCGCGGATGATCGCGATTTCTGTCGTCCCTTTTCCGATATCGACGAGTGCAACGCCGTTCTCCAGTTCTGTCTCATTGAGTACGGCTCGTGCCGCTGCGATGGGGGAGAGAATGAGCTTCCTGATTTGCACTCCGCAGGTATCCATAATCTGACGGCGATAGCCGATAAGAGATTCTTTGCCGAATACCATAAGCATTTCGGACTCTATGTCATTTCCTGCCATTCCGATTGCCTCGTGGATGGAGATGCCGGTATATTCATCGATGGAGTATTTGATGGGCGAGGCTTCCAGAAGTATCTCTCCGTTCTTGTTCCTTGCGTTGTGATGAGCCTTTATCAGGGATTCGATCTCCTCTGATGTGATATAACTTGAAGGATTCGGGCGATGTACGGAGAAAGTGTCAATTTCCTTGTGGAGGAATTTGGCTCCGATATTGAGAATCGCATGCTCGATTTTCTCGCCCAGTTCCTCTTCTACCATACCGATAAGTTGGGAGACGGTTCTCTCCACGTGAAAGATGTTGACTATTTCTCCGTTCTTGATTCCTGTGGATGGCAGTTCCCGGTAACTGACAATCCGGATTCCGGCGTCGGTCATGCATCCGGTCGCCGCTGCAATCTTGGATGACCCCAGGTCGATGGCTGTGATGTAATTACCCATATTATTTACATATTATTTGATTGTCATATTTCAGATTCACCGTTGAATATTTTTTGCTTTCAGCGTTCGGGAGAATATTCCTGCAGAATGCTTCCAACTTGTCGAATTTTGCCTCGATGTCATCCGCCCTGCCGAAAATTATGGACTGTTGGATTCCTTTCGCATAGAGGATAATATCCCCTTGGGATGAAATGTCAATCTGCTCGATGGCGTTTTTCCAATAGTCATTGGCGGAAATGTATTCAGAAAGGGAGATGATTCCCTCCAGCCATTTTCTCTGTTCCGGGGAAAGCGCCGTAATGCAGGTGTCGGTTGCAATGGGAATTTCGCCCGTCACCATCGGGACATCCGTATACCGATAGACCGGGAAGAGGAAACCTCTGTCATCGGAATAATAGGTGCCGCCACGGCTGAAGAGACGGACAACCGGTGTCCTTTGAGAAAGCTCTATTGTAATGTGACCATTGCCTGTCCTGTAAGCTTCTGCATGGGCCACTTCTCCGAATTCACTTACTGCCGATTCCAGACTGTTCAGATTTATGCTGTCGCACGGTCCTTCCAGCCTCCACTGTGCCAGCCTTTTCTGCACTTCCGAAGAGCCGATCAGCGAGTTTTCAAGGGAATCGACAACCAGAATGTCCAGGCTTCTGAACGTTTCCTGGGCGGAGTGCTCCTTGACAAGTCTGTGGACAAAGAAAAAGTATGCCCCGAACAGACCTCCCGACAGGATGCAGACAACAGTTGTTATAATGACTCTCTTAAACATTCTTCTATCTTTGGTATGAATCGGTCGATGTCTCCTGCTCCGAGGGTGACGATGCAATCTCCCCGATGCTCCCGGACAAAATCCAGAAGTCCGTCCTTTTCAATCATATGCTTGTCGGTGATTGACACGTCATCGAAAATCAGTTTTGAAGTAACCCCTTTGATGGGCTCCTCTCTTGCGGGGTATATGGGCAGCAGCGCGAGGGTGTCAAGCCGGCTGAGGGATTCGGCGAAGCCTGACGCGAAATCACGTGTGCGGGTATAGAGATGAGGCTGGAATATTCCACAGATTCTTTTCTTCGGGAATATGTTTCTGATTGAACTGATTGATGCAGCGATTTCCGCCGGATGATGGGCGTAATCATCTATATAGGCGAGCCCGTTTTCGTTGAGGCGGATGTCAAATCGTCTGCGGACTCCCTGGAAACTTGCCAGAGCTTCCTTTATCCTTATGGGTGCCACTCCGTGCAGAAGCGCAAGCGCGCTGGCGCCCACCGCGTTCTCAACGTTCACCCAGCCGGGGATGCCCACGGTGCAATGTTCGATTTTTCCGGACGGGTGGTTCAGTGTGAAATCGAACCTTCCCCCTTCAATCGGAATGATGTCGGAAGCATAGAAATCGCAGGGAGTGTCGAAGGAGTAGCGGTACGTCCGGGTTTCAATGCCGGCAAGAGACACTTCCACTCCATTCTTTATGACAAGCGCTCCCAAATGGTCAACCTGTGAAGCGAATTCGCTGAATGCTTCAATGACGTGAGCCCTGTCCTGATAGATGTCAAGATGGTCGGCATCAGTGGCGGTGATCAGTGCCAGTTGAGGAAATAATTGGAGGAACGATCTGTCGAATTCATCCGCTTCGGCGACAAGCACCTTGTTCTTGCTCAGAAGCAGATTGCTTTCATAATTTTTCGAAATTCCACCGAGGAACGCGTTGCAGCCTTCTCCGCTTTGCGTCAGAATGTGGGCCAGGAGGGTACTTGTGGTTGTTTTGCCGTGTGTCCCCGAAACAGCGAGGCATTTCTGGTCACGCGCAATCTCGCCAAGTGCCCGTGATCTTTTGCAATAACGGTATCCGTTTGCCTTGATATAGACCAACTCCTCGAAATCTTCCGGAATTGCAGGAGTATAGATAACCAGCGTTTCCGATATCTTCCGGGGAATCTCTGAAATGCAACTTTCGTAATGTATCCTTATGCCTTCCTGCTCAAGTTGCGCGGTCAATGGTGAAGGCGTGCGGTCATACCCGGATACATTGACTCCGCGGTGATTGAAGTAGCGGGCGATGGCGCTCATTCCGATGCCGCCGATACCTATGAAATAGACGTTATTTATTTCCATCACTTAATCAGTTTAAGGACCTCTTCTGCAATATCTTTGGAGGCTTGGGCCTTCCCGAGCCTGAGAATGTTGGTTTCGAATTTTTCGATGAGATTTCTGTTTTCAATCAGTGTCTCCGTGACGGCCATCAGTTTTTCCACCGCCTCGGAATCCTTGACCATCAAGGCAGCCTCCTTGTTGACCAGAGCCATTGCATTGTGAGTCTGATGGTCTTCGGCCACCATCGGGGAGGGGACGAAGATAGTCGCCTTCCCTGCACAGCAAAGTTCGGAAATCGTCCCCGCACCGGCCCTCGATACAACAATGTCCGCCGCGGCATATGCCAGATCCATTCTGGTTATGAAGTCTGTGCAGAAAACATTGTCGGCCCGGTTCTCTGTAAGGAATCCGTCTATTTCCGCTTTGTATATTTTCCCGCATTGCCAGATTACCTGATATGGCTTGCGGTTTCCGCCGTTTCTGATGAAGGATTTCATCACTTCGTTGAGAGTCCTGCATCCCAGACTGCCTCCGACAATGAAAATCGTCTTTTTTTCAGGGTCACGCCCGTAGAATTCACGCCCTTCCTTCTTCTGTTCCGGAGTTGACGGGGTGATGCCGGAACGGATGGGATTCCCGGTCAATACGATTTTATCCTTCGGAAAGAACTTCTCCATCCCTTCGTAAGCCGTGCAGATACGTGCCACCCGTTTGGACATAATCCTGTTCGTGAGTCCGGCGAATGAGTTCTGCTCCTGAATCAGGCAGGGGATTCCCATATTCGAGGCCGACCAAAGCATCGGAGCGCTGGCATAGCCGCCGACACCTACTGCAACGTCAGGCTTGAACTCCTTTACGATTTTTCTTGCCTTGCACACGCTGGCGGTTACTTTGAAGGGAAGCAGGAGATTCGCCGCCGTCAGACGTCTCTGAAGCCCGGCAACCGGAAGCCCTATAATACTGTATCCGGCCGCGGGAACCTTTTCCATCTCCATCTTGCCATCTGCTCCGACAAAGAGCAGTTCGGCTTCAGGGCAGATAGTCTTTATGGCATTCGCTATTGAAATGGCTGGGAAGATGTGTCCCCCGGTTCCACCTCCGCTAATTATTATCCTCGGGTTTTTCTTCATTTGTGTTTATTTGCTGATTATTCACATTGTTGCGCATTGCGGCCAACCTGTCCTGCTTGTCCAGCTGTTTGTTGACTGACAATATCATTCCCACGGCCCCGCTCATCGCGAGATATGCCGTCCCTCCGTGGCTGACCAGGGGCAGCGTCTGTCCGGTAATCGGCATAAGCCTCACGTTTACCAGAATGTGGATGAACGCCTGAACTACTATGAGGAAGGAGATTCCTGTCACCAGTGAGGATGAGAATCTTGTCCCGCATCGGTTGGAGAGTCGGATGCAGCGGAAGAGAAGCACGGTGTATAGCGCTATGATCAGGCCGCCTCCAAGCAGTCCGTACTCCTCCACAATGAAAGCGAAGATGAAATCGGAGAAGGCCATCGAGAGGGAGTATCTCTGAGTGCTGTTGCCGGGCCCTTTCCCGAAAAGTCCGCCTTCGGAAATCGCTATTCTGGCGTTTTCGCTCTGTCTCATACTCTCCTTGTCCTCTTCATCTTCTTCGTCTGCGTTGAAATGATGGTTGATTCGGCTCTCCAGAGTCCCGAAACGGTTGAACAATTTCCCCGCCGGGTGTTCGAGTTTTTCCTCATTGCCCTTGAAGAAGACGGTGTAGATGCCGTACATCAGTCCTGCCGCCGCAATGACGATTCCCATCATCGCAAGAATATATTTCCACCGGATATTCATAAATATCAGCATCAGTACGCTGATTCCTCCCACCAGGATGGTGGATGAGATACTGTTCGCCACAATCAGGCCGCAGGCGGCGAAGATGGGCAGCGCCAGTTTCAGAAAAAAATCCTTGTATGTGTCAAGGCTGTCCTCCCACTTCTCCATTGCCCGGGCGAGATAGAGTACTATGCCGACCTTCGCGAATTCAAACGGCTGGATTGTGCGTGATGCAATCTTTATTCCTCTGACCGCTCCGTTTATTTTTGCCTGGAACGGTGGAATATAGAGCATTATGAGCATAACGATGCATATTCCGAAATAGATGAACGCCAGATTCCGGTACCATCGCATCGGTACGAGATAACATATGATAAGGGCGGCAAATCCAACCAGTACCGACTTGATCTGCTGCAAGAAGATAGCTATCTTGGTAGTTCCCTGGGAAACTGCCAGAAAACTGCTTGAGGAGAATACGGCAACAACGGAGAACATCGCGAACATCACGACGGTCATCCAGATTACCTTGTCTCCTTTCAGTCTGATCGGGTTCGTCATAACGGTTACAGTTTTCTTACGGCTTCCTTGAATTGACGGCCTCTGTCTTCGTAGTTTCTGAACAGGTCGAATGATGCACAGCAGGGACTCAGAAGTACGGTGTCTCCGTCACTGGCTATTTCTGCACATTTCTTGACACATTCTTCAGCACTGAGGGTCTCTGCGACAACCTTGTCCCCGAAGAATTCCTTGATTTTGCGGTTGTCAACGCCCATACAAACGATTGCTTTCACCTTTTCTCTGACCAGGTCGGCAATGGGCTGATAGTCATTCCCTTTGTCTGTGCCGCCCAGAATCAGGACGGTCGGTGTCTTCATACTCTCGAGCGCATACCAGGTGGAGTTCACGTTGGTGGCCTTCGAGTCATTGATATAGAGAACGCCGCCTACTGAAAGGACTTTCTCCATCCTGTGCTCGACGCCCTGGAAGGTGGTGAGGCTCTGCCGGATTGTCTCATTCGAGATTTTCATCACCTTGCCGGTTATCGCCGCGGCCATTGAGTTGTAAACGTTGTGCCTCCCTTTTATGGCCAGGTCATCGACAAACATATCGAACTGGTCGCCTCCGTACGAAACGTGCATTACGCCGTCTTCCAGATATGCTCCCTGCTCATTTTTTTTCTCCTGTGTGAATGGCAGCATCTGAGCCTTGACCACGATTTTCTGCAATTCGCCGATTGTTACCTCGTCATCGGAACAGAATATGAAGCAGTCGTCGGGATTCATATTCCTCGTGATTCTGAATTTCGCGTTTATGTAATTCTGGAAGCAGTGGTCATACCGGTCCAGATGGTCGGGGGTGATATTCATCAGAATTGCGATATCGGCTTTGAAATCATACATCCCGTCCAGTTGGAAACTGCTCAGTTCCAAGACATAGATATCATAGTTGCAGGTTGCGACCTGATAGGCGTAACTCTCTCCGATATTTCCCCCGAGACCGACGTTAAGCCCGGCATTTTTGAGGAGATAATATATCAGGGAGGTGGTTGTGGTTTTCCCGTTGCTGCCCGTGATGCAGATTTTTTTCGCCGTGTCATAATATCCGGCAAATTCTATTTCGGAGATGACGGCAGTCCCTTTTGCGTACAGGGCCTTGACCAGAGGCGCAGTATCCGGGATTCCTGGGCTTTTTATCACCAGATCGGCATTGAGGACGAGTTCTTCCGTATGCCCGCCCTCTTCGAAAGGGATATCCCAATCGTTAAGTTTTTGCCTGTACTCATCCTTGAGATGACCACTGTCGGAAAGGAACGTGTCGAACCCTTTCACTTTTGCGAGGACTGCGGCCCCTATGCCGCTTTCTCCTCCTCCAAGGACAACAACTCTTCTGCTCATCGTATCTTAAGTGTTATTACTGTGAACACTGCGAGAATTATGGAAACAATCCAGAAACGGACAACAATCCTGTTTTCCGGCTGGATTCTGGCGGGATGCTGCAGAATCGCGTCGGGGTTGGTTTTCTGGAAATGATGGTGTAGGGGAGCCATTCTGAAGACCCGCACGCCTGTTCCCGTTTTCTTTTTCGTGTATTTGAAATAGAATCTTTGAATCATTACGGAGATGCTTTCGACAAGGAAAATGCCGCACAGGATGGGGAGCAGCAGCTCCTTCCTTATAAGCACCGCAAGGACGCCGATTATGCCTCCCAGCGCCAGACTGCCCGTGTCACCCATAAAGACCTGGGCAGGGAAGCAGTTGTACCACAGGAACCCGAGAAGAGCCCCTACGAATGCACAGGTATAGACTGATATTTCTCCGACATCAGGGAGAAACATTATGTTCAGGTATTCGGCATATCCGGTGTGACCGGAGAGGTATGCGAGGATACCCAGGGTTGCTCCCACCACTGCGCTTATGCCGGCAGTCATTCCGTCCATCCCGTCAGCAAGGTTGGTCCCGTTGGAGCAGGCTGTGATGATGAAGGCAATGATTATCACATAAAGCCCGCCCTGGATTGCCCTGATCACAGGCCCGCTTCCGGGTACGAGCCATTTATAGTCGAATTCATTCCCTTTGAAGAAGGGAATTGTGGTATGGCTGTAACTTGTTCCGTTTGATGAAGTCAGGTAAAGTGTCAATCCCACAGCCAGACCGAGCGCCAGTTGGGCAATCAGTTTCGCTTTCGGACTCAGTCCATCCTTGTTCTTTTTGAAAACCTTGATATAGTCATCCGTGAAACCCAGAAGGCCAAGCCACAGGGTGGTGACGGTCAGAAGCAGAATGTTCGTATTGGAGAGGTCGCAGAAGAGAAGGACCGGAACCAGTATGGACACTATGATTATTATTCCTCCCATCGTCGGGGTGCCTTTCTTCTGAAGTTCTCCTTCCAGCCCCAGGGTGCGCACGTTTTCGCCGATTTGTTTCCTCCTCAGGAAGTTGATGGTCTTGTCCCCCAGAATCCACGCGGTGAGAATTGCCATGAATGCGCAGCATACGCTCCTGAAACTGATGTAGTGCATCAGCCTTATGCCGGGGAAGTCGTATCCGAGGTTCTGCAGATATTCGAAAAGATGGTAAAGCATATTCTATTCTGTCATTTCATTGAAAATTTCGGTAATGGTTTCCTTGTCGCTGAAGTGGCTCTTGACATTACCGATAATCTGGTAATCTTCGTGCCCTTTGCCTGCAACCAGAATGACGGCTCCTTCAGAGGCTGTGAGCAGGGATGTCCGTATCGCTTCCTTCCTGTCGGTTATGAAGATGGATTTTGATCTGGCCTTCGCGTCCATTCCAGCCTTGATGTCCGCGATGATTTCTTCGGGCTTTTCGTGTCTCGGGTTGTCTGAAGTCACTATCACCCTGTCGGCATATTTCGCGGCAATCACTCCCATCTCCGGTCTCTTTGTCTTGTCGCGGTTGCCTCCGCATCCGAAGACGCATATCAGTTGTCTGTCGTGGCAAGTGCCGCGCAGAGTTTTGAGGACATTTTCCAGAGCGTCCGGAGTGTGAGCGTAATCAACGACAGCTGTCAGTCCATTGCCCCCGCGCTGACATTCAAGCCTGCCTGAGACTGCGCCGAGCGCGCTCATTTTCACCAGGACGTCTTCCTTGTCCGCGCCGAGCAGTACGGCCGTGCTGTAGACAGCCAGCAGATTATATGCGTTGTGTGCTCCTATAAATCGGCTCCACAACCGCTTGCCGTCAATGTCCACTTCCATCCCTTCGATGCTTTCCTCTATGATTTTGCAGTTGAAGTCTGCAAGGGTGCGGCAGGAATATGTGACTTTGTGCGAAGGGGTGTTCTGCAGCATCAGCCTTCCGTTCCTGTCGTCTATGTTGCTTATGGCGAAGGCATTTGGGGACAGTTCGTCGAAAAATCGTTTCTTGCAGTCCCGGTATGCCTCGAATGTCTTGTGATAGTCCAGATGATCGTGAGTCAGATTTGAGAAAATTCCGGCTGCAAATTCAAGTCCGTAGATTCTCTGCTGGTCGATGGCGTGTGAACTCACCTCCATGAAGCAGAATTCACAACCTTTGCGTACCATATCCGCGAGAAGGCTGTTCAGTGATATCGGGTCGGGAGTGGTGTGGTCCGTTTCTCGCTTTTCCGCGCCGATGTAATTGGCAATTGTGGAAATAAGCCCGCAACAGTAGCCCATATCCGTGAACAGATTGTACAGCAGTGTCACTGTTGTGGTCTTTCCGTTTGTGCCGGTTATTCCAACCAGCCTCAATTTGGAAGAAGGATGCCCGTAGAAATTGGATGCAGCGGTGGCAAGAGCCTTGCGGCTGTCCTCTACTGAGACAAAAGTGCTACCCCCGGCATTTTCGCCAATGGCTGCCTTCTCGCAGATTATGGCGGAGGCTCCGTTGTCCAAAGCCGCACCGATGAATTTATGCCCGTCGGCTTCGGCTCCGTTCATCGCGACGAATAATGACCCGGCCGTGCATTTGCGGGAGTCGAAGACGATGTTTGAAATCTCAATGTCCGTAGAGCCGGTGACGGCAAGAGCATCAATGCCTTTTAATATGTCGCGAAGTTTCATTGCAGGGTTCGTTCAATGTGAGTTCTATTAATCTGGACAGGCTGTCTTTACGATGCTGGCCGGAGACTGTGCCCCGCCCGGTGCATTGGACGGTATATCCTTCTTTTTCCAATATGGAGACGGCCTCTTTCAACCCGAATCCGGTCACGTCGGGCTCTCCGAGTTCTGTTTTGTCAATGCCGGCTGCCTTAATCCCGACGGGAAGGTCGGCATTCGCCTTCAACGGCTCGTTCCATTGGGAAGCTGAGGCATAAATCTGCTCCGTTATTTCCCGGAACACGGGACCGCACCAGGTGGCGCCGTAGAAATTGTGATGTGTGGGCTCGGAATAAACAACCGCTATCATACTGTATTTGGGCGCTTCATACGGAAAAATTCCGATGAAGGTGGCCTGGTGCATGAGTCTTCCCTCCCGGTCTTTGTAGGACCCTGTGCCGGGGAATACTATTCTCGCGGTTCCTGTCTTGCCCGCAACGTTGACCGGACAGCCCTTGAATACCCAATAGCCTGTACCGCCCTCGTGCTCCACGACACCCCTCATCGCTTTTCTTATTTTTGCCGCCGTTTCAGGCTTGCATATTGTCGCCATCTCTTCAGTAGGGAACTCCTTGACGATAACACCGTCTTTCTGGTAGTTCCTGATAAGATGCGGCCTGACCATAACCCCATTGTTGGCCAATGCATTATAAAAGTTGAGAGTATGCAGGGGAGTTATTTCCACCGTATATCCCATCCCTATTTGAGGGAGGTCCGCAGGACTCCAGGATCTGCTCTTCGTGGATTTTATGTTGGCGTGGCTGAATCCTTTGAGCTCAAAGGGAAAATCCTTGGTTATACGGAGTTTTTCTGTCAGATAATTCATAAAATCGTCGGGATGGTCGCTGTAGTATTTGGCGGCCAGCATCCTGAATACATTGTTGGAAGAAATCTCGAAGCCTCTCTGTATGGATATTGTGGATCCGTATTTGCTAAGGTAGTGGTCTGAAAATATCCTTTTCCCATAGGCCCAGTTTACAGTTGCCGGAACTTCGTCTTCTAGGTTCACGCCGTGTTCCTCAATCATGCAGGCCAGAGTTGCGGCCTTGAAAACAGAACCCGGCTCGCCTTTCCTTCCGATTGCGTAGTTCATCGTTTCGTCGAATCCTCCTCTGCCGTTCTTCTCGAGGTTCACCATCGCCTTGATTTCTCCCGTGGCCACTTCCATCAGAATCACCGTCCCGGCATGAAGTTCAGTGGTTTTGTCCAGCGTGCGCATCATTGCAGTCTGGGCGATGTCCTGCATATCCACGTCAATGGTAATCTGTACGTCGGTGCCGTTTTCTGGAGGAATGGACTCTCTTTCAAAATCGACTATCCAGTTGTTCCCTTCAGTCAGCCTTGTGGGCTGCATTCCGTCTTTACCTCTGAGAATACTGTCGCAGTAACCTTCTATTCCCACGACAGGGACCTGAGTCCTGTCTTTAAGGTATCCCAGCGTCCTGAAACCGAGCCTTCCGTACGGGTAGGTGCGGTGGTCCACCTTCTCGAACCGCACTCCTCCGCGGCGCTGCCCGGCCCTGAAGATGGGGAAGGACGAAACCTCTTTCATCTGCTGGTAGGTGAGCAGTGCCTTGTTGACATAGAGGAAACGCTTTTTGGCCGCTCTCGCCCTGATAAGTGTCCCTCTGTATTCGGAAGCTTTCCTGTCTTTGTAAAATTCTGCAAGACGTATGGAAAGGGAATCAATGTTGTTCTCGAAAAGGGTGTCTGCGGATTGGCAGGGGTCGAATGCCAGCCGGTATTCCGGTATGGAGAAGGCCAGATACCTCCCGTCGGACGCGATGATGCTTCCTCTTGTGCACTCAAGAACCATAGTGTCCTGCGTCTTTTTTACGAGACTCCTGTCTGTGGGCTTGTGCACGAACTGGAGGTCGATGATTCTGACTATCGAAAGGATTGCCATAACAAGGACTATGACATACGCAATTCCTATGGCTCTAAGGTTGGCTTTCATTCTGCTGCTGTTTATAAAGTATGATTCGATTCGGGGGGCAGGCCGGTGCGTGAAGTTTTGACTTGTAGGTTTCCAGCATTTTGTTGACGGTGGAACGGCTGTCCATTCCGACATAGTTGAGTTGGGCTTGATGGTAGTGAATCCTCAGACCTTCCAGTTTTTTTTCGTTGTCCTTGATTTTTACCATATCGCTTTCCACGGTGAGGCTCCAGGCAATCATTGCGCTTATCAGGAGAAAGATACAGCACACCAGCCCGAGAAAACGTCCCATATCGAATTTGAGCAGGATATCGCCGCCGAGAAGTTTTCCCAGCCAGTTGAGGCCCTTCGAAAGCCATTTTTTGAAAGTAACCTTCGTCATATCTTCTGCGCTATTCTAAGTTTGGCACTGCGTGCTCTGGGGTTGGCTTCCATTTCATCCTCATCCGGAAGAATCGGTTTTTTGTTGACCTGCCGGTATAGGGAGGATCTGAAGCAGTTCTTTACAATCCTGTCTTCCAGGGAGTGGTAGGTGATGACCGAAAACACTCCTCCCGGTTTGAGGGATTTTGCCGCACCTTCCATAAGGCCCTCAAGAGAGGCCATCTCGTGATTGACCTCAATGCGGAGCGCCTGATAAATCTTCGCCAGATATTTGCTTCTGGCAATTTTCGGGAGGGCACTCTCCACTGCCTTGCTCAAATCGCCCGTGGTGCGGATGCGGGCATTCTCCCTGGCGCGGCAGATAAGGTCGGCTATGCGCCGGCTTCCTTCCACTTCCCCGTACAAATGAAGGATTTTTGCAAGTTCTTCTTCCGGATAATCGTTCACAATGTCTTCCGCGTTGAGTTGAGACCGGACATTCATCCTCATATCCAGAGGGGCGTCGAATCTGAAGGAGAACCCCCTCTCTCCGGTATCGAACTGATGGGAGGAGACTCCGAGATCGGCCAGGATTCCATCGACACTGCCATATCCGGCATATCTCAAGTAGTTGTGGATGAACCTGAAGTTTCCGTGAACGGGTACCACTCTGCCGTCGCGGGGCACGTTTGCCAGCGCGTCGGCATCCTGGTCGAACACCAGCAGTCTTCCGTTCTCTCCCAGATGTTTCAGAATCTCCATACTGTGACCTCCGCCGCCGAAAGTTGCATCGACGTACACACCATCGGCTTTGACATCCAGTGCCGAAACGCTTTGATTCAGCAGAACGGGTATGTGATAGGCTGGCATCCGATATCCTCCTATCCCAATATTTTCTCTGCAAGAGCAACGAAATCCCCGCTGCTCAGCTGAGAAGATTCATATGTATCTTTCGACCAGACTTCAATTATGTGGTTGTTCCCTGCGAAGATGACCTCCTTGCCGATTCCGGCCTGAGCCATCAGCTCCTTGGGGATGGTGAGGCGGCCTAATTTGGCATCGGGTTCGACAGTCGCTGTGCCGCGCATATATTCGCGCCAGAACAACGCATGCTCCTTGTTGAAGAAATTGAGTTTCTTCCTCACTTCTTCGCTTTCTGCCTCCCACCTGCTGAACTCGTACATCTCCAGACAGGGGGCGAACAGTGATTTCTTGACTACAAAGCGAAGGTCGGCGTTTCCGTCGAGAGAGGACTTGAAGGCGGAGGGGAAAATCAATCTTCCCCTGTCATCAACTTTCGCTCTGTAGCTGCCTATGAACATAGCCTTCAAATCCTATATTTTATGTGTGATATGCAACACAAAGGTAAAAACATTTTTCCACTTTTTTCCACTTTTTTACATTTTTTTCCACAATTTTATCAACCGTTCAAAAGAAGCGTTACGACAGACGGGAGGGCCGGCCAATTGGCCAGCCCTCCCGTCTGTCGTAATCAGTGCCAGTGGCGTCAGCAACCTATGCAGGGGCAATGCAGGATTCCGGTAGCGAAAAGGGTGATGCCTGCGGCTATGGCGATGATGATTATCGCCCACAACCATTTTTTCCAGGTCGGGGTCTTCTTGTCCGCGTAAGGGTCATAGAGATTGATTTTCGGATATTTTGCCGTCTTGGTAAGGCTCGCTCCGAATTTGGTGTTGACGATTGCCGTAGAGTTGATGGCCCAACCGTTGGCGTTGAGGACAGGTCCGAGATTTCTCTTCCGGAGTTTGAGGTAGGCGATGATCATCGACGGCCCTGAAATCAGAAGCATTATCGCGAGGATTGACAGCGGCATCTGCCACCAGGTGAGTTTAAGGAACCCTGTCAACGCGTTTACGAGGAACGATCCGATATAGCCCAGGGCCATTCCTATGGCTGCGAAGATGCCGCAGAACTTGGCGATGTCGAAGGCTTGCTTCTTGCCGTCGGCCGCCTTGGCCTCTCCGGAGGC
This sequence comes from Bacteroidales bacterium, assembly GCA_045642485.1. Taxonomy (GTDB): domain Bacteria; phylum Bacteroidota; class Bacteroidia; order Bacteroidales; family UBA932; genus Cacconaster. Next base: position 80,996 of record JAZUIV010000058.1, on the reverse strand, counting down.
TGCCTGCGCGGTTGAATCCGTTGCGGCGGAGGTCATATTGTCGAAACTCTTGCTCTCCTTGTTTGCGGCGAACTTGTTGATCTGACTTTCGCACCAGTTGAAGAATTTGCGATAAGGGCTCCACATAGCCTGACGGATACTGATTGGATTGTCCACGACTTTCGTGACAGTGGCGTCCCAATCAAGACCGTTCCTGTCGTAGAACACCGCATTTGTGCCTACCCTGATTCTGCTGACGTCACCCTCAGTCATCACGGCCGCGATTTTGATGGTCTCGCCCTTCACCTTTGAGGTGCAGTCGCAGTAAATCAGGAACATTCCGCTAGTGCCCGCTATGTCAGCGTGTTTGCTTAAATCCGACACTCTGATGCAGAGGTCGCAGGCACGCTGGTCTATGTAAAGAACTCCTGCCTGGAATACAGCCGGACGTATCTTCCTGTAGAAATCCTTGAATGATACGTAGTTGCTGAGGAATGTGTAGAAATTCCCAATCAGCAGGGTGAATTTCTCGAGGGGAGCGATGAAGGCCCTTTCTTCTGCCAGGGAACCGTCGAGCACCTCTGCGCTCAATCCTGCGATTTCCGCCTTGCGGGAGGTATACGAGTCAATCTTCGATGAAACGGATTTCCATTGCTCCTCCGTGATTGAGGTTGCTCCGGGAAATTCCTCGTCAAGAACCAAAGCCTTGAATGATCCGAAAGCCGCTTTCCAGGAAGGGTTGAGACCCTGAAGGAGAGGCAGTTCAAGCTTTTCGGACGGTCTGGCAATCGGTTGGTTCGCAATCTTGTCGGCACAGCCGGAGAGATTCTCTCCGCTGATGGCGGCTATGCTGTCGACGGATACGTCAAGAACTCCGTTGCAGTCGGCATCGAACTGAACCAGGCTGCATCTGACGAAGAAATCGTCAACTTTCGCGCGGATGGCCTGGAATGCGGCCGCCGCATCTTCGCTTTTTTCAGCGTATGGGGCGCTGAGGGTCTCTTTCTTGATGGCCGCTTCCTTCACTGCGGCGCATCTCTGGTCGATGCCGGCGATATATTGCTGAACGTCTTCAAGACTGATGGAGTCTTTCTCCTTTGAAAGAGCTTCCAGCACCTTCCTGGCTGAAGCAAGCAGAGCCGCTCCATCCGGGTTCTCGACATTGATTTCATCCAGAGCAATCTCTGTCTGGTCGTCCAGAAGCCTGTCGGGGTTCTTCAGGACGGATGTTATCCATCTTGATGCTTCCACCACTTCGTTGATTCTGATTCTGCCATCTTTGTCGGTATCGAGAATCTCCAGGAATCTCCCGTTGAATTCAAGGCCTTGAGTCGGGCAGCTGAGTACCGTCCACAGTTTCTGGTCAAGTTCGCCCAGATGTGCAATGTCTTCGCCGTTCTCCACAGCGATGCGTATGGCTCCTCCCAGAGAGCCGTATTTCCATTTGTAACCGTTAGTTGCCATAATGTTGATATTTCTACAAATATAATTATTTTTTGCGAATGATGTTGAGCCCGTCCCGCAAAGGAAGGATGAAGTTTTCCACCTGCGGGTCCGATGCAACAATGCTGTTGAAGGAGGTGATGCCTTCAGTCTGCGGGTCGTGCGGCGGATTCTCCATACAGACTTTCCCGTCCCAGAGAACGTTGTCGGCAATTATGTATCCTCCGCTCCTGACCTTGTCCACGGCCATCCTGTAGTAATCGGCATATTCCCGTTTGTTGGCATCAATGTAAATCAGGTCATAGATTTTGTCCAGGGTCGGGATAATCTCCCGGGCATCGCCTATCATCAGGTTTGTCCTGTCTTCAATGCCGGCGCGGCGGTAGCCCTCCCTTATCAGGTCCTCCAGTTCATCGTTGATTTCGATGGAATCCAGCACGGCTCCCTCTCTGAGGGCGGATGCGATGCAGATGGAGGAGTACCCTGTGAAAACCCCCAGTTCCAACACTCTGGAGGGGGCGAGCATCAGAGTGATGTGATGCAACAGGGCTCCGACGATGCTGCCTGAAAGCATCCTTGCGTGATTGGTCCGAAGATGCGTCTGCTTCTCCAGCCATTCAAGAGTCTGGGGAAGCGGGGTGGACATATCCCGTAGATAGCGGTCGAGAGCATCCATAGTCGTAATTACTTGTATATGAGGCTTGACAGCCTTTCGGGAGCAAGCAGTTCCGCGGCTGTCGCCCGAAGCCGGTCGGCGGTTATGGCGTTGATTCTTGCCCTGACTTCCTCGTCCGGCATTATGCGCCCGAAAACTGTCATACTCTTTCCGATTGCCAGAGCCTGCGCTTCCCCGTTGTCGGACGAGATGGCGAGCTGTCCCAGCAGCTGCTTCTTTGCCGCGGCGAGTTCCCTCTCGGACAACGGAGTTGTTCTGAGTTCTTCCAATTGCTTGTCAATCAACTCTATGCACCTCTGGGTATTCTGCTTTTCGCAGCCGAAATATATCAGAAAAGAGCCGGTGTCGGCAAATGGGACATACATCGATTCCACATTATAGACAAGAGCGTTGCGCTCTCTGAGCAACTGGTTCAGGCGGGAGTTGGTTGAGGAGCCTCCGAGCAGGTTCGAAAGGAGAATCAAGGTCAGCCTCTCCTTTTCATAATATGAATAGGCTGATGTTCCGATTATGCAGTTGGCCTGATGGTTCTTCTTGGAGATTTCCTTTCGGAAGAATCTCCCCGCCGCCAGACCTCCTCCCTCAGCCGGGGGGATTGCCGGCATAGAAGGAAGGTACCCTTCGGGAACGTAGCGTCTGATGGAATCCGCGACAATCTTTTCAGCCCGCTGTGGGGTGATTCCTCCCGCAATGGAGATGCACATTCTTTCCGGTTTGAAATTCAATTCCGTGTAGGCCTTCAAGTCGGCTGACTTGATTTTTTTCAGGGACTTTGCGCTGCCCAGAATGGGGCGGGCGAGGGGATGATCCCCATATAGCATCAGTTCGAAATCATCGAAAATGCAGTCGGACGGAGAGTCCTTGTACATATTGATTTCGTCTATGATTACAAGTCTCTCCTTGTTCAGTTCGTTTTCGGGGAAGGTGGAGGTGAATGCCATCTCCATCATAAGGTCCACGGCCTTCGCGGTGTCCTCTTTCAATACGGCGGAATATACCACCGTTTCCTCCTTGGTGGTGTAGGCGTTGAGGTCCCCTCCCAGAAGTTCCAGCCTGTCGCTGATTTCTCTGGGGGTGTGCTTGCGGGTTCCCTTGAACAGCATATGCTCCGTGAAATGGGCGATGCCGTCCTTGCCTTCCGGCTCGTTTCTGGTACCGGATTTGATGGTCAGGGCGCTGTATGATACCGGGGACTGGGTCTTCCTGAAGACCAGTTTTAAACCGCAGTCGAAAGTCTTTGTATAAATCATACGGCGAAGTTACTCTATTTTTATTATATTTGTACTCTATGGAACAGTTCATTGTATCGGCACGTAAATACCGGCCGTCCAGTTTCGGGACTTTGCTGGGACAGCAGACAATCGCGCAGACTCTCAAGAATTCAATCCTGAGGGGGCAGTTGGCTCACGCATACCTTTTCTGCGGGCCGCGTGGTGTAGGAAAGACAAGCGCCGCAAGAATCTTCGCAAAGACAATCAACTGTTCCGATCCCGGGCCGGAACTTGAGCCCTGCGGAAAGTGCGAGTCCTGCCGTTCATTTGCGGAAAACAGGTCCTACAGCATTCACGAGTTGGACGCGGCTTCCAATAACTCCGTTGAAGATATCCGCGCCCTGACGGAGAAGGTCCGAATCCCTCCTCAGGTGGGAAAGTACAGTGTATATATCATAGACGAGGTGCATATGCTTTCGCAGGCCGCCTTCAATGCCTTCCTCAAGACATTGGAGGAGCCGCCCGCACACGCCGTCTTCATTCTGGCCACCACTGAAAAGCACAAGATTCTTCCCACGATTCTCTCCCGCTGCCAGACATTTGATTTCAACCGTATCTCCATTGAGGATATGGTTCTGAACATAAAGCAGATTGCTGCACGGGAAGGTGTGGAGATCAGCGAAGATGCCATTCACGTAATCGCTCAGAAGGCCGACGGAGCGATGCGCGATGCTCTGACTCTCTTCGATCAGACTGTCGCTTTCTGCGGCAGGAACATCACATATGAGCAGGTCATAAGCAACCTCAATGTCCTGGACCACGAATATTATTTCAGGATGACGGATTTCTTCCTTTCCGGAGATTATACGTCAGCGATGCTTCTTCTGAACGATATTCTTTCCAAGGGGTTCAATGCTCAGGAATTCGTGGCCGGGCTCAGCTCCCATTTCAGAAATCTTATCATATCCGGCAACAAGGCTTCCTCGACTCTCGTGGAGCTTGCTCCTTCCGTAATGGCAAAATATGAGGAGTATGGCAGGAAATGTACGCCTGCCTTCCTTTTCGAGGCGCTGAAAATTTCAAACGGATGTGATGCGGCATATAGGCAGAGCGGAAATCCGCGGTTGCTTATCGAATTTGCCCTGATGCGCATCTGTGCCCTTAACGGGGCGTTTGCATCCGCACCGATACAGCAAGCCGCACCGATACAGCAAGCCGCACCGGCACAGTCGGCCGCACCGGTTCCGCAGAAGGTTGAGGCTCCGCAGCCCGTTGCGACGAAGCCCTCAAAACAGGCAGGCCTCTCCATAAAGGCAGTGTTGCAGCAGGCGATGAAGGAGCCCTCCGCATCTGTGAGCGAGGAGCAGGTCTCGGAAAAGCCGCTGGACAGCCAGTCATTGGAAAAGGCCTGGAAAGCCCTGTCTGAAAGCGAATCAAGCAGACCGAGCCTCTCAGCGGCCCTCTCAAAGGCTCCGGTCAGGTTTGAAGGGGAGACGGATGTCTTTTTCAAGGTGGGCAATCAGGCCCAGAAGGAGTGGATAGAGCACAATTGCCTTCACCGTCTGGAGAGTTTCCTGCGCCGCAGTCTCGACAACGGGAAAATCAGGCTTTTCGTGGAGGTTCCGGAGGTTGACGCGGCTTCCGCTCCGACTCTTCATATGCCATCCGACAAGGTGGATTACCTCAGCCGCAATTCCGAGGAATTCCTTCACCTGAAGGATGATTTCAAATTGGAAACGTCATAGAACATAATTTGATATGAAACTATACAGCCAGCATCTGGTCAAGAAATATGGCAAACGAACCGTTGTAAAGGACGTGTCGATTGAGGTTGAGCAGGGAGAGATTGTGGGACTTCTGGGCCCCAACGGGGCGGGGAAGACCACCAGTTTCTATATGATTACCGGGCTGATAAAGCCCAACGGCGGGAAGATTTTCCTTGATGACGAGGAAATCACCTCGCTCCCGATGTATCGCAGAGCCCAGAAAGGTGTGGGATATCTTGCGCAGGAGGCATCCGTGTTCAGGACTATGAGCGTGGAGAACAATATCCTCTCGGTGATGGAAATGGCTCATTTCGAGCGGGACTACAGGTATGAGAGACTGGAATCCCTTCTGGACGAGTTCGGACTTCAGAAGGTTCGGAAAAGTCAGGGGATACAGCTTTCGGGAGGTGAACGCCGCCGATGCGAAATAGCCAGGGCCCTTGCCATCAATCCGAAATTCATCCTGCTTGATGAGCCTTTCGCCGGCGTTGACCCTATTGCGGTCGAGGATATCCAGCATATCATCGCCAAGTTGAAGACCAAGAACATTGGGATTATCATCACCGACCACAACGTCCACGAAACGCTTGCCATCACCGACAGGGCATACCTGCTTTATGAAGGGACGATTCTTGAAAGCGGCACGGCGGAGCAGCTGGCCAGTAATCCCGAAGTAAGGAAGAAATATCTCGGACAGAATTTCGAACTGCGCAAGGCCGTGCTTCACGACCGGCCGCAGGATCCATAAAGTGTAATATCAATAATTATCAAAATGAAAATCAAAGCGTTCCTATTTTTCGCCGTGGCTGTGACGGCTGTTTCCTGCACCACCTCACCGTCGGGTTATGACGGCGTGTATGAAGGTAAGGAGTTGGATCACATTGCATTCCCTCTCGGAGGCCTGGGAGCGGGTATGATATGTGTGGAGGGAACGGGTGCTCTTTCCAACGTTTCTCTTTTCCACGAGCCCGACCTTTTCAACGAACCGGCCGCTTTCTCCGCAATATGTGTAAAAGGATATGAGAATGGCGCAAAAGTGCTTGAGGGACAGGTTCCCGATTACAAGATTTTCGGACGCGGGCAGGGGGGGCTCGGATACGGCCAGACAACCTGGGGTATGCCGCGCTTCGAGAATTGCAGATTCACAGGACGTTTCCCGTTCGCTGAAATCGACCTTGACGACAAAGATATCCCATTGGAAATCAAAGTCCGCGCCTGGAGTCCGTTCGTCCCCAACGACGAGGATGCCTCCAGTCTGCCTGTAGCCTGTTTTGAATACAGTTTCACCAACACGACTTCCCAGAAGCTTGAGACGATATACACTTTCAGCACGAAGAATTTCCTCGACCGCTCCCAGTATTCCAGGGGTTATATCGTAAATATGGAGAACGGGTTTGTGCTTAACACGGAAGCCATACCCGGCAGACCGTATGACGAGGCCCATATGGCTGTCTATACCGACAGGCCCGGCACCGTAGTGGACGGATGCTGGTTCAGGGGAGGGTGGTTCGACCCTCTCACCATCGAATGGAACAAGGTGGCGGCAGGGGTCATCAACAACCGCCCGGCCGAAAACTTCAAGGATGGACAGTACGGCGCTTCGCTCAGCGTTCCTGTCAGCATAGAGCCCGGGGCGACGGAGACAGTACGGCTAAATCTCGTATGGTACGTTCCCACGAGCAAGGTATCGCACTATGACAGCGAGGTCAACGAAGGCTACACTCCCTCCGTTTACGAGCCCTGGTACAGCCACCGTTTTGCGAATCTGGAGGAGACCGTCGCATTCTGGAATGAAAACCGCGAATCTCTGAAAAAACGTTCCGAACTCTTTTCCGAGACATTCTTCGGGACAACTCTTCCCGCAGAGGTCATCGATGCCGTAGGATCCAATCTGTCGATACTCAAATCCCCCACGGTCCTGCGCCAACACGACGGCAGGCTTCACTGCTATGAAGGTACGGGGGACACCTGGGGTTCCTGCCCCGGCACCACGACGCACGTCTGGAACTATGCTCAGGCAATCCCTCATCTTTTCCCGAATCTCGAGCGCACCTTGCGTGAGACGGAATTCTTTGTGGCACAGGACGAGAGAGGCCATCAGGCTTTCCGCGTGGCACTGCCGATACGTCCTACCAAGCACGATTTCCACGCTGCCGCTGACGGACAGCTGGGAGGCATCACAAAGGTGTACAGGGACTGGCGAATCAGTGGCAACGACAACTGGCTCAAGGCCATATTTCCGAAGGTCAGGGCAAGTCTGGACTATTGCATAGAGACCTGGGACCCGGACCATATCGGGGCGATGCGCGAACCGCAGCACAATACATACGACATAGAGTTTTGGGGAGCCAACGGTATGATGATGTCCTTCTACGCCTCCGCGCTGGACAGTTATATCGCAATGGCGGAATACCTCGGTGAGGAGTGCGGCAGATACAGGGACCTGCTTGACAAATGCCGCCGCTATATGAAGGATAATCTCTGGGACGGGGAGTATTTCTTCCAGAAAGTGGAATGGACCGGACTTCACGCCGGCAGTCCGCTTGAGGCCCAGTCATACCAGAGCTCTTACAGCCCTGAGGCTCTGGAGATTCTTCAGAAAGAGGGGCCCAAATATCAGTATGGCACCGGATGCCTTACCGACGGTGTTCTCGGGTGCTGGATGTCATTGACAAGCGGCAGGGAAGACCCTCTTGACAGGGAGCTGGTCAAGAGCCATCTGAATTCGGTCTATAGATACAATTTCCGCTCCGATATGAGCGACCATTCCTGCACGCAGCGCCCCGGATACGGTGGAAGGCACGATGCCGGAACGCTGATCTGCAGTTGGCCGAAGGGAGGGAAGCCGAGCCTGCCTTTCGTCTACAGCGACGAGGTGTGGACGGGAATCGAGTATCAGGCCGCCTCTCATCTGATTTTCGAAGGTGAGGTGGAAAAAGGCCTTGAGATGGTCCGTGCAGTCAGAAGCCGATATGACGGCACTGTGCGCAACCCGTACAACGAATATGAGTGCGGAAACTGGTACGCCCGCGCGCTGTCGAGCTACAGCCTTCTTCAGGCCCTCACGGGAATACGGTATGATGCGGTCGAAAAGACCCTCTACATCGATCCGAAAATCAAAGGGGACTTCAGCTCGTTCCTGAGCACCAATTTCGGGTATGCCTCTGTAGGAATCAGGGGAGGCAAGCCGTTCCTGGAGGTGAAGGAAGGCGACATTCCCGTTGAACGCACAATCCTGTCGGGACAGGAGTCCGGTCTTGAAATGAATTGAAACCAAATTTTTAATACAATATGAACAAATATCCTAAAATCGGCATACGTCCTACCATAGACGGACGTCAGGGAGGAGTCAGAGAGGCTCTTGAAGAAAAAACAATGAAACTGGCAAAGGCTGTCAGCGAACTTATCAGCGGAAATCTCCGTAACGGGGACGGCTCGCCGGTGGAATGTGTGATTGCAGACAGCACAATCGGGCGTGTCGCCGAAAGTGCTGCCTGTCAGGAGAAGTTCGAAAGGGAAGGGGTGGGAGCCACAATTTCTGTGACCAGTTGCTGGTGCTATGGCTCTGAGACGATGGATATGAATCCTCATTGGCCGAAGGCCGTGTGGGGCTTCAACGGAACTGAGCGTCCCGGTGCGGTATATCTTGCGGCAGTGCTTGCCGCCCACGCCCAGAAGGGCCTTCCCGCTTTCGGAATTTACGGACACGACGTGCAGGATTTGAATGACAATACCATTCCCGCTGATGTGGCGGAGAAAATTCTCCGTTGGGCACGTGCCGCCGTGGCTGTCGCAACTATGCGCGGCAAGAGCTATCTCAGCCTCGGAAACACCTGTATGGGTATTGCCGGCTCCATAGTTAATGCCGACTTCCTTCAGGACTACCTCGGTATGAGGACCGAATATGTATCCCTGGTCGAAATCCTGCGTCGCGTGGACTTCGGAATCTATGATCACGAGGAGTTCGAAAAGGCTATGGCCTGGATAGAGAAATACTGCAAGCCCAATGAGGGGCACGACTACAACGAGGACCGTCCGCTCTTCCCCGGTACCCCGATGACGACCTTCAACGGCAAGGGAAAGGGAAAGAACCGGCAGGAGAAGGATGCCGATTGGGAATTCACCGTCAAGAATATGATGATTATCAGGGACCTTATGGAAGGCAACGGCAAGTTGCTTGAAATGGGTTACAAGGAGGAGGCTCTCGGCCACAACGCCATTGCGGCTGGTGTCCAGGGGCAGCGTCAGTGGACCGACTACAAGCCCAACTTCGACTTCCCCGAATCCCTGATGTGCTCTTCATACGACTGGAACGGAATCCGTGAGGCCAAAGTCCTTGCTACTGAGAATGACTTTTTGAACGGCATTTCGATGCTCTTCGGACACCTCCTTACCAACAAGGGCGTGATGTTCAGCGATATCAGGACATATTGGAGTCCTGAGGCCGTTGAGAGAGTCACCGGCAAGGTCCCTCAGGGAGCGGCTGCCGGAGGATTCATCCACCTCATCAACTCCGGTGCAACCACTCTGGATGCCACAGGAGCAATGAAGGATGCCGAGGGCAACCCCACTATGAAAACCCCTTGGGAGATGACTCCAGCAGATGCTGAGGCTTGCCTGAAGGCAACAAGCTGGATGCCTGCCGACCGTGATTATTTCCGTGGGGGCGGATATTCCTCACACTTCCTCAGCCGTGGCGGAATGCCTATGACGATGATGCGTCTGAATATGGTCAAGGGTCTTGGCCCTGTCCTTCAGCTCGCTGAGGGGTGGACGGTAGAACTTGAACCCGACGTACACGAGATTCTGGACAAGAGGACTGACCCTACTTGGCCCACAACCTGGTTCGTTCCGCGTCTTGACGCCGGGAAAGACTGTTTCAAGGATGTTTACAGCGTTATGAACTGCTGGGGAGCCAACCACGGAGCCATAGCATACGGCCATATCGGAGCCGATCTGCTCACTCTCTGCTCGATGCTTAGAATACCCGTCTGTATGCACAATGTGCCCGAAGATAAGATTTTCAGGCCTTCCGCCTGGAATGCCTTCGGAATGGACAAGGAAGGGGCTGATTACAGGGCCTGCGCCAACTTCGGACCCATCTATAAATAAGAATCTGCTTTCTGATGGGAACTGGTCCTAAACTGGTGGAACGGCAGTATCTGCTGCCGTTCATCCTCATTACCTCACTGTTCGCACTCTGGGGTTTTGCAAACGACATAACGAATCCTATGGTGGCGGCGTTCCAGACGGTTATGGAACTCTCCGCCGCCAAGGCTTCCCTTATACAGTTCGCCTTCTACGGCGGATATGCCACTATGGCCGTTCCGGCGGCTCTTTTCATCAGGAAATACAGCTATAAGAGCGGAATCCTGCTGGGACTGACTCTCTATGCCGTCGGAGCGTTCCTGTTCATACCGGCCGCTTCGATGCAGAGTTTCGTCTTCTTCTGCTTCTCGCTCTATATCCTGACCTTCGGTCTGGCCTTCCTCGAGACTACCGCCAACCCTTTCATACTTTCTCTCGGCGCGAAGGAGAATTCCACCCGCAGATTGAATCTTGCGCAGGCCTTCAACCCGATGGGGTCGCTGATGGGAATGGCTGTCGCCTCGTTCATAGTGCTTCCCTCTCTTTTGAGCGACACTCACCGTGACGAATCCGGCAAACTGATATTCGACCAGTTGCCCGAAGCTGTCAAGGCCACCGAAAGGGTTGCGGACCTTGCTGTCATCAGGAATGCATACGTGGCGTTGGGCGTTGTCGTCCTGATAGTGCTTGTAGTGATAGCCCTGACGAAGATGCCGAAGACCACGGCCAACGACCCTTCCCTCAAAGCCGGCGATACGCTCAAAAGGCTTTGGCACAATGTTACATACAGGGAAGGCGTCCTGGCTCAGGTTTTCTATGTCGGCGCTCAGATAATGGTTTGGACATTTATCATCCAGTATGCTGACAATCTCGGTATCGACAAGGCTACGGCGCAGAAGTACAACATCGTTGCGATGATGGGCTTCCTTACTTTCAGGTTTATCTCGACTTTCCTGATGAAGTATGTCAATTCCAGAAAGTTGCTGGCGATTTTCGGAATCTGCGCGGCTCTCTGTACGGTTGGATCGATTGTATTCGTGGGCAAGGCCGGCCTGTGCTGCCTTGTGGCAATAAGTCTGTTTATGAGTCTTATGTTCCCGACAATCTACGGTGTTTCCCTTGAGGATGTCAATTCTCAGGACAGCACTCTTGCCGCCGCCTTCCTGGTGATGGCGATAGTCGGAGGTTCAATCCTTCCTCCTCTTCAGGGTGCCATCATCGACAAAGGTGTGATTCTCGGTCACCCTGCCGTCAATGTCAGCTTTGCATTGCCTCTGCTCTGCTTCTTTATGGTCACGGCGTTCGCCTTGCGGGCTTTCCGCCGTACCCGCAATACCAGATAAAATCAACGCCCGCGAGTTATTCGCGGGCGTTGATTTTAACAAAGACCGGCGGCCATCATCCGTTGTTGATGTTCTCTTCCACGAATTTGAGCATACCCGCAGCGTCAAGGCTTGCCCGGAGATTTTCGTCGTCGAAGGATTTCAGGTATTTGATGTAGTAGTCCACGATGTTGTCGGAAAATACTCCTCTGTCCGTATAAATCCTGCGGTCCTTTTCAAGTTCGGCCGCGGCCTCCACACAACATCCGGGAAGCTGTTCGAGAGCTTCCTGTATCGCTTTGTTGGATGCATCGTGAATGTTCACGCCAAGTCCGACAAAGGTGCGTTCGGCAATCTTCAGCGCATCGGACATCTCGAAGCCGTGTCGAGCCGCACAGCATAGAGCGGCCATAAGCAGGTAGGTGTCCGCAAAGCCGTCAGATGCTCTCCATTCGAAAGTCTGCTTAACGCTGAAGTCTTTTTCGTCGATAATTTCGAGAGGATTGGCGGCGGCGGCCATATCCATCTTCTTCAGCCAACCGAGAGGGACCCTGACAAGGGCGCTGCGGTTGGAATAAGACCAGCATAGAGAGGTGGGCGCTTCCTGATGGGGGACAAGCCTCATAAATGACAGGGGGTGGGGATTGCCGAAGGCGGGAAGGGAAGTCCCGGCATCCATAAATCCTGCAATAGCCTTCTTGGCCTCGTCGGTAATCTCTCCATCACGTACGGTAGCGCTCTTCCCGTCCTTTGAGAATTTGCAGTGGACGTGCATTCCCGAGCCGGCCTTGCCTCCTGCAATCTTGGGGGCGAAGGTGAGGGAAACGCCATAATCATAAGCGAGCTGCCTCATTATCCATTTGGCTATTACGAGTTGGTCCGCCGCGTCCTCTATGTCAACGGGGAGAAACTCTATTTCATTCTGTTCGTAGATTTTGCCGTCCAGAGTGAAGTTGCCGACCTCGCTGTGACCGTATTTTATCATTCCGCCGCAGCTTGCTATCATACGCATCGCTTCCCGGCGCAGGTTTTCGAATTTGTTGAATGGAGAACTCTGGTGATATCCTTTCTGGTCCGGAGTCGAGTACTGCCCGTCATCCTCGCCGATTACGTAATATTCCAGTTCTCCCATCGTCTCCATACTCAGCCCTGTGACTTTCTTGAATTGCTCGTGAGCTTTGTGGAGGACATACTGCGGACTGCTTTCGAACGGATTCCCTTCGCGGTCGAAGAAACAGCATAGCAAATCGACCGTGGGAACGTCACTGAACGGATTGACGAATGCCGTCTTGTATCGGGGGATCACGTACAGGTCGCTCTTGCCGGCTTCAATGAAAGGGAACAGGCTGCTGCCATCTACTCTTTCGCCTGCCTGAAGAATGTTGTCAAGGTGTTCCAGGCTGTTGATGACAAAATTGAGAGTTTTCAACTTCCCGTCCCATCCGCAGTAGTGGAAATTGATGAATTCTACGCAATTCTCTTTGCAGTAGCGGATTATGTCGGCACGTGTGAATTCTGACGCGGGTTTCCCCAGGAATCTGACAATGGTGTTCGGATTCATTTCAATAGAGGCTTCCATTTCAAAAGAGTTGTTGAGTGTTGATACAGTCGCGAAGGTAGAAATTTTTTTTCATTCAGCGACGGAATGGAAATCTGTTTTGAAACAAAAAAAAAGCCTCTGAAGCATTCAGAAGCTCTTTCCGTGGTGCCACCGGGAATTGAACCAGGGACACAAGGATTTTCAGTCCTTTGCTCTACCAACTGAGCTATGGCACCTTTTTTCCCTTGCGGGATTGCAAAGGTAAGTTTATTTTTTGAATCTCCAAAAAAATTTGATTCTCCCAAAACAGATTTCTAACTTTGAGGGGTTCTAAGTCATTATTAGAAGGTATATGGAGGTCGGGGAAGATGTATGCAGATGTTTTGTTGCCGTTGAAGTTGAAGGAGACGCTTTCGTACAGCGCAGCTGATGAAGAAGCGGGGAAAGTCTCTGTCGGGACGTGGGTGAAGGTCAGTGTCAGAGGCCACGGTTCCGTCGGAGTGGTGACGGCTGTTTCGGGAAGAGCCCCCTCCGGCCTGGACCCTGAAAAGATCAAGCCCATAGAAGAGATTCTTGATTTTCCCGTTGTCACACCCATAGAGATAAAATTCTGGAATGCTCTGGCTGACTACTACCTGTGCACTCCGGGAGAAGTCCTGAAGGCTGTTCATAACGGAGCGTCGCTCAAGTACCGCGCGAGCCGGTCCGAAAAAGCGAAAAAAGCCGGCATTACGGAACCGGTCTCTTCTGAAGCAGGGTGTGTCAACCCTCTCTCCGAAGAGCAGAGAATGGCTCTTGAACGGATTGAGGCATCTTTCGGAAAGAAAAAGACCGTTCTTCTGAACGGAGTGACGGGAAGTGGCAAGACAGAAATATACATCCATCTGGCGCAGTCACGGCTGAAGGAGGGGAGAAGTTCGCTTATTCTGGTCCCTGAAATTGCGATTTCCAGGCAGATTGAGGAACGTCTCCGCGAAGTTTTCGGGGAGAATCTCAGAGTTTTCCATTCGAAGCAGACAATTCCGTCCAGATGCGCGACTGCGGATTACGTCAGAAACCATCCCTGCATCGTGCTCGGAACCCGCTCCGCCATATTTCTCCCTTTCAGAAATCTTGGTCTTGTCGTGGTGGACGAGGAGCACGACCGCTCCTACAAACAGGATGACCCGGCACCCCGCTACAATGGCAGGGACGCATCTGTGATGCTGGCGAGTCTGTGTGGGGCTGACGCACTTTTGGGAAGCGCGACCCCTTCTCTCGAATCTCTGTACAATGTGCGGAACGGGAAATACGAGCAGGTGGATCTTCTGAACAAATTTCACGCAGGATCCACCCCCGAGATAGAGATTATCGATACCAATCTGGCGTGGAGACATCGTGAGATGCGCGGAAGTTTCTCGCTCGAATTGATAAACGAGATGCGGAAAGCCCTGCTTGACGGGGGGCAGGTTATGCTGTTCCGCTCAAGGCGTGCCTATTCTCCTCTTGTCCAGTGCTCCGAATGTGGGGCAATCCCGAAATGTCCCGGGTGCAACGTGCCTCTGACATACCACAAATACAAAAATGCCCTTGCCTGCCATTATTGCGGCTACACTACTCTTTTTACGACAAGATGCCGGGAGTGCGACACACCTTCCCTCGTTGACAGGGGTGCCGGGACAGAAAAGATTGAAGAGGAAATCAGGAACCTTTTCCCCGAATATCCCGTGGCCCGTTTCGATGCGGATACCACTCAAAGCAAGAAGGAGGAGGCGAAGATGATTCGGGATTTCGCCGCGGGGCGCATACGGATAATGGTAGGAACGCAGATGATAACCAAGGGCTTTGATTTTGAGAAGCTGTCCCTTGTAGTCCTGCTTGATGCTGACAGCCTTCTTGCGGTGCAGGATTTCAGGAGCGATGAGAGGACGATGCAGTTGATGGTGCAGTTGCTTGGCCGGGCGGGCAGGCGTGGAAATCGCGGCAGGCTGCTCATACAGACTTGCCGAAAGGATCATCCCGTTTTCGGCTTCCGTCCCTCCTCATTTTTCGGGACGCTGATGGATGAGCGCAGGACATTCGGCTATCCGCCGTTCTCGCGGCTTGTCTCTGTTGTCGTGAGGGATAAATATGAAGGCAGGCTCTGGAATGCTTGCAGAATGTTGGGCGACGCTTTCTCCGCTTTGAAACTTCCCGGGGTTCAGGGCCCCGTCGAGCCGGCTTTGGAGAGTGTGGGCGGGTATCATATCCGTCAGTTCTGGATTCGCCTTCCCAGGAACTCGTCTCTCTCCACTGCAAAGAAGGGGATATTCGATGCGGTGGAGTCTGTTCTGGGGCAATTCAAGTACGCCCCGGATATCATCATTGACGTTGACCCGTTGTAAGAATCTGTTTTGAAATGATTAACTTCAATTCTTATGCTTCTTTTTTGCGTATTTTTCGTTGCTTTTCGGCCCCAATGGAACCCCATTGCGGCCTCAAATCACCAAAAAATCCATCGAAAAATAGCCTATAATAATTTTCGTGAACCATTTCAAAACAGATTCTAAGAACCTGTTTTGAAAAAATAAACGTCATCTTTGATTTTTCAATAAATAAAATAGTTAACTTTGCAGGCTAACTGTAATGACAGCTCTCAATGAACGTCACGACAACAAAATGTCTTATCATCGGTAGCGGGCCCGCCGGCTACACGGCCGCGATTTATGCGGCCCGGGCCGCATTGCAACCGATTCTGTTTGAAGGATTGCAACCCGGAGGCCAGTTGACCACCACTACTCTGATAGAGAACTTCCCGGGCTATCCGCAGGGCGTTGATGCCAATCAGTTGATGGCCGATATGCGTGAACAGGCGGTCAGGCTCGGTGCAGATATCCGCCCAGGATGTGTCTCGTCGGTCGATTTCAGCGGGAGGCCTTTCAAAGTGACGGTTGACGGCGTGTCGGATACCATCTTCGAGGCTCAGACTGTGATAATCGCTACGGGGGCCACTGCAAAATACCTCGGGCTTGAGAGCGAGGCAAGATTCCGCGGGATGGGCGTATCCGCCTGCGCGACCTGTGACGGTTTCTTTTACCGCGGCAAGGATGTTGCCGTTGTCGGTGGGGGCGATACCGCCTGTGAGGAAGCCACTTATCTGGCATCGCTCTGCAGGAGGGTCTATATGATTGTCCGCCGCAACGAGTTGCGCGCTTCCAAGGCAATGCAGCAGAGGGTCTTTGACACGGAGAACATAGAGATTCTTTGGGAATGCCAGACTGAGGAGGTCCTCGGTACGGCCGTTGCCGGGGTGACCGGGGTGAGACTCCGCCACAAGGGGGAAGAGACGTTTGAAAAGAAAATTGACGGATTCTTTCTTGCCATAGGTCATCATCCCAATTCCGATATGTTCAGAGACTGGATTGAAACGGATGCCGAAGGATACATTGTGACTGACGGAAAGAGCGGAAAGACAAATGTTGAGGGAGTGTTTGCGGCCGGTGATGTTCAGGATCCCAGATACAGGCAGGCGATAGCAGCGGCCGGAAGCGGTTGTCACGCCGCGCTGGATGCGGAGCGTTTTGTTTTGGAAAACAAATGATATGAGTAAATCGTTTGAAATAGTGGTTTGTGCGGTCCTGATCTTTTCCGGGCTGTTGATGACTGCTTCCTGCAAGAGTCAGTTCGAGGCTTTGTTGGAAAGTGCCGATACTGATGCCAAATACAAGGCCGCATTCGAACTCTTCGAGAAGGAGCGCTACTCCAAGGCATCACAGATGTTCGAGTCGGTTTCCCTTGCAACGAACGGTACCGCTCAGGACGACACCGTGCAGTTCTACATCGGATTCTGCAACTATAATTTCGGTGACTATACCACGGCAGAAAGCAACCTGGAGCACTTCATTTCAGTGTTTCCCATGAGCCCTTTCGCCGAGCAGGCCAAGTTTCTCCATCTGGACTGTCTTTACAGAGGGACTTATCGCTATGAACTGGACCAGGTCCCCACGAAAAAGGCAATTCTGTCAATGAGGGAGTTTCTGATTGACAACCCCAAATCCGAATACGTGCCTCAGGTAAAGGAAATGCTGGATGACCTGAACGGACGTCTGGAATTGAAGGCCTACAAGTCCGCATATCTCTATTATCATATGGAAGATTATCTCGCGTCGCATTATGCCTTGAAAAACGTACTCAAGGAGAATGCAGACACCAGATACAGGGAGGAGATTCTCTATTATATCGCGATGTCCTCATACAAATACGCTTTATTGAGTATTCCGAGCAAACAGCGTGAACGATATCTCGTTTTTGTGGATGACTATCTCAATATGGTGAGCGAGTACCCTGATTCCGATTACACCAGAGAATTGGTTCCCTATTACGAAAAAACCCAGAAAATATTGAAAAAATCAGAATAGAATGAGCAACGAAAAAACAAATGTGCCATTGAATACAGTGACACGCAATCTGGCTGATCTGGCCGCTCCGACTGGAAATATCTATGAGACTGTTATGATTGTGGCCAAACGTGCCAATCAGATTTCTGCTGACATCAAGCAGGAGCTCAGCCATAAACTCGAGGAGTTCTCAAACTATGCCGACACGCTTGAGGAGACTTTCGAAAACCGTGAACAGATTGAAATCTCGAAATATTACGAGAAACTTCCGAAACCGACACTGACTGCTACGACCGAATTTATGGACGGAGACTTGTTCTACCGCAAGGCCGAGTAGAGAGAAGCCGTTCAGGATGCTCTCCCGCCTTACCATAGACAACTATGCTTTAATCAACCACTTGGATATTTCTTTTCCGGGTGGTCTTGTCATTATTACGGGGCAGACGGGAGCTGGCAAGTCAATTTTGCTGGGTGCGCTTTCCCTGTTGCTGGGCGGCAAGTCCGACATATCGGTCATCAGGGACAGAAACCGCAACTGTATTGTTGAGGCTCAGTTCACCCGCGAAGATGGGGATCTGATTGTCCGCCGTGTTCTGACCCCGGCCGGAAGGTCCAGGGTGTTCGTGGATGATGAGCCTGTTTCAACCTCCGAACTCAAGCAACTTGCCCTGGAACTTGTGGACATCCACTCCCAGAATCAACAGTTGCTTGTGGGACGCAAAGAGTTCCAGTTGTCACTGCTGGACAGATTTGCCGGGCTTTCCCCGCAGGTCGAGCGGTACAATACCCTTTATGATGAGTATCTCTCGGCGATGAAACGCCTTGAGGAGAAAAGAAACTCAGTTGCGAGAAACATCGCGCAGAGGGATTATCTGCAGTCGGAGTATGAGAAACTGGACTCCGCCTCTCTTGTAGAGGGGGAGATGGAGGCTCTTGAAGAGGAACACGCTCTTCTGGCCAACAGCGAATCCCTGATGGAAGGGCTTGCGACGGCAGGACGGGCGCTTGCAAGAGAAGACGATTCAATCGACAGCCGGCTGAAGGAAAGCTTGAACGCGCTGTCCCGGACAATCAAATACTTGCCTGCAATTAAAATCCTTTATGAAAGGATAGAGGCATCACGGGTGGAGATGAGGGATATCGTTTCAGAAGTTGAATCCTATACGGAAAGTGTACGGTTTTCCCCCCACAGGCTGGAGGTTGTGGAGAGCAGGATGGCTCTTCTGACTGATCTGATGCGCCGCAATGGCGTCTCCACGGTTTCAGAACTGATTGCACGCAGGGACGAACTCAAAAGAGTGCTTTCCTCCGCAGAGGATGATGCCTATGAGATTGCATCCCTTGAAAAGGAGGTATCCCGGATGGAAAAAAATCTGCGGGAGCAGGCTTCCTTCCTGCACGAGGGCCGTGCTTCACAGGCGACTCTCCTTTCTGAAAAGCTGCAGAATTCCATACGGGAACTTGAGATGCCCCGTGCTCTGTTCGAAGTGCGAGTAACACGCGGAGAAGAATTATCCCGCAATGGCGTTGATGGCGTAAGTTTTCTCTTTGATGCCAACGGGGGTGATGTCACTATGCTCGAGAAGTGTGCGAGCGGAGGGGAAATGTCTCGCATTATGTTGTGTATAAAGGCATTGATGTGTCAATATACCGGTATGCCCACGATGTTCTTTGATGAAATTGATACCGGCGTCTCCGGAAGCATAGCGGACAGGATGGGGCGGATAATTGTTGGAATGGGAGCGTCGATGCAGGTCTTTGCAATCACTCATCTTCCTCAGGTTGCCTGCAAGGGGGATGCTCATTTTCTGGTCTACAAAGAGGAGAAGCCCCTGCCTGAGACCGGAATCAGAAAAATAGAGGGGCAGGAGAGGGAAAAGGAAATCGCAAGGCTGCTTTCCGGAGAGAACCTTACCCCCGAAGCTTTGGCAAACGCCAGAGTGCTGTTGAATGGAAATCACTAAATACAAATGATATGCGTCTAATAATTCAAGAATCTTACGGGAAAATGTCACAGTGGGCCGCGGCATATATTGCCAAGCGCATCAATGACGCAAAGCCTACGGCAGAGCATCCCTTTGTACTGGGCCTTCCCACGGGTTCCACTCCTATCGGAACCTACAAGGAACTTATCCATCTCTATTCTACAGGCAAGGTGTCGTTCGAAAATGTCGTCACTTTCAATATGGATGAATATATCGGTATCCCTGAAGGTCATCCGGAGAGCTACCACACCTTTATGTGGGATAACTTCTTCAGCCACATCAACATCAGGAAGGAGAACGTCAACATCCTGAACGGCAACGCGTCTGATCCGGACGAAGAGTGTCGCCAGTATGAGGCCAAGATAGCTTCCTATGGCGGTATCGACCTCTTTATGGGTGGCATCGGACCCGACGGGCATATCGCTTTCAACGAGCCCGGTTCGTCACTCACTTCCAGAACCAGAAAGAAAGCTCTTACAACGGATACAATCATAGCCAATTCCCGTTTCTTCGACCACGATATCAACAAAGTTCCCAAGACTGCCCTCACTGTGGGTGTCGGAACTATTATGGATGCCAAGGAGGTTATGATTCTTGCCAACGGACACAATAAGGCAAGGGCTCTCTATCACGCCGTGGAGGGAGCAATCAACCATATGTGGACCATATCCGTCCTCCAGAACCATCAGCGTGGTCTTATCGTGTGCGACGATGCGGCTACAGTCGAACTCAAGGTTGGGACTGTCAATTACTTCAAGGATATAGAAAAGGCCAATATGGACCCTACTTCACTGTTGAGATAGTGAAGTCTTCATTGTAGATTATGTTGCGGGTGGCGGAATTCTGCCATCCGCAATTTTCATTTTTGCGGGTGAATCGGATATTGCTCTGCATCAGGAATTCGGTGCTGTCGTCAGGGCCGCTTGTGAAAACACCTCCTGAAGTGTAAAGCCTGGGGATGAAGAAGGAGAATATGTCATACCCCTGGAAAGAGTACGGCGACGGCTCGGTGTTGTACAGGGCACGGTAGCGGAAGACGAAATCCTTCACTGCATAGGAAGAGTAGTCGATATAGTAGGGGGTGCAGACGTGAGTGGAAAGCTCGAAGAAGGAGTCGGAATCAATTGATTCGAAATTTCTGACCCTGTTGCTGCAGAACAGCTGGACGGGGATGGAGAAAAGCCTGAGCACACGCATATTTCTGACTATGTCGGGGGCGAAGGCATCATCCTCGGAAGCCACGATCACCTTGTATGTGAAATCCGTGCTGAATTCCTTTCTGAGGGATGCCGACATTGTCCTTCCGTTGAGAAGTCCGTAGCCTATCTTCCTGTAGTCTATCCCCAGACTGTCCAGGGAAGTTGTGATTCTGTCCACGTATTCTTTCTCCCGGAGTGAGGAGTCAAAGACTACGATGACCTTGTCTTTATCGGTGACGTTCAGGAAATCGATCATATTCTTTTCCTGGATGTGTGTGGAGGCAGGAACCTGGAAAAGGTATGGATTGCCTTCCAGCAGGGCTTCCGATGTATGGTCCATAGGGGAGACAACCGGTATCCCGTGATCCAGTCCGTACTGTGCAAAGACGGAGAGTTCGTCTTTTTGGGCAGGCCCTATGATGAGGTCGCTCCGGATGAATGCAGAGTCCTGCATTATGGTTTCGGGCGTATTGCTCTTGTTGTCAAAGACGTTGAGGGTGATGTCAAATCCGTCGGCCCTGATGGAATCCAGGGCCATAAGTGCTCCGCTGTAAAAGTCGAAATAGTGGACGGACGGATTCTCCTGTGTTGCTCCGAACGGAAGGATAAGGCTGACCTTCATAGGGTTGTCCGCCCCGAAAACTTTCGTTGCCTGCAGAAGGGAGTCGGAACAGCCGGCATTTGCGGCGTCGGCTTCGCTCTGAATTTCCTGGCTTTCTTCCGTGAGGATCAGGTTGTCGGCCTCGGAGTCAACCTTGAGTCCTCCCATAGGAATCAGCAGAACAGTGTTTGACTTGACGTCCGAAGCATTTTCGATTTTGTTGAATTTGAGGATATCCTCAACGGTGACGCCGTATTTGCGCGCTACCGAATTCAGGGTTTCGTACCATTTGATGCGGTGCTCCACCGTCTCCTGGCCGCTGGTGGCGGCATAGGAGACAGCGGCCAGCAATATCGTCACTATGAGGATAATCCGTTTCAAAGCAGTGGGTTATTTGTTTCTTGTCTTGATGTATTCAGCGTTGAGCCCTTCAACAACTTCCTGGGTAATGTCCAGAGCGGGATTGCCGACTATCACAACATTGGTGGCTTCGCTTGTGGTGAGGATTGCGGCATATCCGTGAGTTTCGTTGTATTTTTCCAGATAGGTCTTGATGGCATCCATTATCCGGTTGTTGAGGACAATCTCTTCCTCCTGCATTTCATATTGTTTCTGGGCCATCAGGTTCTGGAGTTCCTGCTGGCGCTGCTGGAGGGAATTCTGCTGCTGCTCGGCCGCTGAACGTGTAAGAAGACCTTTGCTGTATTGATTCTCAAAGGCTTTGATGTCGCTTTCAAGCTTGCGTCCTTTTTTGTTGAGGTCATCCTGAACTCCGGTGGCTTTCGCCTCGAATGAGGAACGAAGGTCGCTGTACATATCGTACTGCATTATGAGGGTGTCTATGCGGACATAGACAATGTCGCCTGCAACAGCTTCGGATCCCTGGGGAGTTTCTACGCTCTTGGTCGCAGCCTTGGGTGTGAGACAGGAGAGGACGATTGCAACGACAGCCGCAACCACGGCTATGATGCTTAAAATAAGAGGAGTGTTTTTCATTAGATTATTTATTGATTCGTTTATTTCCTAGCTTGCAAATATAAATATCTATTTCAACTCTTCCAAATATGCGGTGATGCTCTTTTCCAGTCCCAGATAAAGGGCGTCGCAAATAAGGGCGTGCCCTATGGAAACTTCCAGGAGGCCCGGTATGTTTCTGCAGAAGAAACGGAGATTGTCAAGGTTGAGATCGTGCCCGGCATTCAGGCCCAGGCCACATTCCACAGCTTCTCTGGCCGCCGCCGCATAAGGCTCTATGGCCGTTTCCCGCCCGGCTCCGTAATTTCTGGCATATGCTTCGGTGTAGAGTTCGATGCGGTCGCATCCGGTTTCTGCGGCATATTTTACCATCTCCACATCAGGATCAAGAAAGATGGATGTCCGTATTCCCTCGCTGTGGAAAATCGAACAGATTTCCTTCAGGAACGCTCGGTTCCCGGGGACATTCCATCCGGCATTCGAGGTGAGTGCATCGGGAGCGTCCGGTACAAGCGTGACCTGAGTGGGACGCACCTCAAGGACGAGATCTCTGAAACTTTCAACTGGGTTGCCCTCGATGTTGAATTCGACAGCAATGTTTTCTTTTATTGCGCGGACATCGCTGTACAGTATGTGTCTGCCGTCAGGGCGGGGATGAACCGTGATTCCTTCGGCCCCGAAGGCCTGGCAGTCCAGCGCTGCTTTCAGTACGTCGGGCCGGTCGCCGCCTCTTGCATTGCGCAAGGTGGCTATTTTGTTGATGTTGACGGAGAGTTTGGTCATTTTATTTGCCATTAGGTTGCAAATTTAGTAATTTTGAGTAATAATCGTTCTGAAATGAAGATTGCAATTTACGGCAAAAACGCCTTCCTCGAGGAGGTTCTGCTCGGCAAAGGCGCGCAGTTGGCGCTGTACGGTACGGATTTCACTTCTTCCCGTGATTTTCCTGACGATGCCGATGTCCTTCTCTGCCTTGGCGGTGACGGTACTTTTCTCAGGGCCCTGCCTCTTCTGGGCGGGCGCAATGTCCCCGTTGCCGGCATCAATGACGGAAGGCTCGGATTCCTGACGACGGCCAGGCTGGAGGAGAGCGGCAACAAATGGATAGATGACCTCCTGCAAGGCTCTTTTTCCGTTGAGGAGTGCAGTCTTGTCAAGGTGGAGTGCGAGTGCTTTACCGAGGGGTTCTACCCCTATGCGGTCAATGAGTTTTCAATCCAGAGAAAGGGCCCGAGCGTGCTTGAAGTGTACGTCACGCTTGACGGCAATCCTCTGCCGACCTATTGGGCGGACGGAATAGTGGTCTCCACCCCAACCGGCAGTACGGCATACAATCTCAGCATAGGGGGGCCGGTGGTCTTCCCGGACTCCAATGTCTTCGTGCTCGCCCCGATTGCTTCCCATAACCTGAATATGAGACCGATTGTCCTTCCTGACCGCTCCCGTCTCGAAGTCACCTTCACGGCGCGTGACGGAAGCGCTCTGGCAACGTTGGACAACAGATATGTGGAGGTCCCGTCAGGGACATCATTCCGTATTTCAAGAGGGGATTACGGTTTGCGGTATGTGAATCTCTCAGGCCGCAGCTTCATAGCAGCCCTGCGTTCTAAATTGCTGTGGGGAGAGGATTCAAGGAATCGGAAAAGCTGAAATAGCCTTTTCTCCCGATTATGATGTGGTCGAGCAGAGTTATGTCCAACAGCCCGGCCGCTTTCCGGAGAGCATCGGTCTGCTCCATATCTCTCTTTCCCGGTCTGGGGATGCCCGACGGGTGATTGTGGAACAGTATTATCCCTCCGGTCAGCCTTTCGACAGCCTTTTTCATCACCATCTTGATGTCGATTACCGTAGAACTCGTCCCTCCGGAAGAGAGCCTCTCCTTTCCGATACATCTGTTGGCCCTGTCCAGGAACATTACCCAGCACTCTTCGTGCGGAAGATCTCTCAGCAGGGGAGCCATAATGGCTGCGGCCTGCGAACTTGAACATATCTGAGGATTCTTCTCAGGCGTTTCTGATTCCATCCTTCTGCACAGTTCGAACGCTGCGGTCAGTTGTGCCGCCCGCGCTTTTCCGATTCCTTTTATGGCTGTGAAATCCTTGAAGGAAAGTCGGGCAAGTTCCCCGAGTTTGCCATTGGACGCCTGCAACAGATCCCTTGCCAGGTCCATCGCGCTTTTCTCTCTGGTTCCTCCTTGAATGAGGATTGTCAGCAATTCCGTTAATGTGAGGTTTCCGGCTCCTTGAAGCATCATTTTCTCCCTCGGCCTGTCTTCCTCAATCCAATTCTTGATGCTTTGTGTCATATTGGGTGTATGTTATGAAAAAAGCCGGCTTTTCGGCCGGCTTTCTGGTTCTTCTGGTTGCAAGTTATGCAAGCTTGTTGACGTAAACTGCGATTCCACTCTTGAGGTTTGCGGCCTTGTTCTTGTGAATGACGTTAATCTTGGCGAGGCGGTCAATCATCGAGAAAACCTTTGGCATAGAAGCCTCTGCTGCTGCCTTGTCTGTGGTATTACGTATCGCCTTGATGGCGTTTCTTGTTGTTCTTGCATAATACTTGTTATGCACTCTGCGTTTCTCGCTTTGGCGATAACGCTTGTCTGCTGATGCGTGGTTTGCCATTATATGATTTTTTATATTTTTCGTAGTGGGTAGGAGAATCGAACTCCTATTGCGAGAATGAAAATCTCGAGTACTAACCGTTATACGAACCCACCGTCATCCTTTTTACAAAGGGAACGCAAAGATAGAAAAAAAAATTCTACAAACAAATTTTTATTTGAATAATCTGCGATTTATTCCCAATGCCAGGAGTAAATCAGTGCCTCCACCTGTCTCAGATAATCTCTTTTATCATATTTCGGGGCATATACAAACCCTTCAATGACAATGATTTCACTTTTGTCGGGATTGAGGAAGGCGTTGCTGATGAAGGGGCCTCCCATAAAATCGTTATGAGTGTCCCAAAGGGTTCTTACCTCCGCAAATTCCCTTCCGCCGTACTGCTTCATCTCGAATCCGGGGACAAGAGTGGTGTTTGTAATCATATAACTGCCTTCCCTGGTCGCGGGAACCTGAGCCTTCATAACTTCGTCCCTTTTGTCAATCAGATATTTCGGTGAGAACTGAATGCTTCCTTCATAGGGGAATTTGTAGATGAAGATGCCTTGCGTCGTATAGGATGTCTCATAGGAAATCCAAAGAAAATCGTCGCTTTGCTTCTTCAGGGTATAATTGCTCGGGAAATAGGGGGAACCTCCGAAAAGTGAGGCTACCGCGGATTCGAGTCCCTTGTTGGGGAACGCCTTGGCGTTGACTATGACACGTTCTCTTTCAGCTTCTTCAAAAATGTCCTGTATTCTGTCTCCGTTGGAGGAGATGAACTGTGCCGCTTCATCTTTGGAAGGGGCCGTAACCACGAGCATCGTCTGCGGGGATGCCCATACATCGCGTTGCACTCTCAATCCTGTGGAGCAGGTGTCGGCGATTTTGACGTAGAACAGATTCCGGTGGACCTGGAAGATGTTGTTGAAGTTCTCTTCAGGGACATTGAACAATCTGTAGCGGGGCTCCCTTTGAGGGATATAGGGGTATTCGTCCGCGAGGACTCCGCGGATGGCGTCACCTATTTCGGATTCCCATTGGGTTCTGGATGCGATTATCCCTATTTCCCCCACTTTTCCGCTTATGGCCGGAAGAGTCTTCTGTGAGGGCTCCTTGCAGGAGAAGAGGGCAATGGCAAGGCTGAACAGGATGAAAAATGAAAGAACGTTTTTTTTCATATTTTGTAGTTGCTTTATTGTCAGAAAAGACTGCGGATGTCATTGCCGAATGCCAGGACCATAAGAGCCAGGAGCAGAATCATACCGATATTTTCGGCTATCTCCAGAGTGCGCTCGGAAGCCTTGCGGCCGGTCAGCATCTCTACAATCAGAAACATTATGTGACCTCCGTCCAGTGCCGGTATGGGAAGGAGATTGAGGACTCCGAGCATAATCGAGAGGAATGCGCACAGGTTCCAGAATCTGTACCAGTCCCAGGTGTCGGGGAAAATCCGGCCGATTGCTATGAAACTGCCGACGGATTTGTATGCTTCCGTCTTGGGAGAGAAGATCAGCCCCAGTTCCTTTATATAATTGGATATTGCGTGGAAGGTTTTTGAAATTCCGGCGGGAATTGATTCCAGGAGAGAATAATTGTTGGTTGTGACGGTGAAGAAGTGTTCAAGATTTCCATCCAGCACGACACCTATCATTCCGGCGGTATCGACCTTCAGTGCAACATCCACGCTCGCTTCTCCGCGGTCCACGGATGCGGTGATATCCTCACCTTTGTGCCGGGCCAGCGCTTCCCTCACATCAGGGACAAGGAACATCTCCTTCCCCTCTACGGAACGGAACCGGTCTCCTTTTTCAAGCCCCGATTCGGCGTTGGGCGAATTTTCCGTGAAACCGTCAACTACGAACGGAACCGACGGAGAGAACATTCCGGGATTGTTCAGCATTGCCGGGATGTATGCCTGGTCAATGGTAACGGTGAGAGTGTCATCTCCTCGCAGAACAGTGGCCGTAGAAGCCTGCGACCGGACCAGATCGACCTGAAGTTGGGAGAAATCTTCCGTCGGGACACCGTCGAAGGCAAGAATTCTGTCGCCGTTTCTGAAGCCGATCTCATAGCTCAGGTCGTTCACCGCTATTCCGTAAACGGCATCCTCGTTCCGCAGATATTCTTCTCCCCAATGATGCAGGATTGACCCGTAAAGTACCGATGCCAGTATGAAATTGAAGAAAACACCACCGAACATTATGAAAAATCTCTGCCAGGCCTTCTTGGTCCTGAATTCATACGGTTGAGGCGGAAGTTTCATTGCTTCCTTGTCCATCGATTCGTCAATCATTCCCGCTATCTTGCAGTAGCCTCCCAACGGGAGCCATCCTATTCCGTACTCTGTGTGTTCCTTGTGCCCGGCCCATTCAGTGTCGTCATTCGATGAGAAGAACTTGACGTGCAGTTTCCCGTCGAATCTCTTGAGTTTCACTATGGAAATCCGCGGATTGAAAAACAGATAGAACTTCTCCACCCTGGTCTTGAACAGTTTGGCGAATGAATAGTGCCCGAATTCGTGGATTATCACCAGAAGGGACAATGCGAGTATGACCTGTATGACTTTCAGTAAAATTACCATTTCAGTTTGTGTTTTATCTCCATAGCGGTGGCTTTGGCCTCGGAATCAGTGAGGAAAATCTCGTCTATGGAAGGGTTGTCGATATGCTTGCACGTCTCAAGCGTTTTTTCTATGACTGCCGGTATGTCCGTGAAACGGATTTCCCCGGCGAGGAAGGCGGCTACCGCCACTTCGTTTGCCCCGTTCATTATGCAGGTGGCGTTGCCTCCGGCTTCAAGGGATTCGTAGGCAAGTCTCAGGCAGGGGAATCTGTCCGTGTCGGGCTTTTCGAACGTGAGTGACCCCAACTTTGCCAGATCAAGTCTGTCGCAGTTCAAATCGATGCGGTAGGGGTAGGAGAGGGCATACTGGATAGGCAGTCTCATATCAGGGACCCCCATCTGCGCCATTACGCATCCGTCCGTGAACTGGACCATCGAATGTATGACTGACTGGGGATGAATCACTATTTCTATATCCTCCGGCTTCCTGTCAAACAGCCACCGGGCCTCGATCAGTTCCAGCCCCTTGTTCATCAGGCTGGCCGAGTCGATAGTCACTTTCGGCCCCATCTTCCATCTGGGGTGGTTCAGGGCTGTTTCGCGCGTGGCTTCTCTCATCTGTTCGATGGTGCTTGTGCGGAACGGACCTCCGGAACCGGTGAGAATCAGTTTCTCCACTTCGGCCCGTTCTCCCTGCAGACATTGGAATATCGCCGAGTGCTCGGAATCCACGGGGATTACAGGCGCTTCGTATTGTCTGGCAAGGGACATTACAATGCTGCCTGCCGCCACCAGGGTCTCCTTGTTGGCCAGGGCGATTGCCTTGCCCGCTTTCAGCGCGCTGATGGTGGGCTTGAGCCCGTCGAATCCCACCATTGCCGTAAGGATCATATCCGTTTCCACGGCAGAGACCAGGCGGCAGACGGAATCCATACCTGTGAACACTTTTATGTAGTGGGGCTCAAGGGCTGAGTTCACTTCTTCGTATTTGTCCGGATTGCAGATGACCACGCTGCCGGGCTTGAATTCCAGCGCCTGCCGGATGAGAAGTCCGCTGTTGTTGTTTGCAGTCAGAAAATCGACATCGAAGAGGTCTTGATGCCGTCTGATTACATCCAGGGCCTGAGTCCCGATGGAGCCGGTGGATCCGAGAATGCCTATGTGACGTTTCCTGTCCTTTTCCATACTGTCAGAATGTGATGTAGTTAGCGGGGTTGATGGCTTCCCCTTTGTGCCACAGTTCAAAACGGAGATGTACTCCTGCGGATTTATTTCCGGTGTTGCCCACCAGAGCCACCGGCGAGCCTGCTGTCACCCTGTCACCGGTTCTTTTGAGGATTTTCTCGTTATGCCTGTAGATGGAAATGATATCGTTGGAATGCTGAATCAGTATGGTATATCCCGTTTCGTCATTCCACCCCGCCGAAATCACGGTACCGTCCAGAACTGCGCATACGGTCGTGCTTGATGCGCAGGAAATCTCGATATAGGGATGCCCCAGCGCGGGGTTGTACGCTTCCGTGACCACTCCCTTGACCGGGGGGTAGAAGTGCATTCCCTCGATTTGTGTGATGGAGCGTTGGGTGCCGGGGCTGAACCGTTCCTCGTGCTGAATCATTGCGCGCAGAAGGGAGTCCTCCCTGGAATGGACCGGAGTGTCGGCGGTATCTTCCCTGACAGAAACGGAAGGAATCGTGTCAAGGGGAATCGGCTCCAGCCCCGACACCATCCTCTGTATGTTGGAAATCTGGAAGGCCCATACGTCAATCACCCTCTCAAGGGAGTCGATTTTCAGCAGATTCTCCATTGCGGCATCTTTTGTGGCCTGGTCCGGATATCCGGGTATGGTGTGCCTGATGAATGTGCGGGAGGTCAGAAGATATGTGCCGGTGACAATCAGAAGGACTGCAACTACGGCTATTATTATGTACAGCTGTCTGGAATATATGGTAGAGAAGATTTCGGTGCCCTTCTCCTCGTCGGTTATGACAAGGCGATGCCCGCTCTTGAGCTTTTGCACTCTCTTTTTTATCTCCGGAAGCAGTTGTTTCATATTTTAAGGCTATATTTGCACCATGGACAGGATTATCGGTATCGACTATGGCCGGAAGCGCGTCGGGGTTGCTCAAAGCGACCCTCTGCAAATCTTCGCCTCCGCATTGGAAACGATACCTTCCGCAAAGATAATAGATTATCTGAAATCTTTGTCCCAAAAAGAAACAATCGTCCGTTTTGTGGTGGGCTATCCTATCAATCTCGACGGCAGGCCATCGGAGGCCGCTCACGACGTCGACACCTTTCTCGGTGTTCTGCGAAAGGCCTTTCCGGAGGTTCCCGTGATATTGGAGGATGAACGCTTCACCTCCGTTCTTGCCCACAGGGCGATGATAGACGGAGGGATGAAGAAAAGCGCAAGGCGTGACAAGATGGAGGTGGACCGGATAAGCGCGGCGATAATACTTCAAGGTTATCTTGACAAAAACAGGGTTGAACGATGATATTACCTATTTATCTGTATGGATCTCCGGTGTTGAGGCAGAAGGCCGCAACCGTAAATATGGAGATGGAGGACAAGGAAGAACTTGCCCGGTTTATCAATGATATGGTCGAAACGATGCATAAGGCTGACGGATGCGGTCTGGCGGCACCTCAGGTAGGAGTCTCGAAACGCATTCTCGTCGTGGACGGGAACGAACTGCAGGACAAATATCCCGAGCTGAAGGGCTTTCACCGCGAGATGATAAATCCCGAATTCACTTTCAAAAGCGAAGAGGCCTCCTCCCAGGAGGAGGGATGCCTGAGTATTCCCGGTGTGGATGCGGACGTCCGGAGGCCCGTTACCGTCCGACTATGTTATATAGATGCTGAGTTCAATCGGAAGGAGGAGGAATTTTCCGGTTTTGCCGCCCGTATGGTTCAGCACGAGATGGACCATCTCGACGGAGTGGTCTTTACCGACCACGCGTCTCCAATCAGGAAGAAGATGATTGCCGCAAAGCTTCTGCGCATCACCAAGGGCAAAGCCCATCCCGCCTACAAGTCCAAACAGGGATAAAAGCGCATCGCCCTGTGCTGGAATTTGTTTTGAAATATAAATTTATTGCTTATCTTTGCGGACCTTTTCTCGAGCAGATTAGGAAGTTATAGTTATTGTACTGATTTATTAACTTAAAGATTTCAAAAAATGGCAGTTAAAATTCGTCTTGCCCGCCATGGCAAAAAGAACTACGCTTTTTTTCACATCGTAGTTACTGATGTCCGCTCACCTCGTGACGGCCGTCTTATCGAACAGGTCGGAGTTTACAACCCCAACACAAACCCTGCAACCATTGTCCTCGACGGTGACAGAGCTCTCTACTGGCTCAATCAGGGTGCACAGCCTACCACTACAGCCCGCCGTATCCTCTCATACGAAGGTATTCTGTTGAAGAAACATCTTCAGGGTGGAGTTGCAAAGGGTGCTTTCTCACAGGAAGTTGCAGATAAGAAATGGGCTGAATGGAAAGCTCAGAAGGACAGCAAGCTTGCATCCAGGAAGCAAACCATCGCAAAAGCCGCTTCAGAAGCCAATGCCGCTGCTATAAAAGCAGAAGCCAAGGTAAATGAAGAGCGTGCTGAGGCTCTCGCAAAGAAACGCGCTGAAGAAGCCGCCGCCCTTGAGGCCGCCGCTAAGGCTGCCGCAGAAGCTGCTGAGCAGGCTATCGCTGAGGCTGAAGGTGCCGCTCCCGCTGAGGAAGCATAGTCCCCGCGATATGAAAGTATTGAAATCCTGGGGAACGGACGGGCAGGTTGTTATAAGCCTCATTGCGTCTGACCCTGAGGATTTGGAAATCGGAGAACCGGTATTCATCGAATTTGATGGACTGCCGGTTCCTTTTTTTGTTGAAAGTTGCTCCAGAAAGGGAAGCCGGCTGCTCGTTAAATTCGAAGACGTGGATACGGAGTCCGCTGCAAGCGAACTTGCCGGACGCGAGGTCTCTCCGGATGAAGGAGATGAAACGGAAGACGATGAATCAGTAATCGGGCTGACCGTGACGGATGCCTCTACCGGTGAAGATATCGGTGAGATAGTTGCCTTTGACGATTTTTCGGGCAATGGGTGCATTACCGTAGTCCATCGCGGGAGTGAGGTTATGATTCCTTTTCACGAAGATCTGGTTACGGCAGTGGAGGATGGCAGAATTGTAATGACCATTCCTGACGGGCTGCTTGACATCGGATAAACCTATGATTCGTATTTTTTGGCACGGGCTTTGCATATACCTGAAACGAATAGTTTTTTCATAGGTTAAGTTTTAGGTTATAGGTACTGAGCGTCGGATGTGAATCCGGCGCTTTCTGTTTACCCCGCAGATAAAAAAGCGGAAAGAAGTCAATCTTTCCGCTTTTTCAATAATGCTGTTTCCGCTTCGATTATCTGGCGAAATATTTATTGTTGAATCTTACCTTTTCGATCTCTTCAGCATTTGCCTCACCGTATTTTCCTGCTTTTGCAAAGCATTTTTCGGCAGCATCGGCATCACCCTTTGCAAGATAGCAGCAGCCGAGGTTGTTGGCAACCTGAGCGGAAGAACCTGCCTTCTTGTAGAAAGCGATGGCGGCATCGAAGTCACCTTTTGCGTAGGCTTTCTCACCGGCGATTGCATTCAGGTTCTCGTCATTGGGGTAGAGTTCGAGAGCCTTTGCGTGAACGGATGCATCATACTCCTCGACGGCCCACTGTGTGTAATCTGCTGCGGTAAGGCCCTTGGGGTCAACTGCATAGATGGTCTTGGCATCTGCAAGATTGAATTTCTTCACCGTGTAATTGACAACGCACTCGGCGAAACGGCTGATGGGGTAAACTTCCTTGAAGATTACTTTGTAGGGTTTCCCCTGAGCAACGGCCTTGATGGCTGCTTCCCGTTTGTCGAGGTTGTCGTTGGCAGCGATGGCATTCTTGAGTTCATCCCTTGATGCCGCGACGGTTGCGTCGTCGGAAGTGTTGACAAAGTCAATCACTGCGTCCCAATATTCACCGTTACCGCTGACAGTGTATATGCTGTTGTCGTATTTGTATTTGTCGGCGATAATCTTCTTGACAGTGTTGGCTCGTTTTGTGGAGAGTGAGCGGTTATATGCCACGCTTGATTCGGGGGAAGCCCATCCGCTGATGACGATGCTGGTTGTGGTGTAATCAGTCTCGTCAAGCGCGTCAAGTACGGCAAGAGCGTCTGCGTTCTTCAGGTATGTGGCAACCTTGGCAATACCGTTTACGGGGTAGAAGAGCTTGGTCTTCACGGAATGGGGTGCAAGGTTGATGTCAACCTGTGCCAGACCGAGACCAACGGTTACAGGGTTGATTTCGTAGGGCTCGCAGATGACATCGCAAACGTATTCCTCACCGGGATAGTTCTTGATGCAGGTGGTGCTGCTGTAGGTGACTTTCTGTGTGGTGACGTAGAATTTCTGGTCAGCACGGACGTCATTGCAGGGAACAGCCTTGCAGGTCTTGAAAGTAAGGGGCTGTCCCTTTGTGAGATTCAGGACACGGACTTCGTCCGGTTCGCAAATCTCCTGAGTCTGGCAGGCAACCCATTTGTCGACGCCTTTTCTGGCGGAGCCGTTGACAACAACCACTTCAACGAGGTGTTTCTCATTGTCGTTCCTCACTAAGGGAGTGATAATAAGGGACTGGCATTCGGGAATTGCATCAGCGGCGACAGTTACGGTGTAGCAGGCTTGAATCTCATTATTGCTGGCCGTTAACTTCTTGACGTCCACGGTAACTTTACCGTCGCAAAGGGTGTAGGTGTCACCGGCGAAGGCGGAGAACGTTGAGATGATGGCTATTGCCACGATTGTCAACACTTTACACATTTTTCTCATTTCTTGTTCTTTTTGTTTTATTATTGTTTGTTCAATTTTCCAGTTTTCTCCTGAATATAATTCTCCCAAAGATATGAAAAAAAACAATCGGACGTTCCTTTCTTTGATAAAAATGATTAAGAAGTTGTTTAAATTTAATTACACTCATTTTCTGATACCGATTGAAAATATTGGTTAACTTTGCGAAAATTTGATGAGAATTATGTTGAAAAAACTGCGAATCGCTCTTGCGGCAATCTCTTTTACATTCATAACCCTGCTTTTTCTCGATTTTACCGGCACATTGCAGCCGTGGCTAGGTTGGATGGCTGATATCCAGCTCCTTCCTGCGGTGCTTGCGGCAAACTTCGTGGTCGTCGCGGCTCTTGTGGTTGTCACTCTGCTTTTCGGCAGGGTCTATTGTTCCGTTATCTGTCCTCTGGGTGTAATGCAGGACATCATTTCGTTTTTCAGCGGAAAAAGAAAAGGGAAGGGGCTCCGCTTCGGCTATAGAAAAGGACTGGTGCTGCGTTACGGAGTCCTCGTTTTGTTTGTGGCCATTATGTTGCTCGGTTTTACTTCCCTGGCGGCTCTCATCGATCCGTACGGCGCGTTCGGCAGGATTGTCTCGATTGCAGCCGGGACTTCGGCTTCCATTGCGGTAGCGCTGGTCACTCTCTTCGTTGTAGCGGGGCTTGCGTGGTGGAAAGGACGTATTTGGTGCAACAGCGTCTGCCCGGTGGGTACTGTGCTGGGGTTCTTCTCAAGGTTCTCCCTCTTCCGTCCGGTGATAGACACCGGGAAATGCATCGGCTGCTCGAAATGTGCGAAAAAATGCAAGGCTTCCTGCATCAATGACAAGGAACACAGTATAGATTACAGCAGGTGTGTGGCCTGTATGGACTGCATCTCCAACTGCTCCACCGGTGCCATCAGATATACTCTTCGCGGGAAATCCGGGCGTGAAGCCGTTGAAACTGGCGCGAACTGCGATGCTCCTGCAGACAAGGGCCGCCGTGCCGCTCTCTCGATAATAGGTATGGCATCTGCGGGAAGTGTAATCAAAGCCCAGAAGAAGAAAGGCGACGGCGGATTGGCCGTGATAGAGAAAAGAGAGGTTCCTCCCCGCCAGGTGAAGCCCACTCCGGCGGGCAGCAAAAGCGTTGAACACTTCTTTGACAAATGTATTGCCTGTCAGTTATGTGTGAGTTCCTGCCCGAACCGGGTACTCAGTCCTTCATCTTCTCTCGGGAATTTCCTCCAGCCCGAAATCTCTTTCGAGAACGGCTACTGCCGCCCTGAGTGTACCGTGTGCGGCGAGGTCTGTCCGACAGGCGCGATTACGAAAATCTCCGAGGAGGAGAAATCATCCATACAGATCGGACACGCCGTATGGATTGCGGAAAACTGTGTTGTCCTGACCGATGACGTCAACTGCGGAAACTGCGCAAGGCACTGCCCTTCAGGCGCGATTACGATGGTCCCCGTAAATCCTGAAGATAAGAACAGCCGTATGATACCGTCCGTTGACACAGAGAAATGTATAGGGTGTGGAGCTTGTGAGCATCTTTGCCCGGCACGTCCCTTCGGTGCCATTTATGTCGAAGGTCATCTTGTACATAAAGAATTGTAGCCATTATGAAAAAAGATAATATCAGCAGACGGGAATTCTTGAGGACTGCAACGCTTGCGGCCGCCGCCACGGCGGGCGTTTCCTGCACGGAAAACAGTTCAGTCAGAATTTTGAAAAGGAAAACCGTTGCCGGAGACGGTGTTATGACATACCGCAAGGACAAGGACGGTCAGGATATCTCCATTCTGGGCTATGGCTGTATGCGCTGGCCGATGAAGGATAACGGTGAAGATCAGGATGTGGTCGATCAGGAGGCTGTGGACAGGCTTGTGGATTATGCCATCGCTCACGGTGTGAATTATTTCGACACGGCCCCGGTCTATCTTCAGGGTCAGTCCGAGGCCGCCACCGGCCACTCTCTCAAGCGCTATCCCCGCGAATCCTGGAAGATTGCCACCAAACTTTCCAATATGAGGGGCACCCCGACAAAGGAGTCCTCTATTGAGATGTACCAGGCGTCCCTGAAGAACCTGCAGGTGGATTACATAGATTTCTATCTGCTTCACAGCATCGCAAGCGTCGAATCCTATAAGAAACGCTTCATTGACAATGAGGTGCTGGACTATCTGGTCGGGGAGAGGGAGAAGGGGAATATCCGCAATCTGGGTTTCTCCTGCCACTGCGACCGCAATACATTCGACTTTCTTATGTCGGAGCACGAAAAGTATCATTGGGATTTCGTCCAGATTCAGATGAATTACATCGATTGGCTGGAGGATGCGGAGTATCTGTATGAGGAGTTGGAGAAACGGGGTATCCCCGTGGTCATAATGGAACCGCTGCTGGGCGGACGGCTGGCGCAATTGCCTGATTATTGTTCGGAGGAGTTGCAGAAACGCCGTCCCGGCAGTTCAATCGCCTCCTGGGCATTCCGGTTCTGCGGCACCTTCCCCGGTGTGATGACCGTGCTGAGCGGAATGACCTATATGGAGCATCTCCAGGACAATCTCAAGTCGTTCAGTCCGCTGGAACCGCTGTCAGAGGAGGATCTGAGAACTCTCGAACATATTGCATCGGAATATGTCAGATTTCCCCTGATTCCCTGTACGGGCTGCGAATATTGTATGCCGTGTCCCTACGGGGTGGACATTCCGGGTATATTCAGGCATTACAACAAGTGTCTCAATGACGGGCTGATGGTCAATGACAAGGCTGACCCCAAATACAGAAAAGCCCGCAGGGCTTACCTTGTGAGCCTGGACCGCAATGTTGAGAAACTCCGTCAGGCAAACCATTGCATCGGCTGCGGTCAATGCGTCTCCGCTTGCCCGCAGAGAATCAGGATTCCTGCGAATATGAGCAAAATCGATGAATATGTGGAGAATTTGAAAAGAAACAAATAGGAATATGAAAAGATTATTCGTAGTTATGGCTATCGTATCAGCCCTTGCATCGTGCGGCCGCACGAACCCTTTCCTTGAAGAGTGGAACACCCCTTACGGAATCCCTCCGTTCGAACAGATAACCGAGGCGGACTACCTGCCTGCGCTTGAGGCGGGAATAAAGGATGCCCGGGCAAACATTCAGGCAATTATCGACAATCCGGAGGCTCCCACCTTCGACAATGTGATTGCGGCTTATGACAAATCGTCCGAACTGGCCGGAAAGGTCATAGGCGTTCTTTTCAATCTCGCCGAGACCGACATAACCCCCGGTCTGGAGGATATCGTCGCCAAGGCGACCACGATGCTTTCCGAATATGAGAACGAAGTCACGTTCAATGCCGCCCTTTTCGCCAGGGTCGAGGCCGTCTACAAGCAGAAGGACGCACTTTCTCTTGACCGCGAGCAGCAGATGGTACTCGACAAGGTTTATCGCTCTTTCGCCGACAACGGTATCGCGCTGGATGCGGCGGGGCAGGCCAGAATGAAGGAAATCAATACGGAACTCTCTTCCCTGAGCCTTACTTTCGGAAACAACCTGCTCAAGGAGAACAATGCTTTCAAGGCCGAGTTCGGCGTAGCGATATC
The DNA here is from genome assembly GCA_045642485.1 of Bacteroidales bacterium. Classification (GTDB taxonomy): domain Bacteria; phylum Bacteroidota; class Bacteroidia; order Bacteroidales; family UBA932; genus Cacconaster. The sequence continues at coordinate 44,238 of JAZUIV010000058.1, read as the reverse complement.
CGAATATCCCGAGGCAATGGCTTCAACTGCAGACCGCGCTCTGCGCGAGAAGATGTTCCGCGCATATTCCTCACGCGGCAACAACGGCAATGAGTTCGATAACAAAAAGTTGATTCTCAGGATCCTGGATCTCAAGCAGGAACGTGCCAAACTCCTGGGATACGACACTCCGGCGGCGCATATTCTGAGCGACAAGATGGCAAAGACTCCCGAAACGGTCGATGCATTCCTTGCCAACATAATGAAATATGCCGTTGCCCGGGCCAAGGAGGAGGTGAAGGATATGCAGGTGGTTATGGATGCGGACATTGCGGCCGGCAAGGTTGCCGCCGGTTCGAAAATCGAGCCCTGGGACTGGTTCTATTATACAGAGAAAGTGCGCAAGGTGAAGTTTGACCTCGATGAGGATCAGACCAAGCCCTATTTCAAAATGGAAAATGTGCGCGAAGGTGTATTCCTGAATGCCACAAAGCTTTACGGCCTTCAGTTCGAGCCCGTGGCCGACGCCCCGAAGTATCATCCCGAAGTTGAGGCGTTCAAGGTCAGCGATTCCGACGGCTCTCTGATAGGTATCCTTCTGACAGACTATTTCCCCCGCGAGAGCAAGAGGGGAGGCGCGTGGATGAACAATGTCCGTGACCAGAGAATCGGTGACGACGGCGTCGACATCAGACCGATAATCGTGAACGTGGGCAATTTCAACAAGCCTGACGGGGAGAATCCTTCGCTGCTCAGCCTTGACAACGTCGAGACTATGTTCCACGAATTCGGACACGCTCTCCACGGCCTGCTCAGCAAATGCACTTATTCCACTGTCAGCGGCACTTCCGTGGCACGCGACTTTGTCGAGCTTCCCTCACAGATTGACGAGAACTGGGCATATCAGCCAGAACTGCTCGCCAGCTATGCGAAGCACTATCAGACAGGTGAGGTGATTCCCGATGAACTGGTAAAGAAGATTCTCGCCGCAAAGACTTTTAATGCCGGTTTCACCACGGCGGAACTTTGCGCCGCATCCATTCTTGATATGAAGTGGCACGAACTTTCGTCGGTGGATGGCATCGACATCGAGGAATTCGAGAAGAAGGTATGCAAAGAGATGGGGCTCATCGACGAAATAATCCCCCGATACCGCACAACCTACTTCAATCATATCTTCAACAGCGGCTACAGTGCCGGCTACTACAGCTATCTGTGGGCAGAGGTGCTTGACAAGGACGCTTTCGAACTCTTCAAGCAGAAAGGAGTGTATGACAGGGAAACAGCGATGAGTTTCCGTCACAACGTCCTGGAGAAGGGTGGAAGCGACGAGCCTATGACCCTTTACAAAAACTTCCGGGGTGCGGAACCTGACGGCGACGCCCTTCTCCGAGCCCGCGGATTGAAGTAAGCTCTATATAACTGTGCAGAGAAGAGTTGCAGAACTGCAGGAAAGAACTTTCACCATTGCATAGTCACCCGGTTTAAGACCTGTGTCCGGAAAGACGCAGGTCTTGTTCTGTGAGGTTCTGCCCACAAGTTCCTTGTCGGAACGTTTCGAACGTCCTTCTACGAGGACTTCGAAAATTTTGCCTATGCATTCCTGATTTCTCTCAAGTGATATGGCATTCTGCAGGGCTATTATTTCGTTGAGCCTTGCCGTTTTTGTCCCGGCAGGGACGTCATCGGCAAAATGTCTGGATGCCCTTGTCCCGGGGCGATTGGAATACTGGAACATAAATGCCCCGTCGAAACGGACCTCCCTGAAAAGGGACAGAGTCAGGGCGTGGTCCTCCTCCGTCTCGGAACAGAATCCGGCTATGACGTCAGTGGTGATGGCGCAATCCGGCAGAATTTCGCGTATTTTCCCGATTCTTTCCAGATAATGCTCTCTGGTGTATTTTCTGTTCATCTTCTCCAGCAGGGTCGAACTTCCGCTCTGGACCGGCAGATGAATGTGCTTGCAGATGTTGTCATACCGTGCCATCGTGTGCAGAACCTTGTCACTCATATCCTTCGGATGGGATGTGGAGAATCGTATCCTGACTTCGGGATTAAGAAGAGCCACTTTTTCCAGCAGGTCGGCGAAATCCACGGTCACCGCACTCTGAGGATCCGTCCATCTGTAGGAATCGACGTTCTGCCCCAGAAGGCTGATTTCGCGGTATCCGTCGCTGATGAGTGTCCGGGCCTCTTCAAGTATTGACTCCGGCTCGCGGCTGCGCTCCGGCCCTCGGGTGAACGGGACGATGCAATATGAGCAGACATTGTTGCAACCTCTCATAATGGATATGAATGCGCTCACACCGCCCTTGTCCATCCTGGTGGGCAGGATGTCGGAGTATGTCTCCACGCGTGAGAGAGTCGTGTCCATCTGCTTGCCGTATCGGGCAATGTTGTCTATCATTGTCGGGAGGTTCCTGTATGAATCCGGCCCGGCGACTATGTCCACTACCGGATGCTTCAGCAATTCTTCCTTCATTCTCTGCGCCATACAGCCCAGCACGCCCACTATGACATTGCCTCTTTTCTTTTTTTCAAGACGGAAGACATCCAGGCGTCCGAGTATCCTCTGTTCGGCATTGTCCCTGACCGAACAGGTGTTGACGAGTATGACATCGGCTTGTGAGAGGCTGTCGCAAAGGGTGTATCCGTTTCTCTTGAGAATCGTGAGCACCACTTCGCTGTCGCTCACGTTCATCTGGCATCCGTAGGTTTCTATAAACAGTTTCATAAAGCGCAAAGTTAGAAATTTATGTATATTTGCGTACAAATCATTTTTAGTGCGATGAAACGGATATTGTCATCATTTGTGCTGGCGCTGCTTTTTCTTGCCGGATGTTCGACTTCCGACAAGATGCCTGTTTTTACCGGCGTAAAGTTGGATTCGGTTGGGGGAATCAGTTTTTCCGAGGATGGGAAAGCGATGACAAGTGCCGTTCTGACCGTCAGTTATGTCAACCCCGCTTCAAAAAAGGTGGAGATAAGCAACGTGCACGGTTCGGTCTTTACTAAGGAAGGTACGCTGGTGGCGACCGCTTCCGTCCCGGCCGGAGATATAATCGCCATCGAGGCCGGCGGCGAAGGTTCATTCACTGAGACAGTCATTGTCAAACTGGAGGGCTCAGTCCTTAAGTTGATGTTCGGCGGGGGGCTTGAGATGATTGAAACAGGGACGCTGGCCATAGAGGCTGACGTGAAATATGGCAGATACCGGAAGCATTTTTCAAAGAGTGGCATACCTGTTGAAGAGATGATGAAAAATTTCAAAAACATTTCGCAAGGCAGATAGACGATATGAAAAAAAATCTTTTACTCTCTTTATGTTTGCTGACGGTGGCTTTTGCCTCCGGGATGGCTCAGAACGTGACCGAGCAGGTTATAGTCGATTCGTCATTCACCGAAGCGGCGCCGCTCCTGGATTCGTCGCTTGTGGGCGTCGATATACTTTCCGTAGTGGAAGTGAACCAGTCTCAGGAAATTTCGGATGCTTTTGAAAGGTATGTCGAGGCGAACAGGGAGAGGAAGATTTCCGGGTACAGAGTCCGTATCTTCTTTGACAACAGCCAGAATGCAAGGACCAGGTCCGAGGATATCGCCCGTGAATTTGCATCCGAATATCCTGCAATCAAAGTCTATCGAAGCCATATAAGCCCATATTTCAAGGTTACGGTAGGGGATTTCAGATCCAGGATCGAAGCAATGGCTTTTGCAAAAAGCATAAGTGACAAATACACGTCCGTTTTTCTGGTCAGGGAGAATATCCAATATCCCGACATCTAGAATCTGTCAACGATAGTTATGCTCAAACAGACATTACAGCAGAAACAGACGCAGAAACTTTCTCCGCAACACCTGATGGCAATCAAGTTGACGGAGCTTACCCAGCAGGAACTTCTGCAAAGGGTGAGCAAGGAGGTTGAGGAGAATCCGATACTTGAGGAATCGGCCGAGGACAGCACTGACCAGGAGGAGGGAGGGACAGTATCCCTCAGTGATTATGCCACTTCGGACCCCACCCCGTCTTACAAGTTGTACGTGAACAACCAGAGCCGGGATGCAAAGCCCGAATACAATACTTTTTCTGTCAAGGAGAGTTTCCACCAAAGTCTCGAGAACCAGCTCGGATATCTCCATCTTGATGAGCGCAGGCACGAGATAGGCCTCTTCATAATCGGTATGCTGGATTCCGACGGATATCTGCGTCGTGACCTGGATTCTCTCGTGGATGACATTTCTTTCCGTCTCAACATCGAGACTGATGCCGATGAGGTCGAAGAGATTCTTTTTATGATTCAGGATTTCGAGCCTGTAGGGGTAGGGGCGAGGGATTTGAGGGAATGCCTTTTGCTACAGTTGGATGTCAGGGATCAGACACCTTCTGTAAAGCTTGCTTCCGCGCTGTTGCGGGACTGTTTCGAAGAATTCAAGAAAAAGCATTATTCCAGGATAGCGATGAAACTCGGAGTGACGGAGGACGATTTGAAAGCCGCCAATGCCGAGATTGTCAAATTGAACCCCCGACCCGGAGGGCAGATAGATGACTCTTATTCCGACCAGGCGCAGCAGGTTGTGCCGGATTTCATAGTGGAACTTAAGGATGGTGAGCCTGTGATGAGTATGCCGAGATTCTCTGTTCCCGAACTCAGGATAAACAGGCGTTATGCCGACATACTGATGAATGCAGCCAACAAATCCCCTCGTGAAAGCAGGGAAGCGGTCGCCTTTGTAAAGCAGAAGCTTGACTCGGCGAAATGGTTCATAGAGGCTATCAAGCAGCGCCACAACACTCTCGAGAGCACAATGAACGCCATAATGGCCTTTCAGCACGAATTCTTCATCGAAGGCGATGAGACAAAGCTCAAGCCTATGGTGCTTAAGAATATAGCTGAGAAGACAGGATTGGATATATCTACTGTATCCCGTGTGGTCAGCAGCAAATATGTCCAGACGCATTTCGGTATATACCCCTTGAAGTCGTTTTTCTCCGAAGGCCTTGTCTCCAACGAGGGGGAAGAGGTTTCCACACGTGAAATCAAGACAATCCTCTCCCACAGTATCGATGAGGAGGACAAGCGCAAACCTCTTACGGACGAGGAACTCGTTGCCGTACTTGACAGAAAGGGGTACAAGGTCGCCCGCCGTACGGTGGCCAAGTATCGCGATCAACTCAATATTCCGATTGCAAGACTGAGGAAGGAATTATAGAATATTCCATTCGCACCCGTCCTTGGTGTCCTTCAGCCGGATGCCAAGGCTGTTGAGAGTGTCTCTTATTTTGTCGCTTGTAGCCCAGTCTTTGTTCTCCTTTGCTTTTTTGCGGACATCTATTATCATATCCATTAGGCCGTTGACCAGGTCGCCGTTCCCTTCGCCGGCGGATTCGTCCTGCAGGCCGAGCACGTCGGAAAGAATGTCGTCGAACAGGCTTGAAAGGATTTTCTTGTCAGACGGACTGATTTTAAGGACTCCGTCCTTGACGCTGTTGATGATTTTCACGGCGTCGAAGAGGTGGGACAGAGCTATGGGGGTGTTCAGGTCATCGGACAGGGCGTCATATACTTTCTCGCGAATCCCGGAAATTTCACCGTTTGCGTCCGCTCCGGATTCTGGAAGTGATTTCAAGTCCTTGGCGGCCTGCATTATACGCTTGTATCCTTTCTCTGCGGCTTTCAGAGCCTCGTTGCTGAAATCCAGAGGACTCCTGTAGTGGGCTTGAAGAATGAAGAATCTGATTGTCATGGGACTGTATGCCTGGTCCAGAACGTTGTTGGAACCGTTGAACAAGTCTTCCAGGGTGATGAAGTTGCCCAGAGATTTGCCCATTTTTTGCCCCTTTATGGTAATCAGGTTGTTGTGCATCCAATAATGGACGCCCCCTTTCCCGCGGGAAGCGGTGTTCTGTGCAAGTTCGCATTCGTGATGGGGGAACATCAGGTCGATGCCGCCTCCGTGTATGTCAAATTCCTCACCGAGATATTTTTCGCTCATTGCGGAACATTCGAGATGCCAGCCGGGGAAGCCTTCGCTCCAGGGTGATGGCCAGTGCATTATGTGTTCGGGAGCCGCCTTCTTCCACAATGCGAAGTCGAAGGGGGAACGCTTGTCGTCCTGTCCGTCAAGAGTTCGGGTCCCCTCTTTGGTGTCGTCCAGATTGCGCCCCGACAGGATGCCGTAGCGGTGGCACTGATTGTATTTCACCACGTCGAAATAGACGGAACCGTTGCTGATGTAAGCGAATCCTGCGTCCAGGATTTTCTTTATGACTTCAATCTGTTCGATGATGTGGCCCGATGCCCTCGGCTCGATTGAGGGAGGGAGCACCCCGAGGCGGCGCATCGCATCGTGGTAGAGCAGAGTGTAGGTCTGGACTACCTCCATCGGCTCAAGTTTCTCTATTCTGGCTTTCTTGGCGATTTTGTCCTCTCCGCTGTCAGCGTCGTTTTCAAGGTGTCCCACGTCCGTGATGTTGCGGACATAGCGGACCCTGTATCCCAGATGTCTGAGGTAGCGGAAAAGCACGTCGTAGGTAATTGCGGGGCGTGCGTGCCCCAGGTGTGCGTTGCCATAGACGGTGGGGCCGCATACATACATTCCCACAGATCCGTCGTTGATGGGTTTGAAAAGTTCTTTCTGCCGCGAAAGTGTGTTGTAGATATAGAGTGCTCTGGCTGTCATATCCTTGATTCCGGTTGTAAAATTTAATCAGTGCAAATTTATGCAATTTTTGGAATTATCGGAGGCTTCGTGTAATTTTGCTGAATATGAACACGCCGGAATATATAGAGTTGTCCGCGTTGCAGGAACGCATAGGCGACAGGATCGGGGTCATCGAGGAGTGGGTCAGGGTGGAGATTGAATCCTGCCGTGTCTCCGGCGGGCACTATTATCTCAATCTGATTGAGAAACGTCGGGACGGGGAGATTGTAGCAAAGGCTTCCGGCCGGATCTGGAGGCAGAGAACAGCCATTGTCACCGATTTCATCCGGGCCACCGGCCGTGCGCTGGAGGCCGGAATGGAGGTGGTGGTCCTCGCCTCAGTGGAGTATCACCCCGTCTATGGGCTCTCCCTTGTCATCGAGGACATTGATTCCGCATATTCTCTGGGCCAGCGTGAACTGGAACGGCGCAGGACAATCGAGAGGCTGACGGAGGAGGGTATGATGGAACTGCAGAAGGGGCTGGGCCTGCCGTTTCTCCCTTCGAGGATTGCCGTCATATCTTCGGGAGATGCCGCCGGCTACGGGGATTTTGTCCGGCATCTGGAGGGCAATCCGTACGGATTCTCTTTCGAATACGATCTTATTCAGGCTCTTATGCAGGGGGAGAAGTCTCCTTCTTCCATTGCGGCCGCGCTGGGGCAGGCGGAGGATTCCGGGCAGTATGACGTTGCTGTGATACTCCGTGGCGGAGGTGCGGATTCCGATCTGTTCGGCTATGACGACTATCTCCTGTGCAGGAGAGTGGCCGTGTGTGGAATCCCGGTCCTGACGGCGGTCGGACATCAAAGGGATTTCCACGTCGTTGATATGGTCTCATATGACAATTTCAAGACTCCCACCGCTCTGGCCGATTTCTTCATCCAGTGGTACCTTGACGTGGAGTCAGCCGTTTCGGCTCTTGCGGAAAAAATAGAAGATGCCCTCATTGACCGGATAACGGATGCGGAGCGGTCCGTTTCGGATATGGTGGCATCGGTTTCATTCGCCATCCTTTCGATGCTTGGCAGGATGGATGCCGAAGTGGCGGCGCTGGATTCCGCCATAAGGAACAGCGACCCGAGAAATCTGCTCCGCCAGGGATATGTCCTGGCTGTGGACAGGCAGGGGCATATCATCAGGAAAGCCTCGGAGGGCGAAGAGGGGAAGATGTTTTCCGTGAGGTTCTCCGACGGACTTTGGGACTGCAGTGTGAATACCGTTAAACTCAATAACGATGACAAATAAGGATTATTTGAACAGGGTGGACAGGCTCAAGGAGATAGAAGTCATTGCCAGAAACCCCGGGACCAGTCTCGACATAATCGAGGAACTTATGGAAGAGACTCGGAAGATTGTTGCGGAATGCTACGGATATACTCGCGGACTTCGTGAAAAAGTCGAATCGTTGAACAGTCAGGAACCGGTTTTGAAATGAAAGACACTATGGAATATCCCCGTCACGTCACAATCATAATGGACGGGAACGGACGCTGGGCCAAAAGCCGTGGCAAGTTGCGTATTTTCGGTCATATGGAAGGGATTCAGAGCGTCAGGGCCTGTTGTGAGTATGCGGCCCGGCACGGGATAGAATACCTCAGTCTCTATGCTTTTTCCGAGGAGAACTGGTCCCGACCCGAAAGTGAAGTGCAGGGGCTGATGAAACTGATGATACAGGCTGTGAAGGAGGAGACGAAGACATTTATGAAGAACAATCTCCGTTTTATGACAATCGGCAACAGGTCTCATCTGCCTGCCGGTGTTCTGGAGGCCGCCGATGCGCTGCAGGAGATGACTGCTTCCAATACCGGCACCACCGTGATGGTGATGCTCAGCTACAGCGGGAGATGGGACATTCTTCAGGCGGCGCAACGATATGCGGCACAGTGTGTTGAAAAGGGAGATGTTCTTCCTTGCGGGGAGGGTGATTTTGAAGGATTTCTCAGTACGGAAGGCATTCCTGCACCCGACCTTTTGATACGCACCAGCGGTGAACAGCGCATCAGCAATTATATGCTGTGGCAGTGTGCCTATACCGAGTTTTACTTTTCTCCTGTACTTTGGCCTGATTTTCGTGAGAATGATTTCGATCTGGCGATACAAGATTACAATAAGCGTCAGAGACGGTACGGTAAAGTATAGAATTACAAAAAAAAGACTATCTTTGCAAGATATATGATTGTTCGGATGAGAGAAGTTCTCAAGTGGTGTGTTCTGATTCTTCTGCTTGCTCCCGGCTTTGCACGGGCGCAGGATGTCGTTTTGAAGCAGAATATCGAAGTGGATTACAACAATCCCAAGACATATGTCCTGGGAGGCATTTCCATTGATGGACTTCAGTATCTTGGCGCAAATCAGCTTCTCTCGGTGATGGGCCTTCAGATAGGTCAGCAGGTGACCGTCCCCGGAGATGATATTTCCTCGGCAATCAAGCGTATCTGGATGCAGGGAGCAGCCTCTGAAATAGGTTTTTATGTAGACTCTCTCTGTCCCACCCGGGACACGGCCTACTTCAAGATGGTCCTTCAGGAAAGGCCCAGAATTTCCAGATGCACATACAAGGGCATTAAGAAGAGTGAGCAGGACGACATCAAGGAGAAGTTGAATATCCGTATGGGTTCCAAATACTCCGAATACGTGAAGAGTTCGTCCGTGAAGGTGATAAAGGATTTCTACAAGGAGAAGGGTTTCGCCGACGTGGAGGTGGATGTAATTGCCGTCAGGGATTCCGTCATAAAGAACGCAGTCCGCGTGACGTTCGACGTCAAGAAGGGAAAGAAACTGAAGGTAAAGGAAATCAACTACTTCGGCAATGACGAGATAGCGCCCCGCAAGCTTGACAAGGCGATGGAGAAGATCAAGAGCGCCAAGATTTACAACTTCTTCAAGTCCAAAAAGTTCATCGAAAAGGAATACAAGGCGGACAGGGAAAAGCTCCTGAGCGTCTTCAATGAGGCCGGCTATCGCGACGCCAGAATCGTGAGAGATACTATGTACCGTCGTGCCGAAGACGGCAAACTGGTGATTGATATAGAGTTCGACAAAGGGAAAAAATATTATTTCCGCGAACTTACCTGGACCGGCAACTCCGAATATCCCGAAGAGACTCTCAATGAAATACTGAGAATCAAGAAGGGTGACGTTTATGATGTCGTGACTATGGACAAACGTCTCTTCAGCGGTGAGAAGGAGGGGGATATCTCCATTTCCAAGCTTTATCGCGACAACGGCTTCCTGTTCTTCAACGTCAATCCTGTGGAACTCAAGATAGACGGGGATTCCGTGGATGTGGAGATGAGAATCGTGGAGGGCAAACCGGCGACCTTCAACAACATCATCATAAACGGAAACAACATCACGAACGAAAAGGTGGTCAGGCGTGCGGTCTTCACCCGACCGGGCTATCTTTTCCGTCAGACGGATTTTGAGCGTTCCGTCCGTGAAATTGCCTCGATGGGCCATTTCGATGCCGAGACAGCGGCCGATCCGGACAGAGGCTACAGCATCATCCCCAACGGGATGAACAATACGGTCGATATAGCTTACAACGTTCAGGAGAAGTCCAACAGCCAGTTCGAACTCTCCGGAGGTTGGGGCAACGGTATGTTCGTCGGTTCTGTGGGAGTTAGCTTCAACAACTTCTCCACTGCCAATTTCTTTGACAAGAAAGCCTGGCGTCCGGTGCCGCTTGGCGATGCCCAGACCCTTTCATTCCGCTTTCAGACGAACGGAAAATACTATACTGCCCTTTCGGCCTCATTCGTTGAACCCTGGCTGACCGGTAAGAAGCCGACTTCCCTCAACTTCTCCGCCTATTTCACCCGTCAGACCAATTCCTACTCCACATACTACTACCAGGTTCTGAACGACAGCCAGTATATGGAGATTTTCGGAGCGTCACTAGGTATCGGTACCCGCCTGAAGTGGCCTGACAACTACTTCGTCCTTTACAATTCCATAGGATGGCAGAGTTACAAATTGCAGGATTGGGCCTATTATTTCATTTATGACACTGGAATGTCCCACAATATAAACTGGTCCACCACTCTCACCAGGACATCCACGGATCAGGCCATCTATCCCCGCTCAGGTTCCGAATTCTCATTCGGCATTCAGATAACTCCTCCTTATTCCCTTTGGAGAAAGGGCGGGAAAGATATAGACTATAGCAAACAGACTGTCCAGCAACACTACAACTGGATTGAATATCACAAGTGGACCTTCAAGGGGACTCTCTACACCAAACTGATAGGAGACCTTGTCCTTATGACCAGGGCTCAGTTCGGCTATCTTGGATATTTCAACAAGAAATGGGGCTATTCTCCTTTCGAGGGCTTTATTCTCGGAGGAGACGGTATGAGCGGCTACAATACCTACGGTTCGGAGGTAATCGGTCTGCGCGGTTATGAGAACTACTCTCTGACCCCTTATGTCAACGGGGCTTATGCCGGACACGTATATGACAAGTTTACCGTTGAGTTGAGGTATCCTGTCATTATGCAGCCGTCATCTACGATATATGCGCTCCTGTTCCTTGAGGGAGGTAACTGCTGGGAGACAATCCACGAATTCAATCCCTTCCAGATCAAACGCTCCGCAGGAGCCGGTGTCCGCGTGTTCCTGCCCGTGGTCGGCCTGCTGGGTATTGACTGGGGATATGGTTTCGACTCAAGTTCATCCAGCAAGAGGAGCCAGTTCCATTTCATCATAGGCCAGCAATTCTAATTCAACGCGATATGAGAAAATCAGTTCTTTCAGTATTTGTTTTCGTCCTGGGGACGATTTGCTTGAACGGTCAGAACATAGTTTTCGTCAATACGGAGACAATTCTCGAGTCAATCTCCGAATACACTGCCGCTCAGGACTATCTCAGCACCCTTTCGGACAAATACAAAGATGCTCTGGAGCAGGAAATAGGAAAAATTGACGCTCTGTACCAGAATTATCAGAAAAACAAATCATCGATGACCGCATCCCAGCGCGCGGCCGCTGAGGAGGAGATAATCTCCAAGGAGAAGATTGTCAAGGAGAAACAGAACATCTATTTTGGAGAGGACGGGCTGATGTACAAGAAGTCCGACGAACTTCTCTCTCCGATCAAGAAAAAGGTGGATGCCGTAATTGACGGCGTGATTGCCGAGTTGGGGGATGTGGACCTCGTAATAGACCTTGCGGCCAACCAGGGAGTTGTCTATTATAACAAGGCCAAGGATTATACTCAGAAAATAATTGAAACATATCAAAAACTTTACAATTGAAAATCATGAAGAAAATTTTCCTTTTCATTTTCGGCGTAGCCGCAGTCTGCTCAAGTTTGAACGCTCAGACCAAGACAGGTTACATCAACACCACGGAATTAATTTCACTTATGCAGGAGAGGGATTCCGCCATTGTCAAACTGCAGGCTTATCAGACAGACCTGACCGAGACAATGCAGGGTATGGAGGATGAATACAACAGCAAATATACCGAATACAACCGCAAGCAGGGTGAGTGGTCCGCAGTGGTCCGCGAGTCCAAGGAACGTGACCTTCAGGAACTCGTTCAGCGTATTCAGCAGTTCCAGCAGTCTGCTCAGCAGGAGATGCAGCAGATGCAGGGCACACTGATGGCTCCCGTAATAGAGAAAGCTCAGAATGCCATTGAGAAAGTGGCCAAGGGCGCAGGCCTTGCATATGTCTTTGACCTTTCATCAGGAGCCCTCATCTATTTTGACGAGGCCCAGAGCACCAATCTTCTCCCTCTTGTAAAGAAGGAACTCGGAATACCTGCCAGCAAGGTGGCCCCCACTCAGATAGGTGAGCCTCAGCAACCTGCGCAGAAATAAAACAAACCGACATATATTCTACTGACCATGCACCATACTGTAGTTGATACTCAGGATGTGGTAATCAGGTTTTGTGGGGATTCAGGCGACGGGATGCAGCTTACCGGCACCCTGTTCGCCGATGCATCCGCTTTATATGGCAACAGGATTTCCACTTTCCCTGATTATCCGGCCGAAATCAGGGCCCCTCACGGGACTGTTTCCGGTGTTTCAGGCTTTCAGGTTCATATCGGAAGTGACAATGTCAATACTCCCGGCGATTTCTGCGACGTGCTGGTGGCTATGAATCCGGCAGCCTTGCGCGCCAACGCAAAATGGGCAAAGCCCACCGCCAGCATTATCGTCGATATCGATTCATTCGATGAAGCCCTTATCAAGAGGGCGGGATACACCACTCTGGACCCGATTTCGGAATTGAAACTGGAGGATCGCAACATCATCTGTTCCCCCATCACCACTCTGACAAAAGAGAGCCTCAAGGACAGCGGGATGGACCTCAAGTCAATCGTCCGTTGCAAGAATATGTTCACTCTCGGAATGTGCTTCTTCCTTTTCAACAGGCCGATGGAATATACCTATGCCTATCTTGAAAAAAAATTCAAGAAGAAACCCGAGTTGATTGCACCCAACAAGAAGGTCCTCTTCGACGGATTCAATTATGCCTCCAACATTCAGGCAATTGCCAACACTTATACTGTAAAGCCCGCTAAACAGGAAAAGGGAGTATATCGCAACATCAACGGAAACCAGGCCACTGCCTGGGGGTTGATTGCGGCGTCTGAAAAGAGTGGAAGACCTCTCTTCTGCGGCTCATACCCCATAACTCCTGCAACTGCCATACTTGAAGAGTTGGCGATACACAAAAGCTTAAATGTCAAGACTCTCCAGGTCGAGGATGAAATTGCGGGAATATGCACGGCAATCGGTGCGGCCTATGCCGGCAATCTTGCGGTGACAACAACTTCCGGCCCCGGTCTCAGCCTCAAGTCCGAGGCTCTCGGTCTGGCTATGATAACGGAACTTCCTTTGGTTGTCGTGGATGTCCAGCGTAGCGGCCCGTCAACGGGAATCCCTACCAAGACCGAGCAGACAGACCTTGCGCAGGCTCTTTACGGACGCAACGGAGAGTGCCCGATTGCGATTATGGCTGCTCACTCACCGAGCCATTGCTTTGATGCCGCCTTTTATGCCGCAAAATACGCGATGGAGCATATGATGCCCGTGATTCTCCTTTCCGAAGGGTTCCTTGGAAACGGCAGCGAGCCCTGGAAAATTCCTTCAATGAAGGACTATCCTGCAATCAATCCTCCGATAATTACAACGTGCGAAGGCCCTTACCAGCCTTTTGCCCGGGATCCCGAGACTTTTGCCCGCAGATGGGCATTCCCCGGAACAGCGGGGCTGGAACATCGTGTCGGCGGTCTGGAGAAGAATACGGCCGGAGTCATCTCTTCTGATCCGGAGAACCACGCCAAGATGGTCTGGGAGAGGGCGGAGAAACTGCGCCGTCTTGCCAATTACATTCCCAGGCAGGAGGTCATCGGCCAGGAGAGCGGCGATGTTCTCGTCGTCGGATGGGGAGGGACCTTCGGACATCTCTACTCTGCCGTTCATTCACTTCAGGAGCAGGGAAAGAGCGTGAGTCTGTGTCATTTCGACTACATAAATCCGCTTCCCGCGAATACGGCTGAAATCTTTGCAGGCTTCAGCAAGATTATCGTATGTGAACTGAACAGCGGTCAATTCGCCGATTACCTCAGGGCGCGTATGCCTCAATTCAGTTATCTGCAATACAACAAAGTCCAGGGCCAGCCCTTCATCGTGAAGGAAATTGTAGATGCCGTGGAATCAATACTATAAGGAGGAACCGTTATGCCATATACAGCACAGGATTTCAAAAGCAATCAGGAAGTTCGCTGGTGTCCGGGCTGCGGGGACCACGCGGTACTGGCAGCAATCCAGAGAGCCCTTCCTCTTGTCTGTGAAGACAGGGGATGGCACAAGGACAACATAATGTTCGTGTCCGGAATCGGATGCTCGTCCCGTCTGCCTTATTATATGAACACCTATGGATTCCACAGCATCCACGGACGTGCAACGGCCATTTCCACCGGTATCAAGGTGGCTAACCCGAACATCAGCGTCTGGCAGGCTTGCGGTGACGGCGATGCGCTGGCAATCGGAGGAAACCATTTCATCCACGCCATCCGTCGCAACATAGACATAAACATCATCCTCTTCAACAACCAGATTTACGGTTTGACCAAGGGGCAGTATTCCCCGACTTCGAAGTTGGGGCAGATTACCAAAACCTCTCCATACGGCACGGTCGAGAACCCTTTCACCCCCGGTTCTCTCGTTCTCGGAGCCCGTGGGACATTCTTCGCCAGAGGGCTTGACGTGGAAATGGGCCTGAACACCGAAATATTCAGGGCCGCCGCCGCCCATGACGGATGTTCCGTCTGTGAGATGCTTACCAACTGTGTCATTTTCAACGACGGGGCGCACAAGAACATCACCGACCGCGAAGTGAGGGCCGACAGGACAATAACAGTACGCCACGGACAGCCGATGGTATTCGGTAAGAACAATGAGAAGGGGCTGATTCTTGTACACGGCAAACTCAAAATTGTAAAAATCGGAGAGAACGGAATCACTCTTTCCGATATTCTGGTCCACGATGCGCACAGCGAGGATCCTGCAATCCACAATCAGCTCATCAATCTGAAATACCCCGACTTCCCGGTGGTAATCGGAGTAATCCGCGATGTCAGCGAGCCTACCTATGATGACCGTGTCCGTGACCAGCTCGAGGATGTGAAGAAAGCCAGCCCCATAACCTGTATGGATGACCTTCTCCACTCGGGAGCCACCTGGACAGTTGAATAATCTTTAAAACAGAATAATATGAAAGTAGCAGACATTATGTCAAACCTCGAGGCCAAGTATCCCGGCCAGAGCGAGTACTTGCAGGCTGTAAAGGAAGTTCTCGACTCAATCGAGGAAGTTTACAATCAGCACCCCGAATTCGAGAAGGCAAAAATCGTGGAGCGTATGGTGGAACCCGACCGTATCTTCACTTTTCGCGTCACCTGGGTCGATGACAACGGTCAGGTCAGGACAAACCTCGGATACCGCGTGCAGTTCAACAGTGCAATCGGCCCTTACAAGGGTGGTTTGCGTTTCCACAAGGCGGTTACACCGTCAATGCTCAAGTTCCTCGGTTTTGAACAGACTTTCAAAAATGCTTTGACAACTCTCCCTATGGGAGGTGCCAAGGGAGGTTCCGATTTCGACCCGGTAGGGAAGTCAAACGATGAGATTATGCGTTTCTGCCAGGCATTTATGCTTGAACTGTGGCGCTGCATCGGCCCTGATCAGGATATTCCTGCAGGTGACGTGGGCGTCGGCGGCCGTGAGATTGGGTTCTTGAACGGAATGTATCAGAAACTTGCCCGTCAGTATCATACAGGAGTCCTTACAGGCAAGGGTATGACCTGGGGCGGTTCTATCCTCCGTCCTGAGGCAACCGGTTTCGGTGCTCTCTATTTCACACAGCACGTTCTTCAGACAGCTGGCAAGGACATCAAAGGCAAGACCGTGGCCGTTTCCGGTTTCGGTAACGTTGCCTGGGGCGCCTGCACCAAGGCTACCGAACTCGGCGCGAAGGTTGTCGCTGTCTCCGGGCCCGACGGCGTGTGCTGCATCCCTGATGGAATTACCAAGGAAATGATTGACTATATGCTTGTTATGCGCGCGTCGAACCGCAATAAGGTTCAGGATATGGCTGACAAGTTCCCCGGACAGGCTCAGTTTACCCCCGGCAAGAAGGCCTGGAGTGTAAAATGTGACATCGCTCTTCCCTGTGCGTTCCAGAACGAGCTCAGCGAGGATGATGCGAAGGAACTTGTTTCCAACGGTACCTGGTGCTGCTGCGAGGTATCCAATATGGGATGCCAGCCTGGTGCAATCCACTACTTCCAGTCTCAGAACGGCTTCCTTTTCGCTCCCGGAAAGGCCGTGAATGCGGGCGGTGTTGCCACATCGGGTCTTGAGATGACTCAGAATGCGGAGCATATCAGTTGGGATGCCGCCGAGGTTGATGAAAGGCTTCACTCCATTATGAGATCAATCCACGAGCAGTGCGTCAAGTTCGGAACTCAGGCGGACGGCAAAATCGACTACGTGAAGGGTGCGAATATCGCAGGCTTTATGAAAGTCGCTCAGGCTATGCTTGAACAGGGAATCGTATAAGTGATTTCCGGAGCCGTCAAGACTGACGGCTTGAATAATATTGTATCGAGCCTTTCTTTCCGCAGGAGGGCTCGATATTTTTTATCGACGCGAGAATTTTCTGCGCCTGCCTGGCCACGGCGGGAGCGGGGTTGATGACGGTGACGCCTTCTCCTGCGATTCGTTCGATTACCGGTTGCAGGAAAGGGTAGTGGGTGCATCCCAGGACGATATGGTCAACACCTGCCTCAAGCATCGGGTCTATGCAGTGGTGGATCAGTTTCTCTACCTGCGGCCCGTCCAGAATACCTTTTTCCACGGTCTCCACAAGTCCTTCACCGACCTGCTGGATGACCCGGGTCCCTTCCCTGAATTTTGCCAGGGTGTTGAGGTATAGGGAGCCTTTGAATGTTCCCTTGGTGGCCAGTACACCTACCACACCGCTTTTGCTGTGCAGTATGGCCGGCTTGACTGCCGGCTCCATCCCTACGAACGGGATAGGGTAGTGGCTCCTGAGATAACTTATGGCCGCGGCTGTCGCCGTGTTGCAGGCGACCACAATCATTATGCAACCTTTGTCTATGAGAAATTCTGTGACAGCGCAGGCTCTTGAGATTATCTCCTCCGCTGGCCTGGGCCCGTAGGGGCAATATGCCGTATCGGCATAATAGAAATAGTCTTCATCCGGCATAAGCTTGACAAGCTCCTGCAAAACGGATTTCCCTCCCTGACCGGAATCATATACGCCAATCATAAATTTACGGGAACGGATATATCTGTGAAGCTTAGCAGATTTGAACTGCTGACCTCTTGCCTGTCAAGCAAGCGCTCTAAACCAGCTGAGCTAAAGCTTCGTTTGTCCGACAAAGGTAATGAATCAAAATGTCATTTGCAATACCCTCAATCCGAAAGTTCGGCGACGAGCCCTGAAGGTGTAAGTTTCTTCTGCTCTCCGCTCTCCAGATTCTTCAGCGTGACGGTGCCGGAGGACACTTCATCGCCACCCACAATGGCGAGGTAGGGTATTCTCTTCCTGTCAGCATATTCAAACTGGTTTCTCAATTTACGGTTATCGGGATATATTTCACAGGAGATGCCGTTCTTCCTGAGCAGGGATGCCACTGGCAAAAGCCATTCCACCTCAGCCTGCCCCATATTCGTAAAGAGAACCTTTGCACTGCCCGTGTTCTCTTTGGGGAAGAGGTCCAGCCCGCCGAGAACGTCGTATATGCGGTCTGCGCCGAAACTGATGCCTACGCCGGAAAGACCGGGAAGACCGAAGATTCCGGTAAGGTCGTCATATCTTCCACCTCCGCAGATGCTTCCGATTTCAAAATCAAGAGCCTTGACCTCGAAAATCGCCCCGGTATAGTAGTTGAGCCCGCGGGCAAGAGAGAGATCGACTTCGACTTTCTGTCCGATGCCTGCTTTCTCTATCAGGCGGAACAGGGTTTCCAGTTCCTCGACTCCTTTCAAGCCTGTTTCGCTGCCTTCAAGGATGGCTCTTATTTTACTGATTTTCTCTTCATTGGAGCCTTCAAGGGTAAGGACAGGCTCTATCACGGATACGGCGGCTTCACTCAACCCCTTGCTGAAAAGCTCCTCCTTCACGTTTTCCAACCCGATTTTGTCGATTTTGTCGATGGCTACGGTAATGTCAATCATCTTGTCCGGAGCTCCGCAAACCTCGGCCAGGCCGGCAAGGATTTTACGGTTGTTGATTTTGATGCAGACCCTCACGCCGAATTGCGTGAAAACGTCATCCACTATCTGGACCAGTTCGGTCTCGCTGAGCAGGGATTTGCTGCCTACAACGTCGGCGTCACACTGATAGAATTCGCGGTAGCGTCCTTTCTGCGGCCTGTCGGCACGCCAGACGGGCTGTATCTGATACCGTTTGAAAGGGAATGAGATTTCATTCTGGTGCTGCACGACGAAGCGCGCGAACGGAACTGTCAGGTCATAACGCAGACCTTTCTCGCATACTTTGAGAGAGAGCGCGTTGCTGTTCGACAGAGCCGATGCCTCCACTTTGGCGAAGGCGTCTCCGGAGTTGAGAATCTTGAAAAGAAGCTTGTCCCCTTCGTCACCGTATTTGCCGAGCAGGGTGCTCAGGTTCTCGATGGAGGGTGTCTCTATGCACTGGTACCCGTATTTTTTGAATACGCTCTTGATAGTGTTGAAGATATAACTGCGTCCGGACATTTCTGCCGGACCGAAATCTCTTGTCCCTTTCGGTATTGAAGGTTTCTGTGCCATTATTTTTCTCTAATATATTTGTCAATTGCGGCGGCGGCCTTGCGTCCAGCACCCATTGCAAGTATTACTGTCGCAGCTCCTGTCACTGCGTCACCTCCGGCGAAAACTCCGGGACGCGTCGTCATACCGCTCTCATCGGCGACTATGCAACCGTGACGTTCTGTCTGCAATCCCTCCGTTGTCTTGGCAATCAAAGGATTGGGGGAGGTCCCCAGAGCCATTATCACGGCATCGGCCTCAATCTCCTCTTCTGAACCGGGTATGGGGACCGGACTCCTGCGTCCGCTTGCATCACACTCTCCCAGTTCCATCCTGATGCAGCGGATGGCCTTGACATATCCCTTTTCGTCTCCGATGATCTCCACGGGGTTTGTGAGCATACGGAAGACAATGCCTTCCTCGCGTGCGTGGTGAACCTCTTCCGCACGGGCAGGCAGTTCCGCTTCAGTGCGGCGATATACGATTGTCACTTTGGAACCGAGTCTGAGCGCGGTCCTTGCGGCATCCATCGCCACGTTGCCTCCGCCTACCACAACTACATTGTTGCCTTTGAATATCGGGGTGTCGCTTTCGGGGTCGAAAGCTCTCATAAGATTGCTTCTGGTGAGAAATTCGTTGGCGGAGAAAACCCCGTTGAGGTTCTCGCCTCCGATTCCCATAAAGCGGGGGAGCCCGGCTCCGGAACCGATGAAGACAGCCTCGAATCCTTCATTGTCAAGCAGCTGGTCAACTGTCAGGGTCCTGCCGATGACGATGTTGGTCTCTATCTTTACACCGAGACGGCGTACGTTCTCGATTTCGTGCTCCACTACGGTCTCTTTCGGGAGGCGGAATTCGGGAATTCCGTACTGCAGGACACCTCCTGCCTTGTGGAGAACCTCGAAGATGGTCACATCGTAGCCTGCTCTCGCAAGGTCACTTGCGCAGGCAAGACCTGAAGGGCCGCTTCCAACTATCGCAACCTTGTGGCCGTTCGGCACGGCTTTTTCGGTAAGGGAAGCCCCGTTCTCACGGTTGTAATCAGCGACGAAACGTTCCAGTTTGCCGATTGCGACCGCTTCACCCTTGACGCCGAGGATACAGTTTCCCTCGCATTGGGTCTCCTGGGGACAGACCCTGCCGCATATTGCGGGAAGGCTGCTGTCTTGGGAGATAATCCGGAAGGCCTCCTCAAAATTGCCATTTTTCACCTGCTCGATGAACCGGGGGATGCTTATATTCACAGGACATTTCTTCACGCATCCGGGATTTTTGCAGTTCAGGCAGCGGGATGCCTCCTCCATCGCCTCACCGGCATCATATCCCAGACATACTTCTTTGAAATTTGTTGCCCGGACCTTCGGGTCCTGTTCCCGTACCGGGGTTCTCTTCATTCTGTCCATTACAAGCCCCTCCCGATTTTACATCTGTGGTCGGCTTCCATCTCCTGAGGTCTGTACAGACCCTGACGGCGCAGGGCCTCGTCGAAATCCACGTCGTAGGCGTTGAACTCCGGCCCCTCCACGCAGGCGAACCTCACCTTGCCTCCAACTGTCACGCGGCAGGCTCCGCACATTCCGGTCCCGTCCACCATAAGAGTGTTGAGGCTGACAGTCAGTGGAATGTCATAGGGGCGGAGAGTGAGCGTCACGAATTTCATCATAATCATAGGGCCGATCGCCACGGCCTGATCATATGCGGCGTCGCCTTCAAGAAGAAGCTTGATTTTTTCGGTCACAAGTCCGTGATGACCGCGTGAGCCGTCATCAGTACATATGTGGAGATTGTCGCAGACCTTGCTCATCTGTTCCTCCATTATCAGCAGACTTTCTGTCTTGGCACCCACAATCACGTCCACGTGAGCGCCGTGCTCGTGCAGATATTTTGCCTGTGGATAGACGGGCGCTGTCCCCAGTCCTCCCGCCACAAACAGATAGCGGCGGCCTTTCAGTGCCTGCGGGTCCTCTTCCATAAAATCGGACGGCATCCCGAGTGGGCCGACGAAATCGGTCAGGGAATCCCCCTGCTCAAGCGCGCAGATAAGTCTGCTGGACGCGCCTATTATCTGGATGACAATTGTTACTGTTCCTTTATCCGGGTCGAAGTCGCAGACCGTCAAGGGAATACGTTCTCCCATCTCACGCGCGCGGACAATGACGAACTGTCCGGGCCGCGCCGAGACGGCGACTCTGGGCGCGTCAATCTCCATCAGGCAGATTGTAGGCGTGAGAAACTCTTTTCTTACTATCTCGTACATATTTGAGGTACACATTCCATACGGGCCATAACTGTAGGCCTGTCAATGGAGATTATATATTTCACTTCGTCGGCGACTTCCTCCAGAGGTTCGGGAAGAACGTCCACGCCGGCGGATTTTTCGTTGAACATCTTCATCAGCCTGTCCATAGTTGACATAGGTGCAGGGTATTCCACAAGCTGATAGGTTTCAAGGTCAACCATGGATGCGGCGTAGTTGATTGCATCCTGAAGGGTTCCTATCTCATCCACAAGGCCGATGCTGAGGGCATTGCCACCGGCCCATACGCGACCCTGTGCGATTTCGTCAACCGCATCGCGGTTCATGCCGCGTCCGTCGGCCACGAGCCCCGTGAATTCGGTGTAGGTATTCTCTATCATATTCTGCATCCAGGCCACTTCCTGCTCGTCAAGAGGGGTGAACCCGTCCACCATTGCCCCGTGTCTGTTGGTGGATACGGTCTCCACGTTGATATGCAGATTCTTCTTGAGTGCATTGCCGAAACTTGGCAGCAGACCGAACACTCCGATGGAGCCGGTAAGTGTGGCGCGGTTGGAGAAGATCTTGTCACATCCGCAACTGATCCAGTATCCTCCCGAGGCCGCGTATGCGCCGTAACTGGCCACTACGGGTTTCTCCTTCCGGAGCAGGTCGATTTCGTGGCGGATAATGGCGGAGGCCTGGACGCTTCCACCCGGAGAGTTCACTCTGAATACCACAGCCTTGATGGTGGAATCCTTTCTGGCTTTGG
This sequence comes from Bacteroidales bacterium, assembly GCA_045642485.1. Taxonomy (GTDB): domain Bacteria; phylum Bacteroidota; class Bacteroidia; order Bacteroidales; family UBA932; genus Cacconaster. The sequence continues at coordinate 22,255 of JAZUIV010000058.1, read as the reverse complement.
CTATTTCCTTTGCAAAGTTGTCGCCTATCTGGCCTTCGCCGGAGTCACCCATAACAATCTCTCCGTCGGCATAGATGACTGCGATTTTGTCCTTCGTCCGGATGTTCGGCTTCACTTTCACTGAGGCATAGTTTGATATTCCGGTTATCTTGAGGTCGTCCTTGTCATCCACTTCAAGCAGATTGCGCAGATAATCTTCCACCTCGTCCTTGAACCAGAGCTCATCTACAAGGCCCTTGTCCTTCGCGTCGGATGCGCTGTGGATTGCAAGATTGTCCACCCAGGAGCAGAAATCCTCGCGGGAGAAATCCCTGGATTGGGCAATGCCATCCGTGATGGTCTCCCACATCGTGCCCAGCATACATTCATACTGTTCCCTGTTTTCGGGACTCATCGCGTTTCTGATGTAGGGTTCTCCGGCGGATTTGTATTTGCCGTGCCGTATCAGTTGGATATCGATACCCAGTTTGTCAATCAGATCTTTGAAATAGAAGTTGGCGCTGCTCATCCCGGAAAGCATCACGTCGGCATAAGGGTTGAGTATAACCTTGTCAGCCATTGAGGCCAGGTAATATATCCCGGTTGACATCGCATCGGAGTAGGCGATTACAGGCTTGCCGATTTCGCGGAAGCGGGTGAGGGCGACGCGGAGTTCCTCGGCATCGGCAAGGCCGATTGACATATTGTCAGGCCTTATGTAGATGAGTTTGACGGTCGGATCGGTTGCAGCCTGGTCAATGGCGCGTACCATATCCAGTATTCCGGTGCTGTTTGAAAGGTCAACTTTGGAACTGAGAGGATTGAAATTGAGGCTTTCGCTCTTCTGCTCGGTGACGGCCCCTGAAATCTTCAGGATGAAGTTGCCGGTGGGCACTGCCGGGGCTTCGTTGCCAAGGGCGGCAAGGGAGCCGATGGCGCCGATGCCTATCAGAAAAAGAAAAAGAGTTGCGGCCAGCACGCCTATGAAGGCTGCAAGTGCGATTTTCCAGAAATTTTTCATATTAGCAGTGGTTTGGAATCCGTTTTGTAACTTGCAAAGGTAGCCAAATTTTCGTATTTTTGTCAAAATTATGGGAGGGTCAAAATGAAAAGAGTATCTCTTTCAATGCTGTTTGTGACAGTTTCCTTCTGCGTGTTGTCGGCTCAGCCTGCCAACCTGCGCGACACTGTGCCGGAAAGGGAGGAAGAGCTTGAAGGTGTTGTTGTTTCGAGCCGCAGCAACAGCACTTTGTCCCGCACCAAACCGGTCAAGACCGAAATAATATCAGCGGCCGGACTCTGCAAGATGGCCTGCTGTGCACTTGCTGAAAGCTTTGAGAACTCTGCCAGCGTGACGGTGGGCTATTCCGATGCAGTCACCGGAGCCCGCCAGATAAAACTTCTCGGTCTGTCAGGGACCTATACCCAGATGCTTGATGAAAACCGCCCCGTGATGAGGGGGCTCGCTGCCCCGTTCGGGTTACAGTGCCTCCCCGGGCAGTGGCTTGAGAGCATTCAGATAGCTAAAGGACCCGCATCTGTCATCAACGGGATGGAAGCCGTGACAGGCTCAATAAACGTTGAACACCGCAAGCCGACGGACGAAACCCCTCTCTACCTGCAGCTGTACGGCAGTACTGATGCGATGTTCGAGGGCAATGCGGCTTCCGCGCTGCAGATTAACGAGAAATGGAGCGTAATCAATCTCGCCCACGTAGGCCGGACCGCTTCGAAGATGGACCATAACAAGGACGGGTTCAGGGACGAACCGGAGGACCTGCATCTGGATTTCGCATCCAGGTGGCTCTATTATTCTCCGACCGGAACTCAGGTCCGTTTCGGAGTGAGTCTGATTTCCGACAGCCGTATCGGAGGACAGATGGACTACAACAAAGGGGATTACAATGGCAGGGGGTCCGATATACTGGTCCCCTGGGGCTCTGAAATACGCAACCGTGGCATAGATGCATATGCCAAAATCGGGATTCCTCTCGATCCGGAGCAGAAATCAAGCCTTGGCATCGTGCTTGATTTCGACCATCACGAGTTTGATTCCAATTTCGGCAGGAAGCTTTTCAACGGAATCCAGGACAATGCCTTTGCCAACTTCATCTATCAGAACCAGTTCAACGGAAATCACCGGCTCAATGCCGGAATCACCGCCAGATTTGACAACATCCGCCAGACTGCCGTCGCCCCGATGAGCCTCAATGCGGACAGGAAGGAGGCTCTCCTTGCCGGTTTCGGTGAATATACCTACACTCTGGATGACAAAGTGACATTTGTAGGGGGGCTCAATCTTGAATACAATTCCCTCCACGGCTGGCTTTTCAGTCCGAGGGCCAATTTCAAGTATTCATTCACGGACGATTTCATTCTCCGCCTGATCGGAGGCCGGGGCTACCGCACTTCCAACATTTTCACCGATAATCTGGGTGCCTTCTCCACGGGACGCTCTTTCGCCATTGACGAAAATCTCAACTATCTCGAGGATGCCTGGACTTGCGGCGGCAACCTGACCGTCTATCTCCCCATCGGAGACCGTGGCAATCCTTCTTATCTGAGTTTCGACTATTTCCGCAGCCGGTTCGTCAATCAGGTAATCGCGGACCAGGAATGTGACGGAAGCCACGTCACCTTCTACAACCCGGACGGATTATCCTTCTCCAACACCTATCAGGTCGATTTCTCCGTGGACCCGATCGAGAGGTTCAACGTTATGGCGACTTTCCGCTACACTGACTCCAAAGTGACTCTCCGCGGCCAGGGACTTGTGGAACGGCCTATGACAAGCCGGTTCAAGGGCGTTCTGACTTTGCAGTACGCCACGCCGATGAATATCTGGACATTCGATTTTACCGCTCAGGTCAACGGGCCGATGAAGCTTCCGTATTTTGCCTTCGCGGCCTGGGGGATGGAGGCTTCTCCGGTCTATCCGATACTTTATGCACAGGTCACCCGCAAGTTCAGGGGAGTTGACGTGTATGTGGGAGGCGAGAATCTGACCAACTACAGGCAGAAGGATGCCATTCTGAATGCCGATAATCCTTACTCTTCCGATTTCAATGCCTCCTGTGTATGGGGCCCTCTGATGGGTATAAAAGTGTATGCCGGGTTGAGATTTACTATATGGAAATAGCATAATTACAATTGAATATGAAACGTTTTGCAACTCTGTTTTTGGCTTTTATGACGGCCGGGCTCCTTTCGGCCGGGCTCTATGCTGCTGACAAAAAGAAAGCCGACATTAAGGAAGTCACCTTCGTCACATCCATTGACTGCAGGAATTGCGTCAAGAAAGTCGAGGCTAAACTTCCTTATGAAAAAGGTGTCAAGGACCTCAGGATCAATCTCGATGACAAGACTGTATGGATAAAATACGACGCTTCCAGGACAGACAGTGAAAAGTTGGCCGCCGCTATCGTCAAGCTCGGTTACACGGCGGAGGAACTGACAACCGAAAAACAAACCGAAAAAGAATAAAGTTATGCGCAAGACTCTGATATTGGCGGCAGCCCTTATGGCAACCGCAATTTCATCCGTTGCCTTCGCGGCTCAGGAAGAAGCCCGGCTTCTCCGTTTCCCCGCAGTCGGCGGCAACACCATCGTGTTCAGTTACGCCGGCAACCTCTACAGTGTCGGCATCGACGGCGGTCAGGCCCGCAAACTCACTTCCCACGTGGGATATGAGGTTTTCCCCAGAATTTCCCCCGATGGCAGGACAATCGCCTTCACCGCGCAGTATGACGGCAATACCGAAGTCTATACGATGCCGGTGGAGGGAGGCGAACCTTTCCGGGTCACTTATACCGCCCTTTCAGACCGGGACAACGTGGGTGAGAGGATGGGTCCCAACAATATCGTGATGTGCTGGAGTCCTGACGGAAAGAACATAGTGTTCCGCAACAAGCAGTGGTGCTTCAGCGGCCTGCGCGCCCAGCTGCAGAGCGTATCCGCCAAAGGGGGGACTCCCGTGGACATTCCGACGACTGAAGGCGGCTTCTGCAGTTATTCTCCCGATGGGAAATATCTTGCAATGAACCGTATGTTCCGTGAGTTCCGCACCTGGAAATATTACAGGGGAGGACAGGCCGACGACATCTGGATTCACAAGGTCGGAACAACTCGGATCGAGAGAATCGAAGGTTGCAGCCCGGAAGGCCAGGATATATTCCCGATGTGGATAGGGGACGAGATATTCTATCTTTCCGACAGGGACCGCACGATGAATCTGTTCGTTTACAATACCGCGACGAAGAAGACCGAGAAGGTTACGGACTTTACTGAATATGACTGCAAGTTCCCTTCATTCTCAAAGGATTACGTCGTGTTCGAAAATGGTGGGTATATCTACAGATTCAAAGTATCCGACAGGAGCCTGACAAAAGTTCCAGTATATCTGCAGGATGACAACGTTTATGGCAGGAAGGAGATAATCTGCCCCGCAGGTGAAATCTCGGCCTGGTCCCTCGCTCCGGATGCGAAGAACGTGCTTGTATGCGCTCACGGGGATATCTTCAGCATTCCCGCCGGCAAGGGGGCCGTTGTCAATCTCACCGCATCCGCCGGTGCGAACGACCGGGACGTGGATTACTCTCCCGACGGGAAGAAGGTGGCTTATATATCCGATAAGAACGGTGAATATCAGGTGTTTGTCGCCCCTGCTGATGACTTCTCAAAAGCCGTGGCCGTCACTTCGTTCAAGAAAGGCTATCCCCAGGGAATGAGATGGAGCCCGGACAACAGGACCGTTTACGTTTCCGTCGACAACTTCTCGATTTATGCGGTTGACGTGGAGGCCCGCAAGCAGAAGGTTCTTCTCTCATCTTCCGAGGGGGGACTGGTGCTTGGTGACGTCTCCGCCGACAGCACTATGATTGCATACCAGAAGCCTCTGTCAAACAGCAAATACGGTGTTTTCATCCGTACGCTGAAGGATGGACGGGATTATCAGGTGTCCGACAGTTGGTTCAGCGCCTCCAACCCTATTTTCTCTTCTGACAGCAAGACCCTGTTCTTCACCTCGCAACGCGATTATCAGGCCAGTTATTCTTCAGTGGAGTGGAATGCTTCGTACAGGCTCTCATCCTATATCTTCAAGGTTGACCTCTCTGACAAGAATGCGCTGGTGGAGAATACTAAAGCGCTGAAGACCGATGCGGGTTACTTCAGGCTCATCTCAGCCGGTCCCGACAAACTCTATTACACTGCCGGTGGAAGGGGAGGCAAAGGCGGAGTGAAGGTCTATGACCTGAAGAAAGAGAAAGAGAGCGACGGAGCGAAGGAAGCGCCCCTCACTATATCCGCGGATGGGAAAAATTCTCTCGTGCGCAAGGACGGAAAATACTATATCGTGCCGTTCAGCGGGGGCAAGTTTGAAGATGCCCTCCCTGTGGAGCAGATGACGATGACTGTGGACCACGCGGCGGAATGGCGTCAGATTTTCGAAGAGAGCTGGCGCATCACCCGTGACGGATTCTACGTTGAGAATATGCACGGAGTGGACTGGAAAGCCATCCACGACAAATATGCCGCCCTGCTTCCTTACGTGAAGCATCGTCACGACCTCACTTACATTCTCGGTGAGATGGTCGGCGAACTGAACGTGGGTCACGCCTACGTCACCTCCGGCTCAAGCCCCGCTGTCCCCCGTGTCAGGACCGGCCTTCTCGGCGGGCGCTTCTCCAGGAGTGACAACGGCGCCTTCAAGGTTGAGAAGGTGTTCAGGGGTGCTGACTGGGATAAGTCCCTTCGCAGCCCTCTTGCCGAGAACGGCATCAGGGCCGGTGAGTATATCACAGAAATCAACGGCGTTCCCGCCTCGGCATATTCCGACATACAGGAGGCTCTGATTGATAAGGTGGAAAAGACAGTCACTCTTACGGTCGCTTCCTCAGCCTCCGGCAAGGGCGGCCGCAAAGTGGATGTGAAGCCTGTGGGGAGCGAGGTCCAACTCGCATATTATGATTGGGTTATGAACAATGTGGACAAGGTATCAGCCGCTTCCGGAGGGCAGATAGGTTACATCCACATCCCTGATATGAGCATCGAGGGTCTTGATATGTTCACCAAGATGTTCTATAGCCAGCTCGACAAGAAAGCCCTCATCATCGATGACCGTATGAATGGCGGCGGAAATGTCAGCCCTATGATTCTGGAGCGTCTTCAGCGAGTCGTCTACCGTATGACGATGCGTCGTGGCAGCGACCGCAACGACCCTGTCCCCAATGAGGCGTTTTATGGTCCGAAGGTGTGTCTGATTGATAAATATTCATCTTCCGACGGTGACCTGTTCCCCTACGGATTCCGCAAACTGGGCTTGGGCAAACTGATTGGTAAGCGTTCCTGGGGTGGAATCGTCGGCATCTCCGGTTCAAAGAGATTCCTCGACGGTCAGGATATGAGGACCCCGTTCTTCACCTCATACGGTCTTGACGGGAACTGGATTATCGAAGGTCACGGGGTTGACCCCGACATTGAAGTGGATATCAATCCTTTCGAAGATTATCTGGGTAAGGATGCCCAGCTTGACAAGGCGATAGAGGTTCTCAAGGAAGAGATGAAGAATTATCCCGAACTGCCCTCGACTCCGAAGGCTCCTGTAAAGAACAGATAGGCAGTCTATGGCAGGAATGCTGGACAGTGAAATAAAGTATCTCGCGGGCGTAGGTCCCAAAAGGGCCGAGTTGCTCCAGAAGGAATTGGGCATCAGCACGTTCCGGGATATGCTCTACACTTTCCCGTTCCGGTATATAGACCGGAGCCGGTTCTGTGCCGTAAGGGACATTGACAGTACCTCCGTCCACATCCAGCTTCGCGGGGCCGTCACGGGAATCTCGACTGTCGGGGAGGGACGCAAAGCCCGCCTGGTGGCACGGTTCACCGACGGCACGGCTTCGATAGACCTGGTTTTCTTCAAGGGAATCAAATGGGTGAAGGATAAGTTGAAGGTTGGGCAGGAGTATATCGTATTCGGCAAACCCTCCGCATTCAATCAGGAATACAATATGGTTCACCCGGAAGTGGATCCGGTCTCCGGAGTTCAGCCTGTCGCGGGCGGGGTGATGTCAGGAGTCTATTCCAGTACAGAGACACTCCGTTCGGCAGGCTTGAGCAACAAGGTGTTCGAGAAACTTCAGCGCACTCTTCTCGACAAGTGTGCGGATTCAATTGAGGAGACCCTGCCCCGTCATATATTGGACCGGGAGAGGCTGTGCTCTTTGAGACAGGCATTGAACGACATTCATTTCCCTCCATCCGCTCAGGCACTGGACAAGGCGAGGCGGCGTCTCAAGTTTGAGGAACTGTTTCTGCTTCAACTTTCGCTCGCAAGGCAGAAACATATCCGGATGCGGGCTTCGAGTGCAGTGGTTTTCAGACGGATAGGAGAGAATTTCAACGGTGTGTATAACAGTTTGCCATTCCCCTTGACAGGGGCCCAGAAAAGAGTTCTCAAAGAGATACGCGCAGATGTGGCCAGCGGTCTGCAGATGAACAGGCTTCTTCAGGGAGATGTGGGCAGCGGCAAGACTCTCGTGGCAATTCTCTCTGCGATGATGGCCATCGACAACGGATATCAGGCCTGCATAATGGCCCCGACGGAGGTCCTGGCCCAGCAGCATTTCAGATCCTCGCAGAAATTTCTCGCTTCCACAGGCGTTCGCACGGCCTTGTTGACGGGAAGCACCAAAAACAAGGAACGGGAGGGTATATATTCCGGTCTTGCCGACGGGTCGATAGATATCATATTCGGTACTCACGCATTGATTGAGGATACCGTCAATTTCAAATCCCTGGCTCTTGCCGTAATCGATGAGCAACACCGTTTCGGGGTGGAGCAGAGAAGCAGGTTGTGGGCAAAAGCCTCTCTTGCACCGCATATCCTGGTGATGACGGCAACTCCGATTCCGAGAACTCTCGCGATGACTCTGTACGGAGATCTGGATGTCTCCGTGCTGGACGAATTGCCTCCGGGCAGAAAACCGATAGAGACCGTGCACTGGACCGAGTCGCAGCGTGGCAGGCTCTACGCCTTTATGAAAAAACAGATTGAACTCGGTCGCCAGATATTCATAGTGTATCCTCTCATCAAGGAGTCCGAGAAGATGGACTACAAGAATCTGGAGGAAGGCTATATGACCATAACCGAAGAGTTTCCAGCGCCGAAATATGTCACTGCCGTGGTCCACGGACAGCAGAAGGCCGAGAACAAGGCTTTTGATATGGACCTTTTCGTGAAGGGCCGGGCGGACATTCTGGTCGCCACTTCGGTGATTGAGGTGGGCGTGGACGTTCCGAACGCTTCCGTGATGGTGATAGAGAGTGCCGAGAGGTTCGGCCTGTCACAACTTCACCAGCTTCGCGGACGAGTGGGCAGGGGAGCGGAAAAGTCTTATTGCATATTGATGACAGGGTACAAACTTTCGACTGAATCCAAAAAGCGCATTGACCTGATGTGTGCCACCTCCGACGGTTTTGAATTGGCGGAGGCCGATATGCGGATGCGCGGTCCCGGGGACTTCGAGGGCACGCGGCAGAGCGGTCTGGCAATCGATCTGCACATAGCCGATCTCGGGCGCGACGGTTTGCTCCTTGAAGAGGCGAGGACTCTGGCCCAGTCCATCCTTGAGGATGATCCCAATCTGGAAAAGGCCGGGAACGCTCTGCTGAAAAAAGCCCTCGCCGGAATGAAACTTGAAATCGCAGACTATTCAAACATAAGCTGATGTATTACATAGGAGCACACGTGAGCGCTTCCGGAGGCGTTGAGAATGCGCCTCTGAACGCAAAGGCAATAGGGGCGAACGCTTTCGCTCTCTTTACAAAGAATCAGAAGCAGTGGGTCGGCGCGCCGTTGAGCGTACAGAGCATCGATGCCTTCAGAAAAAACTGCGAATCGTGCGGGTTCCCCCCGGCGTCAATTCTGCCTCACGACAGTTATCTCATCAATCTGGGAGCCCCTGACAGTGACAAACTGGCCCGGAGCCGCGCTTCATTCGTGGATGAAATGTCGCGATGCTCCGCACTGGGTCTGGACAGACTTAACTTCCACCCCGGAAGCCATCTGGGTCTGATTTCGGAAGATGAATGCATCGCTCTTGTGGCGGAATCCATCAACATCGCTCTCGACAGGACAGAGGGTGTGACTGCGGTCATCGAGAATACGGCCGGGCAGGGTTCCAACATAGGATACCGTTTCGAGCATCTTGCCGCCATAATCGACAGGGTCGAGGACAAGAGCAGGGTAGGGGTCTGCATCGATACCTGCCACGCCTTTGCCGCAGGCTACAATCTCAAGGGAGATGGAGGCCTCTTCGGTGGAGGGTTTGATGAAGTCTTCGCACAGTTTGAAAGCATCGTTGGCTTCAAATATCTGAAAGGAATGCATCTGAACGATGCAAAGAAGCCCTGCGGCAGCAGGGTGGACAGGCACGAGAGCCTGGGAGACGGTGAAATCGGGTGGGAGTGCTTTTCCCGCATTGTCGGGGATTCCCGTTTCGATGGCATCCCCCTGATTCTCGAAACTCCGAATCCGGAAATATGGGACAAGGAGATTAATCAGTTGCGGGGCTTTCAAATGTCCTGACAAATCACTAAATTCGTATGATTTTTTGAGAGAGACTGCCGATGCCGAAAGTGACTTCAACCTGGTTCTGCTCCTCCTGCGGGAATGAGAGTTCGCAGTGGTTGGGAAGATGCCCAGCCTGCGGAGAGTGGAACACTATGGTCGAAGAGCCCAAGGCGAAAAAAGGCGGATCCCTGTCGGGTTCCGGTGCAAGACGCCGCGGCTACATCGATGATGGCGGTGCCAAGCCGGCCCGGCTGGATGAGATCAGCCTTAACCGTGATAACCGCTTTTCCATCGGGATAGGGGAGTTGGACCGTGTGCTGGGGGGCGGGCTTGTAGAAGGATCCCTCGTCCTGATTGGAGGTGAACCCGGGATAGGCAAATCCACACTTTCACTCCAGATTCCGATTTCCTGCAGGGAGTTGAAAACCCTGTACGTTTCGGGTGAAGAGAGCCCCCGCCAGATAAAACTCAGGGCTGAACGCCTCGGCGGGTCGGACGGCGAATGCCTGATTCTCAGCGAAACCTCTCTCGAAAACATTTTGGCTCAGGCGGAGGCGGCCAAGCCATCCCTCCTGATAGTCGATTCCATCCAGACAATCTTCAGCGATGCCATCGAATCCTCTGCCGGAAGCGTCTCCCAGGTGCGTGAGTGTGCCGCATCTCTTCTCCGTTATGCTAAAAAGAGCGGGACTCCGGTAATTCTTATAGGCCACATAACCAAGGACGGCACCATAGCCGGCCCCAAGGTTTTGGAGCATATAGTGGACGTGGTCCTTCAGTTCGAGGGGGATACAAGAGGCTCCTACAGGATTCTGCGGGGCATAAAGAACCGTTTCGGAAGCACGGACGAGCTTGCCGTGTTCGAGATGACGGGGTCCGGCCTGAGAGAGGTGAGGAACCCCTCGGAGATATTGATTCCGATGCACAAGGACGATTTGAGCGGAGTGGCCGTAAGCGCGATGATGGACGGCTCCCGCCCTTTCCTTATAGAGATTCAGGCGCTTGTGAGCACTGCGGCATACGGCACACCGCAACGTTCGACAACCGGTTTCGAGCAGCGCCGCCTGAATATGCTTCTCGCCGTCCTGGAAAAGCGAGCCGGTTTCAAACTCGCCGCAAAGGACGTATTCGTCAACATCGCCGGCGGACTCCGTATCTCGGACCCTGCCTGCGACCTTGCGATCGTGGCATCCATCCTCTCATCCAATTTCGACCTGTTCATCTCCCCCAAGACCTGTTTTGCCGCGGAGGTGGGCCTCAGCGGAGAGATTCGCCCCGTCAGTCAGGTGGAGCGGCGTATCGCTGAAGCGGAGAAGCTCGGATTCGAGGAGATTTACATATCTTCGTTCAACCGTGACACCGCCCTCTCGGGCAGAAGCGGCGGGTCAATCAAAATCATTCCGGTAAGTTCGGTGGCGCAACTTTGCCGGCATCTGTTCGGATAGCAATCACAATCTTTAATTATTAAAAATATGAAACCTACACTTTTGGTACTTGCTGCGGGAATGGGGTCAAGATACGGCTCCCTAAAGCAGATGGACGGCCTTGGCCCTTGTGGAGAAGCCATTATCGACTATTCAATCTATGATGCCATACAGGCAGGATTCGGCAAGGTCGTTTTCGTCATCCGTCACTCTTTCGCTGACGCCTTCAAGAAAATCTACACGAAGGAGCGTTTCGGAGGTAAAGTCGAGGTGGAGTTTGTATATCAGGAACTTGAATATATTCCTGAAGGATTCTCCATCCCTGAAGGCCGCGAGAAACCGTGGGGAACCAACCACGCCGTGATGATGGCCAAGGATGTCATCAAGGAGCCGTTCGCGGTGATCAACTCCGACGACTTCTACGGTCGCGAGGGATTCACGGCAGTGGCTGAATTCCTGCATCAGGTTGAGGGTCAGAAAGGACGCTACGGACTGGTCGGCTATTATCTGAAGAATACCCTTTCCGAATTCGGAAGCGTCTCCCGCGGAGTCTGCGGAGCGAATGCCGAAGGCAACCTTACTGAAGTGACGGAGCGCACCGCCATCGAGCGCAAGAACGGAGTGGTCACCTACACGGAGGACGGCAAGGATTTCCCTCTTGATGAGAACAGCGTCGTATCGATGAATTTCTGGGGCTTCACTCCCGATTATTTCGATTATTCCGAGGAGACTTTCAAGCGTTTCCTCAGCGAACCTCGCATCCAGACCAATATGAAGGCAGAGTTCTTCATCCCGTATGTGGCCGACATCCTCATCAAGGAAAACAAGGCATCCTTCAAGGTCCTGAACTGCGATGCAAAGTGGTTCGGCGTTACCTACAAGGAAGACCGCCCGTTCGTTGTGGACAAGATCAATTCTTTGATAGAGAAAGGCGTTTATCCCCGTTCTCTCTGGGGAAAGTAGGAGAGGGTAAAGATGGCGGATAAAAATCTGAGGATTCTGGTCGTTTGCGGCGGCATTTCCACGGAAAGGGAAGTCTCGCTCCGCAGCGGAAAGGCAATTTATGAAGCACTTCTGCGCAAAGGATATGTGAATTCCGTGCTCTTCGACCTGACCAGGAACAATATTGCACAGATTCTCCAATTGAAACCCGATATCGTTTTTCTGGGTCTTCACGGCAAGGGAGGCGAGGACGGTTCCATCCAGGGAATGCTGGAACTTGCCGGAATACCTTACACTGGCCCAGGCATTGCCACAAGCGCCGTATGTATGGACAAGATTCTCACCAAGAGAGTATTGGCGAATGCCGGACTGCCCACCGCGAAGTTCGAGGTATTCCGCAAGGATGAATGTGCCGACATCAAGGCTGTTGCCGATGCTCTCATAGATAGATTGGGGCTGCCGATGGTGCTCAAGTCACCTTGCCAGGGCTCCAGTATCGGGGTTGTGATTGTCCGTTCCGAGGATGCGATGGCTTCTGCAATTGAAGAAGTCTTCAAATACGGGGACAATCTTCTTGCCGAGCAGTTCATCAACGGCACCGAAGTGACACTTCCCATTATGGGCAACGAGGATCTCACTGTCCTCCCGGTCATCGAAATCACTTCCGAAAGGGAGTTCTACGACTATACCGCAAAATATACTTCCGGCCTTTGCCATCACATCATCCCGGCGCGCATCAGCAGTGATGTGGAGCGCAAGTTGGGTGAATTGGGAATGAAGGCCTACCGGGTTCTCAACTGCAAGGGCCTTTCGCGGATTGATTTCATCGTTGATGAGGCGGCCGGTCCTATGATTATTGAGGTCAACACTTTGCCCGGAATGACGGATATGAGTCTTTTCCCGGATGCGGCCAAGTATGTGGGGATATCCTATGATGACCTGGTCGAGAGGTTTCTGGAGTTCGGCTTGACGGCCAAACACGATTTGTAGTGGCTTCCCGGATGGCGGCGGATACAACGTATTCGGAAGAACTGGACGCTCTGATACAGCTTCTGGACGATGATGACAATGTCGTCCGAAGATGTGTGGATGAGCGTCTCCGTTCTTTCGGGCCACAGGTTGTAGGCGTGCTTCTCGAGGCCGGCGCTGTGGAAAAGGCCGAATCTCTGAACACGGAGTTCAGGCTGGAAGACCTGAAAAGGCTTCTTTCAAAATCCGGAGGCTCGGTGTCTCTCTTCGAGGGGGCATATATAATCTGTTCCATCGCCGACTGTACGTTGAAGCGCGGTGAGTTGGAACAATGGTTCTTCAAGTGTGTCTCCGAATATCAGGGCGAGGCTTCCGACGACCGGACCGCTTTTGAGAACACGGGTGTTTTCAATCATATATTCTTTGAACGTCTCGGCTTCACTCTGTACGATATGGGATTGTCAAATCCGGAATATGCTCTTGTCGGCAAAGCTTTGGAAAGTCGCAGATGCAATCCGTTGACTATGGTATACATCTACATTATGGTGGCTCAGGCCTGCGGCCTTCCCCTGATGCCGATGCTCTTCCCGGGAGGAGTCGTACCAGTCTATATGGAGAACGGCAAGGAGTTGTTCTATATCAACGTCTTCCATAAGGGCGAGATTTTCTATCGCCACAATCTCAAGGATTCTCTCAAGTTCATCGGTTCGATGTTGGGTAATGTCGAATTCAAGGTGCGTGACGAGGCGGCCCTGCTGGCCATCTATCTGGAATCCCTTCAGATTGTCTTTTCCAACAGTGGCAACCGGCGTCTCTGCTCGGCTTTGGACTCCGCTCTTTCCCTCTTCGGCCCCGACCGCTTTCTCTCCATCGAAGCGGAGGAATGACGGTTGACGGGGGAGACAGCCGTACCCCGCGAACAGGATGTTGGGAATTCTCAGTTTTTTTCATAAATTTGAAAATTCATTGTTTTTTTTCCTATTACCCACACAATGAAAACAAACTGGACCATTATCTTTCTGACATTTGCGCTTTTCTGTTACAACGTGCTTAAGGACGGAGGTTCCGCCTGTTTTGACGATTTCACTATGAAGTTCAATATATTCTGAAAAATAATGAAACGAATCTCTCTGATAATCACTATGTTTGTTTTGGCTGTGTCTTGCGGCCGCATTTCCGGGACCACAGACCCGGAAGTATTCTCATTGCAGGGGAAGACGGATACCCTCCTGTTCAGGCAGGTTCCTTTCGAGTGGAAAGTCACTCCCCGCTACGACTATTCCAAGATGCTCATCACCAAACTGTTTCTGTGTCAGGCCGAATACAATGGGGACTTCCTCGGGAAATGCAAGATTCGCGATAACGGCGAGAAAACAGTCTATCTCACAATCAATCAGGCATACGAACTCATCAAGGGTATGGATCAGATTACACTGGGAATACCGAAAGTGGTCTATCTCGTAGGCTGGCAGTACAACGGCCACGATTCCAAATACCCCGCCTTCTTCGAAGGGAATGAGTCCGTCAAGCGTCCGGAGGATGAAGATGCCCTGCAGAGCATCCGCTGGCTGATGGAGGCGGCGAAGGAATACAACACGACAGTCAGTCTTCATATCAATATGTTCGATGCTTTCGATGACAGCCCTCTGTTCGAGAAGTACAGGAAAGCGGACGTACTTGCCAGAAGGAAAGACGGTTCCCTGATGAATTCGGAGTGGGGCTACAAGGTATGTTATCCTGCAGAATGGGAGAAGGGGCTTGCTCAGGAGAGAATTGACAAACTTTGCAGTCTTCTTCCAATTGCGGAGGCAGGTACAATCCACATCGATGCTTTCCACCAGACTGCTCCCGTTCCGTTCATCAACAAGGACGGCGAATATCAGGTCGGATTTGTTTCCCCCGTCAGCCCCTGGCACGGTTACACAGCCGAGCAGGATATGGAGGCACGGGCCAATATCGTGAAATATTTTGATGCCAAAAGGATTGACGTCACGACGGAAGGCGTATGGAATATGGCTATCGGCGACATTTCCGAAGGCTATTTCCCTATGTACTATCATTTCGGTTCGGAGGAGATGAGTCTCTCATTGACCGCGACGCAGGCCAACGGCGTGAACTGCGGCGTCCGTGCATTCGGAAACAACATCAATGGAGAGCAGACCTTCAAGAATGCCGAATCCACCGAAGCCGGATTTGCCGAGTTCAAGAAGGGATTCTGCCAGAAGAATCTTATATGCCAGTATCTGAACACGTTCGGTCGCAAGGCCTTGATAAGGGATGAGAAAGACAACTGTATCGGGGTGTTCGAGGATGGCGTGAGGACGAAGTATGAAAATGAAGAAGATATGATGTCCGTCGCGAAGGAC
This sequence comes from Bacteroidales bacterium, assembly GCA_045642485.1. Taxonomy (GTDB): domain Bacteria; phylum Bacteroidota; class Bacteroidia; order Bacteroidales; family UBA932; genus Cacconaster. Next base: position 7,004 of record JAZUIV010000058.1, on the reverse strand, counting down.
GGTATCATCCTGGCTTCCGAAAGCGATGTCTTCCTCCCCGCTGTCTGGCTCGGCAATGAGAACATTGTCGCTTTCTCCGAGAATGGCTACACCTCAAAGACCTGGACCTTGCCGGCGGGCGTGACTCTTCCCCGCGACGCAAGAGCCTGGACCGTCACGCAGGATGGAAGGACCGAGTTTACCGATTTCAAGATCAGGGGACGCAAGGTTACCCTTACCCTTGCACCTGGGCAGATGGTCCTGATAGCGAAGGAATAACCTCATATTAACAAAATATAACTGACTGATGAAACTGTTTTCGCTGCTTGCGGCACTGCTGCTCCCCATACTGGTATATTCACAAACTCCGGAAAACGTATCGGACACCACAGGCGTACTGGAGATCGAGGCGGAACTGCCCGAATTGGTGTCCCAACCTCTGGATACTCTTGACACTGACGACAAGTTTATCAAGATCGTCCTCTTTGAGAACCATACCTGGGAATATATCGAATTGGGCAGGCCTGTAATTGATACGGCAGGTTTTTATGACGGGTGGACCAATGACGTGATTCACGCCTTCAAGGGGCATAATGTACAGGAACTCCCGGACGAGATTGACCTGAGGCTCGTGGATTCACTCAATCCTTTCTGTGCTCCGATTATGGGCAAGGTGCGATCCGAATACAAATTCCGCAGAACACGCGAACACAAGGGCATTGACGTGCCTCTCCATACCGGCGATACGGTTCGCGCCGCATTCAACGGCATTGTCCGTTACATCGGCGGCGTACGCCAGACAGGCGGATACGGCAATCTTGTCATTGTACGCCATCCCAACGGACTGGAAACATATTACGGTCACCTCTCCAGGATTCTTGTCGGTGAGAATGAAGTGGTCAAGGCCGGAGAGATTATCGGTCTGGGAGGCAGCACCGGCAGGAGCACCGGACCCCATCTGCATTTCGAGACCAGATATATGGGCCACGCCTTCGATCCTGCCCGTGTCGTCGATTTCGAGACAGGGCGTGTCAGGGACTCCGTGATAACGCTGAAAAAGCACTACTTCAGCATCTACTCGCACTACGGGCAGACCGATGAAGAGAGCAAGGCGGCTTCAGGCAGAATCATCTACACTGTCCGTAAGGGAGATACCCTCGGGAGCATCGCCAAAAAGAATCACACTACTGTCAGTAATATCTGCAAGTTGAATAAAATCAAATCAAACAAGACTCTACGCATAGGGGAACGCCTCGTCGTCCGTTGATCAAGTCGGGTTTGAAACAATCTTGCCGCAACAGTTTTTTTTCAGGATGAAGACTAAACTACTCACCGTATTGGCGATGCTGATGCTTTCAGCCGCGCCGGTTTTTGCTGTATTCAACGAAAAAAATATCTCAATCACTCTCGAGGTTCTCCATGCGGAACTTGCACAGGAAACCGAGAAGGCGCTTAAGGTACAGGCCCTCACTGATATGGTGAGGAGAAATCAGCGTCATCAGATGACGGAAATGTTGAAGCGGTGCAACGAACTCTCCCTTATGCTGTATTCCCAGAAGCCCGGCTACACCTTCGATATGACATATGCCTTTGACGAGGTGACCAAGGAGTATGAGAAATATAACAAGGAGAGGATGCCGTACGACAAACTCCTTGAAAGTGTAAACTCTGAAATCGACAAATATGAAAGACTCCTTGAAGCTTTGCGCAGAATCCCTCCGATGCTGGAGGAAATTGAGGAGGTCCCCGACAGTCTGAAGGCGGCTACGGACAGCCTTGTGCTTGGAGGCAGGCCTGAGGCAGGCAGGGATCGGCCGGCTTTCCGTGAATTCAGAAAGCGAAGTCAGGAAAGAAGTGACCGGAAACAACCGTTCCTGCTCGATTCAGCAGGATGCATTGCCAGGGACACCTGTGTTTTTTATGCCATCAATCTGCTGAAAATATGCGTTGATCAGAAGAATGATCTTACCCGCGATTCAGAGTACTACGAATCGACCAACAACCGTCTGAAAGAGAGTTTTGATTACGCTCTCCAAAGTTACAGGAATGTTCAGACGGGCATATTCAACGATGGACAGAGAAATTATTTTTCCATCCTGAAGTATTTCGGCAGTTATCTGGATGAGGCTGTCAATGAGGCCAGGTCGAAATACGGAAGGGGAGATGAGTCCGATTATGCCGGGCTTCATCAAAGCGAATGGAGAGGACCTGTTGTCGGTGGATTCATATTTTTCATCATCCTGCACCTGCTGTTGGCGACAGGCTTGAGCCGGCTCGTTTATGTTCTGCTGTCCAGAAGGATGAAGACCGGATTCGGGAAATGGATGAATGACAGGAAGCCTGCAGTGATTCTCTTCCTCGCCGTTGCGATTTTCCTGACGACCTTTTATGTGGTCGCACTGCTGACTGACATCTCTTTCCTGAGGATAGCCTCGCGACTGGTCCTGATATACTCCTGGCTGCTTGCGGCAATAGTGTTCTCGCTTCTTGCAAGGCTTGACGGGGAGCATATCGGCCAGGGATTGAAATCTTATATTCCGATTGCAGTCGTGGGATTGCTGGTCATCACCTTCCGAATCATTTTCCTTCCGGATATGATTCTGAGTCTGATACTCCCTCCGGTATTGCTGATATGTTCCGTCTGGCAATTCATAATATGCCGCAAGCGGAGAAGCCGTCTTCGCAGAAGTGACTATGTCTGCAACTGCATCACTATGGGCATCTTCTTTGTCGCCACCGTGATGGCCTGGGCCGGCTATGTCTTTATGGGAGTCCAGGTGCTGATATGGTGGCTGTTCCAACTTGCGGCAGTCCAGAGCGTGATTGCGATATATACCCTGTTGCAACTCTACAATGACACGAAAGTCCTTAGGGAAATGGAAAGGTACGGCAGGTCTAACATAGTGATTGACAAGGGTAACCGCGGGTCTTACATAGAGGTCCTCTGGCTCTTCAATTTCATCAGGAATGTGGCCCTTCCCATTCTGGCAATCATTTCCGTGCCGTACTGCATATATATGGCCGCGGATGTATTCAATCTCTCGTCTGCATTCAATACGATTTTCCACAAGCCGTTCCTCAGCCTGGACAGCGCATCCGGCTCCGAGATTCTCCGGCTGTCAATCTTCAAACTTGTGCTGGTCTGCTCTCTGTTCTATGTCTTCCGGTATTTCAACGATACCATAAAAGCACTCTACAAACTCTACAGATACAGGAAACTTATGGATGCTGAAGGGAGGAAGTTCGTGCGTGCGAACGAAGTGAATCTCACCCTGGCAAACAACATAATCTCCATACTGATATGGGGTGGATATATCATAATGGCCATCCTGATGCTCAGAATCCCTATGGGTGCCATCTCCATTGTGGCCGCCGGACTTGCGACAGGTATCGGTCTGGCCCTGAAGGATGTGCTGAACAATTTCATCTACGGCATACAGTTGATGTCAGGCCGCGCGAGGGTGGGGGATTACATAGAGTGTGACGGCATCCGCGGGAAGGTTGAAAGCATCTCCTATCAGAGCACTCAGATACTGACTGGAGATGAGGCGATAATGTCTTTCACCAACAGCGCCCTTTTCAACAAAAACTTCAAGAATCTGACCAAGAACAATGCCTACGAACTTGTCAAGATTATTGTCGGGGTAGGCTATGGCTCCGACATTCAGAGTGTGCGGGATATTGTTTTGGAGGCGGTGAAGAGTATGGCAAAGGAGGACAAGTACGGACGCTCCACCATTGATCCCAAAAAGGGGATTGCAGTCACTTTCGAGGGTTTCGGAGAGAGCAGCGTCAATCTGGCCGTCAAGGCATATGTTCTGGTGGAAGAGAGATTCTCCTTTGTTTCCGGGGCGAATGAATTGATTTACAATGCCCTGGGAGAGCACAACGTCGAGATACCATTCCCTCAGAGGGATGTGCATATCCGATAGGGCATACTGCCGTAGTTCCGTCAATGACTTCCGAAATAGAGTATCGTGATTCCGGCAAGGAGAATGGCCAGGGCGGCCGCTTTCTCCTTCAGGCGGTTCTCCTTGAACAGCCAGGCTCCGATGAGGAAGGTCACCACGACCGAACTGCGCCGCAACATCGACACCACTGAGAGCATCGACCCTTCGCAACTTAACGCAAAGAAGTAGAGATAGTCTGATACTGTGATGAATACGGCAATCAGCAGGATGTTCCAGTCCCAGTGGAATTTCTCCCTGCTTCCGTTAATAATGTCGGATACAAGTATGGTCAGTGCCAGAATGACTGTGATGTAGAGATTTGTCCAACTTTGGGCGAACATCGGGCTCATCCAGGTCATTATGTGCTTGTCGAGCATTGCGCTGGCTACTCCGGAAAGGATGGCGGCAAACATACAGAAGACCCATTTGTTGCGGGTGAAGGCGATGCCTTCCTTCCGGCTTGACCGGCTGAGCATATAAAGGGCTGCAATCGAAACGATTATACCGGTCCATTGCCACGGGTTCAGCCTTTCGCCGAAAACCAGCAGCGAAACCAGCAGGATGAAAACCGGGCGGGTGGCTTTCATTGTGCTTGCAGTGGTGATGGGGAGGTGCTTCAGGCCCAGAAGCCCCGTAATCCAGGAGACGGATACGATTACGGCTTTCCCAGCCAGGAGCAGGTGGTCCTTTGCCGTGCCCCGTTCGATTTCGAACCGTGTCCCTTCCGCGAGATTCCACCCGAATATGGACGAAAGGATGAACGGAGTGAAGAACAGAGTGGTGATGCCGGTGGCAAGAAGCAGGATGTCAAGTACTCCGTTATTCCGCGAAGCCTGCTTTTTCGCAACGTCGTAAACTCCAAGAAGCAGAGCGGAACAGATTGCAAGTGTCAGCCATTCCATTACAGATTCTCCTCTTTTTTGCAGTATTTGTTGATTACGCTGTAGGCGTCTTCGATGCCGAGTTCGCCTGCAGTGCTCAGGTCAATGCACCCTTTGTCGTTATCCTTCAGATATATAAGGACAAGCCCGCGGTTATAGAAGGCTTCCCCGATATAGGGGTTGATCTCTATGGCCTTGGTATATTGGACGATGGCTTCCGGAAGGTCGTCCGACATACAGTACAGGTTCCCCAGGTTGTAGTAGGAGTAGGGGAAACCGGGGTCGAGGGCCACCGCCTTCTGCATATCCATTATCGATGAAGTGTAGTCATATGAGGTCCGGGTACTGCGATCCTGCACACGCGTCTTGATGGTCTTGTCATTGTCGAGAGTGAGCACCCTGACGTTGTTTTCGATGGAGGCGATGAAATCTATCATCTCAGCCTGCAGGGCGCCTCGGTTTATGTAGAAGAAGAGGTTGTCGGGCTCTTTTCCGATAGCCTCGTCATAGCATACCAGAGCTGTGTTGAACTGTTTGCCGGAGGCCTCCAGAATGGCTTTGGCGAACAGATTGCCCGAACTCCTGTTGCCCTTGAGTTCCTTTTCCACGGCGGCTTTCCGCCTGGTTGCATCAGGGTTTGTGGAGATTCCCGGCTTTGATGAAGCGAATTTGATGGCAAGAGGGCTGGCTGCTATGAATCTCTCAAGCTTGCCGTCATTGAATTTCTTCTCATATATGGGGGCCGAAGCCATTGTCGAATCCGCTTCCACGAATTTGTAGAGCGGTTTGAGGCGGATGTCCACGTCACGGTACTGGAGAAGTTCGTTCTCGAAATCCTTTTTTGCGAAATCGGCGTCAAGAGCCAGAAGATGGTTGTAGCGTTTAGTGGTGTCGGCAAAGGCGGCGTGCCCTGTGGAATCGGCTGTTTTTGACTGATATTCACGTATTTTCGCCTGGGCTATCTCGTAATCCTGCTTGGAAGAGTTGAACTGGCCCAGCATATTCTTGGCGTAGGAGCGGTTAAGATAGGCGTTGGCGAAGTCCGGGTAGAGATTGATGGCCTGGGAGTAGTCATCCATCGCATTGCGGTAGCGCCCCATCTCCATAAAGACCGCCGCTCTGTTGTAATATGCAAGGACGTTGTTGGGATTGATATTCAGCACCCTGTCATAATCGTCGAGAGCCGCGTCGTAATTGCCTGTCTGAGTGTATATCAAAGCCCTGTTGTAGAGGGTGAGGGCGTTGCCCGGCTCCTCATTGAGAATTTTGTCCAGGTCTGAGAGCGCTCCGTGAATCTCTTTCTTGTCATACAGAAGCAGGGCTCTGTTGAAAAGGGCGTAGGTGTTGGTCGAGTCGAGAGTGATTGCCGTGTTCAGGTCTTGGATTGCTTCGTCGGATTTGCCCTGAAGTGCATAGACACGGGAACGCCGGACATATCCTTCGCCTTCCCTGTGATTCAACTTGATGGCCTTGTTGTAGTCCGACAGGGCCTTGGTGGTGTCTCCTACATAGAGATAGCAGGCGCCGCGGTTGAGGTATGCATCAGGCTCGTCCGGCTCCTTGCGGATGAACATATTGAAATCCTTTATGGCCTTGTCAAACTGCTGTGAGAGGAAATAGGTGACCCCCCGGCTGAAGTAGAGCCCCGTGTAGTTGGGGCGGAGGTCAACGGCTTCCGCAAGGTCCTTGAGGGCCTCGTCATATTTTCCGGTACGGCTCAAGGTGATAGCGCGGTAGTGGTATGCGAGGGTATAGATGGGGTTGAAATGGAGCGTGCGGTCAAAATCCTTCTGCGCCCCGGTGAAATCCCCGAGATTGTATTTGGCGATGCCGCGGAAAAAGTAGGATTCGAAATTGGTGGAATCCAGTCTGGAAAGGATGTTGAAGTTTTCGATGGCAAGAGAGTACTGCCCGTCAATCAGCGCCTGCCGGCCCCGGAAGTAGAAATGGTCGAGGTCATATTGCGCCGCTGCAGTGAAAGTTGCGGCGATTGCGATAATCAGTGACAGCAGTTTTTTGAACATCCGTGCAAAAATACTATTTTTGTAAGAAACTGTTTAAATTTGATTGCCGAAATTTATAATAACAGATTTTTTGATGGATTTGTGCTTGAAATGAGGGAGCATACCGGTTGGTATGTGACCGAATTGAAAGTGCAAAGACGCGAAAAAGATGCATAAGAAATGAGAGTAAT
>JAZUIV010000057.1:0-18473 GCA_045642485.1 Bacteroidales bacterium | reverse complement strand
TTGATTATTTATACCTTCACCCTCTACCGACTCATACGGACCGAGGATAATCTTTCCGTTTTCCACAGAGAAAGAACGTGAATAGTCATTCGTGCCTGCAAATACGTCATAAACATGAATGTCGGCAGTATTATTGGTGTTGAATGTCCAATCGAGGAATCCATCAGGGGCATAATACGGATATCCTTCATACGATTCAGCCCATGTGCCGATGATATTGCCCTGTGTAACTTCCATTTTTGAACAGGATACAGCAAGCAAGCATACGCCTGCCAATAATAATGATAGAGTTCTTATAACCTTCATGACTTCATAGAATTGTTGTTTCTGCCCTATAAATACAGAACAATGCTAAATGCGTCAAAGAAATCAGCAAAAATTATATCACAATGATTGTCATAAGCGGAACACAATATAAGACAAAGCGGTCAAGCCCTTCTTCCTCCGCTGAAGCTTCGTCAGAAAGGCTTGGTTCCAGCCGCTACGGCACGTCGCGCCTGCGCGACTAAGTTCAACAGATTACTTTCTTCTTTCGCGGAGAGTACTGGGTTTGTGACATTTCGCTGACTCTAGCAAGAGTTACGAGGCGCATTTTACCTTACATCGAAAACATACGGCTCGAAGAAGTCCGTCTGCTTTCGTTCTTGAACAATAGCGTCATACTCTTCGAAAGTATAGGTCTTCTTCCCATCGGTTTGCTTTTCCGTAATTGTATGGGCTGCCTTGTCATATGAAATGGTGAGCCTGTCGTTATTGATGAACCAGCCGGAAAATCCCATAGTGTATCGGTATTCGCCGTCGCGCTTCACCTCCTTTTTGGCGTAGCGAACGTTCTTGATGGTACCCCAGCGCTCGCTACCGTCAACGAAGCGCACGTACACGGCAGTCCGCCGCTGCGTGTCAATTCTGTTTGAAAAATCCATGATGATTTGGGTTTAAATGAATTATTGAAAAGTTGATAGTGAGTTCGATAAGAATGATTAAATTTGCAGGGATATGGAATTGACTGCTTTTATAAAAGACCTATGCCGCAAGGGCGAAAGCACTGAAATCGAGTTCAAAAGTGCTGCGGGAGGATTTCCGGGAAGTTTCTGGGAGACTTATTCCGCTTTCGGCAACACAGATGGGGGCATTATCGTTCTCGGAATCAAGGAGAAGAATCACAAGTTCTTTCCCGATAGACTCTCAAAAGAGCAGATTACCTTCTACAAGAAGCAGTATTGGGATGACGTGAATAACCGCAGCAAAGTTAGCATCTGCCTCACCCAAGACAAAGACGTGATTGATACGGAGTTTGAAGGTTCCGCAATTCTCGTTGTCCACATTCCCAGAGCAATTTACTCTCAAAGACCCGTATATTTGACTTTTAATCCTTTCGGACACACTTTCGTTCGTAGGCACGAAGGAGACTACCTACTTGGCGATGACGGGGTGAGGACGATGTTCGCCGATTCTCAAGCGAAAAGCAATCCGCTTGACAGGAAGATTGTCCGCAATTTCAAACTTGGCGATGATATCGACATAACTACAGTGCACCAGTATCGTCAGGTTTTCAAAGGGAAGCACGATGACCATCCTTGGAATCAACTTGAGGACATTGATTTCCTTACTAAGATTGGAGCATATGGGAAAGACAAGGAGACCGGAGACGAAGGGTTTACTCTTGCAGGTGTTCTTGTATTTGGTACCTGGCAGGGCATTCTGGACGCTTTACCGAATTATTACATTGACTACAGGGAAAGACTCAGTAGCGACCCTGCGGTAAGATGGACTGACAGGGTTTATCCTGACGGTTATTGGGAACCGAATCTATACCAGTTCTATACTCGCGTGTATATGAAGATGTATTCTGCTCTTCCTGTTCCTTTCAAGTTGGAAAACGGTTCAAGGGTGGATGATACGCCGGCTCACAAGGCCTTGCGAGAAGCTATTGTGAACACCATTGTACACTCAAATTTCTTCCTTCCCAGCACCATCACCATCGATAGATACACCGACAGGTTGGTATTTGCCAATCCAGGTTCGATGCTGGTGTCTGTTGAGCAGTACTTTGAGGGAGGCACAAGCATCTGCAGGAACGCTACTATTCAGAAGATTTTCGGATTTATAGGTGGCGGTGAACGTGCAGGGAGCGGTGCCGACACCATTGCCAAGGGTTGGGAATTCAACCATTGGCCGAAGCCCCGGATTCGAGAGAAATATGATCCCGACAGGGTTGAGTTGACATTGATGATAGGTCAGAACTCGTCAATGGATAATCAGGGTAGTACTACCCCAGATACTACCCCAGGCACTACCCCAATTGAGGACAAACAAAATACGCGGGAAAAGATAATCCAAATCATAAAATCTACACCGAATGTTTCTACCTTGGGCCTCGCCAAGATGTGCGGCATCACAAAAGATGGAGCTAAATATCATTTGACGAAACTTAAAAAAGAGGGAAAAATAAGATATTCCAAAGAAGATGGTGGAATTTGGATAGTCAACGAATAAGATTCAAAGAAACATCCTTGAGCTATAACTCGATCCTTTTCGAATTATGGCTCATTTTCTTTATTCCCTACAGAATACCGTCAGTGGCCGGTTGTGTCAAAATCGGCATTCTGCAAAAATAGTCGAAACACGCTTATAATGCACTGGTCATTAGCTTGTTACAATGTTCGCAGTACGTCAAAATCATCCATATGTACAAATGAATCCACTTCGGCCAATTATCTTTCGTCTATATGAATGACAACCTTACGCAATACGCTATTAGAATGTAGCATATCCGTTTCCATCAGTCATGGAATAGGGTTTGTCTTCCGTTTTAATGCCGCGTTTCCTATTGGGTTTGGAACTCATTGTAAACTCCAGGCAACCTCCGTTTAGGATGTCCGAATGCTTGATGTACATCTTGCCGTAGGGTTTGCCATTGAGGTAAGCCTCCTTGACGTAGCAGTTCTTGTCGCTGACACCCGGGGCTTTGATTTCCAGTGAGTTGCCATTGGGCAGACTGACTTTTGCATAGGGAACGTAGGGCGCTCCGAGCACATATTCGTCCGTTCCGGGACATACGGGATAGAATCCCAGAGCAGAGAATATGTACCAGGCTGACATCTGGCCGCAGTCATCGTTGCCTCCGAGCCCGTGCATATCGTTGCGGTATTTGCTATTCATAATGACGCGGAGCCAATACTGTGTTTTCCAGGGCTGGGAAGTCCAGGCGTACAGATATGGGATGTGATGGCTGGGTTCGTTGCCGTGAACGTAGCCACCTATGAGACAGTCGGCCTCGATGTCCTCGTTGTCTGCATAGTACTTGGGATCGAGTTCCATTCCGAAAAGTCCGTCAAGGTTGGCCGTGAATTTCTGCTCTCCTCCCATAAGCTCCATTATTCCATATACGTCCTGAGGCGCATGGAAGGAGAAATTCAGGGAATTTCCCTCGATGAACCCTTCTCCGAAGGTCATCTGAGGGTCGAATTCGGATTTGAATTTGCCGTCCGAATATCTGGGGCGTGCGAATCCGATGGATTGGTCGTAGATGTTCCTGTAGTTGAGAGCGCGTTTGGCATATTCGTCCTCGACGTCCTTGTCTCCCACGAGTATCGCGGCTGCAAAGACACTCCAGTCATCATAAGAGTATTCGAGTGTGTTGGATGCGGCAGTCGCGATGTTGTCCAGCGGAACGTATCCGAGTCTGATATAATCCCCAAGCCCGCAATAATAGGGAACGGATGAGGTGGCAGTCATTGCCTCTATTGCTTCTTCTTTGTTGATATCCAAGCCTTTGGCAATGGCATCAGCAAGCACTGACACTGCGTGGTATCCACTCATACACCAGTTTTCGTTGGCCATATGGCTCCATACGGGCAGCATATGGTGGACGCTCTGCTCCCAGTGGGCAATCATCGACTTCACCATATCGCTCTCCCTGTCCGGTTTCATAAGGGTTAGGAAAGGATGTTCGGCACGATAGGTGTCCCATAGCGAGAAGACGGTGTAGTTGGTCCAGCCGTCAGCCTGATGGATGCCGTGGTCGAGACCCCGGTATCTGCCGTCCACGTCCATATAGATGGATGGATTGATCATTGTGTGATAGAGGGATGTATAGAACATCACTTTCTGGTCGTAAGTGCCCTCGACATCTATGCAAGAGAGTTCCTTGTCCCAGGCGTCCTTGGCTTCGGATGCCAGCGTCTCGAAGGATTTGCCGGCTGTTTCCGCCCTGAGGTTGCGCAGTGCGCCATCCTGACCTGTGGCTGAGAGAGCCACCTTCATTGTAAGTTCACTCTCTGCCGCGGTATTGAACTTGAAATACGCTGCAATCTTGCGACCGGCCATTTCCGGGAAATTGCGGTACTGGCTGAACTTGCTCCAGCCTCCCTTGTAGTCGATTCTTTCGCGGTCTTCATAACCGTATTCCGTGATGGGCTGGGAGAATTCAATGGCGAAAAAGGTGTAATTGGTGCGCGCCCAGCCGCTGGTAATTCGGTAGCCGGTAATCACGGTGGGAGAAACAACCCTGATTTCGGCCCATAGGGTCTTGCCGTCGTAATTGTAAATTCCCCTGTCAAGATCGATTACGATGTGACCGTCCTTGCCTTCAGGGAAGGTATATTTGTGGATGCCGGCACGCTGCGTGGCTGTGAGTTGCGCACGAATGCCGTAATCTGCAAGTGTCACTTCATAATAGCCGGGCGTAGCTTTCTCTCCGTCGTGAGAGAACCTGGAACGGTATCCGCTGTCGGGATTGGATGCTGTGCCGGGATTCAGCCTGACCTCTCCCGTTGCCGGCATCACCAGAATGTCGCCGAGGTCGGAATGACCCGTGCCGCTGAAGTGAGTGTGGCTGAAGCCTACGATTGTCGGGGCGGAATACCGGTATCCGGCACAGGTCTCATAGACTTCAGGCTGATATTTGCCACTCACGTTATGGGGAATGGTGTCGGTATCCGGACTGAGCTGTACTCCTCCGAAGGGGACGCAGGCACCTGGGAATGTGTGGCCCATCCCATCTGTGCCGATGAATGGGTTTACGTAATCTGAATGTGACTGTGCCGCCGCAAGTGTGCAGAGGCAGAGTATGGAGAGTAGGATTGCCGCTTTTTTCATAATTCCAAATATAAGGAATATTTCAGTGAATTATCTGGCGGAACTTGTCTGGAAGCTGCTTTGAAATGAGTATATTTAAACAGCTTCTTAGTGACGATGAAAAGATTATTCTGGGCATTCATGGCCGTTTCGCTTACCTTATCAGCGAACTCGAAGATTATGTGACTGCATTTGAATATTCCAACGGCATCTTGAAACACCTGAGCAGCGAAACAGCCTATGAAGGTGGCGGGCACGGAAGCGCTGACATACACGTCAGTCCCGATGACAACCGCATTGAAATCTATTCGATTGATTCCGAATCAGGTGCCCTGACCTACACCGGCAAGTCAATCGAGATTCCTGCTCCTGTCTGCATTCAGTTGTATCGGTTGCACCCGTGAAATGGTTCATCAGTCATCCAATCCTTCGATCGTTTCGATTGTCCCGTCCGGATTGAAGGTCAGTTCGCAGACTTTCAGACTGCGCAGCCAGGATTTTCCGCCAGACGGAACGCTGTCGTGATGGAACAGATACCATTTGTCCTTCCACTCGATGATTGCGTGGTGTGTCGTCCAGCCCACGACCGGGGTAAGTATCACACCCTTGTATGTGAACGGACCGTATGGATTGTCTCCGATTGCATAGCACAGCAGATGGCTGTCTCCTGTTGAATATGTGAAATAGTATTTGCCGTCCTTCTTGAAGGTCCAGCTTGCCTCGAAGAAACGGTGCGGGTCATCGGCGGCAAGAGGCCTGCCTTCTTCATCGATTACCCGGACAGATCTGGGTTCCTCGCCGAACTGAAGCATATCCTTTGAAAGCTTCACTACACGGCTTGGAAGGGAAGGCTGGCTTCCGTGGGGAAGATTCGGACTGTAGGGCGTGTTGTTCTTCGCAGGGTCCTCGATACGGACATTGTCCCTGTATGACTGAAGCTGCCCGCCCCAAAGGCCTCCGAAATACATATAGTACTGGCCATCATCGTCTTTGAGAATAGCCATGTCAATGGAGTAACTGCCGTCAACAGGCTCTTTCTGAGGGATGAACGGACCCGCAGGATTGTCTGCAACTGCGACACCGTGACGGAATACATCATTCTTATCCTTCATCGGAAAGAACATATAGTACTTGCCGTCCTTTTCTTGTACATCGCAGTCCCAAAGCTGGCGTCCGTGCCAGGCAATCTCCTCCTTGCGGAGAACACATCCGTGGTCCGTAACCTTGCCGGTCATAGGATCGCCGTCAATGGAGAGGACGTGGTAGTCTTTCATAATGTACTGGTCACCGCTGTCATCCTCCACGTTGGAGTCATCCTCCCAGTCGTGTGAAGGATAGATGTATATTTTTCCGTTGAATACGTGTACGGAAGGATCCGCCATATAGTCCTCTGGGAAGAGATATCTTTTTTCAACTTTCTTTGCCATAATCATTCAGTTCTCAACTTCTTATGCTTTGCTTCTTTCTTCTATCGCCTTGTTGATTTCTTCCATTTTCCCATCACTGAGCTCATACTTGCTGATAATCCACATTGCAAGGACGAGAAGTATTGCAGGGATAACGCAAACGAGCCAGAGGATACCCTGCTCTGCAAGAGCTGTCTGCCGGGGGAGTGCCGCGTTGAATCCGACTATTGCAAGTACAAGTCCCGGAACAACTCCTCCAAGCGCCATTCCTGCCTTGAAGAAGATTCCGGTGAGGGCATTCACGATACCTGCGATACGACGTCCGGTAGTGAATTCACCATATGCCACAACCTCGGGAACGAGGGCCCACATATATCCCGTTGCTACGATGATACCTGTACTCTTGACGAACTGGGCGATGCAGAGTGCCCAGAAGTGGCATTTGATTGCCGGTATTGAAACGAAGAGGTACATCATTGCCATACCGATGATGGCGGTGCCAAGGAAGAGATAGAACATTCCCTTCTTTCCTATCTTTCGTTTGATTGCAGGTATCAGAGGCATGAAAATGAATGCAGGGATTGTGCCTATCCACATGAATGACGTGGTCATGAATGGCGTTGCACCCACGTTGTATGTCATAAAATATGCGTCAGCAGCATTCCCAACACTCATCATCGCGAATGCTGTTATGAAGAAGAATGCAAGTACGCGCAAAGGCTTGTTTCTGATGAATTCCATCCAAAGGTCGCTGACCTTGACATTGGCCGCCTCCTTCCGGTCCATGACGACTCTTTCCTTGCACTGTGAGAAGCAGAAGAAGAGCAGCAGGAGACCTGCAATCGCAAAGATGGCAATTGTGATGAACCAGGCACGCGGGTCTGTCGGGGTGCCGCTGTCAGCACTACGCATTGCGGCAGGGACGAAGAGGACAATAACCAGAGGAAGGGACTTTACAGCAAGCGCTCCGAGGTTCGCCATGAACATTCTAGTGGATGTAAGTATTGTAATCTCGTCAGTGTCACGGGTAAGCGATGAGTTCAGCGCACCGTACGGGACATTGACGAGAGTGTAGCACATACTCATTCCCACATATGTGACATATGCGTAAATCACTGATCCGTTGAACTGATTCCAGAAGCAGAGGATTGCAAGCGCTACAAGAGGAATGCCTCCAAGGATGAGCCAGGAACGGTATTTTCCCCATCTCGGGTTCTTCTTGTCCACCAGAGTGCCGACAATAGGGTCCCAGAGCACATCAACAAGGCGTACAACAAGGAACATCGTCGCCGCTACCGCAGGTTTGAGTCCGAAGACATTGGTATAGAAAAACAAAAGCCAGATGCTGATAGTCTGGTAGATGAGGTTCTGCGCCATGTCTCCGGAACCGAATCCTATGCGCTGAAGCCAATTGAGTTTGCAGAAGCCTTTAGCTTCAGAAGTTGAGTTTGACATAATCCAGTTTTTCTTACAAATATCTCATAAACTGTTTTGAAATGGTTCACGAAAATCATTTCAAAAGGCTCTTCGGCATTTTCAGAAGATAAATGCTGGCTTTCGGGGTCACCTCGTCAGGCGAATAGGCATATAGTGTGCCGCCGCCGAAGCCGGCAGGCTTCTCGTGGCAGGAATAATAGACCATCCACAGCCTGTCCCCCACTTCGATGAAACCGGGATAGCTGGTGTCGCCGCCGGACGGAGCCAGGAACATTTCCTCAAACTTGCCGTCCTCGCTGCCCTTCAGCACTATTGTCTTGCACTGGCCGTCGGCAAAGCGGATTCTGGTGCCGGCGACAATAGTGCCGTCATCGAGCCTGATGAAATCAGGGCCTCCGAGATGCATTGGGATCGTTGTCCACGTCCAGTCAGTATATGGTGCCTCGCTGACACCCCAGCGACCCTGCTCGTCGCCCTGGTCGCAGCGGACCATCATCAGCATCTTTCCGTCCGGAGTGAATCGTACAGTGCTCTCACCGGGTGCATTCTTCCTGTCGAGATCAAGTTCGCACACCGTATCGTAATGCACGCCGTCGAGAGTCTTCACCAATGCGAAATGCTCTCCATAAGTCACTCCATAGCCGGTTCCGTCGTGCCAGGTGACTCTCCATATCCATTCGCGGTCATCCGTGATCCTTTCATCAAACACCACCGGCTCCGCTGCACTGAATGTCCTGCCGTCACTGCTGAACGATACCTGAGGGATGAATCCCTTGAGCTCCCTGTCGATATATATGGAGCCGCCCATAGTGACCATCAGCCTTCCGTCAGGCGTCACGCTCAGCTTTGGGTCGCGGAGGTCGTAACCTTCCTTCGCGAGAAGCGCCACGGACTTCCATTTCTTTCCGTCACGGGACACCAGGATACGGGCCTTCCCCTCTGCTTTTCCATTCTCATCGAAAATATGGCTTTTTGCCTCTCGGAACGACACATAGTATTTTCCCTGAAATTTCACAATCGAAGGGAAAGCGCTGTAATCATTGCTCCAGATACAGTCACATTCCAGGCCCTTGTAACAGTTTCCGGAAGAAGACCCGGGTGCAGAAGAGATGCAAAGCAGGGCCGCCAGCGACAGTGCCGCGGTGCAGACGAGGAAGATTCTAATGTTTTTATGTCTCATAACAGGTACTTCTCAATCCAGGACGGTTACGGTATATTCAAAAACCTCCTCTGCCCCGGGTTCAAGACGCTGTATCCAGGCACGCTCGGTTATATCTCCCTCGAAGCCTTCTGGATCGGTCAGGCCGTTCCAAGGCTCTATGCAGACGAAGGGAGCGTTCTTGCCTTTGGATGACCAGATTCCCAGCGTCTGCGCAATGGGAAATGAGACGGCAAGACATGGATTCTGCCCCTTGTCCAGCAGGACCGCCATATCTATCTGCGAGTTCTCGAATACAAGCGCATCGTCGTCGAAGGTATCTGCCTTGAGCTCCAGAACGCCGGATGGTACGGTAAAAATGGTCTTGCCGTGCTTCAGTGCACCGTGCTCCGTAAGAGGGGAAAGCATAAAGTCCTTGAGCAGCTGTCTGCCGTTGTAGAAGCAGACATATCCGTGAATCTTGTCGGCCGGGTCGAAATCCCTGTACAGGAATGCGGGGTGGTTGCCAATCATATAATACATGGGAATATCTCCTGTATTTTTCACGATATCCCTCTTGGTCAAGGTGTCTGCGTCAAGCTCATATTCAACCTTGAGCTGGAAGTCGTATGGATAGAGGCTGCGGGTATGTCCGTCAGATTTCAGCACGAAAGCCATCTTTTGCCCCGTATCCTGAGGGATGCTCCCGAAATCCATGTCACGGGCAAAGCCGTGCTGGGTGAGATGGAAGGTCTGCCCTGACACTCTGTATTCATCATTCCAGACTTTTCCCACTATGGGAAAGAGTACCGGAGCGTGACGGCCCCAATACTTGGGATCGCCCTGCCATACATATTCCCTTCCGTTCCTGCGTATGCTGAGAAGTTCGGCTCCGTGTTCGGAAGCCTCGACTTCGATTGTACCGTTGCTGATTTTCATAACTTTAACCTGTTATTATTAGAAGCTGTTTGCGCAAATCAAATATCCTGAAATTTAACTTTGCAGACGGAAAGCAGGTAATTCGCATCTTTGCTTGCTTTGCCCTGGAAGAACAGATATACCTGTCCATCCTCGTCCTGGAACACTCCCGGGTGACCGCTTTCGCCCTGGTTCCATGTTCCTTCTTCTCCTGCATGAAAGAAGAGTCCATCAGGGGCGATACGGGTGTAATTGTATCCGTCAGTGGACGTTGCGAGGCCTATCTGCTGGAACTCATGATTGTAAGCTCCTGCATAGAACAAATAGTAGACTCCCTTGTGTTCGATGACAGTCGGGGCTTCGATGCAACTCATTTCCCACGGGAAGTCAGGTTTCATCAGCGGTGCTTCCTTTGACAACAGGGTCCATTTGTCGGGGCCGTAATCGCTGTGATATGGAGCCTCGGCCATACCCAGCATCTGCACTTCACCGGTGGTTTCCCGTGTTGCGAACAGGAGAATCAGATTGTTGCCTACCCTGTACACCTCGGCATCGATGGAACGGTCTATGGACCATTTTGATTGCATATACAATATCGGTTCGTCGTAAACATTGTAGAAATTGATTCCGTCCTTGCTGACAGCATGCCAGATGTTGCTATTGCCGGATGGCGAGCCTTTCCACTTGCGTTGATAGAACAGATGTATCTTGCCTCCGAAACGTTTGACACAAGGTGCGACCGCACCCCATATGCGTTCACCTGACGTATCATATAGTCTCAGGTCATCTACCTTTGACCAGTGGATAAGGTCGGTGCTCTCAGCTATCCCTGAGTGCCAACCGGTATCCGCGGTACCGGCCGGCATCCTGTCTTCTTCGTATGCAGTTACGGAATAATACATCAGGTACCGGTTGCCCAGGCGTATGACTGTAGGATCCTTGGCGAATGGTATGCTCGTGCGTGTGGAGTCACCATAACGCATTTCCGTAGGCTCAAGTATGACTTTCCTTACCTTTGCGCCACCGGCTGCGAACAGGTCAGTCACCATCAATGCGGCCATTGCAGCCATTGCGATAATGATCTTCTTTGAATCTATAATTCCCATATTTATGATGTTTTAAGAATATTTGCCGTATATTATCGGAAGAACCTTTTCCGCTACTCTGCGGCAAATACTTTCTGAACAGCCTCCAGATATCCGAAACCGTTCCGTTTGTCGGGAAGAAGATAACTGCCCTCCACCCATTCGTTCCAGGCATTTATCATCACGAACTTGGGCTGGGTGGCAGAACGGGACTCGGCGAATTCCTTGGCTTTCTGAAGATAGATGCCGAAATTTTCAGGGGTGGCATTGACCAGAGTGACGTCATCAGCACCTTCGGCAGGGAATCTTGGTGTATCATCCCAAGCGATGGACACACAAGGAAAATAAGGCATATCGATTTTCGCAGCCCATTTGTCGCGTTCTTCCGCGGCTCTTTGCGCGTGAACGAGATAATCGGTATTGAAACAGCCCATATTATAATAAGCCCAGCTGTCGATGCCGACAACCTCAGCCTGCTTCATTCTGCTCTTGCAGAGTTCATCGGAATATACAGGACCCCCGCCATCTATCATCTGGACGTTGAGCCCGGGAAAGCCTGCCTTCCTGACTTCAGAACGGAAGTAATCCATAGCGGCGCGGGCATTTTCGACGGATGGGAAACTCTTTACGAAATTTTCTACGCTGAACATTCCGAATACGGGACACCCGTCTATCTTGACGTAATTGGGTTCGTGGAAATAGAGTCTGATGACACGCTCCACGATTTTGGGCCAGTCTTCAGGATTAATGGCTCCAGTCCAGAGCAGGTCAGTCCTGTCTCCCCACTTATGATAATTCCAATAGTTGTATTTCACGTCATGATTGGCCCACATAATGTAAAAATCCATCTTGCCGTGTGAAGGTGCCTTGAGAAAACCGTTGTCAAGAGCGCTTTCGAGATAAGGTCCTCTGTCGAACCAGTACCAGTCATAGATAAATGTATTCACACCATATTTGAGCGCTGTCTGAATCCACTTTTCCACCACTGCCGGGTCATCGTCCATTTCATACCCCCAAAGAGGTTCTTTAGGCTGATAGTGTCCGTCGAATCGCGGATTTCCCTTCTTGATAACCTCCCATTCCCCTATTCCTTCCTCCCAAAGCCATTCGTGCGCTAAGGAATCGTCGTGACAGGAAGGCCAGATGAATGCACATACGTGACAGTCGAAATTATTGCCTTCATTCGTTTCAGGGCTGCCGCAAGATATAAGGGAGGACAGCACGGCTGCTAAAATTACATTTTTTCTCATACTTGGATATTTTGAAAGCGAGGTCAGTATTGTCTTGCCTATCATATTTCGTATTGATTTTCAGAAGCTGACTTAAACAGCTTCTCAATTCAGAACACAAAAATAGTCCTTTCCGATGAGTTCTCAAAGGAAAAGGTTCGGAAAGGCCCGTTGAGAAGGTCATCAACTAAGGAATGGTTAAAAAATAAGTTGGTAAAGATTTATGAAAGATTGTTTATGGATTTTGGATATGGAATGAAGGAGTTTAGCGGGCTACTCGACTGAATGACATATTCAAAAGACGAAACAAGATTCATAAAGATTACCAAGTTATTTTTTAATAATGACTAAGAAGCTGCTTGTTTCTCACTTCGCAGATTCGTAAGAAATTTGTATCTTGTGTACTGATTGACATAGCTATTTCGTGAACCATTTCAAAACAGCTTCTTATTCTATGAGAAATTTGTTAGCGGCCGCCGTCCTTTTTGTCGCGGTAATCCAACTTTCGGCGAAAGACCTCTCGCTGAAATCCCCTGACGGGACACTCAGCGCAGTCCTCAATACCACAGATCGCGTGTCCCTTGAGATTTTCCGTGAAGGGAATCCGTTATTCTCTGTCGGAGATATTTTCCTCAAGACGGCTGACGGAAGCATCCCTGCAGAAGGAGCGCGCCCGGTTTCCGTGAAAAGGATACAGGTTGATAATATTATTGAACCCCTTGTCAAGGAAAACAGAGCCAGAATTGCGGACAAGTATAATGAAGCCGAGTTCAGTTTCTCTGATAAAACGAAAATCATCGTGCGTCTGTATGACGACGGAGTGGCGTACCGCATCGTTTCTGACAGGGATGGCGAACTGGTAATCTATGATGAGCCTGTAAGGTTCAACTTCAATCCCGCATCATCCTTCATCAGCCAGCAGATAGGGTACAACTCTTATGAAGCCCCTTATATCGAGACAACTGTTGCAGAGGTCGTGGAAGGTGTCACCTGCAACCTTCCCGCCCTTGTCAAACTGCCATCCGGGGAGAATGTCGTGTTTCTGGAGTCCGATACGGAAAGTTATCCGGTTATGTGGCTCAGGAAGGAAGGAGAAGGTTTCAGCACCCATTTCTGGAAGTATCCCAGGACTTACAATACGGAGGGAGACTATTATGACAGGATGGGCGTGACCTCTTATGAGGATTTCATCGCAAAGACTTCCGCAAGGCGCGAGTTTCCCTGGCGTGCGTTCGCCATCACCGCCGATGACGCTTCTCTGATAGGCAATGACCTGGTGTACAAGCTGGCCCCCGAATGCCGCATCGAGAATCCTTCATGGATTGAACCAGGCTGGGTCACTTTCGACTGGTGGGCACGCAGGGGTCTTTACGGTGTCGATTTCAAAGCCGGCATCAACACCCCGACAGCGAAGTTCATGGTAGATTTCGCAAGTGATTACGGCCTCCGGTATTTCCTGCTCGATGACGGCTGGACAAAGGATGACGACCTTACCCAGTATATTGACGGTCTGGATATTCCCGAAGTGGTGCGCTATGCCGGTTCGAAGGGCGTGGATGTGATGCTTTGGGTGCCTTTCAGCCTGCTGGACGCCCAGATGGACAAGGCACTCGCCACATTCGAAAAGTGGGGCGTCAAAGGAATAAAGATCGACTTCATGGACCGTGACGACCAGCTGATAACGGATTTCTACTGGCGTGCGGCCCGGAAGGCTGCGGAACATAAGATGGTGATTGACTTCCACGGAGCCTACCGTCCTGACGGTCTTCGCAGGGCATATCCCAATGTTCTGACACGCGAGGCTCTCATCGAGTTTGAATACAACGGCTGGACAGATTTTGACAACCCCCGTCACCATTGCCTGCTTCCGTTCCTGCGGTGCGTCGCAGGCCCTGCGGATTATATCCCGGGCACGACCAACAATGCCACAAAAGAGCAATTCCGCAATAATGGAGCAACTCCTATGGGCCAAGGGACGAGGACCCATGCCATGGCAATGGCAGTCGTCATCCAGAGCCCGATGCAGATGCTTTCCGATCCGCAGACCGACTACATCCGTGAACATGAGTGCTCCAGTTTCCTTGTGAATATCCCCGTGGAATGGGATGAGACGGTCCCTCTTGACTGCAAGCTGGGAGAATATGTCTCGGTTGCAAGGAAGAACGGTTCCGCCTGGTATGTGTCCGCTATCACCAACTGGGATCCCAGAGAGATGAAGATCAGCCTCAGTTTCCTGGACAAGGGAAAGAGATACAGGATGGAATATTTCCGTGACGGAATCAATGCTGACACCAAGGCAATAGACTACGTACACGACTTCAAGGCAGTGGACGCAGATACTGTCATTGATGCTTCACTGGTCTCCGGTGGCGGATGGCTCGCCAGGATAGTTGAGCTTTAGAAGCTGTTCTGAATATTTGCTCAAACATACGGATTTTCAACATAAAATAAGGAGAAGCATCCATCGATATAAGGCCTGTATGTCAATATGTTGTCCCGGCCTTGATTTCTTAACTTGGGTGTCGCAAATTTTGCGACTACCAACTCTCCGGCGAGTTCTTCCTTAAGTGCATTGTTGATATGCTTGCCTATCGTTTTCACATCCCTGCCGAACAACAAGGCCATCTGCTGGCGTGTCAGCCATACAGTATCGTTCTCAAGTTTCACTTCCAGATTAGTCTGACCGTCCGGAGTCTGATACAGGACGATTCCTCCGATTCCTTCTTCTTCAATGATGATGTCTCTTCCCATTTCTATTTCAGCGTGTCAAAAAAGATAAAATAAATGGCTTTATTGCATCGATAAAGCACCTATTTCGATATGAAACAAGTGCTATTCTGATTTGTCTATAAAACGGCGGTTATTTGGACACAACAGACATGGTCACAGCGTGAACGATGTCCGTTTCGATTTTCGTACCGGAGCAGGCCCGATTTGGTACCAACCGGGCTTCCGAAGACATTTGGTACGGCCAGAAGGACATTCTCGTACAAAAATTCTTCCTAAAAGTGACTTTTTCTGATTTTTCTAGCGAAAGACAGTATGGGATGTTTCCGATCCCGTTTGGTTCTTTCGCTGGATATATGAAAACCGTATCTTTGTACCATGAAACGATTCATTGCTTTATTTGTCTTGATGTCAGCACTTGCGTGCTCCTGCAGCGGCCCTGTGAATGTGGAGACCGCAGTCGGTACTGTCAGACTCAGATTCTACACTCCAGCCATCATAAGAGTTGAGAAGCCTCTCATCGGAATCCCACAAGGGAAGGACAGTTCCATATGCGTCATACTGCAGCCGCAGAGAGTGCATCGGAGCGTGTCAAAATCCGATGGATATGTGACTGTGTCCACCGATTCTCTTGTTGTAAGAGTATGCCTTGCAGATGGTTGCATAAACTTCTACAGGCCGGACGGTTCCGTTCTGCTGTCGGAGAAGACGGGTATCGGCAAGGGCGTTTCGCAGACATTTGAACTTGATGCCGATGAGGCAATCTACGGCCTCGGTCAGCACCGCTACGGGAAGCTGAACTGGCGCGGCGAAACTGTAGAGATATTCAATAAAAATATGGATATCAGCATTCCGGTGATACATTCCTCAAAGGGCTGGGGCCTCTATTGGGACAATACCGGCCGGGGTAGGTTTGAAGACGGCCCGGACGGGATGACCATATCTTCCGAGAGCGGATGCAGGAAAAACTACTACTTCATCTACGGAGGCAACGCCGACGGCGTCATCAGAGGACTCCACGAACTGTCGGGCTGTGCACCTATGAATGCACTGTGGACCTATGGCTTCATTCAGTCGAAATGCGGTTACTGGAGTTGGGATGAAATGAAGGATGTCATTGCCCGGCACAGGGCGCTGAAGGTTCCTCTCGACGGAATCGTGCTCGACTACACCTATGTCGATCATCTGGGTGATCTGCAGTTCTGCGGGGTATTCAAGGATACCCCCAAGGCGGGTGTTGATTCACTTCATGCGCTGAATGCCCACATAATCATGTCGCTGTGGCCATCATTCTCAAAGAATTCCTACAACTTCGACGACTTTAAAGGGCATATGATTCCCCCTATCGCACATCCTGACTCATCACTGATAGTTTATGATGCCTACAGTCGGGACGCCCGCGACTTGTACTGGAGCTTTATCGAGAAGAACTTCTGGCCTTACGGCATTGACGGATGGTGGCTCGATGCCACCGAACCCGAGTTCCAGTCATATTACGTTCCCACCGCAGAGGATCAGCAGGTTCCCGTCGCCATCGGCCGATATGGCGATGTGCAGCTCGCATATCCCTTGTTCACTTCGATGGGTATTTACGAACACCAGAGGGCTCTTACAGACGACAAACGCGTGTTCATCCTCACCCGCTCGGGCACTTTCGGCCAACAGCGATACGCCGCGCAGTGCTGGTCTGGCGACACCGATGGTGAGATGCCGGAACTCCGCCGTCAGATTCCCGCCGCACTCAACTACTTTATGAGCGGTCTGAGCTACTGGAACGGCGACATAGGCGGGTTCTTCTGCGACTATCCCGGCGGCAACGCCAATCCTGAATACAAGACGGTGTACGCCCGCTGGTTCCAGTTTGCCACCTTCGAGTCCATTATGCGCTCGCACGGTATGCACACCCCGCGCGAGATATGGCAATGGGGCCGGAAAGGCGACGTATGGTACGACAATCAGGAGAAGTTCATCACTCTGAGATACAGACTCCTCCCTTACACATATAGCCTTGCGCATAAGGTCACGGAAGGTGGCGACGTATTCATGAGACCACTGTTTATGGACTGGCCTTCCGACAGCCGGGCCTGCAATGTCGAAGACGAGTTCCTTTTTGGCCGATCCATTCTCGCCGCACCTGTCACGACCCTTGACTCCTGGAGGGAAGTCTATCTCCCTGAAGGCCACTGGGTGAATTTCTGGACAGGAGATAGCATTGAAGGAAAATGCTCATTCACAAAGGAATATGCTCTCGATGATATGCCTGTTTTTGTGCGCGGCGGCAGCATACTGCCCATAGGCCCCGACGTACAGTTCGCATCCGAGAAATCTTGGGACAACCTGCAGATACGCATCTATCCGGGGGCAGACGCCAACTTTGAACTTTACGAGGATGCAGGCGACGGTTACGCCTACGAGCGCGGCGAATGCAGTGTGATTCCCATACGCTGGGATGACGATGTCCGCACCCTGACAATAGGCGACAGGCAGGGCTCTTTTGACGGTATGCTCGCCGAGAGGGACTTCCGCATCGTCATCGTCCGCCCCGGCACTGCCTGCGGACTTGACAATGAAAGTTCAGACATTACCGTTCACTACAACGGAAGTATTGTCACAATCCCACTACCGCCAACGTGCGGATGAAACGTGATTGCTTATTGGTCGAACGAACTATGTCTGCGTTCATTTGTATGTACGAATGAGCACAAGTATGCTGTTAGTCGGCGTATTTAGTTTATGTCTTAAAGTGTCTGTATTATGAAATCAAGCGCAGTTTAAGGCATTCCTCAACCTCATTATTGTGCTGTATTCCGCGTTGGAAACATTGATTTTCTCTTGTTCATATGCACGGATAAGCCTGATTGACACGCCGGACTTCGCAGAAAGTTGCTCTTGGGTGAATCCGTTGATTTTACGCGCGGTTTTTAGCCAGGAATTATCTCTATTTTTGCTTCCGATAATGTCCGCCGCCACCTTTTCAAACGTTGTCTGGTCTGCTTCGTGCAGAGGGTTGAACATTGCTACGGTCTGTATCAGGCCAAGTCCTCTGGTGGTGAGTTCCTTGAATGACAATCCGATGTTTCGTTGATACTGAGCCAGTGTGACACCCGCCCAATATTCTCTTGATGAGATAGATATTGACGTATCGCAAGTCTCGATGATTCTTCCGGTTTCGCCGAATACCATCAGGGCAAGTTCAATTCCCGAATGTCCGGAGATGATATCCACGGCTCCGCGAGAAAAACGCCACTCGATGCTGCTTGCCAGGAAACGGTTCCAGAACTGCTCTGCCGGGCATCCAATCGTATTCACCGCGCAATCTACCATAACACCGAAATTATGGGCTGCGTCCTCAAGATATATTTTATCGTAAGCGTTCATCGTCATTTTTCCATTCCTGTCTGAGAATATCCAATATGTAGATGGAGTCTTTATCGCGGGCTGACAAACTGAGCAG
>JAZUIV010000056.1:0-39851 GCA_045642485.1 Bacteroidales bacterium | reverse complement strand
CAGCTTTTTCAACGACAAGCATAATTTTGTACGCCCTCGCCAAACCCTCCATAAATTTCTTATCCTTGGAGTACTTTTTATACTTATTGTTATGGCCCGTTTCTATTAACTCTTTCAGGTCATCATCAGCAATATTAACTTCCATACAGCATAGTAATATATTTATTGCAAGCCACTGCAAATATAGGTAAAATTCCCAAATAATGGAATTTTTTGTAAAATTTTATTCCGAATCTAAATAAAATAGTTACCTTTGCAGCCCCAAATATATGATTATGACTCAGAATAGATTCCGAATTACTCAAGAAGATTTCCTTATTGCAAATCGCAGAGCATCAAGGCTTGAGGAAATTGAAGCTCATGGTCATCCGGTAATTTCCAGAACCATGACTCACAAGTCAAAAAAGGTCTATGACCGAAAACAGTTCAAGAGAGCTGCCATCAAGAGCGATGACAGCTCTTATTATTTCCAACAATCCATAGAAAAATCATCATAGACTCCAACTGGAGTCCAATTGAATATTCGCACCGTGATTATACACGTAGTCGCGGTTTTGAGTTACTTGGCGATGTGGAGTTCGGGCGAAAAACTATAAGTCCAAATCTTCCTCCGTTGTCGGTTCCTGGCCGCCTCCCGCCGTATTTTCCACCGTCACGGCACACGTCGCACTCTTGTCACCCGCTTTCGCCGTGATGGTGGCTGAGCCTACTTCCAGAGCAGTTATCCCCCCATCAGCCACTGTGGCAACTTCCGTGTTGGAACTCGTCCAGACAACGGTCTTGTCGGTAGCATTATCGGGAGAAACGGTCGCAGACAGCGTTGCCGTTTGGCCCACCTTCAACGTTACCTGTGTGGGGTCAACCGTCACATCGGACACAGAAGTAGCCTCCACTGTCACGG
This sequence comes from Bacteroidales bacterium, assembly GCA_045642485.1. Classification (GTDB taxonomy): domain Bacteria; phylum Bacteroidota; class Bacteroidia; order Bacteroidales; family UBA932; genus Cacconaster. The sequence continues at coordinate 38,950 of JAZUIV010000056.1, read as the reverse complement.
CACACGTCGCACTCTTGTCACCCGCTTTCGCCGTGATGGTGGCTGAGCCAACTTTCAGAGCAGTTATCACCCCATCAGCCACTGTGGCAACCCCCGTGTTGGAACTCGTCCAGACAACGGTCTTGCCTGTGGCATCATCGGGCTTGACATTGGCACGAATAGAGGAGGTCTGGCCTACTCGCATAATTAAACTGTTCTGGCTTAATGTAACAGACGCTACCCCCACTTCAGATTTCTGGCAAGCGGATGTCAATGTTACAAGGCTCAACAATATGCAGACACACGAATCTATTATTCTTTTTTTCATAAATCACTTGTGTTTTTATCGATATCGATTTTTATTGTTTCAATGGTTTTCAAGTTGCGTGGAGGTGTCCATTTCACCGGTTATTTCTTGACGTTATTGTTTTTCAACACATCTCTCCAATTTTCTTTCACAATAACAGGTGGATGTGTAGGACGGAAACTATCGGATGACGTATGTACGGCTCTGGCAGCAACTGGTGCCACGTAAGTGGCACGGTCGAAATTCACGAATGTATCATAATCATACTCCCACGACTCACCGTATGCCAATTTGTTTGCCTTGTAGTAGATTGCCTCTCGCGATGGAGCATTGTATCCTCCTGTGTTTTCGCGCATGATGCTGTATTCCGTAGGTCTCCACACACCCAATGGATAAGTGGCTCCTCCGAGATATGCTGCAATGCCCTGCGACGAGTAGCGGGCATCGGAAACGAACCTGCTCCACTTAATTTCAGACAGATTGTCGGTGAAATCAACATTCTTATACCATCCGTATGCAGACAGAACTTTCAGATTATCCTTTTCCTCCTTGCTAATTTCGCCATAGAGATTATTCCAATACTCATCGGCCAATTTGGCGAAACCATGACCTCCAGCCTCATGCCGCAGGATGTTTCCAAATTCCTCATTAGAGACTCCCAATGGTGTGTATGTCACCGAAAGCCCGCTGCCATAATCCCCGGATGATGGATAATACATATAGGCCGTCCCGGCATACGCCCTGCGGTTGATGATTACATTTATCAATGTGTTGTCCAGATTGGTAACTGAAGGTATTTGGGTCGCATAGGACATGGCTTTTCCATCATTACCTCCAATATGTGTACCTTCGCCAAACCAAGAACTGAGGGCGGTAATGCCATCCACTGTCTCGTTTTTTGACACGGCATACACCTCATATACATTGAATAGGCTGCGCAAGGATTTGTAAGGTTCATCCCTGAAAAATTCCTCCATTGCACGTTTCATCGTTGCATCGTATGTGCCATCGGCTATCAGCCTGTCCGAATAGGCATCACCGATAAACACGATGTCAATACCATTACCTTCCGTAGCTTTCTGTAGAACGGAATAAGTGCCATCCTTGCCGTAGTCTGTGCTGACATAAAGGTCAACTTCTTCATCATAATCTTCGTCACTCTCAGGCACTACTCCATCCAAGTACCAATGTATATATTCACTTGAATAACCCAGATGAGCCGATTCATCCTCCAAGACATTTTTTGTGGCTGTGCTACAGATTATCTTGCAGGATTTCGATTGCTTCGCAAGATCATTGCAAGCATATTTTTTTGCATTTACCAAACTCATATCGAAATTCGTCAAAATCAATCGTCTGAGTTTGGTACATCCATTAAACATGTAAGAAATATCCCTGAGAGCAGGCGTGGTGAAGTTACTTAAATCTATCCGCTGGAGCGATTTGCAGTTCTGAAACATTGCACCCATTTCCTGCACTTTTTCTGTATTGAAACTGCTTAAATCCACAGACTCAAGATAGTATGAATCCCCCACCAAGCATGACATATCGGTTACATTCGACGTGTCAAAATGACGCAAATCCAACGTTGACAGACCAGTATAACAAAACATCCCATGCAGAGTCGTAACCTTCGATGTGTTGAAACTACTGATATCCAATGAATTAAGCTTAGAACAGCAATAAAACATGTTATACATATTAGTAACATTCGATGTATCAAAACTGCTCAAGTCCAAAGAGGTCAAACTGCTACAATCATAAAACATACCATCCATATCAATAACATTCGATGTGTCAAAATGGCTCAAATCCAAGGAGGTTAAACTCTGACATTGTCCAAACATTACTTTCATACTAGTAACTTTGGACGTATTGAAACCACTGATATCTAAAGATAACAGTTGTTTACAATTCAAAAACATCTGTCCCATATCAGTAACTTTTGAAGTATTGAAACTGCTGACATCCAAGGATGACAATTGTGCACAGTCCAGAAACATCCTAAACATATCAGTAACATTCGTTGTGTCAAAGTGGCTCAAATCCAAAGATGTCAAACTGCTGCAACCATCAAACATCTGTGACATGGTGGTTACTCTGAATGTATCAAAATGGCTCAAGTCTAAGGATGTCAAACTACTGCAATGATAAAACATTCTTTGCATATCGGTAACATTCGAAGTGTCAAAATGGCTTAAGTCCAAGGATGTCAAACCGCTACACTCTTCAAACATGAAACGCATCATTCTAACCTTTGAGGTATTGAAACTGCTGATATCCAAAGATGACAATTGTGTACAACCATCAAACATGAAACTCATATCAATAACATTCGAAGTGTCAAAATGGCTCAAATCCAAAGATGTCAAACTGCTGCAATGATAAAACATAGATGGCATAGTGGTTACCCTGGATGTATTGAAACTGCTGATATCCAAAGATGACAATTGTGTACAACCCTGAAACATGCTATTCATACCAGTAACATTCGATGTGTCAAAGGTGCTTAAATCCAAGGATTTTATGGATGAAAAATCCTCAAACATTCCATCCATACGCGATGCCGTATAGCAATCGGCCGGGGTATAGAAATGCACCACAGTGCCGTCCAACTCAAAATAAATCGGCATAAGATTTTCGCCCGATTCATACTTAGGAGACACATTCGTCTTCTTGTCGGAATTGATGTGGAAATGGATTTCAGTGATTGTTCCCTTTTCAATGCCGTTGGGAAGTATCTGAGCGCCGGATAAGAACTTGGCATACGAATTAACGGTTCTCCAATAGGTTAGTCCCTCATCCTTGCCATACACCCTGCTGAACACGGCACGCTTTACAGAGAAATCCTTCGTACTGTTGAAAACACAGTGCTCGGATTCACGATGGTAAGTGATGGTAATTCCTTTCGTGAATCTTGTGGGAGGCAGAATGGCATAATAATATTTGCCGGGAATGAATGTACCCCCATCCGGGGCATTCACCGTAATGGCATCGGTGCCATCCTTTATGCCAGTCACCACCGGACGGCCCGATTCGTCAAAACCTATCGTGAGGCGGCCAGCCAACAATCCGCCGTCGTTGTTCTTGAAAACAACCTTTCGGATGCCTTCGCCACTCACCGAGAACTTGAATCCTCCGCATACGTGATAAAAATTCATCCTGTCGGTCTGCGAGGTGGCCACGCTGATGAACAAGTCATCGGCAAAAGTGCCTTCCACCGCTGTCTGCTCTGAAGGCAGGTATGTAGATAAAGTGGACTCCGTGCAAGATGATTTGGCATTGTATGGATAAATGGCAAAAAAGGTGGCGCCTTGAGGACAATTACCAATCTTGCCGATGAAATCTGCCTGAGCGGCGTCGGACGAATTGTTCGATACCAGCGGATAGCCGCCATTGGCTCCATTCACGATGAAGAAACTTATGCTGTCAGCTGGCGACCAGAACACACTTCCATCTGGCTGAAGGACAGATCGGGTCTTCGGCTCTTCTTCACCCGAGATATGAAACTCCGATTCATTTTGCGCGTGCAGCGTAAAATACCCCTGCTCATTTATCACTAAAGGTTTTATCTCTTCTTGGCAGGAATACGCCAATAATGACAAAATCAGCAGAATTGAAAAACAGGTAAATTTTTTTGTTCTCATCCTATCAAATATAATTCAATGTAATTTGGGAAATTCGCCTTGGGTTTTGCCAAGGTTTCCATATTTTGCAAAAGTACATAGATTCCTTCAACCCTCTATATATCTTGGAAAAAATCAATGAAAGATTCACTATCTTTGCGAAGATGTGGCCTATTTGAATTTCATAGACTACGTCACAATGCTATGATTTTCAACCATAGCGAAAAATATAAAAACATTGAATTACGGCCTTCCAAGACCGTTTTTTATTTTTGCCTTGACTGCTATCTCAGCGGTGGGCAGCGGGAATACAAGTTCCTCAACCTATATCTCCGCTCGGGAAAATCAAGAGAGGACAAAGAGTGGAACAAGTCTCAGATGGAGCTCGCCACTGCCATCAAATCCCAGTACATTGTGGACATTCAGAATGGGGTGTACGGATTCAAGGCCCTCATCCGTCACGCAGGCATCGACAAAAAAGTCTCATTCCACGTCGGCCGCCACACCTTCGCCACCCTCACGTTGACCTACGGGGCAGACCTCTACACCGTTTCCAAACTCCTCGGCCACTGCAACATCCGCACAACTCAGATTTATGCGAAGATTGTCGATGAGAACAAGCGAAAGGCTGTCAACCTCGTGCCGAAATTAGGGTAAATTGAAATATATTTTTGCATAATCAAAAAAATGTGTAATTTCGCATTGCGTCTAGGAGGAGTCGCCAAGCGTCTCAATCATAGGCTTAGGCCTTGATACTAGTCGCTTTTTTTATGCCTTGACGTCTACAATAATATGGTATACTTCTGTTACATTGACGAATCCGGCACTCCGCAAATCCCCGGTAATACTTCGCATTACGTTCTTTGCGGCATATCAATCCCGGTAAAGGATTGGAAGAAATGCGATATTTCCATTAACAAAATCAAGTCAAAGTATGGACTGTCGGATATGGAAATCCACACAGGATGGATTATCCGTTCGTATCTGGAGCAAAACAAAATTCCCGGCTTTGAAAAGATGAGTTATGACGAGAGGCGAAGTGAGGTTGAAAAGCAAAGAAAAGCCGAAATTTTCAGGGTCAAGAAGCAGAACAACTCCAAAGCCTTGAAACAGCTGAAGAAAAACTACAAACAGACGGAAGCATACATCCACCTTACATATGAAGAGAGGGTTGCTTTCATCAGAGAAATTGCAGATCAGATTGGCAGCTGGACTCACGCAAGGATTTTCGCCGAATGTATCGACAAGGTATTCTTTGATCCGAGCAAGTCAAAACTATCCACTGACGAGCAGGCTTTTGAACAGATAGTCTCAAGATTTGAACACTACCTTGCAAATGTCTCCCATTCTCAGGAAGCCACTTATGGGCTGCTCATTCATGACAACAACGACACTGTTTCAAGGAAGCATACAGAACTGATGAAGCGTTTCCATAAGCAGGGCACTCTTTGGACATCCATCAAGCATATCATAGAGACTCCATTATATGTAAATTCAGAACTGACCGGCATGGTTCAGATTGCGGACCTTTGCTCTGTTGCACTCCGTAGATTCTTTGAAAACAGTGAGAGAGATTTATTTGATAGGATTAAGCCTCGTTTTGATACTCACCGTGGCACAATCGTCGGCGTTCGTCATTTCTCTGAGCCCACATGTCAGTGTGAAATATGCTCAGGCCACAATAAGGCATAGTAATTCAGTCCCATCCATAGAAAAATCATCATAGACTCCAACTGGAGTCCGGGAATTCCCCCGAAAAATTTCACTATCTTTGCGGAGTTATGGCGGACAGCAATTTCATAGATTATGTAAAGATTTTTTGCCACAGCGGGAGCGGGGGCAACGGGTCGATGCATCTCCACAGGGCGAAGTATGTCGCCAAGGGAGGCCCCGACGGTGGGGATGGAGGCCGTGGCGGTCACATCATCCTGAGGGGCAATGCCCAGATGTGGACTCTGATTCATCTCAAATACAAGAAGCATATCAAGGCTGAGGACGGCGGCGCCGGAAGCGGTGAACTCAGGCACGGAAAGAACGGGGAGGACATTATCCTTCAGGTTCCGCTCGGAACGGTAGCCAAGGATGCCGAAACCGGCGAGGTCCTGTGCGAAGTGATTGAGGACGGACAGCAGGAGATTCTCTGCCGTGGAGGCCGCGGAGGAAAGGGAAATGACTTCTTCAAGAGCGCCACGAACCAGACTCCCCGGTATGCGCAGCCGGGCGAGGAGGGGACTGAAGGATGGTTCATTCTGGAACTCAAGATATTGGCCGACGTAGGTCTTGTGGGCTTCCCCAATGCCGGCAAATCCACGCTGCTTTCGGTTGTCAGCGCGGCGAAGCCGAAGATAGCGGACTATGCATTCACCACTCTCGAACCCAATCTGGGTATCGTCAACTACTACGATGACAAGTCTTTCGTCATTGCCGACATTCCGGGCATCATCGAAGGGGCCCACGAAGGCAGGGGACTGGGACTGAGGTTCCTCAGGCATATCGAGCGCAACTCGATGCTGCTCTTTATGATTCCTGCGGACAGCGATGACATTGCGGCTGAATACAAGATTCTGCTGCGTGAACTCAAACTCTACAACCCCGAACTGCTTGATAAGCAGAGGGTACTGGCCATCACAAAGTCCGACCTTGTGGACGGGGAACTGAGAAAGGAGATCCGCCGCCATCTGCCGAGAAAAATCCCCTGCCTTTTCATCTGCTCTCTCACCGGAGAGGGGATACCGGAACTGAAAGACACCCTCTGGAACACTCTCAACGCGTAGAAGCTGCTCTGAAATGATTAACGTCGATTCTTATGTTGCTCATTGTCGACAACTGCACGGACCCGTACCGCAACCTTGCGGCCGAGGAGTATCTCACCCGTCATCTTGAGGAACCGGCCATCCGTGTCTGGCGGAATGCCGACAGTGTGATAGTCGGCAGAAATCAGAACGCGAGAGCGGAGATAAACAGCGATTTCGTGAGGAAGAACGGCATAGCGGTTGTCAGGCGCCTGAGCGGAGGAGGCGCTGTATTCCACGACCTTGGGAACATCAACTACTCCCTGTACGGATGCCCGAAAGGGGAGGGGGTGAAAAGGGTGATAGAGGTTCTGAAGAAACTGGGACTTGAAGCATCGACCTCCGGTCGCAATGACATTCTCCTTGACGGCAGCAAGATATCCGGAACTGCGGAATGCATTTCCGGCGGACATTATCTGCAGCACGGAACACTTCTTTTCAGCGCATCGATAGACAGGCTTGCGGGGGCTCTCAACCCCAGGCCCGAGAAATTCGAGGGCAAGGCTGTCAAGTCGGTCAGAAGCAGAGTGGCGAACATTTCGGACACCCTCGGAAAGGATATGACGGTTGAGGAGTTTATGGACTTCATCGCTGAAAACATCTGCCCGGAGGCCTCGGAATATACCTATACGAAGGAAGACAGGGAGGCGGTAGATGTATTGCTGAAAGACAAATACTCCACCGAAGCCTGGAATTTCGGAGCAAGCCCCGCCTATTCATACACTGTCTCGCGGAAATTCCCATCCGGATTCATAGAACTCAATATGGAAGTCTCCGGTGGTAGAATCACCGGCTTCAACGTCTATGGGGATTATTTCTTCAGCCGCGACACGGACGAATTCTGCCGCAGGATGACGGGCTGCCCGATGGATAGGGACAAAATATACGACCGGCTCAGAAACGAACCGGTCGGAGAGTATTTCTTCGGCATAAATGCCGATGATATCCTGGAACTTGTCACAGGATAGGGGAGTCTATTTCTTGTTGCGTTTTTCCTTGGCTGCGGTGAGCAGTTCCTTGAGAACGTCCGCGCAGTCCACCACTGCCGCTTCGAAAGTGTCGGCGTGACGCTCTACGATGATGTCCTCTCCGGGAATTACGGCCTTGACCTGAACGTTCTTGTTCTGCGGGTCTGCCAGCAGGGACAGATTGACTTCAGCACGGATGATACCGTCGAAGAATTTGCTGATCTTGCCGATTTTCTTGTCGATGAAATCAAGCAGTTTCTGATCCGCGTCGAATTTGATTGACTGAACTTTAATATCCATAATCACCTCCATTTTTTGCCCTTGGATGGGCGGTTAAATATGTCTTTTTAAGCTGCTCGAAGGAATTGTGGGTATAGACCTGCGTGGCAGCGAGAGAGCTGTGCCCGAGCAGTTCCTTGATGCTGTTCAGGTCGGCCCCTCTGTTGAGCAGATGTGTGGCGAGGGAATGCCTCAGCACGTGAGGCGACTTTCTGCCCGTAAATCCTGCATATCCTGAAAGTTCCGCCCTGACCACATTGTTCACGAACGCCAGATATAACGGCTGGCCCTTGTCGGTGAGGAAGAACATCCCTTCAGGATTGGAGGGGAACCGCTCCCTATTCCTATCCAAATATAGCAATAGTTCGTTACAAATCAAAGCCGGAAGGGGAATTTGTCTCTGTTTGTCGCCTTTTCCCGTGACTTTCAGTATATGCCGTGAAGCATCAAAATCGGCGATTTTCAATCCGCAGAGTTCCGCACGTCTCATACCGCTGGAATAGAGAAGAAGCATTATCGTCCTTCTTCTCAAGGCCGGGAAGTCATCCGGATTCTCCGACAGAAGCCTTCCGCTTATCTCGAAATAGTCCTCAAGTGCGTGTTCCGTATAGAAAACTGGAAGGGGTTTGTCGGTTTTCGGGCGGGGAATCCTGTTTGTCGGATTGGATGCAAGGGCCCCTTCCCGGACAAGAAAATTGCAGAATGTGCTCAGGGCGGAGAGATGCAGGTTGACGCTTCGGGCGTCAAGCCCCCTGTCAAGCTCTTCGGCGACGAATGACCTTATTGTGCGGCTGGAAAGGAGGGGGATGATGTCTTCTGTGCGGCTCCCTCCTGAAATGTCAGTAAATCTGTCGATTGCATCACGGTAGAGTTCGACGGTACGGGGAGAGTATCTCCTGAGTTCTTTCAGATAGCTGTAAAATTTTTCTTTCAGCATATGCAAATTTATGGAAATTTTCATACATTTGCACTCCCTAAGAAAAAGGAGGTGTTTGCAACATGATCATTGTACCGGTAAAAGAAGGCGAAAACATTGAGAGAGCTCTCAAGAAATTCAAGAGGAAATTCGAGAAGACAGGCATTATCCGTGAACTTCGCGACCGCAAGACTTTCGAGAAACCTTCAGTAAAGAAGCGCGCGGCAATGCAGAAGGCTATCTATGTACAGAAGTTGCAACTCCGCGACGAATAGTTCAGATACCTTTTAACCTTAAGAAACAATAAATCTTGTTCGCTTCGGAGGCTTGCCTTTGAAGCGATTTTTTTTGACAGCGAACTATGAACAACGGAGCACCGTTGGAACTCGGTACCGAGAAGGTAGGTACATTGCTCAGGCAGTATGCGATGCCGGCCATCATTGCGATGACCGCCTCGTCATTATATAATATGGTGGACAGCATTTTCATCGGGCAGGGATGCGGGGCTATGGCAATCAGCGGACTTGCCGTCACCTTCCCTCTGATGAATCTCTCGACAGCTTTCGGGACCCTTGTCGGGGTAGGCGGTTCCACTCTGATTTCCGTGCTTCTGGGTCAGAGAAACTACCCTGCGGCCCAGAAAGTGCTGGGGAACATTTTCCTGCTCAATGTTCTGCTGGGCGTATTGTTCGCCACCGTCTCCCTCCTTTTCCTCAGCCCGATTCTCCGGTTCTTCGGGGCCAGCGATGCCACTCTTCCCTATGCCAGGGAGTATATGATTCCCATTATGCTCGGGAATGTGGTCACTCATCTCTATTTCGGTCTCAATTCGGTGGTCAGGGTCTCAGGGCATCCCAGGCGCGCAATGTATGCCACAATCCTTACGGTGGGAATCAATGCTGTGCTTGACCCTCTCTTCATTTTCGGGTTCAAGATGGGAATAAAGGGAGCTGCAATTGCGACCGTGCTGGCTCAATGCGTCTCTTTTGTATGGATCATGATCACTTTGTCCGACAAGAGGGAGTTCCTCCACTTTTCGTGGGATTATTTCAGAGTGGACTGGAAGATTGCCGGACGCTCCCTCTCGATAGGTATGGCTCCGTTCCTTATGAACGTTACGGCCTGTTTCGTCGTCATCTTCATCAACAACCAGATGAAACGATATGGAGGCGACCTCTCGATAGGTGCATACGGGATTGTCAACCGGCTGATTTTCATATTTATTATGATTATTATGGGGTTCAATCAGGGTATGCAGCCCATAGCCGGCTACAACTATGGAGCGAAACAGTATGGCAGGGTGATGGAAGTACTGAAGTTGACGATGATATGGGCCAGCGTGATGACCTGCACCTGTTTTGCGGTTGGAATGATATGCCCCCGTACGGCCGTTTCGCTTTTTACTCACGACGGTGAGATGATAGACATTGCATCGAGGGGGTTTCGTATAGCCGTCCTCGTTTTCCCCATTGTCGGAAGGCAGATTGTCATTTCCAACTTCTTCCAATGCCTGGGTCTGGCGCGAAAGGCGATTGTCCTTTCGTTGAGCAGGCAACTGATCTTTCTGCTTCCCTGCCTGCTGATTCTACCGATGTTTTTCGGAACGGACGGCGTCTGGTTCAGTATGCCTGCCTCCGACTTCCTTGCCGCTCTGCTGGCAGAGATAATGTTATTCAGGCTTGTCCGTCAACTCAAGACACTATAGATTATGGGAAACTTCATCATCTCCATTGGCCGCCAGGTGGGAGCCGGCGGGTATGACACGGCTAGAGCCCTATCCGGGAAGTTGGGTGTCAAAGTATATGACAAAGAATTGATTAAGGAGACTGCCAGGCGTTCTGGTTTGAGTCCGGAGTGTTTTGAGAGGCGGGACGAGCACCAGCCCAGAAGTGTGTTCCATTCGATATTCGGAGTCATCGGGTCATCCCATCCGAGCGACAATGTCGGTCATGACATTATGTCCGACGCCTCCCTTTTCAACTTCCAGAGCCAGACCATACGCCAGATTGCAGCCGAGGAATCCTGCATTATAATCGGCAGATGTTCGGACTACGTGCTCAGGGACAATCCCGGCCTTGTCAGCGTATTCATAAGTGCCTCGTTGCCGTCCCGAATAAAGAGGGTAATGGAGGGGCGCGGCCTTTCGGAGAGCGCCGCCCGCAAATTTATCGAGCAGAATGAAAAGGAACGTGCAGACTATTATAACTACTTCACTTTCAAGAGATGGGGAGATGCCCTGTCATACGATTTGTGCATCGATTCCTCCAAACTCGGAGACGATGTCTCGAAGGTTGTTTCCATTATCTTGAACTATATGCAAATCAGAGGACTATGGCAGACGAAAAGATAATATTCTCTATGAATGGGGTGAACAAGATTCTTCCCCACAACAACAAGGTAATCCTTAAGGATATCTACCTTTCTTTCTTCTATGGCGCAAAAATCGGCATCATCGGTTTGAACGGCGCCGGTAAATCGACGGTGATGAAAATCATCGCCGGCATTGAGCAGCCCACAAGCGGTGAGGTTGTCTTTGCCCCCGGATACTCTGTCGGCTACCTTGAACAGGAGCCGAAACTCGATGATTCGAAGACGGTTGTCGAGGTGGTGCGGGAAGGGGTTCAGAAGACAATGGACCTGCTGGCCGAATACGAAGAGATAGGCAACAGGTTTCTCGAGCCGATGGATGACGACACGATGAACGCGCTTATCGAAAGGCAGGGGGAACTGACCGACGAAATCGAGGCTGTCGGCGGATGGGATATCGATTCCAAACTGGAAAGGGCTATGGACGCCCTGCAGTGCCCCGACGGTGAGGCTTCCGTTGCCACGTTGAGCGGAGGCGAACGCAGAAGGGTAGCCCTGTGCCGTCTGCTGCTTCAGGAGCCGGACGTACTTCTTCTTGACGAGCCTACAAACCATCTGGACACCGAATCAATACAATGGCTGGAAGCCCATCTGCAACAATACAAGGGCACTGTTATTGCCGTGACTCACGACAGGTATTTCCTTGACAACGTGGCAGGTTGGATTCTCGAACTGGACCGTGGGGAGGGGATTCCCTGGAAAGGCAACTACTCTTCCTGGCTGGAACAGAAAAGCGCCCGCCTTGCAATGGAGGAAAAACAGGAAAGCCGCCGCAGAAAGACTCTTGAGAGGGAACTGGAGTGGGTCAGAATGGCTCCCAAGGCCCGTCAGGCCAAAAGCAAGGCCCGTCTGGGAGCATATGAGAAACTTCTTAACGAGGACGGGAAGCAGAAGGAGGAAAGGTTGGAAATATTTATCCCCGCCGGCCCCCGTCTGGGCAACAAGGTCATAGAGTGCAGCGGAGTCAGCAAGTCCTACGGGGACAGGCTTCTGTTCGAGGATCTGAATTTCAAGTTGCCGCCCGCAGGTATAGTGGGTGTAATCGGCCCCAACGGTGCCGGCAAGACCACTCTCTTCAGGCTGATTATGGGCTACGAGAAGCCTGACAGCGGCGAATTCTCGGTAGGGGAGAGCGTGAAAATAGCATATATCGACCAGCAGCACAAGAAGATAGACCCGGATTTGACTGTCTATCAGACAATAGCTTCCAATTCCGAATTCGTCAGACTTGGGAATCGCGAGATCAATGCCCGGGCATATATCTCCCGTTTCAACTTCTCCGGAGCCGACCAGGAGAAGAAATGCGGCATTCTCTCGGGCGGCGAAAGGAACCGCCTCCATCTGGCCCTTACCCTGAAGGAGCAGGCGAATGTCCTGCTGCTTGACGAGCCCACCAATGACGTGGACGTGAATACAATCCGTGCTCTCGAAGAGGGTCTGGAGAATTTTGCCGGATGTGCTGTTGTCGTTTCCCACGACAGATGGTTCCTCGATCGCATCGCCACTCATATCCTCGCGTTCGAAGGGGATTCGAAGGTTTATTTCTTCGAAGGGACATATAGCGAATACGAGGCAAACAGGAAGATGCGGCTGGGAAATGCCGAGCCGCACCGTTTCAAGTACCGTAAGCTAAAGGACTGATCACTGTATCGTATAGGATGTGATACTCAGCAGGGAAGTCGTGTCATACCTCTTCTCCAAGGTTCCCGTGACCGTCACGAATTTTCCCACGACTGTGTTGAATGCGAGGTCCTCTTTCTGCCGGGCATTCTTGAGTTCGATGGGAAGCACGTTGTCAAGGGTGTAATCCCCGTTGATGTCTGCCAGTGCGATATTCGAACTTACTGCGGCTTCCGGGACAACCTTGTTGCCGCTGACCACACCCACGACCTTTCCGCGCACGGTTACGCTGAGCCCGCGTGGCATCCGTTTCGCCTCTCCTACATTCAGCACGGGGATGCTTCCGACCGTTTGAATGTCTTCAACCTCGCTTACAGATTCATCAAGTGCTATAGAGAAATCCACGCTGCTTTTATCGGTGGATGCGTCTATCTTCAGATGCCGGATCTCCCCCGCGATGAGTTCCTTGCTGAAAAGATAGTTTCCGTCCACCGTGAAATAGATGGGGCCGCTCTCGAAATAGGCTATCTCCTTGCCGGAGAAGGAGAGGGGATATGGCAGCCTGCCGTATGCCGTGACTATCACGGGGGTGTTGCCGGCATATCTTTCCGTGAATCCTGGCGAAAAGGTGAACTTGACACCGGTGTTGACCATCTTGCACAGAAGGTTGACATCGGCCTTTTTCCCGGGAGAGACCATTACGGAGACCTTGTCTCCATAGATAGGGGCGGACAATGCCGGCATTGCGGTGGTATCGGAGCAGACGCATACGAGACACCGTCCCGCCTTGACTTTCATCTCCAGGGGCCTGCTCCCGAATCTGCCGAAATAAAAAGTGTCCGACGCGGGTTCCCGGTCAATCGTTTCCGTACGCACGACCGTGAGGAAAAAATCGTCAGGATTAAGTTCGGAAGCCTTCGTGCCGGCCAGATTCAGTACGAGAGTGGCTTCTGTTTCCTCGTCCTTGCTGTTGTCCTGCTTTTCGGGCAGCCAGTTGCAGGAGACTGCAAGAATGGCCGCAACCATCAAATTGATGGAGGCAAGACTCCCCATCATCACTTTCCTTTTCATAATTTTACCTCCTTTGTTTGGTTTAACGTTGACTGTAAATGTCAAACAAATTCCGGAAATAAAAAAGAGAAGGATGAAATTTACTTTTTGTTGAAAAAAAAGGCCCGTCAAACGGGCCTTTTTAAAAAACTATTTGGCTGTCAGCGCTGCAAGTGCGATGGAATTCAGCTTGGTGTCGATGCTGTCCGCGCGGCTTGACAGCACGCAGGGGGCCATTGCGCCCGCAACGATTGCGGCCTGCCGGGTGTTCTTGCAGAGTTGGGAGTTGGTCTTGTAGAAGACGTTGGCCGACTCGATGTTGGGGAAGAGCATACAGTCGGCATCTCCGGCAACGGTGCTCTTGAGTTTCTTGATGGCGGCAGCCTCGGGGTTGAGGGCTACGTCAAGGGCGAGAGGGCCGTCGATTGTGCAGGCGGGAATCTGTCCGCGGTCTCCCATCTTTGCCAGAAGGGCGGCTTCGATGCAGGCCGGCATAGTCTCCATCATCTGCTCGGTGGCGGCGATGGCTGCAACTTTCGGGCACTCGATGCCGAACGCGTGGGCTGTGTTGACCAGGTATTTGGTGATTGCAACCTTCTGCTTGAAATCGGGAGCGGGGATGACGGCCATATCACCGAAAATCATCAGTTTGTGATAGTTGGGGTTCTCGATGACGGAGATGTGGCTCAGGACTGCCTTGGGAGGCAGAAGTCCGGCTTCCTTGTTGAGGATGCCGCGCATATATTTGTCGGTGCTGCAGAGACCTTTCATCAGGATGTCGCCCTGTCCTTCGCGGACCATCAGGACTGCCTGTGCGATGGCCTTGAGTTCCACTTTGTTGTCAATGATGGTGAACAGCGAGGGGTCGATGCCTTCCTTAGAGCATACATCAAGAATCTTTTCCTTGTCGCCTACCAGCGTACCTTCGACTATGCCCAGTTGGACGGCTTTGCTGACGGCTGTAATGGTGTGGTCATCGACAGCCCAGGCTGCCACAAGTCTCTTCTTCTCTTTTGAGCGCAAATGCTCGAATACTTCTTCAAAATTCTTTATCATAGTTTTATGTTTTATTTGGTTCGCGGTTAATTTTATTTTTGCCGTTTGCCGTTTGATGCGGATTGTCTGTCACTGAATGAGGACCTAAGCGTCCGGCGGGCTAAAGCCCTGCTGCTCGGGCCGCGAGCATAAAGATGCTCGCTGTGAACACCCTCGCGACCCGCGCTTAATTAGAAAGACGCCATCGGGCGTTAGCGGAGGGCAGGCAGGACAGGCCTGTGAAATAGCTGCCCGGAGCGGCGGGGTTCGGGGCAGCGCCCCGTATAAAAGCGAAGCGAAGTCCGAATTGGTGACAGACAATCCGCATCAGCGACAGACAAGATTCATTGTGTCGCGGGCGATGACGAGTTCCTCGTCGGTGGTGACAGCGACAACTTTCACTTTTGACCCGGGGCGGGAGAGGGTGACGTCCTGGCCCATCGTCTTGTTCGCCTCGGTGTCGAATTCGATGCCCAGCCACTCCATATCCTTGCAGATGGCCTCACGCATAGGGATGGAGTTTTCGCCGATTCCTCCGGTGAAGACAACCATATCGACACCGTTCATCGCGGCGGCGTAGGCACCTATATATTTCTTTATGCCGTAGGCGAGCACTTTCTTCGCAAGAAGCGCCCCCTTGTCACCCTTGTCGGCGGCTTCCATAAGGTCGCGGCAGTCTGACGAGAGGCCGCTGATGCCGATAAGACCGCTCTCTTTGTTGAGGACTTTGTTGATGCCTGCCGCATCGAGCCCTTCCTTCTCCTGAAGGTAGATGATGGCGCCGGCATCGAGGTTTCCGCAACGGGTGCCCATCGTGACTCCTTCCACCGGGGTGAATCCCATCGAAGTGTCAACGCTCTTTCCGTTCACGACCGCCGTGATGGAACTGCCGTTTCCGAGGTGGCAGGTTATTATCTTGGAGTTGTTGAGGTCCAGCCCTGCAAACTCGCAGGCCTTCTTCGCCACGTATTTATGGCTCGTGCCGTGGAATCCGTAACGGCGGATTCTGTATTTGTCATAGTATTTGGCCGGGATGGAATATGTGTATGCATAGTCAGGCATTGTCTGGTGGAAGGAGGTGTCGAACACCGCGGCCTGGGGTATGCCCGGCATAAGTTTTTCAACGGCCTTTATGCCCAGAAGGTTGGCAGGGTTGTGCAGGGGTGCCAGGTCGCAGCACTGATCTATCTTTTCCACTACGTCCGGGGTGACAAGCACGCTTTCGGAGAAGAATTCGCCTCCGTGGGCGACTCTGTGCCCCACGGCTTCAATCTCTTCCAGGGATTTGATGGCTCCCAGCTCCTTGTCCGTAAGGAGGGCGAGAACCTTGCCGATGCCGGCAGTATGGTCCGGGACGGGCTCCTCGACGACATATTTGTCTTTTCCGGTGACTCTGTGTGTTATGGAACCGACCGGGCCTCCGATTCTCTCCACAAGACCTTTGGCAATCAGTGAACTTTCATTATCGCTCTTCATATCAAGTACCTGATATTTGAGAGAAGAGCTTCCGCAATTGAGAACAAGTACTTTCATTTCGATAAATTTTCTTCAAATTTACATAAAATCCCTCTATTTTTAAGTATTTTTGTTGGGAATCGTTTTCAGATGAAACTGACCACACCGATATCAACCGTGCGTCTCCGGACGGAGATTGCCCTTTCGGACAGGATAATGGTCCTGGGCAGTTGCTTTGCGGACAATATCGGAAGCAGGATGGCCGATTCGGGCTTCAATGTCTGTGTCAATCCGTTCGGAACGCTATACAACCCGGCCAGCATCGCCACGGCGGTTTCCCGTCTGACAAGCGGCACGCCATTCACGGAGGAGGATTGCATCGAAATGGGAGCCGGAGCGGGGAAGATATGTTCCTTTGAGCATCATACCTCTTTTGCCCGGCCCGATGGGAAGGATTTCCTGACGTTTGCCAACGCCTCTCTTGCAGAGGCTTCGGCCTTCTGGCGCAGTTGCAACAGGGTGATAATCACTTTCGGGACGGCGATGGTATGGATGCACGGCGGCAGGGTGGTCTCCAACTGCCTGAAGCGCCCCGCGAAGGAGTTTTCCTATGAGATGCTTCCGGTGGATGAGATTTGCGGCTGCATCGGTGCCATCACACGACCTGTCTCGGGAGCAACGGAGAAGAGGTTCATCTTCACGGTTTCACCTATTCGTCATCTGGGGGACGGGGCCCACGTCAACACCCTTTCCAAGGCCTCCCTGCAACTGGCGGTCAGCCGTTCAGGGTGCGACTATTTCCCGGCCTACGAGATTATGATGGATGAACTGAGGGATTACCGCTTCTATGCGGAGGACCTTGTCCACCCCAGCCGTCAGGCGGTGGAATATATTTATGAGAAGTTCAGTGATGCTGCATTCAGGCCGGAAGACCTGACTCAAATATCTTCAAACGAGAAACGTGCCGCCGCATCACGTCACGTGGAGGGTGGACTCCGCGGTAAATAACAGCAGATTATGAACAGTTTTATTTATCACAGCTATACCCGCTTCGTTTTCGGAAGCGGATGCGAATCGAAGGCCGGCGAGATGTGCAAGGCTTTCGGCGCCTCGAAGGTTCTGATAGTCATCGGTGGAGGCAGCGTCAGGCGCAGCGGCCTTCTTGACAGGGTGACAGCCTCCCTCGATGCAGAAGGCCTGCCGTACGGAATTCTGGAGGGCATACAGCCTAATCCCCTTGATACCAAGGTCAGGGAGGGTATCGGGATGGTCCGGAGCGAAGGCTACGATTTCCTGCTGCCGGTAGGGGGCGGAAGCGTGATAGATACGGCAAAGGCAATCTGTGCCGGAGCATTGTATGACGGGGATTTCTGGGATTTCTACTGCGGAAAGGCCACGGTCACCAAGGCGTTGCCTCTCGGGGTCGTGCTGACAATTCCCGCTGCGGGCAGCGAAGGTTCCGGCAACACGGTAATCACTGATACGAAGACGCTTGCGAAGATATCCATCCGGGTTGCGGACTATCTGAGGCCGAAGTTCTCCCTCCTGAATCCCGAACTGACCCTGACCCTTCCCTGGGTTCAGACAGTGGCGGGAATCGCCGATATGATGGCCCATATAATGGAGCGCTATTTCAGCAATACAGAAGACACAACAGTGACGGACAGGATGAACGAGGGTTTGTTGCTGGCGATAATGGAGACGGCAGCCCGCCTTCTGAAGAACCCCGATGACCTGCAGGCCCGCGCCAATATAATGTGGGCCGCAACCCAGGCACATATAGGAATCGGCGGGGTGGGGGTTGAGGAGGACTGGAGTTCCCACGCGCTCGAACACGAGTTGTCCGCCCGTTATGGCGTGACTCACGGGGCTGGGCTGGCGGTAATCTTTCCCGCCTGGATATCAGTCGTTTCTGCATACAATCCCCGCAAGGCGGTCCAACTGAGCGAAAGGGTCTTCGGCGTTGACGCCTCTCTTCCCGACAATGAAAAGATTGCGGAAGGTGTAAGTCGTATGAAAGACTTCTTCAAGAGCCTCGGGCTTCCCGTGACCCTTGCGGAACTGGGCATAACCGACCCTGACATCGACCTTCTTGTGGAGGGTCTGCACCGCAACAAGGGTGAGAAGGTCGGATTCTATGTACCTCTCGACAGGACGCTGTCACGCAAAATATACGAGCAGGCAAGATGATGGATAAGTTTTCACCGGACGAACAGTTTATGAGGGATGCGCTCCGCGAGGCGGAGCAGTCTGCAAGGGAAGGGGAGATTCCCGTAGGCGGAGTGGTGGTCTGCAAAGGCAGAATTATCGCCCGCGCCCACAATCTGACAGAGACCCTGACCGACCCCACGGCCCATGCCGAGATGCAGCTGGTGGGTATGGCGGCTGACGCTCTCGGAGGAAAGTATCTCACTGACTGCACTTTATATGTTACGCTGGAGCCTTGCCCGATGTGCGCTGCGGCTCTTGCGTGGGCGCAACTCGGCAGGCTTGTCTATGGGGCATCGGATACAAAGAGAGGGTATACACTTTTTACACCCTCTCTTCTTCATCCACGGACAGAAGTCACGTCCGGTATTCTTGCGGAAGAATGCGGCACCATTATGACCGAATTCTTCAAGTCGCACAGATAGTCCGTAAAAATGGTATCTTTGTGTGTATGAGAAAGACAATATTGTGCATTATCCTGCTTGCAGTGTGTTTTTGCGCTGGGGCCGGGAATCCGGAACTGAGGTTCGACAAAGACGGGAAGTTCAAAGTCCTGCAACTTACCGACCTTCATCTGAATGCCGGAAATGAGGAGGATGAGAAAACAACTCTGGCAAGAATACGATACGAAGTCCGGACGGAAAAGCCGGACCTGATTGCCATAACCGGTGACGTGATATCCAACGGAGGGGTATGCAAGCCGCTGTTCCAACGTTTTCTGGACACCCTCGATGACCTCAAGGTTCCGTTCTGCTATGTATTCGGCAATCACGACCAGGAGCAGGATATGACCAAGGCCGAAATCTCCGGGATGGTGGCCTCCTGCAAGTATTCCATTGCCGTAATCGGAAAGGACGGCATTCTTGCGGACATCAGGGTTCCCGTCAGGAAACACAGGGGAAAGGATGCCGGATTCGAGTTGTATTTTCTGGATTCCCATACAAGCATACAGAAGGGGAGCCCTTACGAGGATATGCAGATACGTTACGAATGGATGAGTTTCGACCAGGTTTCGTGGATACGCGGCGAATTCAGGAAAAGCGCGGAAGAACACGGCGGAGTCATCCCTTCCGCAGCCTTCTTTCATATTCCTCTGCCGGAATTCCTGGAGGCTTGGCAGGTCAGGACTTCCGAACACTTCACTCATAACAACGTGGCAGGAGTCCGGGGAGAATACGGGGGTCACAGCCGTATTAATTCAGGAATGTTCGCCGCCATGCTCGAGGGCGGCAGCACCATAGGAGTGTTCTGCGGTCACGACCACGACAGTGACTTCATCGTGGATTATATGGGAATCGCACTGGCATACGGACGGTGCGGCGGTGACGGCAACACTTATCACCACCTCAGACACGGTGCCAGGGTGATAGAATTTTATGAAGGACGGAGGTCTTTCACCACCTGGATTCTCGAAGATGACGGTACCCGTATATATACCGAAACCTTTGTCAACGGAACCTGGGCCGACTGACCGTATCGGACAATCATTTCAACTTGAAGACGTAGGTGATGGTCCCTTCCTGGATTTCGGGAGCATCCACGGCGACGTTGAAACGGGCTTTGAGAGCGGCCTGTTTGGCCGCGTCCCTCAACCTGGCGCTTGTGGTGGTGGTCCCAATGTCGCCGGGGATTGCTGAGACAACCTTGCCTTCGCGGTTGACACGGATACGGACAACGACTCTTCCGTAATCATTCACGGCGTATGAAGGGACTGGAAGAGCTCCGTCAACGTTTCTGCCTGCAAGGCGGACGGACGGCTCCCCAAGGTCGGATCCGGTGTTTGTATTCCCTTTGGAATGGCCTTTTGACAGAGCGTCTGATACCCTGCTGGCTGTCTGCTGTTCGAGAGTGTCTTTTTGAGGGGTATTGTGCGCCGCTGAAAAGAGCGCTCTTTTGTTTATCTCTTTTTCGCGGGGAGGTTCAGGCTTCTCGACGTCACCGAACTCATCCACCTCTGCCTCTTCAGCCACGTTCGGTTTGGAAGCCTCTTCGGGTGCTTCGGCCCGTTTGACGAGTTCCACCTCCTTTTCCGGTTCCGGGTCTTCCCCGCGCGGCTCAATTCCGGTTTCCATCTCGATGGGTTCCGGCTCCAGCCCGAAATCGATGACCATCACTTTTTCCTCCGGAGGGGGATATATATATTTCAGCCCCGATGTGACGCAAAGCGCGAGGAGCGCCCCGTGAAAGAGCGCTGTGGCTATTATCCCAGTGAGCTTTGCGTTCATAGTCCGTTATTCGGGTGAGGTGGCCATAATGACCTTGAAGTGTTGCCTTTTTGCGATGTTCATCAGAGCGACAACCTCCTTGACGGGAACAGTTTCGTCTGCGTAGATTGAAAACGTGGGGTCATCCTCATATTGGAGCAGATCTACAATCTGAGGCTCAATCTCGCTGAATGCAACCGGCTTCTGGTTGCCGTTGATGTGGTAGGAGACGGAGTTCTTCTCGGGATAGTGTTTGATGGAGACGCTTACCGTCGCCTTGGCCGATACCTGCCCTGTGCTCTTGGGAAGCAGCAGCTTCAACGCGTTCGGGTTGACCAGGGTGGAGGTGACAAGGAAGAATATCAGCAGGAGGAATACAATGTCAGTCATTGACGACATTGAAAACCCCGAGTCAACTTTTGTCCTTTGCTTGATAGCCATAGCCTATTCCTCCCAGGGTTTTGCATCTTTTTTCGCCTGAACGGCATCGAGGAACGAAATGGTTGAGGCCTCCATCTTTGCGACTACTCCGGAAACTTCAGCGGTCAGGTAGTTGTATCCGAAGTAAGCCAGAATACCTACTATCAAACCTCCGACTGTTGTGACCATTGCGGTGTAGATACCGCCTGAGAGGAGGGTGATGTCGATGTTGTTTCCGGCCTGGGCCATATTGAAAAAGGCCTGTACCATACCCATCACGGTGCCGAGGAATCCGATCATCGGGGCGCCACCGGCGATTGTGGCCAGAATGGGAAGCCCTTTCTCCATTTTGGTGACTTCGAGATTGGCTACGTTCTCAACCGCCGTGCGGATATCGTCGAGGGGTTTGTCGATTCTGTCAACACCCTTTTCAATCATTCTTGCGATTGAGGAATCGCTTCTGTGGCAGAGCATTTTGGCGGAGCGTACCTTGCCTGAAAGAAGGTAGTCGTTCACGTCCCTGATGAAGTTTTTGTCAATCTTGCTCGCCTTGCGGATGGAAACCAACCTTTCGGAGAAGATATAGATGGCGACAAATGACAACAGCAGCAGGACGAGCATCAACCATCCTCCCTTGACGGCCATATCAATCAGGGAGAATGAAAGTTCTTCTGCCTGGGGAACAACTGCGGCTTCGACAGCCTCAGTTTCAACTTGTAAAAATGAAAGTGACATATTTGTGATTTTTGATATTTATTGTCTATAGTTCAATAAGTTCGTAAGGATATTCAATCTTCTCCAAAAAAAGTGCCTCGCCCGGGACGCTCTGTCCGGCACGTCCGCGGTCGCGGGCTTCGAGCACCTCACGAACCCACTCTTCGTCGTGCCTTGTCCCCCCGACTTCAAGAAGTGTGCCGACCATAGCGCGAACCATATTCCGGAGGAACCGGTTGGCGGTTACTGTGAAAACGATGTGTGAGGCATCCGTCCGCTTCCACCGGGCCTCGTGGACGGTGCAGATGGAGGAAGTGTTGTCCGAGCCTACCTTCTCGAAACAGGAGAAGTCGTGCTCTCCGAGGAGGCAGACCGCGGCGCGGTTCATCTTCTCTATGTCGGGCGGCGTGAACCTGAAATGAAGCGAATGTACGGCAAAGGGGTCCTTCGCCGTGTGGACATAATATCTGTAAGTCCTCTTCACGGCATCGAATCTTGCGTGTGCATCGTCGGCTACCTTGTAAAAAGCGGTGAAGCAGATATTTTTGTGAAGAATGGCATTACATTTGTGTAATATGGCCTGCGCGTCAGGAGAGTCACAGGCGGAAACGTCGAAATGGGCGATATAGTTTCGGGCGTTGACCCCGGCGTCAGTCCGGCCGGCCCCTACGACGGAAATATGCTCCCCGAAAGCGATGGAAAGGGCCCGCTCCACCTCATCCTGAACAGAGGGGGCGTTGATTTGGGACTGCCACCCGCTGAATGAGGAGCCATTATAGGACAAAGAAACGAACAGACGCATTTGTTTTTTTATTAAATTTGTAGAATGTTGCCCGAAAGACAACGGCATTCAATACGACAAAAATACAAAAACTTCAAATAAACACGATGGATTCAGTAAACATTAAAGAGCTAAACGACCGCATAGGCAGGGAAAGCGCGTTCGTTGACATCATCCAGATGGAGATGGGTAAGGTCATTATTGGCCAGAAACAGCTTGTCGACAACCTTCTCATCGGTCTGCTTGCAAACGGACACATTCTGCTCGAAGGTATGCCAGGCCTTGCGAAGACTTTGGCAATCAACACTCTGGCTAAAATTGTCGATGCGGAATT
Source organism: Bacteroidales bacterium (assembly GCA_045642485.1). Lineage (GTDB taxonomy): Bacteria > Bacteroidota > Bacteroidia > Bacteroidales > UBA932 > Cacconaster. The sequence goes on along the minus strand of JAZUIV010000056.1, from coordinate 15,895 downwards.
CAGCCGTATCCAGTTCACCCCTGACCTGCTTCCGGCAGATGTGGTGGGAACAATGATCTACAGCCAGAAGAACGAACAGTTCCAGATAAAGAAGGGCCCCGTTTTCGCCAACTTCGTTCTGGCGGACGAGATCAACCGAAGCCCCGCGAAGGTGCAGTCAGCTCTTCTGGAGGCGATGCAGGAACGTCAGGTTACTATCGGAGACAAGACATTCCCCCTGCCGGAACCATTCCTTGTAATGGCGACCCAGAATCCTATCGAGCAGGAGGGTACATATCCTCTCCCTGAGGCCCAGGTTGACCGTTTTATGTTGAAAGTCAAAGTATCCTATCCCAAAAAGGAGGAGGAGAAACTCATCATAAGGATGAACAATCAGGGGACTTTCCCCAGACCGACCACATCGCTCAAGCCGGAAGACATTGTCAGGGCCAGAGAGGTAGTCCGCGATGTCTATATGGACGAAAAAATCGAGAAATATATAGTTGACATTGTCTTTGCGACACGTGTCCCGGAAGAATGCGGTCTGGGCAAACTGAAGAATCTGATCAGTTTCGGAGGCTCTCCCAGGGCCAGCATCAGCCTGAGTATGGCGGCAAAGGCCTACGCTTTCATTCATCGCAGGGGCTACGTGATTCCCGAGGATGTGCGTGCGGTAAGCTATGACGTGCTCCGTCACCGTATCGGGCTTACATATGAAGCCGAGGCGGAGAATGTCACCACCGAGGAGATAATCACTGATATTCTCAATGCAGTAGAAGTTCCTTAAAATGGAAACAGACCTTCTGAAAAAAGTCCGCAAGATTGAGATAAGGACCAAGGCCCTGTCCCATCAGATATTCGCCGGAGAGTACCATTCGGCGTTCAAGGGGCGTGGTATGGCCTTCAGCGAGGTGCGGGAATACCAGTATGGTGACGATGTCCGCAATATGGACTGGAACGTCACCGCCCGTCTCCGTTCACCTTATATAAAGGTGTTTGAGGAGGAGAGGGAACTGACCGTAATGCTTCTTGTGGATGTGAGCGGTTCCAGATTCTTCGGGACCAGAGGTGAGATGAAGAGGGATCTGATGGCTGAAATAGCCGCAGTCCTCTCATTTTCGGCTTCGGCGAACAACGATAAGGTTGGAGCGCTTTTTTTCAGCGGCAAGGTGGAAAAGTTCATCCCCCCCAAGAAAGGAAGAAGCCATCTTCTGCGTATCATCAGGGAACTCATCGAGTTCGAGCCGCAGGAGAAAGGGACGGACATAGGCGTGGCGCTGCAATATCTGACCAATGCAATCAAGAGACGCTGCACCGCCTTCATCCTTTCCGATTTTATGGATACCGATGCCGGAGGCCGTCCCAGATATGAAGACGCGCTCAAGATAGCGGTCAACAGGCACGATATAAGCGCAATCAACGTGTATGATCCCAGAGAGAGAAGCATCCCTGATGTTGGGCTGATCAGGGTGAGGGATGCGGAAAGCGGGGCGGGAGCCTGGGTCGACACCTCGTCAGGTTCGTTGAGACGTTCTTTTGAGCAGTGGACCCGTCTGTCCGGAGAATATACCGGGCAGCTGTTGAACCGATATAAGATAGATTCCGTCACAATCAGTACCGAACAGGACTATGTGAAGGAGCTGATAACATTTTTCAAAAGCAGGTGATGAAGAGGATAGTTGGCATACTGATGCTTGCCTGTCTGATGACGGGGACGGCATTCGCCGGAGAGGATTCCGGCCCGTCCACGAAAATCAGCCGTGATACCATTCTTATTGGAGACCAGATCGAGTGGACGATTGACCTCTCTTTCCCCGAAGGGGACGCTTTTTTCGTGGAGAAGCCTGAGGAGCAGCCGGCTCCGGGTGTCGAGACGATTTCTCCGATGGCCTTTGACACCGTTTCTCTGAAAAAGGGAATCGTGAATGTAAGGGGTATGTCGATTCTGACCGCTTTCGACAGTGGAAGTTACTTCCTACCACCGCTTGTCACCGCAATCAGCCACGCCGACGGCAGCGTGGACACTGTCATATTCGATTCCCCCGTAATCGAAGTGACCACCGTCCCGATCGACACGGCCACATTCAAGCCTTATGACATCAAAGGTCAGATTAAATATCCTCTGACTTTCAAGGAGATTCTGCCTTGGGCAGGAATTGCTCTACTTATTGCCGCACTGGTTTTCGTAATCGTCAGATTCATCAAGTCCCGTCGCGAAAACGGCTCATTCTTCGGAAAGCCCGCTGTAAAGGACCCGCCCCATATCGTGGCTCTGAGGTCTTTGGACAAGATTCGCTCCCAGAAACTCTGGCAGAGCGGCAAACAGAAACAGTTCTATACCGCGGTTACCGATGCGCTTCGTCTGTATATCTCCGAACGATATGAAGTCTCTGCATTGGAAAGCACTTCCGCGGAAATTTTTGATGACCTGAAGGACAAGGGGATAGAACCCGCGCTGTTCGAAAAGTTGCAGGAACTTTTCACTACGGCTGACTACGTTAAATTCGCCAAGCACAACGCTTCCGACCTTGAGAACGAGGAGGCTGTTCCCACTGCGGTAAGGTTCGTGAACGAGACATATATGCAGCAGGTTGAAGAAGAAAAAGAGGAGGGCAGATAATGTTTTTCGAATATCCCAATCTGTTATATCTGGAGTTCCTGCTCGTTCCTCTGATTGCCCTGTATGTCTGGAGGGAACTCAGGAACAGGACCCCTTATATGGTGGTTTCCGACATCACCCCCTACCGGACCGGCGGATGGCAGTCCAGGGTGAAGGTGCTGTGCAGGCATATACCTTTCATATTGCGGCTTGTGGCTGTTGTGGCCATCATTCTGGCAATTGCGCGTCCCCGCAGTTCTGAGTCTTTCGACAAGGTTGACACGGAAGGTATCGACATTGTTCTGACGATTGACGTTTCCACTTCGATGCTTGCCCGGGATTTCAACCCCGACCGCATAGGCGCGGCCAAGGATATAGCAATTGAGTTCATAGCCAGCCGTCCTAGCGACCGTATCGGCATCGTGGTTTTTGCAGGAGAGAGTTTCACCCAGTCCCCGCTGACCACCGACCGGGCCACTCTCATCAATTTGATGAAGGAGGTGGAGACGGGCCTGATTGATGACGGTACCGCAATCGGCAACGGACTTGCCACGGCTGTGGCCAGGCTCAAGGATTCCGATGCGAAAAGCAAGGTGGTGATTCTGCTCACGGACGGAGTGAACAACTCCGGAGAGGTATCGCCCCTGATGGCGGCCGAGATAGCGAAGACCTACGGAGTGAGAGTTTATACAATCGGTGTGGGGGCGCTCGGCGAGGCTCCTTATCCGGTAATGACTCCCTGGGGAGTCCAGCTCCAGAACGTTCAGGTGGAGATCGACGAGAATCTTCTCAAACAGATTGCAGATGGAACCGGAGGCAAATATTTCAGGGCTACCGACAATACCAAGCTGATGGAGATATATTCCGAAATCAATGAGATGGAGAAGACTCTGACGTCTGTTGACAGCTTCCCCGTCTATAGCGAGCTTTTTATGCGGTACGCTCTTGTCGCACTTGCGGCACTGCTGCTTGAACTGCTATTCAGATTTTTTATTATCAGGAGGTTACCGTAATGATACATCTTGCACAGGCACAATATCTGATACTGCTTCTGATAGTACCGCTGCTTTTTGCGTTCTATGCGGTATATCTTGCCGCCAGACGAAGGAGAATCGCGAAGATAGGCGATCCGTCGCTTGTTGGCAGACTTATGCCGACTGCATCGACGGCCAAGGGATGGCTCAAGGTTACTCTTCTGGCTGTAGCCTGGTTCTTTTTCGTCCTTGGTCTTGCCCGTCCTCAGATGGGAGCTCGTCTTAAGGAACATCAGAGCCAGGGGGCGGAGATTATGATTGCGCTGGACGTTTCCAATTCGATGCTGGCCGAGGACTACTCCCCGAACCGCCTGGAACGTTCCAAACTTGCAATCTCACGGATAGTTGACAAACTTGCGGGAGACCGTATCGGTCTGGTCGTCTTTGCCGGGCAGGCATTCGTGCAACTGCCGATAACGGCGGATTACGTTTCTGCCAAGATATTCCTGAACAGTATCAATACTGAGAGCGTCCCCATCCAGGGTACGGCGCTGGCCGAAGCGCTGACTTCCTCCGCCAGGAGTTTCAGTACCCAGAGTTCCCGCTCCCGCGCCATCATCCTTATCACCGACGGTGAGGACCACGAGGGTGACGTGCAGGCCGCCGCGGAGGCAATTGCTGCGGAAGGCATCCGACTCTATTGCATAGGTGTCGGTTCGCCTCAGGGGAAGCCGATTCCGAAGGATGGGGGACTTATGAAAGATTCCAACGGAGAAATAGTAGTGACACGTCTTGACGAAGCGGTCCTTCAGGAAATCGCCGGAATCGGTCAGGGAAAATATGTCAGGGCAGGGAACAGCGAATTCGGACTGAACCCGATCATTGACGATATCAGGGCGCTGGACAAGGAGCAGTTCCAGTCTCTGGTCTTCGAGGATTTCAACGAACAGTATATGTATCTGTTCGGAATAGCACTCCTCTTCCTTGTGCTGGAGATGCTGGTATCTGACAACAGATTGAAACTTAAATTGTTCAAAGACAGAGAATGAGAAAGATTCTATATATTCCGGTGGTACTCCTCGTCTTCTGTGGCGTATGCAACGCCCAGACGGAGAGGAACAGCGTGAGAAAAGGAAACAGGGATTTCGGAAAATCCCGGTTCGAGGAGGCTGAAATCAATTACAAGAAGGCACTGGTGGCCGATTCCACAAGCGCTGTGGCCGATTATAATCTGGGTAACACCTATTTCCGGCTCGAGAATTTTACCGAGGCTGAAAAATACTATTCCGCTGCGGCGGATTCCCTCTCTTCCGGGAAATATGGTGCGGATCTCTACCACAATATGGGCAATTCACTCCTGTCCCGTCAGGATTATCAGGGAGCAATAGAGGCATACAAAAATGCTCTTCGTCGCAGACCGGACGATATGGATACCAAGTCCAATCTGGCCTATGCGCAGAAGATGCTGCAGAATCAGCAGAATCAGGATCAGAACCAGGACCAGAATCAGGACCAGAATCAGAATCAGAATCAGAATCAGAATAACCAGGATAATCAGGACCAGAACAAAGATCAGCAGGACCAGAATCAAGACCGGGACAAGGATAATCAGGATCAGCAGAACCAGCAGGACCAGCAGAACCAGCAGGACCAGCAAGACCAGCAGGACCAGCAAGACCAGCAGGACCAGCAGGACCAGCAAGACCAGCAGGACCAGCAGAATCAGCAGGGACAGCAGCCCAAGATAAATCCTCAGGCCGCCCAGCAGATGCTCCAGGCTATTCAGGACCAGGAAAAGGAGACTCAGGACAAAGTCAAGAAAGAGAAGGCGCTCAAGATGCGCTCTAAACAGAAGGAAAAGAATTGGTAGGATATGAAACGACTCATTGCATTATTCGTATTTGTTTTCGCTTCCGTACTCTGTGCTTCCGCCCAGACATTGACTGTGGAGGCACCGGGTGTTGTTTCTATGGACGAAACGTTCCGCATCGTCTTTACGGCTGATGGCAGGATGTCCGATTTCAACTGGCCTGGGACGGAGGATTTCAGTGTGGTATGGGGGCCTCAGCGGGGTTCGATGTCGAGTACGAATATAGTGAACGGCAAGCGCACTTCCTCTCATCAGGAGACCGTGACATATCTGCTCCAGCCGCGAGGGGAAGGGAAGTTTGCAATTGCCGGGGCAACGGCGAAGGTCGGCGGCACAGAGTGCTCTTCAAAGGGCTTTACCATCGAGGTTGTCTCTTCCCAGAATGAAGCAGGGACATCTTCCGGCAATGGCGACGGCCAGGATGGGAGCGGCGGTTCCGGGCAGGTGCAGTCAACGGGAACCGTATCCAACGGTGATATATTCCTGAAGCTCTCATTGAGCAAGACAAGCGTGGTCAAGGGAGAGCCCATTACCGCAACACTCAAGATTTATACAAGAACTGACATCGGCGGATTCGAGGATATAAAATTCCCTACGTTCAACGGCTTCTGGAGCAAGGAGACAGTCTCTGTCAGCAATCTGGAATTCAACAGGGAGAACGTCAACGGGACAATCTACAACAGCGCGCTGATACGTAAGTATATGCTGATTCCCCAGCAGGGAGGCACTCTTGTGATTGAACCTGCCGAGATGGTGTGCCAGATAAGAGTCAGGACTTCATCTTCAGCTCCGCGCTCGATTTTTGATGATTTCTTCGACAGCTACCAGACGATTCGCAAGCGCATCTCCACTCCGGAAATTAAGGTGAAGGTGAGCGAACTGCCCTCCGGTGCCCCCGCATCTTTCGGCGGAGGGGTCGGCAAATATACAATCAGCGCCTCCCTGAGCAAGAAGGACATCAAATCGAATGAGGCAGTCTCCTTGACCGTCAGGGTGAAGGGCAGCGGTAACATTTCGATGCTGGAAGCTCCCAAAGTGGATTTCCCCTCCGATTTCGAAGTGTATGACCTCAAATCTTCCGAGAGTGTATCCGCAAACGGGACAGAAGGGGAGAAGAGCTTTGAATATCCCTTTATTCCCCGAAGCCACGGGGACTACGTCATCCCCTCCATCCAATATTCGTATTATGACAACGCTCAGGGCAAATACGTGACTGTCTCCACTCCTGAAATTCCTCTCTCCATCGGTAAGGGTGAGGAGATAGAAGGTGGCGGTGTGCCTCTGGCAGGTGTGAACAGACAGGGGGTGAGAAATCTGACGGAAGACATCAGATATATTCATCTGGGAGACGGCAATCTGGTCAGGACAGGCCGTTTCTTTGCCGGTTCCCCTCTCTTCTACGGACTTGCGGCTCTCATCGCCATTCTGTGCATTGTTGCGATGAGGCTCGTGAAATTTGCCGAAGGCAGGCGTGCGGACATAGTGGGGAGCCGTAACCGGAAAGCCAACAAGATGGCAAGAGCCAAACTTCGCACTGCGGGAGATTTTCTTTCCAAAGGTCTCAGCGGAGCCTATTACGAGGAGTTGCACAAAGCTCTTCTGGGATATGTCTCAGACAAGCTTTCCATCCCTTCAGCGGAACTTTCAAGAGAGCATATTGTTGAAGGGCTTGTTGAAAGGGGCGTGTCTGAGGAGAGCATAGCGTCATTCACCGGTCTTGTTGACAAATGTGAATTTGCCCGTTATTCTCCGGACAACGGTCAGGTACAGATGCAGAATGAGTACAACGAGGCGGTGCGTGTAATCGCCAGACTTGAAAACGAAGTGAAAACCAACAGGAAATCGAATGGCAGGGCAACGGTCACTGCTGTTCTTGCGGCAGTACTGCTGCTGAACGTCTCCGCTTATGCGGCTGAAACGGATGATTTGTGGAACAGGGCAAACCAGGCCTATTCGGAAGGGAACTGGCAACAGGCCATCGAAGGGTATCGGGCAATCGAGGAGGCCGGATATCAGAGCAGCGACCTTTACTTCAATATCGGCAACGCCTTTTTCAAGTCAGGTGACAATGCCCGCGCAATCCTTTTCTACGAGAAAGCTCTGAAACTTGATCCTGACAATGAGGATGCCTCCAGCAATCTTGAAGTTGCAAAACAGTTCACTCTGGATAAGATAGAGAGTCTTCCCGATTTCTTCCTTGCGGAGAAAGCCCGCAAACTGGGGCATACTCTGGATGCCGACGGGTGGGCTGTATTGTCGCTGGCATTACTGTCCGTTGTGGCGGTACTTATGCTGGTTATCAGGAGTGCCCGCAGCGGTCGGACCAGGAGGATATCCTTCATCTGCGCGGTGGCAGTTCTGCTTCTCTGCGTGACATCCTTCATCTTCTCCCTTTCTCTGAAGAAAGCGGTCAACCTGGAAGACAGCGCCATTGTCATATCTCCCGTAAGTTCTGTGAAAAGCTCTCCTTCCGACGGTGGAAACTCCATCTTCGTGCTCCACGAGGGGACGAAGGTGAAACTGCTTGACAGTGTGGGGGACTGGACCAGGATTGAAATCGCTGACGGCCGTCAGGGCTGGCTGTCCACTTCCACAATCGAGAACATATAGAAAGACTATTCTGCGGTTCCCAGCAGATTGGTCCTGAGAATTTCGGGCATTTCGCCTTCAAGAAGATATCTGTACCAGAATTTATAATCCTGGTAGTTTGAATGACGGGACTGGTTTCCACGGTAGCCGTGCATCCCTCCCGGGTAAATCATCAGTTCGAAATCCCTGTGCATCTCCTCCAGTTTTGCGACCAGTTGGAGAGTGTTCTGGAAATGTACGTTGTCATCTGCCGTTCCGTGGGTGAGGCGGAGCATATTGGTGTTGTCCCCCTTGTAATTCTCCAGCCTGTCGATGACACGGCCGGCGGCGTATCCTTCCGGATTGTCCTGTGGACGGTCCATATATCTTTCGGTGTAGTGGGAGTCATAAAGTGCCCAGTCATAGACTCCTCCGCCGGCAATGCCGTATTTGAAGTATTCGCTTCCCTCTGTGACACAAAGAGTCGTCATTGTTCCTCCGAACGAGAAGCCTTCCACTCCAACCTTCTCTCCGTTCACGTAGGGGAGGGCCCTGAAATGTTTGATTCCGTCTATGAAATCCTCAAATTCCACTGTCCCCAGTTTCCGGTAGGCCATATTGATCCCTTCCTTTCCCAGGTGGCCGCCGTCACGATTGTCGAGCACCAGTTGGATGACTCCGTGGTTCGCCCACCACTGGGTCTTGAAATTCACGCCGGCCCAGCGGTCGTGGACTTGCGGATTGTCGGGGCCGCCATATATGTCAACCTTAACGGGGTATGTGCGGTTTTTGTCCATATCGACCGGCCAGATTACCCTTGCGGGCAGTTTCAATCCGTCGCGGGTGGTGATTGTGACAATCTCCGGAAGAGCTATTGCGTAACTGTCGAATTCGGGGCCGCGGCTGTCCGCCACTGTTGTCATCCCGGCTTTTCTGAAGAATCCGGGAAGCGCTATGTTGACCAATCTGGGGGGTGTCTGGCAGCTTGATTCGATAGCCGCAATGTTCTTTCCGTCCGGAGAGATTACGATACCTGAATAATTGAAAAGGCCGGAAGAGAGCCTCTCCACACCTTTGCCGTTCGTCTTTGCCCTGTAAATATCGGTCCTGGTGGTGGCTTCGCCCTTGGCCGTGTAATATACATAGTTCCTGCCCGCCTTCAGGAGTGTTATGGACCAGTTGTTTCCGGTGGTCAGCTGCTTGAACGTCGCTCCGTCATAACTGAGGAAATAAACCTGCTGCCACCCGGTGAAGTCGCGGACGATGTAGATTCCCTTTTCGGTGAAGAGCATCTGTTCCATCCAGTCGATGAAGCTGTCCTGATGCTCGTCATAGATGGCCACTATCTGCCCGTCATAGGGATTGACGCTGTACAGCACCAGGTTGTCCTGTGAACGGTCCATCTTCGAGACCATAAATCTCCTTCCGTCTCCGCTCCAGAAAGGAATTCCGAAATACTGGTCCTCTTTGGGATTGAAGTCGGACCATACTGTCTCTCCGCCGTCTGCTGAGACAAAGCCGATCTTTACTTGCGGGTTTGTGTCTCCGGCTTTCGGATAACGTGTTAGGTTGAGTCTGCCGTGATGACCGTCAGCAAGGTATATGGGAAATTCCGGGACTTTCGTGTTGTCGAACCGGTAATATGCTATGACCCGGCTGTCGGGGGACCACCAGAAGGCTTTGTATCTTGATCTGCGTCCGAGGATTTCCTCGTAGTATATCCACGATGCGTATCCGTTGAGAATCAGGTCACTTCCGTCAAAAGTGTGCTGTGTGATACGCTTTGTCTTCAGGTCGATGGAGTAAAGATTCCCTTCGAGGGTGTAGGCTATTTTCGAGTTGTCCGGGGAAGGGGTGGGGTTCTGCCAGCCCTTGACAAGCTCTTCCTGAACGGCTACGGCGCCTTTTCCGGCATCGGCTGTATTGCCCGGAAGCGAGATGCCCTTCTTTATGTCGAAAATGTATGACCTGCCACCCTGTGTGTAGGCAAGGCGGTTGTCATCCATATATCTGTAGTTGGAGGGAGCCGGCTTGACGATGCTTTCGGGGACTCCGTTGATTATCTGCTCGTCTGTCAGATGTTTTTTCTGGCCCTGGGCGCTGATTACGGTTGAGGCCAGAATAAGAATGGCGGTCAATATCTTTTTCATAATCATTCTTGTCCTTCCAGCAGGTGCGGCCTCAGGGCGCGAGTGCGTTCGATGGCTTGAACTTCCTGCCATTGTGAGATTTTTTTGGGGTCTCCGCTTAATAATATTTCAGGGACTTTCCAGCCGTTGAATTCGGCGGGGCGGGTATAGACGGGGGGAGCCAGAAGCCCGTCCTGGAATGAATCGGAGAGAGCGGACTGCTCATCTCCCAGGACTCCGGGAATCAACCTGACTACAGCATCGGTTATCATCGCGGCGGGAATCTCCCCTCCGCTGAGGACATAGTCACCCACGGAGATTTCCATAGTGACAAGATGTTCCCGGATGCGGTGGTCAATACCTTTGTAGTGTCCGCATAGGATTATGAGATTCCCCTTGAGCGAAAGTTCGTTGGCCATTCCCTGAGAGAGGATTTTTCCGTCCGGGGAGGTGTAGATGACTTCGTCATAATCCCGTTCCTTCTTGAGTTTGGCAATCAGGTTGAAGACAGGTTCTATCATCATCACCATCCCGGCGTCGCCGCCGAAACTGTAGTCATCGACCTGGCGGTAGCGCCCCAGTCCGTATTCCCTTATGTTGTGAACGTGTATTTCGGCCAGGCCCTTGTCCTGCGCCCTCTTCACTATTGAGTGATTGAGCGGGCTTTCAAGGAGTTCCGGAACCACGGAAAGTATATCTATTCTCATGCGCAGGTTTCACGGGTATGATTATGTCAGCAAAATTAGGTATTATTTTTCTTTTATTAATAAAATTTGTATATTTGTGGCCCATTTTGCAAAAGCGTTGGAAGAATGTCAGACCGGATCATAATTCCCATAAAAGGGCTGAAACAGGGGCGTCACTCTTTCAGGTTTGAAATAGATGGAGAGTTCTTTAAGGATTATGACAACACCCAGATACTTGATGCCGGGTGCACAGTCAGAGCGGAAGTTGTCCGCCATCAGACCATATTGAAAATCAACTGTCTGGTAGGAGGTTTCGTTGTGACGCAGTGTGACCGCTGTCTTGAGGACCTGGTGTTGAAAGTGGATTTCGAGCGGGAGTTGACCGTCGGTTTCGGGGCGGTGGACGTTGATGATGCGGGGTCGGAGGAGGACGTTGTCCTGATTGACCCTACCCAGAGCGAGTTGAGTCTGGATCAGTTCATCTACGATTACGTCTGCCTTTCGCTGCCGATTGTCAAGGCTCATCCGGAAGGGAAGTGCAATCCTGATATCGAGAGATATCTTGCCGACACGGAGCCCGGAGCGGATTCCCCTTTCAGTGACCTTAAAGAGATGCTGGAAAACAAGAACGATTAAAATATTTTACAATGGCACATCCCAAACGAAAAATCTCCAAGCAGCGCAGAGATAAAAGAAGAACCCACGACAAGGCTGTCGTTCCTCAGCTGACAACCTGCCCCAATTGCGGTGCGACTGTAATGTATCACCACGTTTGCCCCGAATGCGGTTTCTATCGTGGACGTCAGATTATCGACAAGACTGTCGCATAAGCGCTGACGATTGAATTCAAAATACCGGGGCGCTATTCCTCGGTATTTTTGTGAGCCCTTGTAGTTCAACGGATAGAATGGAGGTTTCCTAAACCTTAGATGGCAGTTCGATTCTGCCCAGGGGTACTAGATTTACTGGGGGTGGCACCCCCAAACCCCTGCCGGCTCCCGACCTTGCCGTATTTGCCTGCGGCAAATACACGGTCTCCGCCGGGCCTCTGCCGCAGTACCTTCGCATTCTGCAAATCATCTGCTCAGGCATAGTGGCCCATAGGGGCCTCCGCCAAAGATTCTTTGCGCAGATTCACCCAGCCAGGTGCCGTCTGCGCATCGGCCACTGCTTACATGTGCATAAAACGCACACTCCGTGCGCAGACGATTTGCAGAACGGCCTTGGGAACCCGATTTTGAAAGCAACTAAGCGCAATGCCTTGCCGCAATGTCAAGTACGCCTGCGTTTGCGCAAGGATATAATTTGTGCTGAAAAATAAAATAACAAATGTAAGATAACAGGCGTCAGATTATAAAAATTATTGTATCTTTGCATCCGTTTTCGGTGTTTGTGACTGAAAACAGAGATATCGAATAAACACTTGAAGGAAATGAGAAGAACAATTTCAATGACTTGTATGGCAGTTTTGCTGCCAATGGTCGCGTTCGCGGCCGGTGATTGGAAGGGAAAAGTGATGGATGAAAAAGGTGTGCCGGTCCCGTTTGCAAACGTGGTAGTTATTTCCAAGGCGGATTCCACAGTGGTATCCGGAGCGACAACAGCCGAGGACGGCTCGTTCAATATAGTGACAGACGGAAAGAATCAACTGCTGATGGTGTCGATGATAGGATACAAGACTCTATATTTAGAACCTTCCGACAATGCCACAATCACTCTGATGCCCGATACGCTGTATCTTGAAGGAGCTGTCGTATCCGCAGTAATCCCCAAGACCACACTTAAAGGCGATGGTTTGCAGACCTCTGTCCGCGGCACTGTCCTGGAGACGGTCGGTACCGCCAATGATGTTCTCGCCAGGACCCCCGGAATGATTAAGAGCCAGGACGGCCTGCAGGTCGTAGGCAAGGGTTCACCCCTTGTGTATATCAACGGCAGAAAGGTGACCGATATGACCGAACTCGACCGGCTGCAAAGCAACGAGATTCAGAGCGTAGAGGTAATTACTAACCCGGGATCCCAGTATAGTGCAAGCGTTCGCAGCGTAGTTCGCATACGGACCATAAAGCATCAGGGTGACGGATTCGGATTCAATGCCGGCCTGACGGATGCCCAATCCCTACGCAGCGGTTACAACGATCCGTCAGGATACCTGAATGCAAACTACCGCCATAACGGTCTCGATATCTTCGCTGGCGTGAATGCTCTGAAATACACCTCCCGTCAGGAGAGTGATATGCTCCAGCAGACTTTCGGCAACCCTGAATTCAAGCAGGAGGGAACCTTGGATTTCGTGCAGAAAATGACCAACGCAGGGGCGAACGGAGGATTGAACTGGCAGATTTCTGAAAATCACTCCCTTGGCTTCAGAGTAGAGGCGGAAATGAATCCCAAGGTGGATGTCCATCAGCTGATTGACGAAGACATCTTCGAGAACGGCAGCTTAATAGACCATCTTATTGCCGAGGGCAATCATCACAATGACAATATGCCTTACGGAATATCGGCCAATGCCTACTATAACGGGCAGGCGGGTAAACTGGGGATAGATTTCAATGCGGATTACTACGGGATGAAGACATCGCAGGATGCTCACACCGTTGAAAAGAGCACAATGGGACAGGACGATGACGTCAACTACCTTTCCCACAGTGGCAACCGTATGTATGCGGCAAAGCTCGTACTCTCCTATCCCATCTGGAAAGGAATGCTCCAGGCCGGTACGGAAGACGTTTTCTCCCGCAAGGATGACGATTACACCATCAACAGCGCAATGGTTCCATCGTCGGCATCTAAGGTCAGCGAGGATAATATCGCCCTATTCGCCTCCTACGGGTTCTATGTCCAGAAAGTCGGGCAGTTCAGTGCCGGAGTACGCTATGAACACGTGAATTATGTTTACGAGGATCTCAAGGGCTCTGATGACCTGAACAGAAAATATGACAATGTATTCCCGACACTATCATACGCCAATGCATTCGGACCGGTACAGATGCAGTTGAGCTACAGCGCCAAAACCCACAGACCGAATTTCGAATCGCTCAGCAGTGCCGTACGTTATCACAGCCGATACATGTACCAGAGCGGTAACGCAAAACTCCAACCGCAGATCAATCACGACCTTGGTTTGAACGTCAATTGGAAATGGCTCACTATGGTGGCTCAGTACTCCCGCATAAACGACGCGGTCTCACAATGGTCGGAACTGTACAATGACAAAGGCGTGGTATTGGTTCACCCGATAAATCTGGACAGACCGGTAAGGACTCTTGCCTGGTTCGTGAATGCCGCACCTACTGTCGGTATCTGGACAATGAATTATACAGCCGGAGTACAACAGCAATGGCTCACGCTCAGTATGCCGGATCCTCGTGAGATTACCAGCCGTCGCGAAGTCTCCTTCAGCGACAAACCGATGTTCATCGCACAGCTTTTCAATACTTTCAGGTTCAAGAATGACTGGCAGATAGAGTTGGGCGGGGAATTCCACAGCAAGGCTTATTCCCAGAACGCAATGCTTACAAACAACTATCTTGACATCTCCGCCGCCGTTCAGAAGTCCTTCTTTGACAAGGCCCTCATCCTCCGGCTGGAAGGGTCTGACCTTGCAGGACTTGGCAGATACGATATTATGACAGATTGCGGAAGCCATATCATCGCTCAGACCAACCGGATGGACACCCAAAGGATAAAGTTCTCCATCAGGTACAACTTCAACACCGCGCAAAGTAAATACAAGGGTACCGGTGCCGGAACTGACGTGAAGAGCAGGATGAAATGAATGCAAGAGAATACTACCTTGACAATCTGAAGGTCTTTCTGACCGTCCTGGTCATTTTCCACCACGCCGGGCAGGCATACGGGAATGGTGGAGGTTGGGCATACCAACCTTCGAATCCAGATGAATTCCTTCCTTGGATATGGCATTTCTTTGCGGTGAATGCCGGATTCTTTATGGGGCTGTTCTTTCTTATATCAGGATATTTCGTTCCCGCCACCTATGACAGACAGGGAAGCAAGGTCTTTGTCAAAAAGAAGCTTATGCGGCTGGGTATCCCTCTATTGTTCATTGGGGTAATCACATCCGCCATAACAGGGACCCTTGAGGTCGCACATATGTGGTTTGTTGAGAGCCTGCTGGTATACTGCCTCATATATGCACTGATCAGGAAATCCTGCAAGCCGGTTTCTGAAGACTGCTCGTCAAAACCGACCATTCCGGGACTGCTGATTCTCGGACTTGTCATCGGTATCGGCAGTTATTTCATACGCAAGGTCAGTCCTCAGGACAACTGGATTATGGCCCCACTCAAAATAGAGCCCGCACACTATCTGCAGTATGTCGTGCTGTTCGTTGTCGGCATACTTGCCGGACGGTTCAGGTGGTTCGAAAAAATGAGTAATGTTACAGGTGCTGTCTCACTCCTTGTCGGGGCGGCTCTTGCCGTAGGGATGTATATCATTGGCGATAACGAATGGAGCGGTTTCGTATGGAAATGGTACGGCATCTATGAATCGCTGATGTGCGTGTTCCTCTGCTTCGGCCTGATATGGTTGTTCCGTCAGGCATTTTCGCGGACGTCTCCTTTTATGAAATGGTGTGCGGCACAATCCTACGGGGCATACGTCTTCCACCTGCTCCTGATGCTTGGAATCCAGTTCTCAACCGACACTATTTGGATGGGAGCCTTCGGCAAATTTATCTTCATCGGCATATCCACGACGCTTGTCTCCTATCTGCTCACCTGGCTCGTGCGGATGATTCCGGGGATGAAATCAATATTATGAAACTGATAGATAAATACTTGCCCTCCGATTATAGCGACAGCGTCTCCAAGAGGATAAAGCCGACGGAGTCGATTACGCCTGACCGTATCTTCGAGGAGATGTTCTGCAACTTCCCGAAGCCTGTGGCGTGGTTGATGAAGATGCGGAATGCACAGTGAGGGCGGAGGTTGTCAGGCATCAAAATGCCTGCTGTAAACACCCTCGCGACCGGCGGGCTAAAGCCCTGCTGCTCGGGTCGCAGGCATCAAAATGCCTGCTGTAAACACCCTCGCGACCGGCGGGCTAAAGCCCTGCTGCTCGGG
>JAZUIV010000055.1:0-55949 GCA_045642485.1 Bacteroidales bacterium | reverse complement strand
ATCGTGAAGGCGAACTGATAATTCATACCGTTCTCCACTGCCTTTGTTCTCACGGCATAAGGTTCGGAAAGCGATTTCATCATCTCATATTCTGGGGCCGTGGCATTAGCCGGATCATCGAGGTAAGCCGCCCTTGCTTTGGCAAAAACGTCCAAATCAGCCTCTGTCACCTCCGTCCAATCCGAATAAACGTCATTTTCAGGGTCATTTTTATGACACGAGATTAAGCTGAAGGAAGCGACGATTGCTACCAACAGGACAAATAATAAAATCGATTTGAATTTCATATCACTCCATCCAATTATTATTGCGCAAAGGTACGAATTATTTCTCAAACATACTCATTTGAATTGGAAACTTTCAGGCGGAAGACCGCGGATGTTCCCTGAGCGAACTGCTTCACTCCCTCCCGGACAAAGCCCAGTTTCTCATAGACTTCGCCCTCGGTTCCGTCCTGCAGGGGAGCGTATGACATCACGTCATCGGGGTGAAAATCACCGATGAACGCGCTGAGCATCTTGCCCATCCCCCCGCTTACACGGACACCCTCGAGGGATGCGTATCGGACCCACTCGTAGGAAGAGAGCCGGCGCCCCTCTTCCTGGCGGTGACGCGGCTTGGAAAAGCAACTTACCGCGACCATCTCACCGGGAACGAACTTCCCCTCGTGGCCCTGCCTCTCCACAAACAGCCCGTAACTGTACCCGCATCTGCTGAACCCGAACCTGTGGTTCTTCTCCAGAAACAGGCGGGCGGTAGAGGCGTCGATACGCCTTACGGCACAGTTCCTTGCGAAAACGGATACAAACTCGGACGGATAACTCATACTGCAAAATTAGCAATCTGTTTTCAGAATTTTATAAATTTGCGCTGAGAAAGAAGATGGTGCAATATGAAACAGAAAAAATACATACTTCCCGAAAGCGAGATTCCCACGCAATGGTACAACATACAGGCCGATATGAAGACCAAACCCCAGCCTATGCTCAACCCGGCCACGAAAAAGCCGGTGACGGTGGAGGACCTGAGCCAGATCTTCAGCGTGGAATGTTCCAAACAGGAACTCAACTTGACCGATGCCTGGATTGACATCCCGGAGCAGGTCAGGGAGTACTATACATATTACCGTCCCTCTCCCCTGGTAAGAGCATACGGACTTGAGAAGGCCCTTGACACCCCGGCTCACATCTATTTCAAGAACGAAAGCGTCAGCCCCATCGGGTCGCACAAACTCAACTCCGCCCTCCCCCAGGCATATTACTGCAAACAGGAAGGAGCGACAAACGTCACTACCGAGACCGGAGCCGGCCAATGGGGCGCGGCACTCTCCTACGCGGCAAAGTTGTTCGGAATTGAATGTGCTGTCTATCAGGTGAAAATCAGTTACCAGCAAAAACCTTACAGACGCAATATAATGCAGGTGTTCGGAGCACAGGTTACACCTTCGCCCTCAATGTCCACCCGGGCCGGGAAAGACATACTGACAGCATTCCCCAACCATCAGGGCTCCCTCGGCACAGCCATCTCGGAAGCAGTGGAACTTGCAAGGATGACCCCGGGCTGCAAATACACCCTCGGCTCGACAATGAGCCACGTCTCCCTCCACCAGACAATCATCGGCCTTGAGGCCGAGAAGCAGATGGCTCTTGCCGATGACTATCCCGACGTTGTGGTCGCCTGCTTCGGCGGAGGTTCCAACTTCAGCGGAATAGCCTTCCCGTTTATGAGGCACACCCTTCTCGAAGGCAGGAAGACAAGATACGTCGCAGCGGAGCCGACGGCCTGCCCGAAACTGACTCAGGGAGAATTCACATACGACTTCGGCGATGAGGCCGGATACACCCCTCTGATACCTATGTATTCCCTCGGGCACGACTTCAAACCGGCCAACATCCACGCCGGAGGTCTGCGCTACCACGGTGCCGGAGCAATAGTCTCCCAGTTGATGAAGGACGGCATTATGGAGGCGGCCGACGTGCCCCAACTGGAGACCTTCGAAGCCGGGCTTCTCTTCGCGAAAGCAGAAGGAATCATCCCCGCTCCGGAGTCCTGCCACGCAATTGCAGTTGCCATCAGGGAAGCGAACAGGTGCAAAGAAAACGGACAGGCTGAAACAATCCTGTTCAACCTGTCCGGTCACGGTCTTGTCGATATGGCCGCCTATGACCAGTATCTGTCAGGCAACCTTATCAACTTCTGAACTGATTCCATTACAGTTTTGTAATCTTTGCGGCAAATCCTCCGCCGGGAGCCAGATGGACTGTCAGTTTGCGGTCTGCGGGGACGGTGGAGACGCATTTCTTGTAGTCGCGTGCCGCCCTGTCGGCGTTGATGCCGTCCTTGAAGAGTTCAATCTGCCAGTTGCCCTCACCGAGGAAGGACAAATCCACGGTCAGATCCCTTTCCTGCCAGTTGCCAACAGCACCGACGAACCAGTCATCGCCGCTGCGGCGCGCCACTGAAGCATATTGGCCGACTTTGTTCTCAAGAGCCAATGTCTCGTCCCATACGGTGGGGATGCCGGCGATGAATGAGGTGCACTCAGCCTCTCCCTGGTAGTTGGAAGGGCTGTCGCAAAGCATATTAAGGGGAGAGAAGAATACAAGGTACTCTCCAAGTTGGTGGCAGCGTGTGCCGGGGCTCATAGCCTCCGAATTGACGGCGCGCAGATTGTCTTCATTTGCATTGCGCATTGCCCCCTGCGTGTAATCGGCGGGGCCTGCGAAGAATCTGATGAAGGGAGCGGTGACGTCATAGTCCACCTGTTTGGTGGTGGCATTCCATTTCATCTGCTCAAGTCCGTGGATACCCTCGTAGTTGACGACGTTGGGATACTTGCGGCTCAGACCGGTGGGCTTGTAGATTCCGTGGAAATCAAGCATAAGGTGGTTCTCCGCAGCGGCCTTCGCGCTCCTTTCGAGGAATTCGGGAATCTGCTGGTCGTCGCTGTCCATAAAGTCAACCTTGAACCCTTTCACTCCCATTGCAGCATAGTGCCTGCAGATGCCTTCGATATCTTTCTGGAAGGGATAGAATCCCGCCCAGAGGATGATGCCGACATTCTTTTTCTCAGCGTGGGCAATCAGGGCCTTCAGGTCAAGGGCATCAACCACGGTGCGCAGGTCCGCCTTCGCGGCATCGGACCAGCCTTCGTCGAGAATCACGTATTCGATGCCGAACTGAGAGGCGAAATCGACGTATGCCTTGTAGGTCTCGGTATTGACACCGGCCCTGAAATCGACTCCGTAGAGATTCCAGTCATTCCACCAGTCCCAGGCAACCTTTCCGGGCTTGACCCAGCTGAAGTCGGCTCCCTCTTCCGCAGGGGATGCGAGCAGCCAGACAAGGTCGCTCTCCAGAAGATCTCCGTCTTCAGTGCTGATGCCGATAACTCTCCAGGGGAAACTGCAGGCAGGGTCGCATTTGGCGATATAATCCTCAGTCCCATCGACATACATCGAGATTACCCTGTCGCCCGGTTCGGGAACCCTGTTCTTGGGATAGGGGGCGAAGACGCTCTTGTACGAGCAGGGCTTGTCGCCCTTGTAGAGATACATTCCGGGATAGTGGAGAAGGTCCGATTCGGTGATGCAGAGCTTGACTCCTCCCGGGGCGTCCACCAGCAGGGGAAGGAATGCCAGATGAGTGTTGTCGAACTCGGAGATTTTCTCATACTTGTAGATGTTCTCGAAGGAGTTGTGGAACTGGCCTTCAAGAGTCTCGTCATTCTGTGTCACATACGGGACATAGCAGTTCCAGTCCTGGGGGAAGGTGAAATCGGCCTGTTCCCCCTTCACCGTGAAAGGCACTTTGGAGGCGGAGACGAAACGGTATGCGACACCGTCATCGTACGCTCTGAAAATCAGGCTGAAAGCCTTGAATTTCAGGGTCATTTCATTATATTTCTCGGGAACCTGCGCCTTTTTGTATGCGACTGCCGGGAGGACATTGTTCACGCTCCTGCGGGTCACCTTCTGCAATTTGGCGGCAGGACCGCCATAGACGGTGCCGTCAGAAAGGGTCAGGGAAACAGTTGAAGGGGCGAGCAGTTGCACGCCGTCTCTCGATACGGTGTAACTGACGGCTCCGTTGACATTGACCGACACTTCAATCTTCCCGTCGGGAGACGTAAGTTTGGACTGACTGGGCGCGGCAAAAGCCGTAGAGACTGTCAGTATCAGGGAAAAAATAATCGTTGCTCTTTTCATATCGTTTTTCTTAATCCGAAGAGGAAGTTTTTCATTTCGTCGATTGCATAGATGTCGTCCGCGTTCCCGGTTGAGCGATACACCTTCTCAACCTTCTCGAAACAATCGCGGATACGGTTGTAGGGGATTTTGTCAGATAACTTCTTGACAACTGACTTGAGAGCGGAAGCGGCGTTGTAGGCCACTTCGGGGTCATCAAGAAGTGCTTCCAGGCGGTCAACGGTTCCGACTGTGGGGACGGAAGCCATAGCGTTGATGACAGCGGATTTCACCTTGGCGGTGGAAGCAAGATCCAATGCCCTGGCGTACTCCCCGGCCTTGGCCGAATCGTCACCTGCAAACTGAGCCACAAGTTCAACATAGCGGATAAGGTGGGAATCATCGGTTGATGCGGCATCCAGCAGCGCCGGAGCGGCCTTGAAGTTGTCAATCGACGAGAGAGCTCCCAGAGCGGCTTCCGATTTGCCGGCATTGTATGCTCCAATAAGATATTCAGCGGCCAGGTCCGCCCCTGTCGATGCCAGTGCGGGGTAGAAACGCTCCTTCACGGCACCGGGAGCCGAATTGACAAAGGAGAGAATCCTTACGGCGGCGGCCTGTCCGTCAGTGCCGGCATAACATCCAACCAGTGCATCGGAAACAGGGCCCACCAGTTCAGGATTCAGACTCTGGAGAAGCAGGGCAACCAGCACGGCATCCTCGGGCACCGTCACCCCCTTGAGGGCTTTAGCGGCAGCCAGAGCGACTCCGGAATCAGAGGATTTCAGGTTACCGACCACTTCATAGAGCGAAGCCGTGCAGTGACGTTCTCCCGCCAGTTTGAGAAGAGATGCGGTCGCAGGGCCTGAAGTCTCCTTGAGAGATGCCGCAAGTGCACCCCTGACATCACCGTTGAAAGAGGCCAGCGCGGAATAGGCCGCAGCGTCGTTTGCTCCGCCAAGCCTCTCCATCAGGGCCTTGACAGCCTTGCATCCGCCAATCTTGGCGGCGGCGGCCATTGCATCGGCGGCATTGGCTCCGTCGAATTCTCCGATTATCGCGTCAATCTGGGAAGCGGCGACCTGTTCTCCGAGAAAATAGAGAATGTCAGCCTTCGCATCCGTGCCCAATTTGGGGAAAAGTGCGGTCAAGGCCGCGAAGAACTGGTCGTCAGCATATTTTTCGTAACTATGCAGTGCGGTCATCCTGTATGCCCTGTCCTTGTCCTTCAAGGCCGCAAGCACACGGGGAGCGTTCTCCTTGCCGTAAACGTCGGAATAGAGCCAGATTGACCGGCAACGTTCGTTAGAGTTGCGGCTGCGCGCCAATTTCTTTGCGGCCGCGAGAAGTTCCTTTTCGGAAGGGGCCGCCGCGGGCTCCGCAGGGACTCCCATAAAGTAGAGTTGCGACTCAAGGAACTGGCGGACATCCTTGTCGGAAGCAGCCGCTATAGCCTGTTCGAGCTGGCTTTTCACCTTGCCGCGCAGCGCTTCGTTCCCGGGAGTTGTCGCCAGATTGACGGCTCCGCTGATTGCGTATTCATATTTGCTGTTCGCCCCTTCACCGGCCGGCTTCAACTTGCCTGCATTGAAGAGAACGGAATCTGTGCAGTCCTGCGCCAGAAGGCCCTCGAAGCAGAACAAGAGGGCGAGGGAGATGAAAATATAGGATATCTTTCTCATAACGGTCTTATTTTAGATAATTTGCCCAGTCGCCGCGCATAGGCTGGTCAATCAGCAGATTGGCGGCGTCGTCATTCACGAACATCTGCTTGACGGGGTCGAACTCGAGATTGCGGCCCAGACGGAGGGCGCACACTCCCATATTCACTACGGTGGAACTGTGGTAGCCCTTCGACTCGTCGAGCGAGAACTGGTGACGGCTGCCCACGGCCCGGATGAAATCGGTCTCCTCGACCTTGGGGTCAGGCAATTCGTTGATGAGGTTCATCACGTTGGGGATGGTGCACTCGAATCCCTTATAGACTTTACCCAGGGGGCCTTCTATGTAAGGGACCTTCCCTTCTGACTCATAGCCTTCGCCTTCGAGGATGATCTTGCATCCGTCGGCGTAGGTGTAGGTGATGCTGCGCCAGGTTCCCACCGCATCGGGGTGCTGCTGGGGAGCGTCGATTTCCACCTTCACGGGGAAGGTGTCATCCTTGCCCAGAATATACTGCACAGGGTCGATGTAGTGCTGACCCATATCGGCCAGTCCTCCGCCGTCATAATCCCAGTAGCCGCGGAAAGTCTGATGAGTGCGGTGCTCGTTGTAGGGCTTGTAGGGTGCAGGGCCGAGCCACATATCATAATCCAGACACTCCGGAACCGGCTGAGGGGCCAGATTTTCCTTGCCCACCCAGAAGAATTTCCAGGCGAAACCGGTGGCGCCGGAGATGCGCACTGTCAGGGGCCACCCCAGAAGACCGCTGTCCACCAGTTTCTTAAGAGGTTTGACGGTTGTACCAAGACCGTAGAAAGTGTCCTTGAAACGGAACCAGGTGTTCAGGCGGAACACGCGACCGTTGCGCTTGACGGCCTCCAGCACCCGCTTGCCCTCGCCGATGGTGCGGGTCATAGGTTTCTCACACCAGATATCCTTGCCGGCCCTTGCGGCCTCACAGGCCATTATGCCGTGCCAGTGGGGAGGAGTGGCGATATGCACCACGTCCACGTTGGGGTCGTGCACCAGTTCACGCCAGTCCGTGTAGGTTCTGGTCGTCTGGCCGAATTCCTGCTTTGCCGCCTCGAATGCGGATTTCAGATGGTTTGAATCTACGTCACACATTGCCACCAGACGGCAACTGCTGTCACTGTAGAAATGGGAGTCCGAACGGCCGATGCCGCCCACTCCGATAATACCATGCGTCAACTGGTCACTCGGGGCGATGAAGTTGTTGTCACCCCCCATCCTGCCGAAAACCTCGCGGGGAAGAATCGTGCAGGCAGCAACTGCCGCGGCGCTTTTCTTGATGAAACTACGTCTGCTGTTGTCCATATTGTATTGCTTTAATTGGATTCGTATCTACAAATGTACCATTTTTTTGTATCTTTCGGAAAATTTGTGATATGGCCGACAAGATTAAAATAGGGATAACCCAAGGGGATACCAACGGAATAGGATATGAAGTGATTATCAAGGCTCTTTCGGATGCCAGGATGCTGGATCTCTGCATCCCGGTCGTCTATGGCTCATCCCGGTTCTTCGGCATCCACCGGAAATTCATTCCGGAAACGGACCAGCTTACCACCAATGTGATAAATTCCGCCGCGGACGCCCGCCCCAAGAGGATAAACATAATCAACGCCGTGCCGGAAAGCCTGGCCATCGAAATCGGGCAGCCCACCGCCGACGGTGCCAAAGCCGCCATCCTTGCTCTGGAAGCAGCAGCCGCCGATGCGAAGAAAGGGGTGATTGACGCGATTGTCACCGCCCCCATCAACAAGCACACAGTCGCCGAACAGGGATTCAACTTCCCGGGGCACACCGAATTCTTCATCAACAAATTCGCACCGGACGGCACCGGGCTGATGCTCCTGTGCTCCGCCGATTTCAGGATAGGAATAGTGACGAATCACCTCCCCCTCTCGAAAATCAGCGGCAATCTGACCAAAGAACTGATTATGAGCAAGGTCAGGATAATGAACAAAGCCCTCATACACGACTTCGGACACGACAGGCCCAAGATAGCGCTTCTGAGTCTCAATCCCCACGCCGGAGACGGAGGATCCCTGGGCACGGAAGAGATCGACGTCATAATCCCCGCCATAGAAGCGGCCAAGGAGGAGGGCATTCTGGCATTCGGCCCCTACTCCCCCGACGGATTCTTCGGGACTTTCGCCCAGCGGAAATTCGACGGCGTTCTGGCGATGTACCACGACCAGGGGCTGATACCCTTCAAGACACTCGCTTTTGACGGCGGAGTGAACTACACTGCAGGCCTCTCCATAATCCGTACCTCTCCCGACCACGGGACAGGCTATGACATAGCGGGCAAATGTATGGCAAACCCGGGGTCGATGATTTCCGCAATCTACAGCGCAATCGACTTCTGCCACAACCGCCGCAAATATGCCGAAATCAGCGCCAACCCTCTGGAGATAAAGCATTTCGAAGGGCCGAAGTACGAACGCACCATAATGCCTGAATGACAAGGCCTCCCATAGTCATCTACACCGACGGGGCTTGCAGCGGAAATCCGGGTCCGGGCGGATTCGGAGTGATTATGACCTGCTCCGGAATGGAGAAAGTGATTTCCGCCGGCTACAGATGCACCACCAACAACCGTATGGAGTTGCTTGCCGTGATTACAGGGCTCGAAGCCATAAAATGGGAAAAAGCGGAAGTGGTCGTATGGAGCGACTCCTCGTACGTGGTCGATGCGGTGGAGAAGGGCTGGGTATTCAGTTGGGAAGCGAAGGGGTTCGCAAAGAAGGCAAATCCCGATTTATGGAGCCGGTTCCTCCAGTCCTACAGGAAGCACAGCGTGCGCTTCCACTGGATAAAAGGGCACAACGGACACCCGCAGAACGAAAGATGCGACCGCCTTGCCGTCGCTGCGGCGGCCGGTCCCGACCTGATGATTGACCAAGAATATGAAAATATCAAAAACATCGAACTATGATCAAATTAAACCTGACAGGCTGTGAGCCGTTCGTAAGCAAATCCGAATTTGAAAATTATCTCTCAAAGGCCGTCGCGGCGCACAAAGTGCTCGAAGACGGTACCGGGGAAGGCAATGATTTCATAGGATGGAGACACCTCCCGTCCCAGACCTGCTCAGCCGAACTGGACAGTTATCTTGAAGTTGTCAATCTGTGGAAAAGGAAGGGGGTCAACCTTGTGGTCGTAATCGGAATCGGAGGCTCATACCTCGGAGCAAAGGCCGCCATCGAAGCCCTCGGCCACAGTTTCGCCACCCATCTGGAAAGCGAGGCCCCCAGAATCGTCTTTGCCGGCAACAATCTCAGCGAGGATTATCTGGCTGAACTGATGGACCTCGTGCAAATCCGCAACGTCGCCTGTGTGGTCATCTCGAAGAGCGGTACCACCACCGAGCCTGCAGTGGCTTTCCGCCTGATAAAGAGTTATATTGAAACAATATACGGAAAGGACGAAGCTAAAGAGAGAATCATAGCCGTGACCGACAAGGCTCGCGGTGCTCTCAAGTCTCTTTCAAACCAGGAGGGTTACAGGACATACGTCATCGAGGACAATATCGGAGGCCGCTACAGTGTCCTCACTCCGGTGGGGCTTCTCCCCATCGCTCTGGCCGGCTTCGACGTAGCCGCTATGATAAAAGGTGCCGCCGACGCCGAGAAGGCTCTTATGGACCCTTCTGCCGACAACCCTGCAGTACAGTATGCCGCAATGAGGAACGCTCTGTACGACAACGGCAAACATATCGAAATCCTGGCAAGTTTCAACCCCAAGATGCAATATGTCGGAGAATGGTTCAAGCAGTTGTTCGGGGAGAGTGAAGGCAAGGACGGCAAAGGCATCTATCCCGCTTCCGTAATATTCACCACCGACCTTCACTCAATGGGGCAGTATATCCAGGAGGGTCTCAGGGAGATTTTCGAGACTGTCATCACAGTGGCCAATGCAAAACGCAGCGTGGTCATAGGCAGCGACAGCCAGAATCTCGACAATCTGAATTTCCTCACCGGCAAGAACGTCGAGTTCTGCAACAGGATGGCTCAGAAAGGGACTTTCCTTGCCCACGTTGACGGAGGGGTCCCCAATATCGAGGTGACAATCGACACGATTGACGAGTACAATATGGGGCAGTTGTTCTACTTCTTCGAGAAGGTTTGCGGAATCAGCGCGTATGTGCTGGGTATCAATCCGTTCAACCAGCCGGGAGTAGAGGCTTACAAGAAGAATATGTTCGCGCTTCTCGAGAAGCCCGGTTACGAGGAAGCCACCGCCGCCATCAAGAAAAGATTGTAATTTTTGCAATATTTGCCGCTTATGGCTCCTGTCTATTACTTGAATCGGACTTCGCTTCGCTTTTATACGGGGCTCTGCCCCGAACCCCGCCGCTACGGGCAGCTATCCCGTAAACTTGCCCTGCCTGCCCTCCGCTAACGCCTGATGGCGTATTAATAAAGCGCGGGTCGCGAGGGTGTTCACAGCAAGCATCTTTATGCTTGCGGCCTGAGCAGCAGGGCTTTAGCCCGCCGGACCTTAGGTCCTTTCAAGTAATAGACAATCCGCCATTTTTAGGCGGCAAATAAAATTTGAATAATAGATGAAGTTCCTGGAAGCCGTTGCACACGCGTTTGCGGATTGTGACAATCTGCAAAGGATGTGCTTTGTCTTCCCAAGCAGGAGGTCTTCCCTCTTCTTCCGGAAATATCTGGGGCTTGCCGCAGGCAGGCCTCTTTTCTGCCCGCACATACTCACCATCGACGAACTGTTCGGCAAACTGTCGCCACTTAAGAAGGCGGACAGCATAGAGGCGCTGAGCCACCTCTATCGGGACTATCTCGCCGTGAAACCGCAACCCGCGGAGGGGGAGCAGGAAGAGACCTTCGACCGTTTCATCTACTGGGGCGACATTCTGCTCCGCGATTTCGACGACCTGGACAAATATCTGGCGGACACGGAGAAAATCCTCGTCAACGTCGCCAACCTGAAGGACCTGTCGGTCAGTTACGACTTCCTGACCGAGCGGCAGAAACAGGCAATCGCCCAATTCTGCAGGGCGTTTGACGCCGACAACCTGAGCGGCGACCCTTCTGACAAGAAAAGGATGTTCATCGCCACCTGGAATCTGCTCCTCCCCCTCTACAGGAAATTCAAGGAGACTCTTGCCAATAATGGCCTGGGCTACAGCGGAATGATTTACAGGGACGTGGTGGAGAGAGGCGGCTATGCCGAGGCTCTCCGGAAAGAATATGACAGGATTGTCTTTGTCGGACTGAACGCGCTGAGCCGGTGTGAGAAGAAATTGATGGACACTCTCCGCGACGGGGGGATGGCCGACTTCTACTGGGATTTCCGGGGGAAGATGGTGACAGACCCCGAAAACAGGGCCAGCTTCTTCGTGAAGGACAACGCGGTACGCTACAAATCGGAGAAGGAACTGCAGGATTGGGATGACGGGCTGAAGCAGGAGTTCGAAGTGATCAGCGTCCCCTCCGCAGTGGGACAGACCCGCATTGCAAGCGGCCTGCTGCAGGAACTCCACTCAAAAGGGCTGATGGCGGACAGCACGGACACCGCAGTGATTCTCCCCGACGAGACCCTGCTGCAGCCTATGCTTGGGGCTGTGCCGGAATGTATCGGCAACATCAACGTCACTATGGGATACCCTCTGGCGGCGGGCAACACGGCCGGATTCTTCTCAATAGTTGAGCACCTCCAGAGCAACGCCCGGATTCGGGGCGGTAAGGTGGCCTTCTACCACAAGGATGTGCTGGATATGCTCGAACATCCCTACTTCACAAGGAGTTTCACAGAGAAGGAGACTCTCGGGAATCTCGCCTCCGACATCCGCAGGAACAACCTCATATTTGTCCCCGGGGAACAGCTCGCCTCCGCAGGGGGCATCTTCCCCGTCATCTTCAGGCACGTTCCCCAAACCCGGGATATCCCTGAATACCAGATGAAAATCATAGAGAGCATCGAGCAGGGGCAGACAGACCTCGAACGGGAGTTTCTCTACCATTACTACAAGACCGTATCCACCGTCAAAAGTCTCAATACGGATTGGGATATGGCCGCATCGACCTACTACAGGCTGTTGAACCAGTGTATCGGGCTGATTTCCATACCATACCGTGGAGAGCCGCTGAACGGGCTCCAGATTATGGGTCCCCTGGAAACCAGGGCGCTCGATTTTGAAAACGTTATAATGCTCTCCGCCGGGGAAGGCGTTTTCCCCTCAAAGACGGTGAGCGCCTCCTTCATCCCGTACAACATCCGCACAGGATTCGGCCTTCCGACTTACGAATATCACGATTCGGTATGGGCCTATTACTTTTACAGAAGCATCTGCCGCGCAAAGAGAGTCTTTCTTGTCTATGACTCCCGGACCGACGGCCTTCAGAGCGGAGAGGAGAGCCGGTTCATCAAACAGTTGAAATATCAGTACAATGTCCCCATGCGGGAGCACGTGGCTGCCTACCGCCTTGAAGGCGGGACCGACGGCGAGGCCGAAACCGTGGTTGCCAAGGAGGAACCGCTGCCGTCATTTTTCTCGGCGACATCGCTGAACACATACATCGACTGTCCCCTCAAATTCTACTACCAATACGTGAAGCATCTGGAAGAGCCGGACGAAGTGGTGGAGGATCTCGATGCAGGGCTGTTCGGTTCAATCTATCACGAGGCGATGGAGGGAATCTACCGCCCCCTCGCGGGGAAGATTCTCTCCCGCGAAGATATTCTCAACGTCCGCAAGGAGAGAAAAAGAATCGTAGAACTGGTCGATTCGGCATTCCTCTCGAAAGCGAAAATCGAAGAGGCCACCGGGCGCAATATCATACTCAAACAACTTATTGTCAAATATATAGACCAGACCTTAAAAGTCGATTCGGAGCAGGCTCCCTTCAAGATTCTGGGGACGGAACTGAAGACCGACTGCAGAATCAGCATAGGGGAAGACAGGCTTGCGTCTCTCTACGGAGTCATCGACAGGCTCGACACACGTATGAACGGCATCATCAGGGTCGTGGACTACAAGAGCGGCAAGGTTGAGGACAGGGACAACTGCCGGGACGTGGACAGAATCTTCGACGAGCAAAGAGACAAACGTCCCTCCATCGCCTTCCAGCTTTATTTCTACGCGCTGATGATGAAATACCGCAAAGGCGGGGAGCCCGGGGTCACCTACAGCCAGTGCATCTACTCCCTGCGTTCAATCTTCACGGCCAGTCCCGAAGAGAAACTCATCGACACGGAGAAACTTGAACGGTTCGAGGAGAGACTCTCGGGCCTGATACGCGAAATATATGACCCGTCCGTTCCCTTCACTTCAAGGAAGGAGAGCGACAAGACCTGCGAATACTGCAACTTCCGGAAGTTATGTCGGAAAAAGTGAAACTTCTAAAGGCTTCGGCCGGTGCCGGCAAGACGCACCGTCTCACACAGGAGTACATCAGGATGCTTCTGGAGGGAGACGATGAATCCTACCGCCACATTCTGGCTGTCACATTCACCAACAAGGCGACTGACGAGATGAAATCCCGTATCATCGAGAAGCTTCACAGTATGACTCTCGACCCTTCGGATCCGGAACTGGCCGAAAAGGCCCGCAGGCGGCTGGTCAGAATCCTCAACGACTACACCTGCTTCAACATCAGCACTATAGACCGTTTCTTCCAGACGGTGATACGTTCCTTTGCAAGAGAAATAGGCCAATACGCCTCCTACAAGGTGGAACTTGACACCGCCGGGATCATCTCGATGGCAGTGGACAGGATGCTCGACTCCCTCGGAGAACCGGGCAACGGGGACCTGCTCGACTGGCTTCAGGATTATGCTTTCCGGACCATCGAAGAGGGCGGGAACTGGAATCTCTCCGGAGAACTGGAGGAACTGGCCGGGCTCTTCTTCAAGGAGGAATTCAAACTCAAGGCACGCCGCTACGGGAAGGACTTCGGGCAGAAGAGTTCGATAAAGAAGTTCGACTCCGAACTGGCCGCCGTCATCTCCACCTTCCGCAAGAATGCCGCCGCTCTCGGGGCCGAAGCCCTTTCGATAATGTCCGCAAACGGGCTCACCCCCGATATGTTCAAGAATAAAAGCAGAGGGCCCTTTATGGTATTCCCCCGCCTTGCGGCAGGAGAAATCAGAGTCCCCTCGGAAAAGTTGCCCGAGAGTTTCGGGGACCTGCACCCGGAAGGGCTTGAAAGCGTGGTTGACAGGACGATGGCCCTTTTCCACGACCATTACAGGAATTACGTCAGCGCGCTGGCCATCAGGAAGAACCTCTCCCTTTTGGGCATCTATTCGGACCTCTACCGTAACATCAACGGATATCTCAGGGAGAACAACGTCCTTCTTCTGAACGAAACCGCCGACCTGCTGGGCAACATCATAGACGGGAGCGACACCCCGTTCGTCTATGAGAAAATCGGTAACAGGTACGACCACATAATGCTCGACGAGGCGCAGGACACCTCGCTCCTCCAGTGGAAAAACTTTATGCCACTCTTCCGGGAGAGCATCTCCAAGGGGTTCGGAAACCTTGTCGTGGGCGACATCAAGCAGAGCATCTACCGCTGGAGGGGGTCCGACTGGAGACTTATGAGCGACTACATCTTCGAAGACCTCGGCCCCGGCAATATCGATGACAGCGAGCCTATGGTCGACAACTGGAGAAGCGGCGGGGCCATCGTGGAGTTCAACAATGACGTCTTCCGCGGAGCGGGAAGAGGATGCCTTCTGGGAGACATTTATGACGACTGCCTCCAGAGCATACCGGCCGCCCGCAGGGATACCGGCAGAGGCAGGGTCAAGGTCCGCTTCATCGAAGGGAAGAAATGGAAGGAAGAGGCCATCCGCCGTACGGTCGCAGATATAAGGGAACTGCTGGAAAAAGGTTATGCCCCAGGGCAGATTACAGTGCTCGTCCGCAAGAACGAAGAAGGGGCTTTTGCCGCCAACGCCCTTATGGAAGAGGGCATCAGCGTACTCACGGAGGACTCTCTTCTGATAAGTTCGGCGGGATGCATCTCAAATCTGGTCGATGTGCTCAGATACCTCTCCACCCCCGAAGACCCGGTCTGCAGGCTGCTGGTGGAGGATTTTATCGGTCGGCTTCCCGAAAACGCCGCGGACGGCTCCCTGTATGAAATCTGCCAGAACCTGCTCGGCTCCGGCATCTTCCCCGTCGGGGAGAACGACATACCCTTTATACACGCGTTCCTCGACCGCGTGCTGGATTATCAGGACAAATTCGGCTCCTCCGTCAGGGGTTTCCTCAGGTGGTGGGATGAATCGGGCTGCAAGAAGAGCATCTGCGCTCCCACAGGGCAGAATGCCGTCAGGATTATGACAATCCACAAGGCAAAGGGGCTCGGGCTGGATGCCGTAATCATCCCGTTTATGGAGGAGAAATTCAATGCCCGCCCCAAAACCGTGTGGATGGACACTCCCCCGCCCTTCGACAAAATCGGGCTGATTCCGATAAAAGCCGTCAAACAGTTGGAAGAGACCGTTTTCGCGGAGCAATACCGGAATGAGTTGCTGCTCGACCGCATCGACGCAGTCAACACCGCATACGTCGCACTCACCCGCGCCAAGCGGGATATGATTATCTATGCTCCCGCATCCGAACCTGCAAAAGGAGGTTTCTCTTCCTTTGCCGGATATCTGCAGGAGACTCTGCGTGAACGTCTGAACGGGGAAGGAGAATATATCGAAGGTGAAATTTCCGCCGTCAAGGATAACGGCGGCACTCCGGAGATGATTCTTCAGGGCACCTTCGACATCATCCCTCTCGGCGACAGGCTCAAACTATCCCTCAACGCCGAAGAGTTCTTCAGCAGGGGCGACGAGCCCAGACATATGGGAATAGAATGGCACAAGATCCTCGCCGCAGTTGACAGGGAGTCTGACCTGGAAGAGGCGTGCCGGGGCAATGCCAAGGCATTCGAAATGCTGTCGCAAAGTTTTTCATCGATTTCGGAACGCCACTGGTTCGACGGCACCTACACCTCTCTCAATGAGACATCCATCTCCGATGAGTACGGCAATGTCTTCCGTCCGGACAGGATTCTGGTCAGCAAGGACGGCGGCAGGGCCATTGTCATCGACTACAAATTCGGAGCGGAACGGGAGTCCTACAGGAGACAGGTCGGGAACTATTGCAGGCTGCTCGAAAGGATGGGTTACCGGAACGTCGAGGGTCATATCTGGTATGTAACCCTCAATAAAATAGCATCAATATAGAATTTTACCTATATTTGTCCGATTTTTGTCTGAAAATGTCATGAAAAAATTTCTCCGTTTTACACTGATATTCACCGCGGCGCTGACACTCGCCGCCTCCTGTGAAAAAGAGCCGGTTATTCCGGTAACACCCCCGTCCACCGAGCAGGACAAGAAGAAGGCCGAGGAGGAGAAGAAAGCTCAGGAAGAGAAGGCCGAAAAGGAAAGAATCGAGAAACTCATTGCGAGCGACAAGGACTACGACGCAAAAGTCTCTCTGATTGAGGTGTATGGAAAAGGCGGCTCCGGGTTCACCCCTTACTACTATTGGTATCGGGAAGTCGAGAAGAGAAATTCCGGCCTCAAGCCGTATGACTACGGGAGTATCTACAGTTGGTTTGACGCACTGCTCTACACCCCCACCGACCGATGGAGCTGGATGGAGGACAAAGAGAGTTATGTTGCGTCTGAAACCGGAACGACCTCAGGGCCTGCGGGGACCTGGGGAGTGTCGCTGATCCAGCCTGTTGATGATTTCAATGATTACCGCCTTTTCATCAGGAATGTAATGCCCGGATCACCTTTCGAGCAGTTCGGTGTCACGCGTGGTGCCCAACTTATGGGTATCGGTGACCTCGAGATTCCGGAGGGATTCAAGAAACAGGCACAGGTTGACCTGTTCAACAAATACTACGGGCAGTCCCCGATGAACTTCACTTTCCGCCTCGAGAACGGGCAGGACACCTCTTTCACGGCTGAAATGGCCACCACCCTCAAGACCAACTACATCCTCAAGACGGACATATTCACCGGAGAGGATTTCCCCGGCCTGACGGAGCCCGTCGGATATTTCCATTACCTGAGTTTCAACGCCAACTTCCTGGATGATATGAAAAATGAGATGGCCAAATTCAGGGAAGCCGGTGTACGCAAGATGATTGTGGACCTCCGTTACAACGGTGGCGGAGACAGCAGGGCAAGCGACCTGCTTATGAGCTACCTCGCTCCTGCCGCCGCAGCCGGCAAGCCGTATGTCACCAGAAAGCACAATTCAATTGCCTCCAGCCAGGACGTAACCAACACCATACCGGAGGGCAACTCTCTCAATCTGGACGAGGTCTTCTTCATATTGCACTACGGCTCGGCATCCGCAAGCGAGATGACTTACAACGGACTGAGACCATATCTGAAGGACAAGTTGCACCACGTCGGAGGCCAGTCCTACGGCAAGCCCAACGGGATGTATGTCTTCTTCTATCCTTCTGATGACGACACCTACAACAGAGTGGATAAAGGAGACTACAGCACGCTGAAATACGTTTTCTACCCCATCTGCTTCTTCAATTTCAATTCAGACGGTGAGGGTATTCCCAGCACTGCGGAGCCCGGCTCAGGCTTTATTCCGGAATTCAGCGTCTATGATGACACCTATCACGATTTCGGGCCTAAGGAGGCTGACATCAAAGCCTGCCTGAACTACATAGTCAACGGCTCCTTCGAGTCCGCCGACGACCAGCCCGCCGACAACGGGTCCGCCGGGACAAAGGCTTTTGCAGGCAAAGGCGGCATAAAGGCCATCTTCTCTGAAGCCGAGAACAATCCTTACTACGGCAAGTGCACACTGCCTCTGCCTGAAGAGTTCAGAAAACAATAATTCATATGGCTGAAAATAGTTCTTTGCAGATTTCAATGCGGGGATTGCAGATGCCTGCCTCCCCTATCCGCAAACTCGCGCCTCTGGCCGAGGCCGCAGAAAACCGCGGCATCAAAATCTTCAAGCTCAACATCGGTCAGCCGGACCTTCCCACTCCCAAGAAGGCTCTGGATGCATTGAAGACAATCGACCGTACCACTCTGGAATACAGCCCGTCACAGGGCTACCGTTCCCTGCGTGAAAAGTTGGTCGGCTACTACGAGCGCTACCAGATCAAGCTCTCTGCGGAAGATATCATCATCACTTCAGGTGGTTCGGAGGCGGTCCTTTTCGCGTTTCTTTCGTGTCTGAATCCCGGGGATGAAATCATCGTCCCGGAGCCTGCGTATGCCAACTATATGGCGTTCGCCGTCAGCGCGGGAGCCGTCATCAGGACTATCGCCACAACCATCGACGAAGGTTTCTGCCTTCCCAAGGTGGAGAAGTTCGAGGAACTTATCAACGAACGGACGAAAGCCATCCTTATCTGCAACCCCAACAACCCGACGGGATATCTCTACACTCAGAAGGAGATGAACCAGATACGCGACCTGGTGAAGAAGCACAATCTTTATCTCTTCTCCGATGAGGTCTATCGTGAATTCATCTACACGGGGTCTCCCTACATCTCATCGATGCACCTTGATGGCATAGAGCAGAACGTTGTTCTGATTGATTCCGTCTCGAAGAGATATTCCGAGTGCGGAATCCGCATCGGGGCTCTCATCACCAAGAACAAGGCTATCCGCAGCACCGTGATGAAATTCTGTCAGGCAAGGCTCTCGCCCCCTCTGATAGGGCAGATTGTGGCCGAAGCTTCAATAGACGGGACCGAAGCCTACAGTCGTGAAATTTACGAAGAATACGTCGAGAGGAGAAAATGTCTGATTGACGGTGTCAACCGCATCCCCGGATGCTACACGCCCCTCCCGATGGGAGCGTTCTATACCGTGGCCAAACTCCCGGTGGATGACGCCGAAAAGTTCTGCGCCTGGTGTCTGACCGATTTCAATTACGAAGGCGAGACCGTTATGATGGCTCCAGCCGCCGGTTTCTACACAACTCCCGGACTGGGCAAGGATGAGGTCCGTATGGCTTATGTCCTCTGCAAGGAAGATTTGAAAAGGGCTCTGTTTGTTTTGGCCAAAGCCCTGGAGCAGTACAATAGCCTTCAGAACCACTGACGTGGGTCCCCTCCCTCTTCGGGAGCCAAAGTCGCCTCGTAGCATTATATTGTCCCGACGGGCTCAGTCAGAGATTACTTCAGACCGTATTTCTTGAGAAGGGCATCGCTTTCGGGGTCGCGTCCGCGGAAGTTGCGATAGAGTACGTCAGCGTCCTCGATGCTGCCCCGGCTGAGGATGTTCTTTCTGAATGAAGAAGCGACCTCCTTGTTGAAAATCCCCTTCTCCTTGAAGAGTTCGAAGGCATCGGCTTCCAGAACCTCAGCCCACTTGTATGAATAGTAGCCTGCGCTGTATCCTCCTGAGAAGATATGGGTAAACTGAGGACCCATAGCGGCCCCCTCCACCAGGGGAACCACCGCTGACTTGCTCACCACTGACTGCTCGTAGGCGACCACGTCCTGTGATGGAACGGTCTGGCCGCAGTGCCAGGCCATATCGATCTGGCCGAACTGCAACTGGCGGACCTGGGAATAACCAGCAAGGAAGTTCTTGGCCGCAACGATACGGTCGATATATTCCTGAGGGATGACTTCTCCGCTCTGGTAATGTTTTGCGAATGTCTTGAGATACTCGGGTTCGTATGCCCAGTTCTCCATTATCTGTGAAGGCAGTTCTACAAAGTCACGGGCTACGGAAGTACCTGTGAGAGAGCCGTATGAACCTTCCGCCAACATCCCGTGAAGCGCGTGTCCGAATTCGTGGAGGATTGTGGTCACCTCGTCGAAAGTAAGCAGGGATGGAGTGGTTTCGGTAGGCTTCGTGAAGTTTGTGACCAGGGAGACGAACGGACGCTCCTCGACACCGTTCTTGATGCTCTGTCCGCGGAATTCAGTCATCCAGGCTCCGCCGCGCTTGCTTTCGCGGGGGAAGAAGTCCATATAGAGAAGTGCCATAAACCGGCCGCTCTCATCGGAAACTTCAAACGCCTTTACGTCGGGATGATATACGGGGATGTCCGCATTTTCCTTGAACTGAAGGCCGTAGAGACGGTTGGCCAGGTCGAATATGGCGGCGATTACATTCTCAAGCTTGAAATAGGGCTTGAGAAGTTCCTCGTTCAGGGAGTAGGTGGCATTCTTGTATTTCTCTGACCAGAAACTGAAGTCCCAGGGCATCAACGTCCCTTCGAAGCCGTTGTCAACGGCATACCTGTGAATCTGTTCAACCTCTTTCCTCGCGGCTCCGAGAGTCTGCGACATAAGGTTGTCCAGGAAGTTGTTCACAGTTTCGGGCTTCTTTGCCATCTTGTTCACAAGCGCGGCCTCGGCGTATGTGCTGTAGCCCAGCAGCTGGGAGGATTTGATGCGGAGTCCGACGATATTGAGGATTTCCTGAGTATTGTCGAATTCATCGTTGATGTTCCTCATATTGTAGGCCTTCCATATCTTTTCGCGAAGGTCCCTGCGCTCGCTGAACTTGAGGAAGGGGCCGTAACTGGGGGCGTTGAGAGTGAAAGTCCACCCCTGTTCGCCACGGCTCTTCGCCTCGGATGCGGCCATCTCCCTGACATACTCGGGCAGGCCTGCAAGGTCGGCTTCATCCGTGAGGTTGAGAGTGAAAGCATTGGTTGCCGCAAGCACGTTCTTCCCGAATTTCAGGGTTGCGAGAGAGAGCCCTTCGGAAATTTTCGCGAACTCGGCTTTCTTGTCATCGGGGAGGTTCGCTCCGTTGCGGGCGAAGGATTCGTAGGTCTCCTTCAGGAGTTTGCTCTGTTCCGTGTTGAGATTCAGTTTGTCCTTCTGCTCCCAGACAGCCTTGATTCTGCCGAACAGTTCAGCATTGAGAACTACGGACATACTGTATTCGGTGAGCAAAGGTGAAACTTCCTCGGCCACTGCCTGCATAGTGGGGTTGGTGCAGGCCTCGTTGAGATTGAAGAAGATTGACTCCACATTGGTCAGATCCTTTCCGCAATACTCCAG
Source organism: Bacteroidales bacterium (assembly GCA_045642485.1). Lineage (GTDB taxonomy): Bacteria > Bacteroidota > Bacteroidia > Bacteroidales > UBA932 > Cacconaster. The sequence goes on along the minus strand of JAZUIV010000055.1, from coordinate 35,077 downwards.
AGCCTCGATGGTATTCTCGAAGGTGGGTGCTTCGGGATTGTTCACGATGGCTTCGATTTCTTTCTTTGCGGAGGCTATTGCGGCCTCGAATGCGGGTTTGTAGTCGGAATCCTTGATTTTGTCAAAAGCGGGGGCTCCGTGAGGATTCGCGGAAGTTACAAGCAAAGGGTTTTCTTTCATAGTGCAAGATGTTGTCACAATCACCGCAATGACGGCGGCGGCAGTTGTCAATCTACGTAACATAGTGGTAATAGGTTTATTCCCCGGCAAATATAGCGTTTTTCTCAATCCGAGGCATCGATTATGTGTATCTTGCCCAGAGAGATGTAATATCTATAGCCGAAACAGTGGTAAATCGGAGGTCGCAGAAGGCGTCTCTCGCAGGAGGTGAAGAAGTTCCTGTTGAACGGAGAGGTTTCCGGTCGCCCCAGGCTGATTGTCATCTTCCCGTCAAGGACGTTCCTCCTGAGGAAATCGCAGTTCCCCCGCAGGATTCTTTCAACGGTTCCCGATTTTCTTCTCTCCACGAAACGGATGCGGTTGTGATATTCACTCCGGCAGGCATCGCTGCAGAATTTCTTGTCAACCCTTCCAGTAAACTCCTTCCCGCACAAAAGGCACTTTCCACCATTATCCATACTCACATCTTTTGTTGCGGACAAAAATAATCCTTCCGCGACAAATAAAAACACTTCACTGAAAATTTACGTTTTTTCAAAAAAACACGGAAAGAATGGCGAGGCATCTGAAATATTGATTAATTTTACATATTGATATGAACAGAATTTACAGAGCACTGGCCGCAATCACAGCGATTCTGGCGCTGACCTCCTGCGGGACGAAGGCAATTCCGTGGGACAATTGGACAAACCCCCTTTTCGAGGGGCAGTACGCCGACCCCGAAGCGACAATGATCGGGGATGAACTGTGGATATACCCGACATACTCGCACAAATACAAGGAGCAGTTGCATCTGGACGCCTTCTCCTCCAAAGATTTGAAAACCTGGGAGAAACACGAGAACATAATATCTCAGGAGCAGATCTCCTGGCTTCATATGGCCCTGTGGGCTCCCGCCATTGTGCAGAAAGACAATAAATTCTTCCTTTTCTATGCCTGCAACGACGTCCACGAAGGGGAAATCGGCGGAATAGGCGTGGCCGTGTCAGACAATCCTGCAGGCCCCTTCGAAGACCTTCTGGGCAAGCCCCTTATCAATGAAATAGTCAACGGCGCACAGCCCATCGACCAGTTTGTCTTCCACGATGAAAAGACCGACCAATGGCTGATGTACTACGGCGGGTGGAAACATTGCAACCTGGTGAAACTGTCCGACGATTTCAAATCGCTCGTACCTTTTGAAGACGGAGAAATCTACAAGGAGGTCACTCCCGAAAACTATGTGGAAGGGCCCTTTATGCTGGTCCGTGACGGCAGATACTATTTTATGTGGAGCGAAGGAGGATGGACTCGCGACGATTACTGCGTCGCCTACGCAATCTCCGACTCCCCCTACGGTCCGTTTGAAAGAGTCGGCACCATCCTCAAGCAGGATGACGTGCACGGTACCGGGGCAGGCCACCACAGCGTAATCAGGCGCGGGGATGACTACTACATCATCTACCACCGCCATCCCCTCGGCTCGAAGGACGGCAACAACAGGGTTGTCTGCATCGACAGGCTTCTCTTTGCCCCGGACGGGACCATCATCCCGGTCGAGATGAGTTAGCCGGCTGTTGCCTTCCGGCTCTGTGCCCGACGTATTCGCGCCAGGGGTGGAGACAAACATTTATTTTTTTGTAAATTTGCATTCTGCAACCGTTAAAAAACTTTGTGATGGCATTTCGACTTACATTCTTCAAAATTCCCGAGCACAGGGTATATAGTTATAAACCACGCTACTATGACGAAGTCAAGGAGCGTATTCAGGAAGCCGAAGAGAAATACCACCCCAAGGAACCCGGAAAATATATCCCCGGGATGGGGATACGCGAAGCTTACCGCAAAGGGGCCGTTGAAGGCAAGAAAAGGCAGGCCGGAGGCACCAGAATCAACGGTTTCATCCTTTTCGCGACGCTGATTCTGCTCTTCATTGCGGCATACTATCTGGCCAAGTTGTTCGAACCGCTGTTCACGCTGTAGAAGATGCTGAAAGTCCTCCCTCCCGAAATAGCCAATCTGATTGCGGCCGGCGAAGTTGTCGGGCGCCCCGCCTCCGTGGTAAAGGAACTGATGGAGAATGCGGTGGATGCCGGGGCCTCGTCGATTACCGTATCAGTCTCGGATTCCGGGAAGACTATGATAAAAGTCTCCGACAACGGTTGCGGGATGAGCCGGGAGGAGGCTCCCCTCTGCTTTGAAAGACACGCAACCAGCAAGATTTCAGCAGCTTCCGACCTTGAAAAAATAATGACATACGGATTCCGCGGCGAAGCCCTTGCATCAATCGCCGCCGTTGCCGAGGTAACCTTGCGTACACGCAGAAAAGAGAGCGAGGTGGGCACGAGAGTGGAGATTTCCCCATCCGGGATAGTCTCGGTAACTGAAGATGCCGTAGCGGAAGGCACCTCTTTCGAGGTCCGCAACATATTCTTCAATGTCCCCGCAAGAAGAAAATTCCTGAAATCGGACAATGTCGAGATGAAAAACATCGTTCAGGAATTCCTCCGCGTGGCTCTTACCAGGCCTGAACTCTCCCTGAGGCTGATATCCGGGGGAAAAGACCTTTACAACCTCCGTCCTGCCCGAAACATCAAGCAGAGAATCAAGGACATATACGGGATGAATCTCGCCCGCGAACTGGTCGAAGTCAATGTCGAGACCTCGGTGGTCAGCGTCACGGGGTTTGTGGGCAATCCCGAGGATTCCCGCAAGCGGTCCGGCAACCAGTATTTCTTCGTGAACGGACGCTATTTCCGTTCTCCCCTGCTGAACAAGGCCGTCTGCAAGCCGTACGAGAAGCTCATCCCCGAAGGTTCTTTCCCGGCCTACTTTCTCTACCTGACAATCAATCCCGAAGAGGTGGACGTGAACATCCACCCCACTAAGACCGAAGTCAAATTCGGCGACGAGCAGATGATTTTCGAAATCGTGATGGCCGGTGTAAGGGAGAGCCTCGGCAAAAACGACTTCACCCCCAGCATCGAATTCGACTGCGGCAATATCCCGCAAATCCCTGTCTTCAAGCAATCCGACAACTATACCGTACACGCCCCGAAAATTGATTACGAGCCGCTGTTCAATCCTTTCAATGTCCCAGAATGCCCTGAAGTCAGCCAGTTTGAGCCCCTCCCGGCACAGGGTGTCCTTTTTGAGGAGCATCCGGCGGATGATCGGGAACTCCTGACAGTCCACGGCAGATTCATAATCGCTCCGGCCCGTTCCGGGATAATGCTGATTCACGTCGAAAGGGCGAGACAGCGGATATTTTACGAGAGATATTACGAGAAAATAGCCGAGCAGCAGCCCATTGCCCGGCAAACCCTGTTCCCGCAGACCGTGAAGTTGAGCGCCGAGGACTATCTGGCCATAACAATGCGTATGGAACTGGTGGAGCAGTTGGGGTTCGACATACGGGATTTCGGGGGCGGCAGCGTGGTGGTTTACGGAGTGCCTGAAGGGTTCGGAATCGACGAGGCCGACGTGGGCAGAAGCATAGACACCCTCATTGCGGCATTGTGCGACGAATCGGGGATTGACGACTACCGCCACAGCGTTGCCGTGAAGATGGCCGCAAGTGCCGCCGCAAGCGGCAGGAAAGCCCTCAATCAGGCAGAGGCCAGGTCTCTGGTGGACTCACTGTTCTCCTGCAGGGAGCCGAATCTGTCGCCCACCGGACACCGGTGCATCACAATCGTTTCACTTGAAGAATTGGACAAATTACTATGAGTTACTACCAATACAACGGAAGGCCCGGATTCTTCTCAATGCTTACTCCCATTGTGAAGAACCTTGTCACAATCAACATAATAGTGATGATAGGAACGATGATTATCGGAAATCCGATGTACGAGAAGTTCTCTCTCTTCCCATTCGAATCTCCGCTATTCCATCCATACCAGCTCATCACCCATATGTTTATGCACGGAGGTTTCTGGCATATCTTCTTCAATATGTACTCCCTGGTCATTTTCGGCGTTGCGCTCGAAAGGATATGGGGCAGCGGCAAATTCCTGCTGTTCTATATGGTAACGGGGGTGGGAGCCGCACTATGCCACAATCTCGTCATACACTTCCAACTGTCCGAACTGCTCGCCAACCAGGAGAACGTACTTGCAGCCGCAACCATTCTCCGCACCCCCACGGTAGGGGCTTCGGGAGCGATTTACGGAGTGCTTCTGGGATACGGGATGCTCTATCCCAACAGCGTTCTCCAGCTCATATTCCCACCGGTGGCGCTGAAGGCCAAATGGTTCGTGGCAATCTTCGCTCTGATTGAACTGGTGACAGGCCTTGTCGGGACATCCGACGGAATCGCCCATTTTGCCCACCTGGGAGGTATGCTGTTCGGCCTTATCCTTATAATCATCTGGAAAAGAGGCAACAGATTATATAGCTGATGGTGAAGGTCATCACAAAACCCGGCCCGAAACGGCTGACGACAGCCAGGAAAAAAGAGTCCAAAACCCCTTTCCCGGACAGACTTCTGCGCTGGATGCTGATTGTCGCCGGACTGGCAATCGGTCTTTCCTACCTGTCGGTATTCATCAACCCGAAAATATCTGAAATACCGATGTTTTTCGGGTACTACTTCACCCCGATCGTGGCGCTTAACATAGTTCTGCTGCTCATCGCCCTGGTCAGGCACTCATATTCCGCGCTCATCCCGGTCATAGCCCTTCTTCCCGCAATATTGTACTCTGACCTCTTCATCAAGTTCGGGCCCGGGGAAGAGAAGGTCGAGACTGCCGGCTCCATCCGGATAATGACCTACAACGTAGGAAGATATATGGCCGGGCAGAAAGGTATGACTGCCGACGAAGTTGTCAAGGGCATCAGAAAACTGATAAAGGATTCCGACCCCGACATAGTCTGCCTTCAGGAATTCATCACAAAGGACACCTCCCTGATCAGCTCCAAGTTGCCGGACTATCCCTACAGGAACAGACACTTTTTCCACGGCTCCTCATTTTTCGGCAACATCACCCTCAGCCGCTATCCCATTGTCGCCGACACCGCCATCACGTTCAAGGGCTCCACTAACCTGTGCCTCAAGAGCGACATATCCATCGGTACCACGGTCGTAAGCATATTCAACTGCCATCTCGAATCCTACAGCACCTCATTCACATCCGTCCTCAAGCGGCTGACAAGAAAAGGCTACTTCAAGGAGGAGTTCATGAATCTTCACGGCCACCTCGGGGTCGCAACCGTCAGGAGAGCGGAACAGGTCGGCAAGATACTGGCTGTCGACGAGAATAACCCCTACCCTTCAATCATCTGCGGCGATTTCAACGACACCCCCGTCTCCTACACGTTCAAGAAGTTGAAAAACGGCCGGAAAGACACTTTCTCCGAAGCCGGGAGCGGTTTCAGCAGCACCTATTCCGTACTCTGGCCCCTGCTCAGGATTGACTACATATTGATTCCCGAGGAGTTCGGATGCTCGGACCACAAGATACTACGGCACACGTTCTCCGACCATTACCCTGTTTTATCAACAATCCAAACATATGAATCCGGAAATTGACATCGAAGAAATCAATGCCGCCGTTGAAGTTCTCAAATCAGGCGGGATAATCCTCTACCCCACAGACACTGTATGGGGAATCGGCTGCGACGCCACAGACCCCGAAGCCGTTGCCAAAGTCTATGCCCTCAAGCAACGCGCTGACAGCAAGAGCCTCATCACTCTGGTATCGGATATGGATATGATAGGCAAGTATGTCAAAGTTATCCCCGAGGTTGCAATCAACCTGGTCGAGGTCAATGACAAACCTATGACCATCGTCTATCCGGGAGCCGTGAACCTTGCCCCCAACGTGATTGCGGAGGACGGATCAGCCGCCATCAGAATCCCGATGAGCGAGTTCTGCCGCGAACTTGTCCGCCGCTTCCGCAAACCTGTGGTTTCGACTTCAGCCAACATCTCCGGAGAGCCTGCCCCTGCCTTCTACGAAGAGATCTCCATCGACATCATCAATGCCGTCGATTGGGTTGCAGACCCCTATCTTGAAGAGGGCGCAACAGGCAAGGCCTCCCAGATTATCAAGGTCGGACTCCACGGTGAAATCGAAATAATCAGGGCCTGACTCCGGGAGCAGCCCCCTGCTGTACGAGCGAGAGCTGATTTGCCACCACTTCGGTAATGTATTTCTCCACACCTTCGTTGTTGGTGAAACGGGTGTTCCGCAAACGGCCCACCACCGACACCATCTGCCCCCTGTGGATTTTATCGAAGGGTTCGATATTGCGGCCCTCCCAGGCGCTGACATTGTGCCAGGTAATCTCTTCCTTTATCACCCCTTCCCTGTCGTGAAACACTTCGCTTGTGGCGACCGAGAATCTTGCGACCCTAGTATCGCCCACCGTGAAAATTTTCGGCTCCTGGCCGATGCGGCCGCGGATTTCCATCCTGTTTAAAGTTTCTTCCATAATTCTTTTGATTTTATGTTCGGAGGCAAAGGAAGAAATCATTTTGCAAATTATTCAGTATTAAACGATTATATCCGTTTATAAACGTTTATGGACATTTATGGACATTTAGAAGTTGTTTTGAAATATCTTAGAAGCTGATTAAATTTGATTGCCGAAATTTATTTGTGCTTGAAATGAGGGAGCATATATGAAACTGCTGTGACCGGGCAGGAAAATCGATGGAAAATATGGATATCAGAATAGGAAACGGATATGACGTTCATCAGTTGGCGGATGGTCTGCCTCTGGTGCTGGGAGGTGTGAAAATCCCTTTCTCAAAGGGGTGTGTGGCCCATTCCGACGGGGACGCGCTGATTCACGCGCTGTGCGATGCCCTGCTGGGGGCCCTGGCAATGGGCGATATAGGGAAACATTTCCCCGATACGGACGACCGGTACAAGGATATCGACAGCAGGATTCTTCTGCAGAAGGTATGCTCCCTGGTGGCGGACAAAGGCTACAGCATCTCCAACGCGGATTGCACCCTGCTGCTGCAGAAGCCCCGAATCGCCCCCTACATTGACGAAATGAGAGGCTGCCTGGCCCAGGATATGGGAATAGATGTCAGCCGGGTCTCTGTAAAAGCCACCACAACCGAACATCTGGGCTACGAAGGCCGGGGGGAAGGTGTATCCGCAATGGCTACCGTACTGCTTATCAAACAGTGAGATATGGACAGTGCACGCAAATCGGGAAAATCCTTCACCGCAGGCTTCATCGTTATAGCCGCGCTTGCCGCGGCAGGGCTTGCCCTCCAACTGACCGTCGGCCCGATGGATTGGGATTATCTGTCCTTCCCCCGGAATGCAATCTCCCTGACAGCCTTCATAACCATATTGGCAATCGCCTCGATATGGCGGGAGAATTCAAGAGTTCTGCGCTGGCTGGCAAGCCTTGAAGCCGCTGTTCCGTCCCTGCTTGCGGTGGGCGTCGTCACGGCAATCCACGGCCTGACAGGTAACCGCGCAACTCTCTCCAACTGGATTTTCATACTATTCTATCTCTTTCTGACCGTCTCCCTGGGACTGACCTGCATCAAGAGGCTGAGTTTCAAGCCGAAGAATATCCCCTTCCTGCTCAATCACATCGGACTTTTCATCGTGCTGGTCTCAGCCACCCTGGGAAGCGCGGATCGGGATGAACTGCGGATGGTTGTGGGCGACAGACACCCTGAATGGCGGGCTGTCGATGACAAAGGGTTCGGATACACCCCGGGCTTCTCGCTGCGTCTCGACAGTTTTTCGGAAGAGACTTTCACCTCGGAAATTTCCGTCTTTGAGGAGGACCGCGCAAGCGGAGCCATCACCGTCAGCGTGAACCATCCCGTCGAACTGGGAGGGTGGACAATCTACCAGTCCGGGTATGATGATTACGGCGAAGGGGCTGTCACAATCCTGCAACTGACCCGTGACCCGTGGCTTCCCGCCGTCTATTGCGGCATTTTTATGCTTCTTGCCGGAGCCGTGTCACTTTTTCTCACCAAAAGACCTGCACGAATATGATTGACTGGTCCATATTCCCCATCATAGCCGCAACCTCAGTGCTCCTTTGGGCAGCCGGGGCCATAACAGCCTTGAGGGGGCGCTTCACAGCATCCGTCGCAACTGCTTCCGTCGGGACGGCCACGCTGGGCCTGTTCATCGCCGGGCTCTGGATATCCACCGGGATTCCCCCTCTGAGAACTATGGGAGAGACCAGACTGTGGTACAGCCTTTTCCTCTCCATAGCGGGTCTTATTGTCTATGCCATACACCGTTACAGATGGATACCCTCCTTCTCCGCAGTGATGGCCACCGTGTTCGTCTGCATCAACCTGTTCAAGCCGCAGATTCACACGCAGCCGCTTATGCCTGCCCTTCAAAGCCCCTGGTTCGCTCCGCACGTGATTGTCTATATGTTCTGCTACGGCCTTCTGGGAGCAGCCACCCTTATCGGACTCTATCTGCTGTGGGCCGAGAGCCGGAAGGGTGAAGATGAACTGCAGAAACTCTCCTCGACGGCAGATACCCTGGTCCGTGCCGGGCTCTCCTTTATGACCTTCGGGATGCTGTTCGGAGCCCTGTGGGCGAAGCAGGCCTGGGGCCACTACTGGACCTGGGACCCGAAAGAGACCTGGGCGGCAGCGACCTGGATGGTCTATCTGGGATATCTCCATCTGCGCTGTTCCCGCCCCCGCAGCAGAAAGGCCGCCATTCTGATTCTTCTGGCCGCCTTCCTCTTCCTTCAGATGTGCTGGTGGGGAATCAATTTCCTGCCTTCAGCCGCTGGAAGCATCCATACCTATTGATTATCATACTGTTCTGATATTATGAAACTCAACGAATTCACTCTTCTGCTTGCAATTGCATTTACCGTCTGTGCGGCATCCTGCACAGAGCGCAATTCAGACAAGTCAATCGATTCAAAGACCCACTTTGCGTATGACGTTCTAGCCCCTTACGTGGAGAACGGACAACTTCCCGGCGCCATCAGCGTCTTCTACAAGGACGGTGTGCAGGAGACCTGCTGCATCGGATACGCCGATGCCGCCACCAAGCGCCCCATCACACTCAACAGTTCTTTTATGCAGTGCTCCCAGACCAAGGGGTTCTGCGGCGTGACCATCGCCAAACTCGTCGAAGAAGGGAGAATATCGCTGGACGACCCTGTCTCCAAATATCTCCCCGAATTCAGTGAGTTGTGGGTGCTCGACAGCGAAAACGACAGCGTGAAGACCCTGCACAAGGCCAAGAACGTGCTGACTGTCCGTATGGTACTCAACCACACCGGAGGATTCCCCTTTGAAATCAGCGCCAAGCGCAACGACGTGCGGGGAGGAGGCTGGAGCGGTGGAGCCCCCATCCGTCAGGCCGCATCCGTGGCTGCCGCATCCCCTATTCTCTTCGAGCCGGGCACGTCTGTAACCTACTCCAACACAGGCATTGACATCGGAGCGGCAGTGGTGGAGGCCGTCACCGGGATGAGATGGGAGGACTACCTCAAGCAGGAATTCCTCGACCCCCTCGGGATGGAATCAAGTTGGTTCTGGCCAACTGACAAACAACTTGAAAACAAAGTGGAACTCTATCAGTATCAGGAAAATGCTCCGGCCGAATGGCGAGAGGAGGCAGCCTGGCAGCAGCGTCCATACAACGATTCACACGTCTTCGCTTCCGCCGGAGCCGGCCTTTGGACAACTGCCGCCGACCAACTCAAATTCTACAAGATGCTGATGAATCTGGGTATGGGCGAAAATGGAGTCCGGGTCCTGAAGGAAGAGACCGTCAAATCGATTCTCGCTGTGACAACCCGCCCCGAAGGGTTCGACGGCTACTCTCTCGGCCTGTCCGCTCCAGTCAAGGACAGCGAGGATTCGTGGTTCGGTCACGGCGGAGCCTGGGGGACAAACTGTTTGGTGAACTGGCACACCAAGGAACTCATTCTCTGGGTCATTCAATCCACAGGAGGGCCTCAGCCCTGGCGCGAGAAGGTTGATTCCGCCGCAAAGGAATTCTTCAAGGCCGCAGTTGACAAATCCTCCGTCAACGCCTACACAGGCAGGACAGAATAGGGATTGACCCTCTCTCAGACAAAAAAAGTTCCCTCCCCTGCCCGGATGCGCATATAGCGCTCATCATTGCGCGGACGGATATTTTCACTAATTTTACGGGGTATTGTTGAGACCACAGAGATGACAAAGGAAGAAAAATACGAGGCGCTGCTCCCCACGGTGCATTCAATTTTGAGCGGAGAGCCTGACGAGATTGCCCGGATGGCAAATCTTGCCGCCCTGCTGCACAGAGAATTCGGATTCTGGTGGACGGGGTTCTACCGGGTGGATGACGGAAACCAACTCGTTCTCGGACCGTTTCAGGGGCCGCTGGCCTGCACGAGGATTCCCATTGGCAAGGGTGTCTGCGGAACGGCGTGGGCCGAGGAGAGGACGGTGATTGTGCCGGACGTGGAGAAATTCCCCGGGCACATCGCCTGCTCCAGCGAGTCCCACAGCGAAATTGTGGTCCCGGTCAGAAGCCACGGCCAGATTGTTGCCGTCCTGGACATCGACAGCAGAGAACTCGGCACATTCGACGGGACGGATGCCCAGTGGCTCGGTAAGATTGCCGATTGCCTCTATGGGCCGCAACGCGACATCTGGTTTGCCGCGGGATGCTTCTGGGGCTCGCAGAAATTCTTCAAGATGGTCCCGGGAGTGGAGTTCACCGAGGTGGGCTTTGCCAACGGATGGGTGCAGAATCCCTCGTACAAGCAGGTCTATACCGACACCACCGGCCACGCGGAATGCGTACACGTGAGATACAATCCGGAGGGGATTTCCCTTCGCGACCTGACACGCCTGTTCTTCCGGATTGTCGACCCGCTAAGCCTGAACAAACAGGGGAAAGATGAAGGAACCCGTTACCGCACAGGCGTTTATTATGAGGATGAGCGGGATTTCGACATTCTTTCGAAGGAGTTTTTCAGGCTTGAGAAAAAGTTGGGGTGCGAGCTGGCCGTGGAACTTGAGCACCTGCATAGTTTCTACAAGGCCGAGGAATACCACCAGGACTACCTGGACAAGAATCCGGGAGGCTACTGCCACCTGAGCCCCGAACTGTTCAAGCTGGCCGCAAAATACAGGAAAAATAACAAACAGTAAAAATCTGTTCCATCAAACCACCGCATTTGTTTTTTTTGTTAAAATGTGTATCTTTGCGAATCCAATATATAAGGTATGAAGAAATTATTGATTTCAATGACAATTGTTCTGCTCGGGCTTTCCGCATCAGCGCAGACCGGACAGGAGAAGATTTGCCGCCACGCCTGTGACTCGTGCAAGGAGTGCATTCAGGGCAAAACCTGCGACAAAGTGTGCGACTCGTGCAAGTGCGATTCCTGCAAATGCTGCAAGCAGGATAAAGTACGCGAATGGTACGCCGGTGTCAGCGGTGGAGTTCAGGTCTTCACCGGGATGACAGACAGGCATCTATCATTCGGCAAAACAATCGCACCTGTGGGAGGAGTTACTTTCGGCCGCTATCTCAACAACTGGTTGAGCGTCGACCTCAATCTCACGGTAGCTCAGTTCAAGGGCCTATACACCCGTCCCGTGCTCGACAAGCACTTCGCCACCGACAGATGCTTCGATCTGGGAACCCAGAGATACTACCAGGACGGCGTATATATGCAGTTGTACGCACGCGCAGGCTTCGACCTCAATACGATAATCGCCGGATACAAGCCTGACCGCAAACTGTCGGTCGTTCCTTATGTCGGCGGCGGTATCGCATCAGGTCTGGGCAAAGCGCTGAATGACGTAAGCAACTTCGCAATCGCACCTACCATCGATTACGGAGTGGAGCTACAGATCAACTTCTGTCCGCTTATTGCAGGTATCGTCGACATACACGGCAACGGCGTAGGCCTGCAGCTTGAAAACGAAGGCTGCACGGAGCACTCGCTTCATGCATCATACGGTGCCAGACTCGGCGTAAGGTTCAATCTCGGACATTTAACAGGAAGACTATGAAAAAATCATTATCACTCATATTATTCACATCACTTCTCACATTCGGCCTATCATCCTGCAATTGTGAGGATGTGGGATGGAATCCGGTAGAACCGGTTTCCCAGATTCAGGGCACCGTATTGGTCAGCGAAACAGCCGGTGTCGCACCTTCCCCTGTCGTTGGCGCAACTGTCGAAGTCAGCGTAAACGGGAACAGCTACACCGTAAAGACCGACGGAAACGGTTTCTACTGCATTCATGACGTTGATGCGGGCAACGCGGTTGTTGAAGTGACTGTAAATGAAGTGGGAATCCACGGTTATGCAAAGCACGCGACAATCGTGAAGAGTGCAGTTGCAACCTGCAACTTCATCCTCACCAAAGCCGTCACCGAAACGGTTCACGAGAAGATCGGAAACGACGATGTCTACAGCATCAGACTTCCGGACGTGATCCAGAAAGACAAGGAAATAGTACAGATTGCAACCTACTATTGCCCTGACGGTACACTTGAAGAGGGGGAGAACCTCAAACTCGAAGCCTGGTATGAATTGCGTCCCAACATTTTCCAGACCAAGGCCTCGGCCATCCCGCAGACAGATGGAGAGGGCTTCAACTACACTGGCGACAATATCGATATCTCAATTTCCGTCCAGTCAACCATCGGCAAGAAGGAATCTGTCAAACCATTCAAAGTCGAGGTAAAGGACCTGATGGAACCGATATGTGTAGTCCACAACGGAAAAGAAGTTGAGACCACCCGCGATGCGGAAAGGAACGTATCCGCTTTCAATACGAACGAATATGGCAATACCGTTCTTTCATACCCCATCTACGTCAAAAAAATCTCTGAAGGCACAGAGACCGTATCATTCGATCCTGCGGAATATATGTCAGACGGAAAAGATCTCGAGATTCATTCGAAATATATTCTGAAGTCTGTGGAATACGACTGGGAAGCCCTCACGCCCAGCATTCTCTGGCAATATGCGGTGCTTATGACAGGCTATTACGACAAAGGCACCGAGCAGTTCTATTCTGACGCCGTCAGTGTCCCCAAGGGCGAATCCATCATTCTGGACGGAAGGCAGCACTATCAGGTGACCAGATTCAAATGCGGCTGGGCATACGTGGATGCAAAGATTTACGATCAGATATACATCCAGTACAAGGATCGCAAGCACACCGGTGGTTCGAACTAAGAGCATAATCGCCGCAATCGTTCTGATTGCAGCAAACATAACAGTTTCTGCCCAGCAGATTGACACAACGTCATCGTCTGGGCAGAAGTCTTCTATTGTAGATATCTTCGCCGGGGTGGACTTCAATTACCGCGACATCTTCCTTGACAAGCCCTATCAGTTCCTCATAAACCTGACTCCCGGCATAAAATGGCACATCTGGGATCATATGCAGCTCAACACGGGTTTCCTCATCCCGGTCCTGAACCAGTACGGTGAAGATTTCGCCCGTCCGCGTCTGGACGTGCTCAGCCTGAGCCACCAGATGAAATTCGGAAATCTGGCCCTCAAGCCATCGGTCGGACTTTTCACGCAGGAACGCTACGGTTTTGACTTGAAAGCATTCTATACAATTTCGGAGTGGCTGGCCCTTGAACTCCAAGCAGGATTCACCGGCTACCTGTCAATGGCTCACGGATGGGATATGAGTCCGTTGTCGAAGTTTCTTGCAGTTGGTGGAGTCGATTTCTATCTACAGAAATGGAACACCCAGTTCCGTCTCGTCGGAGGCCGTTTCCTGAAAGATGACAACGGCGTATATGCCGAAGGTCTGCGCCACTTCAGACACACGAGCGTAGGCCTGTACCTGCAGTACAGCGACTTCAATTCAGCAACGGGAAGGCAGCACAGCAATTTCAACGGAGGGTTCAAAGTGGTCATCGCACTTCCTCCGTACCACCGTTCCAACAAAGCGGTACGGTTCCGTCCGGCGGACAATTTCCGTCTGACCTATAATATGAATGCTGATCCGCACTCCTGCAAGACATACCTCACCGATTCCGAGCAGAACGAGCGGCACGGGTGGTTCTCTCCGAATATTCTCCCCTGGGGAGCAAACAAAATCCACGACTTCGACCAAAAGTGAAAGAACTCTCTACCATAGCACTGCTCCTGCTCTGCTGCCTGAGCCTGTCCGCACAGCAATATGACGGAATGCGTGGCCTCATCCACACTCCTACAGCCGAGATGGATACGGTGGGGACTGCTAGAATCGGCGCTCACTTCATCAGCAAGGAGATGATGCCCAAGTCCGACTATTTCACCTGGAAAGACGCATCAACAGGCGAAAAGCATCCTTACAACACCTTCTCTTATTATCTTAGCCTGACTCCGTTCCGGTGGGTAGAACTCTCATACACCTGCGTGGCACTGGCCAAAGGGCCGAAACTTGCAGATTACTCCTCAAAGGACCGTCATTTCTCGGTAAAATTCAATCCGCTTCGTGAAGGCAAGTGGTGGCCGTCAATCTGCATAGGATCCGCCGATTTTATGGGCTCAACGCTCGACCCGACAAACAGCCAGGATTTCTTCTGCAATTTCTATCTTGCCGCAAGCAAGCATCTTAATATCGGCAATGGTCACGAAATAGCCGTTCACGCGGCATATCGATATTACATAAAGGAATACAACAAGCAGTTTCAAGGTATTGTAGGCGGAATAACGTATCGTCCCGCCTTTGCAAAGAATATTCGCGTGATGTTCGAGTGGGACGGATGCCACGCCAACTTCGGGGCAGATGCACTATTGTGGCGGCATCTGCTCCTGCAGGCATCTCTCCAGAACGGCCGATACTTCTCCGCCGGCCTCTGCTACAAGGTTTACCTCCTCTAGCCCAGCCACATCTTTACAAAGATATCTGGAGATCCAGCGCGGATTGTCGCTGCGAAGGTTGCGGCACATCCTCGTATGTAGCCTTCCTTTTATTCATCGCAAAGGCAAATTTTCGTACCTTCACAGACGGAATGAAGACAGAACTCTCCGCACACTATTCGCTCCGCAGTCTTGTGCTTGCCGTCATCCCGACAATCGGGATGATGATAGGAACAGGCGGTAGTGCTCTGGTTTCCAAGACTTTGGGCGAAGGGAACCGGGAGAAGGCCAATTCCATCTTCACCCAGCTCACCAGGATTTGCCTGGAAGCCGGCATCATCCTCGGGGTGCTGCTGTTCGCCCTGATGAGACCCGTTGTCATCGCGCTCGGGGCTGAGGGAGAAATGATAATGCTGGCCGTAGCCTACGGGCGCATCGTAGTATTGGCAATGCCTCTTTTTATACTCCAGATGGCCTTCCAGTCATTTTATATGACCGCCGAACGGCCGGAGCTCGGCACCAGGATGAGCATCATCTGCGGCTGTCTGAACATTGCCCTCGATGCCCTTTTCATCATCGTCTTCGGTTGGGGGCTGACCGGCGCAGCCATCGCCACCGCCATCGCCCTTGCCACCGGAGGCATCTATCCCCGCTCTTCTTCGCTTCAAGGCGAAACACCACCCACCTGCAGTTCGTGCGCGGCAACCGGGATGGGAAGGGAGATGCCGACACCATCCGAACCGATTGGAAATCAATAGGAAAGAGCTGCAGCCGCGGCCGAGCTTGCAGCTCCCTGGTTATCAGGTATTTTCGTGGGATATGACCGGGATCTATGTGCTTTGACAACCCACGCCTTGAGAATTTATATGCTCAGCTTTCTTCTCTGCGGCTTCAATATGTTCTGCTCCGCCTGGTTCACGGCACTTGGCAACGGAAAAGTTTCGGCCATCGCCGCATTCGTCAGAACCCTGGTCTTCGAACTGGCAACCGTATTCATCCTCCCCCGCATTCTCGGAATCGACGGCATCTGGAGCGCTGTCTGCATCGCCGAAATCCTCGCTTTCGTCCTCACCGTCGCGCTGATTGCCGCCTACAGGGGCAAATATCTCCGATAAACATCCTACCGGCTACTTTGTCGCCTCGCACGGTGCGATCTTCTGGTAAGCCAGGCGCGGATCGCCGTTGCGAAGATGGATGACACCGCAATAGGTGAATCCGAAAGACTCTATGCAATGGCGCATTATGCGGTTGTCCTCGTGGGTGTCGATGCGAAGATTGCGGCAATGCTCCCAGCACCACTCGAAGCAGGCTCTCGCGATGCCGCGGGAAGCCTTGGAACTGGCCAGACGGTGGATTGTGCAGTACGGCGTAACATCGTCAATCCACCCGCCGCCCTCAATCTCAAGGTAGGTCGGCTCAACTCCCGGGATGAACGCAAAATAACCCTCAATCCGCCCGTCAATCTCAATGGCGAACGCTGTGGAGGCGTCGATATCTGCCCTGATGACATCTTCCGAAGGGTAGCCACCCGTCCACTGGGTCATATTCCCGTCCGAGCGCATAATACCCCTCGCCTCCGCGCATATCTCCATTATACGCGGGACATCGCCAACCCTTGCCCCCCGAATCCTCCTTTGCTCATACGCGAGTTGCTCATACGCGAGTGACTCGCGTCCGCGCAAAAAAAAGGAACGATCTTCGGAAGGGAATTTCTCAATGGCGTAACGAAGCATAGTGCGGGGCATCCTCGCGTGGTTTGTCGCCAGATAGCAGCGGAGCCTGTCCTCATCGCGTTTTCCCGCTTCGCGCAGAATCCATCCGACCGCCTTCTGCAAAAGGTCGTGAAGGGGCTGGGGCTTATTCAGAAAAATATCCGCAATAGCGTATGTATCATCAAGTTGCCCGTGTCGAATGAACTGCATTGTGGAGACGATTCCGATGCGCTGCTCCCAGATGGTCCGACCGTCACGAGCCAAATCATAGAGCAGGCTGCGGTCCCTACCCCGATCCTTGGCCTGACCCCAATCCTGGTTCTGCCCCGAATCCTTATCCCGGCCCTGGTCCCGTTCCAGAAGCCAACGCCCCAAAAGTTCATAGCAGCTAAGGTCCACCAGATCCCAATTGTTGACGTATTCAGTGTGCCCGAGGTAGAAATCGATGCACCGCTGCTGAAGAGAGACATTTTTGTGAGAGTGGGTAAAAATCTGCACCAACGTCAGCAACGCGGCCAGCCGCACTTCGTGATATTCACTGCGGATGCACTCCTCAAGATTGTCGAAATTCGTCTGCTTCCAGCACGCCTTCACTATTTCGCGCGTCACCGGCACCTTGATTCCCAGGAACTTATCCCCTTCCCCATACTGCCCCGGCCCCGTCTTGAAAAAGCGGGACAACCCTGGCACCTGCAACGGATCGGCCTTGGCGAGCATTTCTGAAAGAAGATGATTCATATTCATACCTTGCGCAAAACGCGTTTTGCGCAAAACGCGAGTCACTCGCGTCCGCGCAACTTGCACCTATTCCTGAGCTAGAATCTGCTCCGCGTGGATTTTTGTCTTAATCTCCTTCGGCTGGAAAATCCTATAGATAACACCCTCTTCATTAACTAGATAGGTCGTACGGAGCGTCCCTATAGTGCGGTGCCCGCAGGCCACTTTCTCACCCCAGCAGCCGAGAGTCTGCAACAGAGATGTATCGGTGTCGGCAATCAGCGGAAACTCCAGATTGTACGCATCCGCGAACTTCTTCTGCGTCTCTTGTTTGTCCTTGCTTACACCAATGATGCTGAAACCCGCAGCCTCAAGTTCCGCCTTATGCGCCTGCAGAGAGCAAGCCTCTGCTGTACAGCCACTTGTATTGGCCTTAGGGTAACTGTAGAGAATGATTTTTCTGCCTTTGAAGTCACTCGCCTTAATCTGTTTTCCGTTTTGGTCAAGGCCTAAAATTTCCGGAATTTTATCTCCAACATTCATAATTCAACAAAGATTTAAAGCGAAGATACAAAAAAATTGCGCATTACGCGAGTCACTCGCGTCCGCGCAACATTACGCCATAACACTATTGTGTTATATGAAATAATTGCCTACATTTGTCTTCAGCAAGACGCTTCTGTCTCAAGTCGATTATGCTTAATGGTATTGCGTCTGCAGATTTTGATTATGTGCGAAAGATTTAGCGGGGAGCATCTGCAACAAAAGAGGCCTTCATTAAGCGCAAATACTTCCCTGAAGACTAACCTCAAACCTTCGGTTCGTTTCAAAAACGTGCCGGGTGCTACTATCGTATTATTCTATGAAAAACTTCATCGATAAAATTGTTGCGCAAAACGCGAGTCACTCGCGTGTGTGCAAACACCTGTACCTGAGGGGCAATCACCAACAGGACATGTTCCACGACAAAGTGGACAAGATTAACGTTTGGAACCGCCTGTGGCTCAGCGCGAAAGCTACAGGTGTAGAGATTATTTCAGTGGTCATTCTCAACAATCACCTTCATATTATTGTCATTATTCGGCAAGAACGGCAGGCCAGTGACTTTATGCACCATTTCAGGCTCAGCATCACGCAGTACTACAACCGGCGTTATGCACTCAAAGGAATGCTTGGCACGCGAAAATTCGGACGCGCGACACTTTACGATGCAGAAGATTTGAAGGACTGCATCTGTTACCACATTCGCAATGTGCTGCACCATAACATTTCCAGCAACTTTATGGATTACCCGTTCAGCACGGCACGGTATGTTTTCGGCCTGGCCTCAAAAATACAACGGGGTCACTATACAAGCGAAACGCTTCCGGGCAACCTCGCTCGTGCCTATTTCCCTATCCGCGAGGATCTTCCTGAAGGATGGACAGCAACATCCGAAGGTCTGATAGTGCCCCCGGGACGTGTATACCGATCAGATATAGTCGAAGAGCTGTTCGTCGGTTCACGTGAAAAATATCTCGAAGCGCTCACACATCGCAGCTCGCGCGAAGCCAACGATGAGGACGAACCTTGCGCAAAACGCGAGTCACTCGCGTCTGCGCAAACTCCTGACGAAGCGGTGGTCGAATTCGTGAAAAAAAAATCACAGATTCTCCTCCCTGCGATGAGTTCTACGCAGAAAATAGAGGCTATAGCTATGGTACGCAACGAATTCCCGAAAATCAGCTATAAATCTCTAGAACGCATTTTTGGTATTCCTTCCAGCACTATACGTTATAACATCAAAAAGTTGCGCGGACGCGAGTGACTCGCGTAATGCGCAACTTTATTTCTTTTTCGGATTTGCGGGGAACCAGCCTTTCTTGACGCGCTTCTCCTGATGGAAGAGCTCCAGGATGGACCAGAAGCAGCTGAAGCCTGTTACTCCGAGAATCGATGAAACGACAGTATCGGCAACAAACAATGCCGCCACACAGAAGGCGAGTCCGGCAAGTGCGAACATCCACCAGCATCGCTTGCCAAGGTGGTATTCAGCCTTGATTACAATGGGGTGGAAGACCCCGATAATAATGAAAGCTGACGCACCCAGAATAATTCCGGCAAAATTCATCTCACCTTAAAATTTCCCGATTTCCCGTTCCTTCACAAAGGAGTCGAAACGTGCAGTAGCATCCTTGAAATAATACACCGCGGTGTTGTCGTCATTCTCGTTATACATCCCGCGAAGTTCAGGGTATGCGTCAAGCATCGCCTTCTTGGCCTCAACGCGCTCATCCTCAACCAGAATACCGCTCAGCCGAAGCCAAGTGGCCTGCCCGTCGAAACAGCAGAGTTCCACCCTCGGATTGGCCGAAATCTGCTTTGCGACATCTTTCTTGTGACCCGTCTGGATGTACAGTTTACCCTCGAAAATGTTGACTGTTCCGAAAGGGCGCACGCGAGGCTGGCCCCCATCGGCAGTCGCGATGAAATACGTGCTGTGGCAATTCTGCTTGATAAAATCGTAAGTCTTCTGCATAACTGGTATGTTAGATGGTTGCATTGTCCCACAAATATACAACATCTTTTGCAGGAAACGCAAAAGTTGCGCGGACGCGAGTGACTCGCGTTTTGCGCAACTTCTACTCCACGGGATCGAAATAAATTGATTCAACCCCACACTGAGGGCACTCCTTCGGAGGTTCGGTGCCGACGTGCTGATAGCCGCACACCGAGCATATCCAGGTTTTGACCTGCTTGTCATCAGTCCTTGCCATATTGTCAATCTTTCAAAAGATAAAAAAATCTACTGTTCCACCCAAATCAGTTTGCCGGTATCGTAACCTCGGGCGGTCGCAACGGAGAGAATCTCTGTAAGGACCTGCTGCGGTAGTTCGGGCGTCCTGGAGAGAATCCAGAGATATTTCGCGTTTTTAGACCCGACCAACGCATAACTGTAATCCTCGGCGAGCATCATCACTCTATAGTCAGAATAGAAAGGGCCGAAGAACGATACCCTCAGCAGGCCCGCTGTATCGGTAGTCTTCGCTTTGCCGACAGATTCCTTATGTTTGCCATCAAGCAAACCGCTGTTGGTGACAACAATCGTCCCATCCGGGTTCAGCGCGTAGTTTGCCTTTGCGTGGGTCAACCCACGTTCAAAGCTGTGATCGAAACGGGCTATTTCATACCAATCCCCAAGATAGCGGCTCAAATCGAGGTCACTCACGGTGGAGTTATCAACTTTCTGCCCGCTGCAGGAAAAAGCGGAAAAGCACAGAAGGCCGGTTGCCAATAATCTCATAATTCGATTCATATTTTTATGTTTTTTGGGAGGTTTATGAAAAGTTGCGCGGACGCGAGTGACTCGCGTAATGCGCAACTATTTGAGGAGGGTTTTCCAAAGGCCGTGGATGTTGCAGTATTCATAGACGGCAACAGGCTTGTCGGTGCCGGGAGAAAATACCGCTTCGGGAGCCTCATCCGGCATCAGAATCTTCATCTGACCGCCGTGCTCGGTCTCGAGATAGATGAATGAAATGTGGTGCTCCGGGACCATCGGATGCTGCACCGAGCCAACCTTTACCAGGATTGTACCGTCCGGACGGCTTTCAACTACCGGGAGATGCTTTTCTTTCGCAGCGGAATCATCTGTCTTAGGGATGAGCTCCTGCATCTGCTTACCGCAACATACAACAGTAACACCGCTGTCAACGCATTTGAAAATTACATTTCCACACACTGTGCAGAGGAAAAATTTTGTTGTCATAGCATTTTTGGTTTTATTGTTAAACATCTGTCTTCGCGAAAACGAACCGGTATCTTTCGCTCTGACAACACAAAGGTAAGCTGTGAATATTTTTTTTGATATTGATGATATAACTTATTTTCAATATCAGATATTGAAAATATCAATATATTTGTAAAGAAATATGGGCAGGAACAGCCTGCCCGACAACAGAACCCTACATTATGGAACTCCGTCACCTGAAGTATTTTGCAACCGTAGCAAAGACCCTGAATTTTTCCGATGCTGCAAAACGCCTGTTCGTCACCCAAGGCACACTCTCCCAGCAGATTAAGCAATTCGAAGAGGAAATCGGTGCACAATTGTTCGACCGCAACCGGCACAGCGTCACCCTTACGGAAGCGGGCGAAGAACTGCTCCCCCTCGCACTGAAGACGATTGAGGATTCGGAGGTTTGCAGCAACCGGATGCGCGATCTCAAAGGGGCCCTGACGGGAACTCTCCGAATTGGCATAACACACTCTTTCAGCGAGTTACTCACCGAAACTGTAAAGAATTTCATCCGTGAGCACCCCGGGGTAAAGATGAAAATACAGTCGGAATCCGCATCCGAAATCATCGAAATGCTTCAGAACAAGGAGATTGACCTGGCCCTCGCCTACAAACCGTCAACTGCCTACGAAGAACTGGAGTCTGTACCGCTGTTCCGCAACAGTCTCAGTGCGGTGATGCACCGGAATCACCCGATGGCCTCGCATAAGGTCTTAACGATGGAAGAGCTTGAGAGCCACCGCATTATCCTTCCCGGCAAGGGACTTCAGGCCAGGCGCGCGTTCGACCGCTACCTCGGCCTCGACTCCCGCAAGTTGAACGTGACGGTGGAGGTCAACGACCCCGAGCTCATAATGGATATCGTGCAGAATACCAACCTGATAGCCATCGTGTCGTCACTCGCCGCCTACTACCGCCCGAACCTCGTCGCCATCCCCCTGGAAGGCGGCAATTACTCGATGGTCGGCTGCGTCCACCGCCTCAAGGAGGGCTACCGCAAGCGCGCCGCCGACATTTTCGTAGAGATGCTCCGCGACTCCGCCAAAATCGAGAGAATCGCCAAGGGATTGGATTAAAAGTTGCGCGGACGCGAGTGACTCGCGTCCGTGCAACTTTTTGCGTATATTTGCAGCAGAAATGAGACACAGACTATTAGCAATTGCTTTATTGGCTGCGTTTGCCGTAGCCTACACGCCACAAAGCGAGTGGAGTGACAAAACGAACTGGTACGAAAGCACGAAGGGAATCAACGAAGAGTTCCCGGACGTCTTCTACCTGGTATCCACCAATATCCTTAAGGAGGAAGGCTCCCTTACCGCCCTCAACACCCCCGAGGAGAAGAGCATCCTCGCAAGAGAGATGAAACACATAGAAATCAGGGTGTTCGGGGACTCGCTCAATTTATTCGCCCCCTATTACCATCAGCACACGATGGAGGCGATATCTCTGGAAAAAGAAAAGTACGACAGTCTGGCGGTAACCATCGTCGATGAAGTATATGCATCATTCAAGTACTACCTGAAGCACCTCAACGGAGGCAGGCCCGTAGTCCTTGCCGGCTTCAGCCAGGGGGCGATGATTGCCAAGGAACTTTTGAAGAGGATGACTCCGGAGGAGTATAGCAGCATCGCCGCAGCATACATCCTGGGATGGGGGCTGAGCGAAGAGGATGTGCAACATCCGCAAGTGCGTCCGGCCGAAAGGGCTGACGACACGGGCGTCTGCATCTCATTCAACTCAGTTTCAGACACTTCGGCCATATGGACTCCGGTCCTGAACAATGCTGCATATTCCATAAATCCGGTGAACTGGCGGACCGACGCCGTTCCAGCCACCTTCGAGTACAAAGGGCAGACTCTGACAGCCAGTCTCGACACGGCCAGAATGGCTCTGGTTATCAGCGGATTCGACGAACCCAAGCTACGGTTCAAACCCGTATGGCCTTCAGGCTGCCTGCACTTCTACGAGATTCAGTTCTACAACAGATTTCTCCGCGCCAATGCCCTGCTGCGATGCTCCGCGAGCACCAGCCACAGATAAATCCACAGAACTTCAGACAAAAGTTGCGCAAAACGCGAGTGACTCGCGTTTTGCGCAAACAAACTCAAGGCATCCCCCGGCAAAGCTCCCAATGCAAGCCTATGCCACCAGGAATTTATACTTCGCCACGCTGTACAGAGGGATGAAAGGGATGAGAATAGGCGTACTCTTCACGTATTTCTGATATTCCGGATTGTCGCCATAGACCTTATTCTGCCGAAGTTCGAGCCTGCGCGCGCCGCTGAACATCACAAACAGTATCCCAAGATATCCGGCGGCTGCTACAACCCACTGCCCCACGGACAGCGAGGCGCCTATGCCGGAAACGAAGCACCCTGTCCACAGTGTAATCTCGCCAAGGTAATTCGGACAGCGGACCAACCGGTACACGCCCGTGCTCACGAAACTGCCCGGTGCGGACTTCTTCGCAGCCGACTTCTGCGCATCGGCGACAGCCTCCAGCACGGCACCGGCCACCATCAAACCCGCCCCCACATAAGCCCAGACACCGTTCACCGGCACTCCTGCCGCCTCGTTGCGTACGCGAAAGAACACCGGACTGACCTCCGCCACATAAAGCAGGGCGCAGAAAACCCAGACCAGAAGAATCTCCCACAGAGGTTTCTTAGCCTGTAACGACTTGTCATAAAGAATCTTACGGTAAGTCGCGCTCTTCTTCTCACGCCTGTAGAGGAACAGCCCCAGCCGGCATCCGTACAGCACCAGCACCCCACACAGAATCAGCGACGAGAGCGATGCCGTGCCGAAGAACATAATCGCTATGGCCGCCCCGAGAGCGACGATGCTGAAGCCGTAACCGATGCTGAAAAAATAGATAAAATACTTCCACCCCACGGCAGACACCGCCAGGGATACAATCAAAAGAATCAGTATAGGGTTCATAGCCGCAAATTTTTATAATACTTTCACCAAATATACAAAAAAGAGTTCGTACCACTGTCATGATGTGGCCTATGCACGTGTACATCTGCAACCGATAAAGAAAGGTGAGTTTTCGTATGACGAAAAACTGGATGTGCCGGATGGAAAATGGTATTTCTCGTTGGGTTATAGCGTCTATGGATATTCGCAGGACGTTGTAAATATGCTCGAGGCATTGAGAGATGCCGGCATTGGCTTACGCTGTTCGTCATCCAAGCGGTTACTGAAAATGGCGCTCGAAGAAGATTGGGTCAGTCTCTCTCCCCTGCCAAATAAATATACGCACGATGAAGAACTCGGCAATGAACATTAACGAAATAGTGCGCCTTTTTGTTATACCAGAAGCCAAGGCCTACAAAGGCTGACAATTCTACAGAGTTCTCCACCTTTGCGTTATAGTATCCCGGATAACAATATAAGTATTGTACAACATAAAAATTGTTTCTATATTTGCAAAAACATTGTGATATGACGTTTGATAGGATATTGGAGGATGGACGACTATGGGCCGTTCGGTATGATGGGGCAAACGATAACTGTTTTGAGGAGTTGTTCGGCAGGTGGTTTGATATGCAATGGCTGGCATCTTTCTTCAAAGACAATCTTGATGACTTGAAGTCGTATTTTCATATCACTGATGTGTACGAGGCTGTAATGGAAACTGTTGAGGACGCCTCCAGATTGGAATGTCTGATGCTCGACATCACTCCTGATGCAAATTTGGATATGCTCTTCAGGCATTTGGAAAACAGCCGGTTCTCTAAAATGGCATTGGGCAGAAAGAAGTCATACGCTTTCTGAGCTGGCAAAGCTGGAGAAAGCTCGTAACTATTTGATTGATAATGGCGTATTTGACAAAGATGGATTAACGGAATATATTGACAATGAGCAAGGCAACTGAATTTCTGAATAGCCACCAATCTGCAAGGCCTTCAAAGTGGAGGGAGAATGCGCAATGGCGGCGGGATAATGAAAAATGGCTTGGATATGCCAGAATCATTACTGTGAAAGTTTTGAAAGCGATGGACGAGCAGTCTGTCACTCAAGTTATGCTTGCAGAAAGAATGGGATGCACCCAGCAATATGTTTCCAACCTGTTGAAAGGAAGTTCAAATATGACATTGGAAACAATCTCAAGATTGGAATCTGCCCTGCATATAGATTTATGGGGCTCATCCTGCCGGGTCGATGGATATCAACCCATTCAGCCAACTCGTCAATATCTCAGTGATAATGATGATCCTGAATTATGAGAAAAATCAAAATCCTTTTGATTGCAATCCTCTCGATGATTGCACTTACATCTTGCGAAAAAGCATTTGATGTCAATAGCATTCATTTTTCTATTGAGGGAGGGACAAAGACAATCACATCTTCATCTTATATTCTTTCGATTCATGATCGCAACGCCAATTATGGCTCCAGCTATGTCGATAATGATATTATATATGCTGAAATG
This sequence comes from Bacteroidales bacterium, assembly GCA_045642485.1. Taxonomy (GTDB): domain Bacteria; phylum Bacteroidota; class Bacteroidia; order Bacteroidales; family UBA932; genus Cacconaster. Next base: position 9,477 of record JAZUIV010000055.1, on the reverse strand, counting down.
GATTGGCTCAAGGCAGAACTTGATACGAAGACTGGCCTGATCACAATTACAGCAGAGAAGAACAACACAGGCAAGAAAAGAACACTTTACATCTCTGGAATGTATGCGGATATCCAAAGTTCAATTCCTGTGATACAAGAAAAGTATCGTTGTTTTTCCAGTAAATCCCCATTTTGCAATCAGAAAAAATAAGCCGGGCATTTGTATGTACGCAAATAAGTACATATATTTGCAAAAAGACAATTTAATTTAATATGAGAACCGCGAATTATACAGAATTGCGAAAGAATCTTAGGGAACATATTGATGCCGTAATTGCAGACAATGATGCTCTCATTGTGGATAGGGGCAACAACACAGGAGTCGTAATGATATCTCTTGAAGAATATAATGCCATAATGGAGACAGAGTATATAATGTCAAATCAGGCAGTTCTGAATGATATTCAAAGGAGCCTTGTTGAGATTGCTGAAGGAAAGGGAGTGGAAGTTGATATCAACTCGTTATGAAGATCGTTTTTTCACCTACGGCACTAGAACATCTGGAATATTGGCACAAGACCAGTCCCGCTACCGTTGCCAAAATCAAGACCATTCTATCGGACATATCCGAGCATCCTTTTTCCGGCATTGCCAAGCCCGAGCCGCTGAAGGGACCTCTCAAAGGATTGTGGTCCAGAAGGATAAATCAGGAGCACAGATTGATATATAAGGTTGAGGGTCAGGAGATTCAGGTACTGGTGCTTTCAATGAGATACCATTACAATAAATAATCCTTCCAGTTTCGATTCCTATGAGCCTAATTAACAGCCCCGCAACCTGAGTCGGGTCGGCTTTGGCAAGCATTTCTGCTTCAAGGATACTATGAATCTTCTTCATCAAAAGTCCACTGCATCCCTACAAAAACATTCTGCAATTCTTTTGCTTGTTGTTCCAGAGAGTCTGCCGGTTTCAAGTGTGCGACTTTGAGAGTATAGCCTGCGTTCAGCCCTTCCATTGTGAATCCTTCCTTTGTTGCAAGCAGACGTTCAAGGTATTTTGACCTTGTTTTTATCATCTGCTTTTCATCATCTTCAGTCAGACCCTTCAATGGTGCATATTTATCATATAATTTCGCGCGTTTGTGTTTGGACAGGATAAAGTTGATGTATTTTACATAGAGTCGCACATCGGCTTCAACCGCCCAAGGGGAGAGCCAAAGTGACAAAGTTTGCAGATGAGGAATATGAACTAATACGACACCGGTAGAGGATTTATCATATTCGAATAGAACTGATGCATCTTCTCCATCATTGCATTCTGCCGGATACATATCGAATAATATTTCATCAGGAGAAGATGCTTTTCCCGCAGGTTGGAAGGAATCACACGCATCCCATAAATTGAAGGTCTTCGGAAGTCCGAATATGGATAATTTTTCGTATTTCATATTGTCTTTCAATTGACTAAGCCACTATTGTATACTATCACAAACTGCCTTGAATCTTGTAACCTCATTCCTCATCTGCTCATCGCAAATATCAAGGTCATTTTCTTTCAGGATTCCTTCCGCGTACAGATAAGAAATGGTTTCAAGATAATGTCCGCCCGTAATGCCATCATACCTATTTTGTAGTCGCCTATCAAAAGAGTCAATCGCCTTGAAAAGTTCAAGGTATCGTGCGTGATTCGGTTTTTCGACATCATCTAGCGGTTTACTTGAAAGTTTGGAAACTTTTCGGATGAGTTTCGCACATTCCCTCTCCAGAGCGAGATCAATCAAATTCCGTGCAACTTTCTTTTGAGCTTTTGTAAGACTGGCAAGCATAACAGATGTGTTTTTCGGTAAATTTAACAATTCTTTGAAAAAGAGTGGTTAAATTTACGTGCATTTTGATTTGATTCGTATGAAGACCACAAAGAAGCGGGCCGTCAGACAGCCGAAACTCAATAATTTTGTCTGCCCCAAGTCAATGACACTGGAAGAATGGCAGATTGCACTGAGAAAACAGCAGGCGCAAACCGAAAATTTCGGAATATCATCCAGAGGGAATGGAGAATATCTCGTCAGGAATGCCAATTCAAGAAGCGAATACAAAGTAATATACAGAGGAGCTGCCAGCAAATGGAATTTCTGCTCCTGCATGGACTTCAAGACATCAGGGCTAGGTACTTGCAAGCATATTGAAGCAGTCAAACTGGACAGACATTGCAAGTCGGCGCCTGTACCGTCATACACCTCAGTTTACCTTGATTACCACGGCAAACGAAGTGTCAAGATTCGAATCGGGTCGGACGATAAGGAGGCTGTCAGCGCACTTGCAACTCATTATTTCTGCAAGGATGGCACGCTACGGAAGACAGCCTTCGCCTCTTTCGGAAGGTTCCTTTCGGAAGCCAAAGCCATCAATCCATCGTTTAGATGTTATCAGGACGCCATAGACTTCGTGGTTGGCATCAGGGAAAAAGATAGGCGCATGAAACTGATAGAAGATAAGTACCCCGATACCACCATTGACTCCCTTCTCCGCGCCAAGCTCTATCCTTACCAGATAGAAGGAATCCGCTTCGCAGCAAAGGCCGGTAAAGCCATCATCGCGGATGAAATGGGCCTCGGAAAAACTGTGCAGGCCATCGGTGTTGCGGAATTACTTCGAAGGGAAGGACTTGTGACATCCGTTCTGGTGCTGGCACCCACGTCACTGAAGTACCAGTGGAAGTGCGAAATCGAAAAATTCACGGAAGATACGGAAGTCGTTGTCGTAGAAGGCACTCACCCCAAGCGCAGTGAAATGTATAATGCCCCCGGCACCTACAAGATAGTCTCCTACAACTCAGCCTGCAACGATATCAAGATTCTGGGCAAGTTGGAATGCGATCTCCTCATTATGGACGAAGTGCAACGCCTCAAAAACTGGAATACCCAGATATCAAAGGCAGCAAGGCGCATAGTTTCAAACTATTCCGTTATCCTTTCCGGAACGCCTCTTGAGAACAAGTTGGAAGAGCTCTATTCCATCGTGGAATTCGCCGACCAATACGCTCTTTCCCCTTATTACAAATTTAGGAACGACTGCATTCTGACCGATGACACAGGCAAAGTCCTGGGTTATCAGAATCTCAATGCAGTGGGCAACAAACTGAAAGATATTCTGATACGCAGGCGCAAGAAGGACGTAAACCTGCAATTACCAGCAAGGATGGACCAGACCATCTTCGTGCCGATGACCAAGGAGCAGATGGGTATCCACGACGAATTCAAGAATGTAGTGGCAAGACTGGTGCTGAAATGGCAGCGGATGCATTTTCTCAGCGAAACGGACCGCCGAAGGCTGATGCTCAGTCTGTCGCAGATGAGAATGGTTTGCGACAGCACCTTCATACTCGACCAAAAAAGCCGCTATGATACCAAAGTGGAGGAAGCGATTAACATCATCACCGACATCATTGATGGCTCCGAAGACGGCAAGGTGGTGGTATTCAGCGGTTGGGAACGGATGACGCGACTGCTCGCACGGGAACTGGAGAATCGCGACATCGGATATGAAAACCTGCACGGAGGAGTACCGTCCGCAAAGCGGAAGAATATGGTCTCCAACTTTACCGAGCTGCCCGAGAGCCGTGTCTTCCTTTCGACGGATGCCGGCAGCACAGGACTTAACCTGCAGGCAGCCAGCACCGTCATCAACCTCGACCTACCCTGGAATCCGGCTGTTCTGGAACAGCGGATTGCCCGCATCTACCGCATCGGGCAGCAGAGAAACATCCAAGTGATTAACCTGGTAGCCGCGCACACCATCGAAGAATCGATGATAGGTAAGTTGAAGTTCAAAACCTCCCTGTTCGAAGGAGTTCTGGATGGAGGCGATGATGCCGTATTTGCGTCCGACGACAAATTCGCGAAGATCATGGACCTTGTCGGAGAATATGTCGAACCTTCGGCAGAGGAGCCTCTGCACGATGATTCCGGGACAACGGTCGACACAAGCGAGATTGAGCAAAGTGCGATTCAACCCGAGGCAGTAGGTTCCTCCGAGGGCGGCACAACTCAGATTGGCCAGACGGGTCCGGCTACTCCGGACGTTTCTTCCGCACCGGTTGTTGACCCCGTTGCGGAAGATGAAGACAACGCTTCTCCTGCAGAATCAGGAGATTTGATAAATCAGGGTCTGTCTTTCTTCAGCAATCTGGTTGAAACCCTCAAATCACCGGAAAAGGCAGCAAAACTCATTGACAAAATCGTAGTCGAAGACAAAGAAACCGGCAAAGCCTCCATCAATATTCCCATCCAGAGCAAACAGATAGTCACTGATGCCCTTGACCTTATCGGAAAACTGCTCGCAAAATAGTTGTGGATTAATTTCCGCATTTTTGTTATGCCAAAAGCCACTCGATGGCGTGTACCGCGCGTTACAAAAAAACCCTCACAAATCTGTAACATTTCAGCTTTTCCTGGTACTATAAGGGTAAAATGAAAACAATGCTCGAATATCCCGCCTGCAAAGAAGTTAATGAGCTTTACAAGTATTATTTGTACAATTCAAAACTTGTAGTTATATTTGCAATATGAAATTTGTTGACATAAACGGAGGGAAGATTTGGTCTGTCATTTATGACGGGGAATCGGTTGATGCACTGACAAAGCTGTTCCGGGATTGGAATGATCTGGATTTTCTGGAAGAGTTCTTCTCGAAAAATTCAGAGGATCTTGCATCGTATTTCAGGATAACGGACATAGATCTCGCAATATATGACACTCTCGAAGACGCGAATGAACTGCGTTGTGTTATTTTGGACATTTCCCCCGATGCAGACGTTGACAGATTATTCAGACATCTGGAAAACTCCAGAATAACAGAAATGCTCTTGGGACGGGAGAAGGCAAGAGGCAGGCGAAGGGCCCACGATTCTTGGTTGCGGATTTATGCATTGAAACTTGAGCGGAATACATATTTGATAACAGGTGGCGCAATCAAGCTGACACGCACGATGGAAGAGCGGGAGCATACTTTGGCTGAATTACGGAAGATGGAGCAGGTGCGTAATTTCCTTATTGAACAGGGCGCCATTGATATTGATGGTTTAAAAGATATTGCAAGCGATGGAAAGAGCAATTGAAATTGTAAAGAAAAATCAAATTGAGAATAGTCAGTGGCAGAAGGAAGCCACTGAGGCCAGAGAGAATTGGGGCTGGATGAAATATTCGATGCAGATAGCATTGAAAGTCCGCTCTAAAATGAAGTCGGACGGCATCACCCAATGCGCGTTGGCGACTAAACTCGGCTGTACCCAGCAATATGTATCACTGATTCTTAAAGGCAAAGAGAATCTTACCCTGGAGACAATAGCCAAACTGGAATCTGCCCTGCAGATCGACTTGTGGGGTCAGTCGTGCATGGTTGATGGATATGGAGGCAAAAGGAAATAAAGCTCGATCCCCGGACCGTTTGCGTGGTATTCTTCAAAAATTCATTAAATTTGCAAAAAGGTCGCTGTTATGCCCGAAGTCAGCTATTTTTATGGTATCGCCATTTATATGTATATGAGCGAGCATAATTCTCCTCATTTCCACGTGAAATATCAGGATTATGAGGCAATCATTACTATAGAAGGTGGTGTAGTTACGGGTTCTCTGCCAAGGAGGGCTTTGAATCTTGTGTATGAGTGGTTGGACCTTCATAAAAATGAATTGATGGAGAATTGGAAGCGGATGGAGAACAAGGAAGCAATAGTAAAAATTGATCCGTTGAAGTAATCATATGATTCTTAAAGTTACAAATGCGGTATATGTCAAGGATTATATCCTGGCTTTGACCTTCAACAATGGGGAGGTCAGGAACTTTGATTTCGCCACTGTGTACAATGACGGGATTTGTAAGAAACTGCAGGATCTGACCTACTTCAAACAATTTACTTTGGATCCTTTTTCTGTTGATTGGAACAATGAGATAGGCTTTGCCCCGGAGTTCTTGTATGACAATGCAATGACAGCATAAGGTTCGATTTTCGGGCGCTTTGATTTACGGAGGCGGAGAATTCTACGGAGTTCTCCGCTTTTGCGTTGTAGAGCCAATCGCAGGGTGAGCCCCCAAGCGCGGAAACTCTCCCATTGACTGACACGGATGCTGAGTAATGGCATCAGCCCGATGGCTGATCAGAAAGCAATCTACCGTCAGCGTTTCCGCTTTCGGAGATGCGCCTTCCTTACGCGAACCTTTCTGCCGCCGATTTCACGGAACGAGCCGGAAACAACGGTGAATCGGTCCTTGAGCAACTCTTTGACAAGCTCTTCAAGAAGGCGCTCGCACACGTTAAGGAAAATACGAATTATGTTCATAAATAAGACATTAAAAGTGCTGGAGCGGCTTTCCTTGGGCAAGCATTACATCCGGTAGGATATAAAAACAGAGTACTTTATTTGCTTGGAATAAGGTACTCTGTTTAGGGTTTCTCAACGTGTGTGAGGCGCTTATCTCTCACTGTTGAACACAATTCGTGATTCAAAGATAATGATTTTTCGGCAATTGCAAGAGCGTCCCTAGAAATTTCGCTACAATTTTCAAACTATGAACAACGCTTGATGCAATTTGTGCAATTGGCGATTGCACGATTGTTTAAGCAAGCTTCATTGCACTCGGTTTGGCGTCGGTTCGCGGATGTACGAAAGTTGCGCATTACGCGAGTCACTCGCGTTTTGCGCAACTTCTCTCAATATCTCTCAGTGAAAGTCCGGACCACCCGGAAAAAATCTATTACTCTGAGACGAGTCGCATGTAAGTCAAAAAAGAGCGGATCAAAACCCTCAGGAAGCCACTGGATGTAGCTTTCCAGTTCCTCCGGATCCTCATCAGGATGCTCGAAAAGCTGCAACATACTGGCGTACCCATGCACCCCACCGACATCCTCTGGAGGGCAAGCTCCTTCACCACCAATCACATAGAAGTCCGGATCCTGTCCGTCGGAATATTTCGCCTTTTCCAATAAAACCACATCGTGATGCCAACTATCTCCGAAATCATAAAGAAATTCCAATGAATCTCCTTCCTGCCGCAGCACCTGCCCCAAAGTAAAACAAGTGTAATCGTGATACTTCGTCACAGGCTTCGGCCCAAATTCAGGCTCCGGCCAATTCTTGTACTCCCTGATTTCGTCCCGGCTGGTAAACAAATCGTCACCACTTTGAAACTCATACAGGTGGTATCCTACCCATCCCACGGTGCGAATCAACAGCTCCGCCAGATGCGGCAGACGTATGTTCGACGGAACCATCACCTCACGATAAACCTTCACAGGAGAACCCTTTAAACTGATACCCAGCCTATAACGCCTCTGTGGCTTCTTCCAGTCATAAATCTTTTGAAAAATGTCAAGTGCCATAAGAAAAATAGCTTGATTCCTGCAAAATTAGCAAAAAGTTGCGCAAAAACGCGAGTCACGATTTCCGCCGTCCACCCGTATGCTCATTCGAGCGGGTGGACATCAGTTCCTGAAACAACCGCGCCTTCTCTTCGTCAAGATCGCCGGCCTTGATCTTCTTTCTTTGGAACTTCGCCCAATTCAAAAGCCCGCGGCCCTCAACCTTCTTCTTGTCGGGAAGATGGTGATGTTCAGCCACATAGGCCTTCAGCAACTCAAAGTTCCGATACCACAATTCGTCACGAGTCATAGCACAGAACAAATCCAGGTCTTTACCTGATTCTCAGAGTTGATATTCTTTTCCATAATCGAAAATTATCAAACGGCCCACTCGAGCAAATTCCGCACCAAAACGGAAGCCCTCAACCCGTGACAATCCGTCACGAGTTACGGTTCACTCTCCACCACTCCAGTCGGTTACAATTTGTAACCAACTCATCCAATTACTTTTATAATCCTGAATTTCGCGACTGACATTCTGCCGTCCGACCATTTTCCCGGCGCCGGCAAAATGGTCTGGCTCTAAAAAAAACGAACCGGCAGAAAAACCAGTTTGTCGTTAATTTCGTAATCTATCGCCATACGCCTACACCAATTCCGAGCATTTTGAGAGCTTCTCGTAAACGGCCAAAGCACGTTCTACCTCCTCTTTCGTAACAGCACGCGAATGATCTACCGAGTATGCAAAATGCTTTTCATCCGCACTCTTGTGCCTCGTTGCGACTTAACCCTATAACCAACAGAAATGATAACGTCAAGGCTATAGATTTTGGTCGGTTTATATTTCGACAGAGTATTATGCAAAATTTGCATATTACTATCCTCCATCAGTTCACCTTCATCAAAAACATTCTTGATGTGGCGAGCTATATTTGACTGATCCTTTTGGAATAATTCAGCCATTTGCGCCTGCGCCAGCAGGTTATCCAATAATTATTTGTCTATATTCATAATCAATTTTGAAAGTTCGTACAGACGCGAATGATCATACGCATATGTACGAAACCCCTACTCCAGGGCGCTCTTAATGCACTCGACGATATATTCCACATCGTCATCGGTGACGCAGGGGCCGGAAGGAAGGCACATGCCGACTTTGAAGAGGTCCTCCTCCACACCATTGGTGTAAACGGTCATCTTCGGGCCATCAAGCACAGTGCAGCCAAGGTCTGAACCGGTAACGACAGAGGCACCCTCGCAATACACCGGCTGCTTGTGCATCGGCTTCCACAAAGGGCGGGCTTCAATACCGGCCTTATCCAGATATACGCGCAATGCCTCCACGTTGGCGTTCGGCTCGCAATCAGTGTGAGCGGATGAGGCAGCATGAATCACACCGGCGGCACCATCTACGGCACCGGTCACAATCGTGGCATACGCATCCTCCTGGCCAACAACGTGTACCGAAGGGTCAATGGTGATTGTGTTCAGCCAATAATTGCTGCCTTCCGCGGCCCAATCCGGACCCTTATGGAACTCAATCCCCGACACACCGGAAAAGGCCTTCTCATACAACGAAGCGATATGCCTGTGATGAGCGATGTGGGCAGCAGCAACAGTCATCTGGCCGATGCCGATTCCCGCGCAGATGTTGCTCATACGGTAGTTGTAGCCAATCTTTTCGTGCTGGTAGTAAGGGTAGCTCTCGCGATACTGGGTGGCGTACATCATCACCTCACGCCACGCCTCGTCGCTACCTGTAATCATCGCCCCACCGCCCGAAGTCGTAATCATCTTGTTGCCGTTGAACGACAACACACCATAGCGTCCGAACGTCCCCAACACCTGACCGTGGAAGCGGCTTCCGAACCCTTCCGCAGCATCCTCCACCACCGGAATCCCATATTTGTCGGCAATCGCCATAATGCGGCTGCAATCATAGGGCATACCATACAACGCCACCGGCACAATCGCCTTCGGGTACTTGCCGGTCTTCTCGAAACTGTAAAAAGCAAATAAAGTTGCTACAATTTTCAGAAAAGTTGATTCGTCAGGTTTCGGCAATTAAGGTTCGTCAGTTTTGTCGGACTTTTTTTTGTTTTTTATAGTATCAAAGAAGAAGTATGCGGCAGCGCGCTGCCGC
>JAZUIV010000054.1:0-51228 GCA_045642485.1 Bacteroidales bacterium | reverse complement strand
TATCAACGCGTTATCACCTTGCTTTTTTGTACCGGAAAAGGGCTGATCCGGTACCAAACAGGCCTTTGAAGCCATTTTGTACAGGAAAAGAACAGTTTCTGTACAAAAAGTGGATGAGCCAAACGTAATTTTATCACGCCTTCGAACCATGTTTGTTGTGTTCATCCGCACAGACGGATGAATTAATGGGAAGAGCCCTATGGCTGGTAAAACTGAATGCAGACAGGAGCCGGAATCTCAATTGACTTGCCGGTATAGGTCAGTGCCCCCGTTTCGCCGTCAATCGAATAAACCTCAATGCGGTTGTCGTCGCGACAGGCGCAAAGAAGCAAGCACCCGTCGGGAGTAATGGCAAAATTGCGTGGATGACGACCTGTCGGGACGTATCCCGAGTGAGTGAGAAGTCCGCTGCTTGCGTTTCGGCGGAAAATGGCTATGCCGTCTTTCTTAAGTCTGTGGCTGGTATAAACATATCGGTCATCGGGACTGACGTGTATGTCCGCGCTTCCACGCCCGTTACCTTCATAGGCTATTTCGCTGCTCAGGTGTTTCAAAATGCCGTTGGAATATTCAAATGCAGTCACATAATCTTCGAGTTCGTTGATAAGGTAAGCGAAACGGCCGTCTTTGGAGAAAGTCAGATGACGCGGCCCTGGATGCATTTCCCTGTCGAAGGAATACGCAATGCAGAAGTCGTAAGGCACTCCACGCCCGTTTGAGGGCAGAGTCACGCGATAAATGTTGTCCGCTCCGAGGTCCGTGATGAAAACATACGACGAATCCGGAGAGACAACGCTGCAGTGAATATGTGAAGCAAGCATCTGGCCGGGAACGAACTGACAGGCCAAGGTATCGATGCTACCGTCGCCAGTCAGTGAGAAAACGGACACCACGCCGCCGGAATAGTCGGAAGTTATGACATTTTCTCCAACTGCGACTATGTTGCAGGGATCCGCTCCAGTGCCGCCCCGGAAGTTGATCACATCTATCCTGTCCTCAGTCAGAGCAAACGAATACACACCCTGCCTTCCGTCAGAATACTCGCTTACGGCATAGGCAAAGTGCCGGTCAGGGGAGGGGATAATGAATGACGGATTACCGGCCGCTGCCGTATCAAGCAGTTTCCATTCAAGCTTCTCCGTATCGAAGTCATAAAGATAGACTCCCTTGCTGCCGTTCCCTTCAGTATAAGTACCGACAAGTATCTTAAGCACTGAATTCGCAGGCCTTGCACATCCCATCGCAAATGTGCATAGCAGCGAAAAAGCCATGAATGTCCTGAATATTATTTTCATCGTCACTGAAATCAACAATGTCCCAAAGATACTCATTTCAATGCAACATCTGATTAAGTTTCGCCAGATATATTGACTGCGCAACTTTGCATATTTTTGTTCGGGGGATTGATCCCTTCTGATGTAAAAAAAGCCGGCCAAAATATCTTTGACCGGCCTTCTTCAATATCGGTATGTGTGTTCTATCCGAGAAATCCCAGAAGCATACCTGCAGCAACGGCGGAGCCGATGACACCGGCTACGTTGGGGCCCATTGCATGCATCAGAAGGTAGTTCTTCGGGTCATATTCCAGTCCGACGTTGTTGGAGACGCGGGCGGCATCCGGCACAGCCGATACGCCTGCATTACCGATAAGCGGGTTGATCTTGTTGCCTTCCTTGAGGAAGAGATTGAAAATCTTGACAAAGAATACACCTGCAAACGTCGCGAGGAAGAATGAGAAAGCACCGATGATGAAAATCTTTACTGACTCCACGCGGAGGAATTCGCTTGCCTGGGTTGATGCACCCACGGTTACACCGATGAGGATTGTGACAATGTCAATGAGAGGACCGCTTGCTGTGTTGGCCAGACGACGGGTAACGCCACTTTCCTTGAGGAGATTACCGAAGAACAGCATACCGAGCAGGGGAATACCTGAGGGGACGATGAACGCCGTAAGGAGGAATCCGATGACAGGGAAGAGTCTCTTCTCGGTCGGTGAAACGGCTCTGGGCGGCTTCATCCTGATAAGACGTTCCTTCTTCGTTGTGAGAAGCCGCATAATAGGAGGCTGAATCACTGGAACAAGCGCCATATAGGAATATGCTGAGACAGCAATTGCTCCCATAAGGTTAGGTGCAAGTCTTGAGGAAAGGAATATGGCTGTAGGGCCATCCGCACCACCGATGATACCGATTGCACCTGACTGGGCAGGGTCGAATCCGAGTGCAAGGGAAACAGCGTATGCGCCGAAGATACCGAACTGTGCGGCGGCTCCGATCAGGAACAACTTGGGGTTGGCAATCAGCGCGGAGAAATCGGTCATAGCACCGATACCGAGGAAAATCAAAGGAGGATAGAATCCCTGCTTCACACCCTGATAGAGGATGTTGAGCACGGAACCCTCTTCATATACACCGACGTTCAGGCCGGCAAACAGGGGAATATTACCGATAAGAATACCGAATCCGATGGGGACGAGCAGCATCGGTTCCCAGTCTTTCTTTATTGCAAGGTAGATGAACACACACCCGATAAGTATCATTATCAGGTAGTTCAACTCAAAGTTTGCAAAACCTGTATAACCCCAGAATTCTTTGAGATTGGCTATAATATTCTCCATACTATCCGATAACTAACAGAGGTGCTCCTTCAAGAACAGAGTCGCCTTTCTGAACTTTTATTGACTTGATTGTTCCGTTGCAAGGAGCGTCGATGGCGTTTTCCATCTTCATTGCCTCAAGAACGATGACAGTGTCACCTTTTTTGACGGCGTCACCTTCCTTGACATTAAGACTGAGGATAACGCCAGGGAGGGGAGAGGTGAGAACTTCTCCACCGGCGGCACCGGCAGATGCGGCCGGCTTCTCAACAGGAGATGAAGACACAGGAGCGGATGCGGCAGGTGCGGGACGCTTGACTGCACTGACAGCCTTGGGTTTTGTTATCGGTCTTTCGAATTCCACGTTGAAAGGAGTACCGTTGACTTCAACCTTTGCGGATGTTTCCACGACCTCGTCAATTGCAACGTTATAGTCGTTGCCGTTGATTTTGATTTTATATTCTTTCATTTTTAAATTCTTAAGGGTTACTGGTTACTTTCTTTTGTTGACCTGAGGGGTTTGACGCAATGTATAAATCTTGGAACTCCAAGGTGAATATGTGCGGTCTGTGTGACGCTGTGTAACAATGTCACTCTCCTCGTCGTGGGCCTCATTGTCCTCTATGAACAGGTGGAGGGCGATGGCAATTGCAGCGTAGGTCTCAGCAGGAACTTCGCTGTAATTCTTCTGCTGGTCTGCGGGAGATGCTGATGAAGCTTTTGCTGCGGATGATTTCTTGTTCGCGGCTTTGACGTTTGCCTTGCCTATGTTCTTGAAGATAAGATAAAGAATAATCAGGGCCAGGAATACGACAGACATTGAGGTAACGGCCATAATCCATCCGTAAGGGTCCATTTCCTGCATTGCTTCAGCCTTGCCCGCCTTGTTGACAAGAAGGTTGTTGGTGCTCGGTGAAGTGGACTCAAGTATGGACCAACCATCGGCAGAGCCGTCAGTAAGCCCTTCGCCATCTGCTTTACGACCGAACGAGACATTGGCTGGAAGGTCGTGACGGACAGGAATGCGATCGATTATTGTTTTGCCGTCGCCTTTGAGAATAATGATTTCCTTTGCGTTCTCAAGGTCGAAATTTACGTGAAAAGTACCGCGGAAAGGCTGGTTGTCAGCCCAGAAAAGGACATGCTGACGAGGTTTGATTTTCGTGGCAATGTCTCCGCTCGGAATACGGTATTTCTTCAGATTGTCGGGATCGTCAGTGATGAAGCAACCTGACAAGTCAACAGTGCCGTAGGATGAGTTGAATAGCTCGAACCAGGAACTCTGCTGTCCGAAATCATCCTGGAAATCATTGGTGTTGATGACCAGGTATTCGTTGATTCGCATTGCTTCCTGACTTTGAGCCGATGCACCCAAGGCCACCGTCAAACCGACAACTGTCAAGAATAATTTTAAATTTTTCATTTAGTCGTTTCGGTTTGAATTAGAGAGGAAGGTTGTCGTGTTTCTTGGCGGGATTGCTCAGTTTCTTGGTTGAAAGCTGCTCAAGAGCGCGGATGATACGGAAACGGGTGTTTCTGGGCTCAATCACGTCATCAATGTAACCGTATTTGGCGGCATTGTAGGGATTGCAGAACAGATCGTCGTATTCCTTCTTCTTTGCGGCTTTGAGTTCGGCCTGCTTTGCAGGATCCTCTTCAGCCTTGAGCTCTTTTGCATAAAGCACTGCAACGGCACCGTCTGAACCCATAACTGCGATGTTTGCAGTAGGCCAGGCATAGTTGATGTCACCACGAAGTTGCTTGCAGCTCATAACGATATGGCTTCCACCGTAAGACTTGCGGAGTGTGACGGTAACCTTGGGAATAGTGGCTTCGCCGTAAGCATAAAGCAGTTTGGCGCCGTGAACGATGATTCCACCATACTCCTGCTGGGTTCCGGGAAGGAATCCGGGAACATCGACAAGAGTTACCACGGGGATGTTGAAAGCGTCGCAGAAACGGACGAAACGGGCACCCTTGCGGCTTGAGTTGATGTCGAGGACACCGGCCAGGTGTTTGGGTTGGTTGGCAACGATACCTACGGCAGTACCGCCGAAGCGGGCAAAACCGACGATGAGGTTCTTCGCATATTCCTTGTGAACTTCAAGGAACTTGCCGTCATCCACGATGGCGTTGATGACCTGATACATATCGTAGGGCTCGTTGGGGCTGTCGGGGATGATTTCATTGAGGAAGTCTTCCTTGCGCTCGATAGGGTCGTTTGTGGGAACATAGGGCGGCTCTTCCATATTGTTCTGAGGAAGATATCCCATAAGTTCACGGATTACTGCAATCGCATCCTCTTCGTTCTGTGTGGCGAAGTGTGCTACACCGCTCTTTGAAGCGTGGACGGATGCACCGCCGAGCTGCTCCTGAGTCACGTTCTCTCCGAGAACCTGCTTTACTACAGCGGGGCCGGTGAGGAACATATAACTTGTGCCTTCAACCATTATGTTGAAGTCGGTCAGGGCAGGGGAGTATACAGCACCGCCGGCGCAGGGACCGAGGATTGCTGAAATCTGGGGGACAACACCTGAAGCGAGGATATTGCGCTCAAAAATCTCGGAATATCCGGCAAGAGCGTTGACTCCTTCCTGAATACGTGCTCCACCTGAATCGTTGAGACCGATGACGGGGGCGCCGTTTTTCATTGCCATATCCATAACCTTGCAGATTTTCATCGCGAGAGTTTCGGAAAGGGAGCCTCCGATAACGGTGAAATCCTGTGCGAATACATATACGAGACGACCGGCGATTGTACCGTAACCTGTAACGACACCGTCACCTAGATATGTCTTCTTATCCATACCGAAGTTGGTGCAACGGTGGGTCACAAACATATCGAACTCCTCAAAGCTGCCTTCGTCAAGAAGCATGTTGATTCGTTCGCGGGCTGTGTATTTTCCTTTGGCGTGCTGGCTTGCTATGCCTTTTTCACCGCCACCCATTCGAGCTTTTTCTCTGAGTTCAATAAGCTCTTTTACTTTTTCGAGTTGTGTGCTCATTATTTTTCTTCTGATTTAATTATTCACCTTTCATACAAAGCTCGGTAAGTACACCCATTGTGGATTTCGGATGAAGGAATGCTATCTTCAGTCCTTCTGCTCCGGCGCGGGGGGCTTTGTCAATAGTACGGATCTCCTTGCTTTCAGCTTCTGCCAGGCAGGCGGCAACGTCATCAGTTGCAAATGCGATGTGATGAATGCCTTCTCCGCGTTTCTCGATGAAACCTGCGATTGTGCTTTCAGGGCAGGTGGGCTCAAGCAATTCTATCTTGGTCTGGCCGATTTTGAAAAAAGCGGTCTTCACTTTCTGGTCTGCGACTTCTTCAATGTTGTAGCATTTGAGTCCGAGAACTTTCTCGTAATAGGGGATTGCCGTTTCCAATGACTTTACAGCAATTCCAAGATGTTCAATGTGAGTAAGATTCATGATACTATTGTGAGTTATTGATTGTATTATTCGTCGAGATTGTGATATACGTTCTGAACGTCGTCGTCATCCTCGAGTTTCTCGAGAAGTTTGTCGAGATCCTCGCGGTCGGCGGCCTCAAGGTGCTTCATCTCACCGTTGGGGAAACGGTCGAAACCGGCCGATACAAGTTCGAAGCCTTTGTCCTCAATGAACTTCTGGATTGAGTTGAAGGCGGTGAAATCACCGTAGATATTGATTACTTCGGTTTCATTGCCGTCCTTATCCTCAAGGACATCGGCGAATACTTCGTCCGCGCCATAATCAATGAGTTCAAGCTCGAGCTCCTCTATGTCGATGGAAGGATTGTTCTTTACCTTGAAGGTGCACTTGTGGTCGAACATGAATGAAACGCTGCCGCTTGTGCCGAGGCTTCCGCCGAATTTGGTGAAGTAACTGCGTATGTTGGCTACAGTACGGTTGGTGTTGTCGGTTGCGGTTTCAACCAGAATGGCCACGCCGTGAGGGCCGTAACCTTCATATACAAGTTCCTTGTAGTCGGCCTGATCCTTGTCGGTAGCCTTCTTTATGGCGCGTTCGATGTTCTCCTTCGGCATATTTTCGCTGCGGGCGGTCTGAAGGAGCGCACGCAGACGGGGGTTGCCGGTAACGTCGGGACCGCCCTGTTTTACTGCTATCGTTATTTCCTTACCTATCTTGGTAAAAGTACGGGCCATATGACCCCAACGTTTGAACTTTCTCTCCTTGCGGAATTCAAATGCTCTTCCCATAAACTATTTGTTTTCGATGCGTGAAATATATTTCTGAATGTCATATCCCTCCATAGTATTGGGATAATTCTGTTCGATGGTCTTGTAGAAACCGAGTGCGGCGGCATCGTCACCTGCCGCTTCTGAAGCAATACCTGCTTTAAGCAGATAACCGGCGGCATACTGGCTGTCATCTTTCGCGGCCGCTTTCTTGTAGTACGCAACGGCTTCCTTTGTCTGTCCGAGATTGGAGGCTGCGTCACCAAGACAACTCAACGCCCTGGCCGCCATGATTTTGTCTGAAGTGGAGTACTTCTTGAGATAGCTGACAGCCGCCTCGTTGTCACCGGTACGCAAGCAGCAGATGCCTGCATACAGATAGACGCTCTTACCGGCTTTGCTGCCGTACTGATCGATGATATCCTTGAAACCGAGGACATTCCCGTCTCCATTGAGAGCTTTTTCGTAATCGCCCGCGCGGAACTGCTGTTCAGCGGTGAACATCTGGGCCTTGGCCTCTTCCTTGACCGGAATGAGATACCACTTGTTCAGTGCGAGGAAGCCGCATACTACTACAATGATACCGAGGATGACCCCTTCGATGAGTTTTGCATTGTTCTTGAAAAAGAGTTCAACGCTCGAAACGGTTGATACAACCTGTTCCTGCTGAGCTGGTGTTTGTTTCTTTTGTGCCATTTTATTGTTGATTTATTGTTTTCCAAATTATCTGGCAAAAATAGTCAGAAAATATGGCATTCCCAAACAAATTAGTAATTTTGCAATATAATCTGTAAACATGTTTTTAACCAGAATCGTACTTTCTGACTTCAAGAATATCGACCGGGCCGAACTTGAATTCTCTCCCAAAATCAACTGCATTTCGGGAAACAACGGCGCCGGCAAGACCAATCTTCTCGATGCGGTCTATTACCTTTCGATGACCAAGAGTTTCTTCTCTGCATCGGACAGGTATGTGTGCAGGTTCGGAAGCGATGAGGCCGTTCTGTGCGGTTTCTACAGGATGGATGGCGGCACTGAAGAGAAAATCGCCGCAAGCGTGAAGAGAGTGGGCGAGAAGACGGTGAAGAGGGGTGCAAAAAGCTATCAGCGGTTCAGCGACCACATAGGCCTCCTGCCGGTTGTGATGATTTCTCCGGCCGACAGCGCACTTATCAACGAATCCGGAGAAAGCAGGCGCAAATACCTGAACTTCATCCTCTCGCAGACAGACAAGGGATATCTGCAACATATACAGGCTTACAACCAGCTTCTGGCCCAACGCAACAAGCTCCTTAAATCCGAATCATTGCAGGTGGATCTTCTCCAAGTGATTTCTGAGAGGATGGAACCTCATTCCGACTATGTCCACCAGGCCCGCAGGAACCTTTGCAAGAACCTGACCCCTCTTGTCCGGGATTTCTATTCAAGGCTGGCACCCGAATCGGAGAAAGTGTCGATAGAGTACCGTTCCGACCTGAACGGATGTTCATTCTCCGAACTTCTTCTCGAAGATGCGGAAAAGGAGCGTGTGCTGAAATATACCTTGTCCGGAATCCAGAGAGATGACCTGGCGTTCATACTTGACGGGCATCCGATACGCGAATGCGGCTCGCAGGGGCAACAGAAAAGTTTTCTTCTTGCAATGAAACTTGCCCAGTTCGTCTTCATCAAACACATCTATGGGCAGACCCCGATATTGCTGCTTGACGACGTTTTTGACAAACTTGATATGTCAAGGGTGTCAAAACTTCTGGATATTGTCTCTTCCATAGGTTTCGGGCAGATTTTCGTTACGGACTGCAACAAGGTGAGACTTGACAAAATTGCTCAGGAACTGGGGACTCCCTGCAAAAGTTTTTCCGTGGAGAACGGAGTGGTGAGTGAAGTATGAAACGTGAGAATTCCAAACTGATTGCAGATGTCATCCGGGAATATATAAGGGAGGATCATCTTGAGGATGGACTTCTCAAGGTCAGAATCTACGAAGCCTGGGACCTTCTTCTCTCCACGCTTGTGCCCGTGGGGCTTCCTCCGGCAGAAATCAGGAAACTTACCATAAGCAGAAATTACAAGGACAGGGTATTGACCTGCCGTCTTTCTTCATCAGTCATACGGAGTCAGTTGACATTCAGTGTCAAGGATCTGCCAGACAAACTCAACCGGCTGCTGCAGGGGTCTTTCGTGGATAGGGTAATCCTGAGGTAGGGGGCGTCAGCGCTTTTTTCTGAAAATACGTGTAAATCGTAAAATCGTCCCGGCTACGGTCGCGGCCGTGGCCGCAAAGCCCAGCAACGTATGGGAGTTGGATATGAAACCTGCCGCTTTCAGGACCGGGCGGACAATGCGCTGCCCCTCGATGTCTGCATAGTAGGAGGCTTTTTGGATATCGGCTTCAAGATTGTCGGACTTGACATTGAAAGCCTTGGAAAAAAGTTTCCTGAATGGTTTTTTGAAGAAGAAATCCCTGAAGAAGAAAAAGACTGCCGCAAGAACTGCCTGAGCACCCATCGTGATGATGGTCCCCCAAGGCACTCCCAGAAGGTTGTTCAGCCATTCCATAATGGCGATGGAAAGCAGCAGCAGTGCATTCAGAATCAGGACTATCGATATCAGGACAGCGGCAATGACCGACAGAGAGTCGGAAAACCCCTTGACGGTCTGCAATTTACCCTCTTCTATCCGGTAATCGATATATCTTCTGAAGCCGGAAAAGAGGCCTGATCCATTGGAAGAATCGTTCCTGTTATCTGACATAGAAGCTATTTATCGGAAGTAACTTCCGTGTTTTCAGGCTTTTCGCAGTACGAATTAAATTTATCCTTCAGGTCTGAAGAATATTTGTCAAATGCTTTTTTGCCTTCCTGAACAAGTTCTTCGCCCTGTTTCGTCATTGTGAGGAAGATGGCGGCCGCACCGATTACTGCACCGGTTACGAATGAAAAAAAGACAGATCCTTTTGACATGGTCTCAAAAAATATTAGTTTCTGCAAATATACTAAAAAACACATATTCTGACTATCTTTGCCGAAATTTTGAATAGAATGGTTCTGGAAATATTTGCAGATGCATTGAGAAATTCCATCCTTATAACGGGACTGGTGGTGGTGATGATGATGCTCATCGAATCTATGAACATCGAATCCAAAGGCGATTTTTTCAAGGGACTCAGGCGCAGCCGCATAGGCCAGGTCGTTATCTCCGCTTTCCTGGGAGTCATTCCCGGCTGTATGGGAGGTTTTGCATCCGTTTCTCTCTATACTCACGGCATAATAAGTTTCGGGGCGCTTGTGGCAATGGCAATAGCCACTTCAGGTGACGAATCATTCGTACTGCTCGCGACGGTTCCAGACAAAGCCTTGTGGATTTTTCTTCTCCTGTTTGCAATTGCTGTCGCAGTCGGACTTATTGTTGACTGCCTATACAAGCCTTCGGGGACAAAGACCATCTGTGAGGAGCAATACAGAATACACGAGGAAGACAATCATTCGGGAGAAAAACCCTCAAGGCATCTTTCCTGGAAGCGAGCCATAATGTTCCTGGGAGTGACTGTATTCATCGCAGCGCTTCTGACAGGACATCTGGAGCACGAACACGCGGAAGAAGCGCATCACCATCTGCAGGGTGGCATCAACCTTCTGAGCGAAGAGTGGATGAACTGGCTTTTCGGAGGATTGAGCCTCATCGTGCTGGCCGTGCTTATCTGGGGAAGAGATCATTTCGTGGACGAACACTTGTGGCATCATATTGTGGTCAAGCACCTGCCGTCAGTTTTCCTCTGGACTTTCGGAGTCCTGATCCTCATCAATTTCGGTCTTGAATATCTGGATCTCGACAAGTGGATAAGCGACAATACCGTTTGGATGATAATTCTGGCGACGTTAGTCGGAATAATACCGGAATCCGGCCCGCATCTGATATTCGTGACACTATACGCCGCAGGCCTCGCTCCTTTCCCTGTCCTTCTTGCCAGCAGCATAAGTCAGGACGGCCACGCCTGTCTTCCGCTTATAGCAGAAAGCAAGAAGAGCTTCCTGTGGTTGAAGTTAATCAATTGCACGGCAGCTCTTCTGGCGGGTTTTGTCACAATGTGGCTTTTCTAACTTCTGAACTGTTCGAAAAGTTCCTCCACCTTGGCTTTTGCATTGTCGCCGTGAGTGGCGAAATAGTATTTGATTTTCGGTTCGGTGCCGGAGGGGCGCACAGTAACCTTGCATCCGTCCTCGCTGAAGAACTGCAGAACGTTGGAATAGGGAAGGCCCGTCTTATCCGGGAAGGTATAGTCGATGACCTTGACGACCTTCGAGCCTGCCAGTTCCTTCGGGGGATTGGCACGATATTCCGTCATCATCGCGGCGATTTCAGCAAGTCCGTCCTTGCCCTTCCTCATTATTGAAACTCCTTTTTCGCAGTACAGCCCGTATTCAGCGTATGTTTCCTGCAGATAGTCGTACAGAGACTTGCCCCTGTCGGCACACCAGGCCGCACACTCACACAGGAGGGAGCAGGTGATGATGCTGTCCTTGTCACGGACGAATTCTCCGGCATTGAAACCGTTGCTTTCCTCACCTCCGCAGATGAAATAACTCTTGCCTTCGTTGGCGTGCATTACCGATGCAATGTTCTTGAAACCGGTGAGAACGTCATAGATCCGGACATTGTACTTGTTGCAGATGGCCGTCATAAGTTCGGTGGTGACAATTGTCTTGATGACATACTGATTGCCGTCGAGACGTCCTTCCTCCGCCCAGCGGGTGAGCATATAGTTCGTAATCAGTGCGGCTGTCTGATTGCCGTTGAGAAGCACGAGAGAGCCGTCCCCGCCTCTGACTGCACATCCGACACGGTCCGCGTCAGGGTCAGTCCCGAGCGCGATATCTGCGCCCACTTTGTCAGCGAGTTCCATAACCATCTTCATTGCGGTCGGTTCCTCGGGATTAGGGGATACGACGGTAGGGAAGTTGCCGTCATTCACTTCCTGCTCGGCCACCTTGAAGACATTCTTGAAACCGATTCTTCCAAGAGCCTCGGGGACAAGTCTGACGCCTGTTCCGTGCAGGGGAGTGTAAGCAATCTTCAGGTCATTGTGGCGCTCTATTGACGCAGGAGAGACCAAAGAGGTCAGTACGCTGCCGAGATATGCCTCATCCACTTCTGCGCCGATCATCTGAGGCTTTCCGTCCTCGCTTATGAGGACTTGCTGGGGATCGGTGATTTTATTGACCTCACCCACGATGTTCACGTCGTGGGGTTCCACAATCTGGCCACCGTCCGACCAGAACACCTTGTATCCGTTGTATTCCTTGGGATTGTGTGATGCCGTCACCATAACGCCGCTGTTGCATTTCAGGTGGCGGATTGCAAAGCTCAGTTCGGGTGTCGGCCTGATACCGTCAAACAGATAAACTTTGATGCCGTTGGCGATCATAACCTTTGACGTAATCTCGGCAAAATAGCGGCTATTGTTCCTGCAATCGTATGAAATTACGACAGATATATCTTCGTCCTTAAAGCATTGCTTGAGATAATTCGCGAGTCCCTGGGTGGCCATTCCGACCGTATACCGGTTCATCCTGTTAGTCCCGGCACCCATAATACCGCGGAGACCTCCTGTCCCGAACTCAAGGGTGCGGTAGAATGCATCCTCAAGAACCTTGGGGTCACCGTCAATCATAGCCTTGACCTCAGTCCGTGTCTGCTCGTCAAAACTCTCCTTCAACCAGGATTTTGCTACATCAAGATAATTTGGCATAGGAAGTGAAATTAAATCATCAGACAGGCAACCAGTGCGAGAATTGCGTAGAATTCAGGAAGGGCTGCGTAAATCATCGTGTTGGTCCTTACATTGTGACCCTGGCTGATGCCGAGGATACCGTTTGCGCAGACCTGGCCCTGACGGATTGCAGAGAAGAGGCACACAATGCCTGCGGCGATTCCGACTCCGAAATAGATGAGACCGGAAGCCTCCATTGCGGCCAAATCCTTGGGCCAGAAGAGGAATGCCACGAATCCGTAAAGACCCTGAGTCGCGGGCATTGCTGAAAGAATCATATAACTTGAAGACATTTCGGGAGCGGTCTTCAACGCTCCTTCAGCGGTATTCGCAGCGATTGTCGTTCCAAGACAGGAACCGATTCCGGCGAGGCAAAGTACGCAAGCCAGACCGACATAACCTAAAATAGTAGTTAACATTGCTTTTTGGTATTTTATTGATTATTAATTAATTTATCCAAGAGGATTATACTCCGAGCCTTTCCCTTCATATCCGCTGTTCTTGAAATATTCCACGAAAGTCAGACGGAGAGGGTGTACGAAAGCTCCCAGGCAACTCATTGCAAAATTCAGCGTATGGCCGAGAAGAGCAATGAGCAGGAAGGGAATCCAATGCCAGGTGGGGTTGTCACCCAAAGTCATCACAGCCAAATCATTGAAGGCGCCCCCTAACATACCGCCCGCAAGGCCGAGAGCATAAAGCCTGATATAACTCAGGACATCTCCCATAAGGCCTGTCACCATACCGTAAGTGTCCCACAGACCGGCACCGATATTCAGCAGGGGATTGCGGCCCGGCTTGTTGAACACGAATATGCCCAGGAAAGAGACTATGCCTATGATGATTACTGCAATTTTCGTGACGGATGCGTCAAGAATGCTTGTAAGAGCACCGGCTGCGACAAGAAGTCCCCCGACTATGAGGGTTATCCAGCCCCAGGTGCTTATCGATTCCTTGAATCCGAATCTCTTCGTCAGGCCAATGGCTTTGATTACCATCGCAAGGCAGATATGGAACACTCCGACAGCAAGTGCGGCAACCATTGCAACGTCGTATGATGAAGATCCGAATTCCAGTTTTCCTGCAAGCATAAGATCCCTGATATTCTGAGGAATCCAGGATACTTCAGCAAGGGGTATTCCCATAAAGGTGCCGAGGAAGAACCCTATTACTGTTGCGCCGACACCGAGTGTCACGACCAGCCTCCAGTGTTCTTTCAGTCCAAGAATGTCCACTTTCCTAAGCAGGAAGCCGACACCTATGAGCGCAAGACCGTATCCGGCGTCTCCCATACAGAACGCCCAGAAGAGCAGGAAGAACGGTGCGAGGACCGGAGTAGGGTCGAACTCGTCATATACCGGCATTCCATACATTCCGGTGAGGGTTTCGAAATTCCGTGCGAACCAGTTGTTCTTCAATTTGATGGGAGGGTTGTCCTCAGCCTTTGCCGGCTCGTTGAAATAGAATACGTCCATCCTGTTCAACGCATCCTGAACTTTCCCGTCCGCTGAGGTGGGGGCAAACCCCACGAAAGTCTCTATCACATCCTCGGCGGCGGGCTGTGCCGTGCATTTTGCCAGATATATCTGAAGTGACGACTCCAGACCGGAGAGCCTTGAATTCAAGACAGGTATGTTCTCCTTTTCCTTTGACAGCGTCTTGATTCTGGCATCCAGTTCCGATTGGATTTCATCGATTGACCGTAGTGTCTCCGATGCAGGCCCCTGAGGGACGGCACATTCTTCGGAGCCGGGGACGGATACCTTTCCGAAATCCGATACGGCTACGAAATAGGTGTATTTGTTGTCTTCACTGATGACTTCAATCGGATACCGTTCTGTGAATGACGTGTCAAAACGTTTTGAAGCAATCCTATAATAAGACAATGTCAATCCGTTGGATTCCAGACGTTTGATATCTTCGTTGGAAAATTCTCCCCAAGGTTGGCGCAACGCGAGTTCCCTCTTTTCCTCCGCAAGCCGGGACGAGAGTGAATTGAAGGTTTCGTCACGGGAATAGTCATCGCCCGATATCCGTTCAATCTGCCTTTTCAAGGAGTTGATGTCGGCGAGCATTCCGGCGGAGACTTCATCCACTGGTTTGGACGAGCGGACTATGTCCATCACGCCTATCTCTTTCAGGGATGTCAGGAAATCATCCGCGCAACCGTGAAGAAGGACGAATGAATATTTGGTCATTTTCTCTATCATAGGCTTTCCTCCTCTTCTTCCTGAGAATGACGGGTCTTGACTATCTTTTGCGATGCCTTGGACAGGTTCTCCTCATCCTCCATGAAACGTTTGATTTTGCGGATTGCCTCCTGATAACCGGGAATCTGGACTTTTTCATACAGATTAACCTTCTGGGTCGTCTTCTTCCTCTGGAATTCAAGAATTCTGCTCTTCTCGACAAACACTTCCGACTCAATGCCCAACTGGGCGAGTTTCTTCAGAATCTCCACCCCGTCGGAGTACCACATCGGCTTCGCGGCCTTGTCGAAAGGAACCACGTCATAGATGACATTCCTGAGCTCGGGAGTCCTGACTCCGGCAACTTTGACAACATCCAATTCGACGTCCTTGACACTGATCAGGCCTGCATCGAACTCATTCCACAGCCTTGAAAGATATTCGTAATCCTTTATGGCTGTTTCAAGTTCTCTGAGCAATCTGGCGGATTCCGCTTTGGCTGTTATCACGCTGGCACGCAGAGCGGACTCCTTGCTTTTCAGGGTAGGAAGGGCATTTTGCCTTACCTTCAGCTGTTTGCCAAGGTTTGTCAGAGACGTTTTGTTGTATTGGAACTTAATAGCCATTATTTATCGGTCTGCTTTGAGCCATCCGGCCAGTATTTTTCCACAAGCGCTTCCTTTATGCCTGTTTCCGCCCTGTCAAAATGTTTGGCGAACAGAGACCAGGCTGTGTTGAGCATCTCCTCGATGGAAATGTTGACGTCAATGGAAAGTATATTCACAGCATAATCCTTTGCATATTCGAGGCACCGTTTGTCATAGTCACTCAAGTCGAAGCCGTTCTCGAGTTTGGTCTTGGCATTCTGTGCGTCAGCATACAGACGTACGGACGCGTTCATCACCTGGGAGTGGTCCTCGCGGGTCTTCTTACCCTGAACAAGCTGTTTGAGTCGGGAAAGGGAGCGGAACGGGTCGATGATTGTCTTTCCGGTATCGGTATCCGCCCTGAGGAACAACTGCCCTTCGGTGATATATCCGGTGTTGTCAGGGATGGCGTGGGTGATGTCGCCGTCATTGAGGGTTGTCACGGCGATGATGGTGATGGAGCCACCGTCAGGCAACTGGACAGCCTTTTCATAAATCTTCGCAAGGTCGCTGTACAAGCTTCCCGGCATTGAGTCCTTTGAAGGAATCTGGTCCATACGGTTGGATACGATACTCAAAGCGTCTGCATACAGCGTCATATCCGTCAGAAGAACCAGTACCTTTTCGTTTTTGTCAACGGCAAAATATTCGGCCGCCGTCAAGGCCATATCAGGGATAAGCAACCTCTCGACAGGGGGCTGATCCGTGGTATTGACGAAACTGATGATTTTATCGAGAGCTCCTGCACTTTCGAATTCGTGGCGGAAATAAAGATAGTCATCGTTGCTCAATCCCATTCCACCGAGAATTATCTTGTCAACGTCGGCTCTCAAGGCAACCTGGGCCATCACCTGATTGTAAGGCTGGTCAGGATCGGCGAAGAAAGGAATCTTCTGTCCGCTGACAAGGGTGTTGTTCAGGTCGATACCGGCAATACCGGTAGGAATGAGCTCGGATGGCTGACGGCGTTTGTACGGATTGACCGAAGGTCCACCGATCTGCCTGGCTTCACCTTCAACCGCCGGTCCGCCGTCAATGGGCTCGCCGTATGCGTTGAAAAATCTGCCGGAAAGGCTCTCGTTCACGTTCAGGGAGGGAGCTTTGCCGAAGAAGAGCACATCGGCATTCGTGGGTATTCCCTCGGTTCCGGAAAATATCTGCAAGGTGACAAGATCTCCCTTGATCTTCACCACCTGTGCAAGACGACCGTCAACTGTTGCCAGTTCGTCATTGCTGACGCCTTGCGCCCTCAATGTCACTGTAGCCTTGGTAATAGCCTCAAGCTCAGTGTATATTCTTTGAAATGCCCTGCTACTCATTGGAGATGATTTTATTTATCTGTTCGAGATAACCGTTGAACTTCACGCTGTTGAATTCGGAATAGTTCATCTGTCTGAATGTGTTTATCAGATTCTTGTATGTTGACCTGCATTGGTCGAAATCCTCGAAATCGAAGGTCGCATCGCATACCTTCAATACGAGTTCAAGCATATAACGCTGTCTTTCCAGCGGAGTAATTGCATCGATCTGGTCGAATGCATCCTGCTGGAGAATTACGAAGTCAATGAGTTCGCTTTTCCAGAACTGCTCGTGGTAGCTTACAGGAACGCCGTCATCACCGAGGATGTTGATCTGCTCCGCCACTTCCTTTCCTCTTCTGACAAGGTTCTTGGCCTTTGCGACGTTGGCAACCCAGTTCCTGCTGATTCTGGTGTTCAGGAATTCCACCACTTCGGGATATTCCAGATATTTTGAGTAGGAATCCACCGGATTGACGGCAGGGTAGCGTTTCTGGTCGGCGCGGTTCTGCTCCAGAGCATAGAAACAGCGGGCGGCTTTCTTGGTTGACTCGGTAACCGGTTCCTTGAGGTTTCCTCCCGCAGGAGAGACTGTTCCTATGAAGGTGACGGAACCGGTCTGACCGTTCTTTAGCTTTACGATGCCGGCGCGGGAATAGAAGTTTGAGATGATTGCCGAAAGGTCAACGGGGAATGCGTCAGCTCCCGGAAGTTCCTCCATACGGTTGCTCATCTCACGCAGGGCCTGCGCCCAACGGGATGTGGAGTCTGCCAGAAGCAGGGCTTTCATACCCATCGCACGGTAATATTCGCAGATTGTCATAGCGGTATATACGGAGGCCTCGCGTGCCGCAACAGGCATATTGGAGGTATTGCAGATGATGGTGGTACGATCCATCAGCTTGCGACCTGTATGGGGGTCTATCAGTTCCGGGAATTCGGTGAAGATTTCAACAACCTCGTTGGCACGTTCACCGCAGGCGGACATAACTATTATTTCGGCATCACCCTGCTTTGCTATGGCGTGCTGGAGAACTGTCTTTCCGCATCCGAAAGGTCCGGGAATGAAGCCCGTGCCGCCTTCGGCGATGGGGTTTAAAGTATCTATCACCCTTACGCCGGTTTCCATTATGCGGTAAGGGCGCGGCTTCTCGACATATCCTCCGATTGCAATCTTGACAGGCCACTTCTGAACCATTGTGACAATGTGCTTTTCGCCTTGCGCGTCAACCAGGACGGCCATTTTGTCGTCAATTTTATAATCCCCTTCGGGTGAGACCGATTCGACCGTGTATTCCCCCTCGAAGGAGAATGGAACCATAATCTTGTGGGGGAGCCATCCTTCCTTTACCTCTCCGAGCCAGCAGGCTGCGCTGACCTTGTCGCCCGGTTTGGCAATCGGCGTGAAATGCCACAATTTGTCGTGGTCAAGTGGAGCTGTATATTCGCCTCTCTTGAGGAATACGCCTTCCATTGTGGTCAGATTGTTCTGCAGTCCGTCGTAGCAGCTTGAGAGCAGGCCGGGGCCGAGGGTGGCTTCCAGCATATGACCGTCGAATTCGACGGTGTTGCCCTGTTTCAGACCTCTCGTGCTTTCATAAACCTGTACAAAGACATTCTTTCCGGTAACCTTGATGACCTCGGCCATAAGTTTTGTACCGTCGATATCAATATAGCAGATTTCGTTCTGGGAGACGTGACCGTCAACCCTGACCGTGACGAGATTTGAAATTATGCCTGTGACAATACCTGTGGTTTTCATATCATTGTTAATCTATTTTTACTCCTTTGAATGTTCCGCGGACTTCCCGGACAAGTTCTCTGAACATGGCTTCGCCTGCGTCCTGGTCAAGGGCGCTCCATCTTGCGACAATTTTTGCCTTGGCAAGAATGCTCAGGATAATGTCGAAGGTGAATACATCGAATGTCACCGTATCAGATATTTTCTGCCAATAAAGTGCGTCGATTTTCTTTTCCCTCTCAATCAGGTTCTTTTCGGAAAATACCGGCGCAAATGATTTGTCATAAGGCCGTCCTTCAAGAAATGCGACCTTCGCTTCCCGGAATTCTCTGTCGAACCTGAAATATTCCGTCAGGAATCTGCCGGGACACTTTCCGTCATCAGCCGGTTCGTCGCAAAGAATGTCTATCAGACCGCAGTCTTTTTCAGAGCAGAGGGATTTCACTTCCTCCACAAGGGAAGGATAGTCGAACTCTCTTGCCTTGAAATCGAGGACGAGGTCGGGGAGGGATGCGATTATATATTCGTAATTACGCATTTCAAGACAACTTCTTATTCTCCGAACAGGATTTTGCGGGCGGCGGGTCTGAGATATTCACTGAACATCTCAGAGAAATCCTCACCGGAAAAACTTATCTGATATCCTCCGTCCTTCGGCCCGATCTTGAATCCTGACTCAATCTTCTTGGAAAATGATACTTCAAGACCTTTTCCGAGTTCTGCAATTATCTGGGATGCCGCTTTTTCTCCGAGGTCCTTCCTGACTTTCTCGGGAAGGATGACATCAAGACAGGTACTTTCCGGGTTTGAGGCGTTGAATGATTTCACGACGGTGGAAAGTATCTCCCTGATGAAAGTCTGGTCTGAAAAAGCATTCTTTACAGGTTCTGCGACAGCCTTGGCGATGACAGAATTCTCAACCTGCTGCCTGACTTTCGCAATTGTCTGTACTGAAGCCATCTTCAAGTCGCTTTCTGTCTTTACCTTGAGCTGCTGCGCTTCCCTGGTTGCAGCCTCCACTATTGCAGCGGCTTCTTTTTTTGCTGCCTCAATCAATGCCGCGGCCTCTTCCTTAGCCTTGTCGACAAGTTGCTGGCCATCCTGTCTGCCCTTCGACAAGCCTTCCTGATAAAGCTTGTCAGTGAGTTCCTGTAGTTTGTTTGACATAATCGGTTTTTATGTTTTTTTTATCCTTGCGAAGTTACTCAAAAACCCTGAAACCCTCAAATTATTTTTGTATTAAGCCGACGTTGTTGTTATTTTGCGGACATGAAACGGTTCAATGTCAAATATTGCATATTCCTGCCGATAGTTTTGATTGTCACTGTCGTGCTCTGGTGTGCTCCGCACACTTTTTTCGGGAATTTGGGAAATGTCATCACCGTCACCCAGCAGAGAACTGTCGCAATTTTCGCCTTTGCGGCCCTGATGTGGATTTTCGAGATTGTACCCAATTGGGTGACCTCCCTGATTGTGATAGTCGTATCCCTTCTGACAATCTCCGACAAGGGACTCTCATTTGCTATGCAGCCCGGGGATGACAGCGTATTTGTTCCGGCCAAGGAACTTATGCGTGCTTTTTCCGACCCTGTCGTAATGCTGTTTCTCGGAGGATTCGTCCTTGCAGCCGTCTCTTCCAAATATGGAATGGACGTGAGATTGGCCCGGATTCTTCTGAAACCGTTCGGCAAAAACCCGAAGTCAGTGCTCCTCGGTTTACTCTGCGTGATTGCTACTTTCTCGATGTTTATGAGTGACACTGCAACCGCCGCGGTGTTTCTGACTTTTCTGGCACCGGTGCTCTCGACATTGCCGGAAAATGAAAAAGGGAGGACAGGCCTTGCCATGGCCATTCCTCTGGCGGCCAATATCGGCGGGATAGGCACTCCCATAGGCACTCCTCCGAATGCCACTGCGGTCGGCGTTCTTGACAACAACGGAATTTCGATACAGTTTGGCGAATGGGCCTTAAGGATGATACCTTTCGTCATCGTGATGATTCTTTTCGCCTGGATGCTCCTTACGTTCTTATTTCCCTTCAAGACAAAGGAAATAGGAATAGAGATCCCGAAGGTATCGCGTCAAAAGAGCTGGAGGGACTATGTCGCGTGGAGCACGTTCGGTCTGACGATTCTATTGTGGATGACGGAGAATCTACACGGGCTCAGTTCATACGTAGTGGCCCTTGTCCCGATAGCCGTATATACCGCCACGGGGGTCTTTACGGCTGATGATATGAAGCAAATCAAGTGGAGCATACTCTGGCTTGTGGCCGGAGGATTCGCCCTGGGCTATGCAATGAATGACACGGGGCTTGCCAAAGCGCTGGTGGACAGCATAGACTTCGCTTCAATGAAAGTCATTTTCGTCTTCGCCGGAGCCTGCCTGATCTGCTACTGTCTGAGCAACTTCATTAGCAATTCCGCGACAGCCGCACTTTTGATACCTATAATGGTGGCATTGGGAAAGGGCCTCCTGCAGTCACCAAACGCCGATTCTTTCGCGGCATTCGGTGGGCAGAAAGCCCTTTCAGTCTTTGTGGCAATGTGCGCTTCCCTTGCGATGTGCCTGCCCATATCGACACCTTCAAATGCAATGGCCTCATCAACCGGACTGGTGAAGACGCACGATATGGCGAAAGTAGGCATAATCATTGGCGTAACCGGAATAATCTTTGGATTCTTTTGGGTGACGAAGATAGCCCCTTTCCCGCAATAGAGGGGAGCTACATCAAATCCAGAGACCTGAGATATCCGACGCTCTTTGCAACGCCTTCGAGACGGGTGAGTCCCTCACAAGGCTCGTCCTGCTCGACGCACAGCCAGTTTGCACCATTCTCAAGAGCGGATTTGATGACAGCGGGAATGTCAACCTGACCCATTCCGATGGGGCGGTATTCGAACCATCCGCCGTCATCTTTCATTGAGTTGTCAGTCGAGATGCCGATAAGGGCGTAGGGTGCAGAGGAGAGTTTGCCTTCAAGCTTGTAATCCTTCAGATGAACCACGGGAATGCCGCCTTTGTACTTGGCAAGGTATTCTGCGGGATTCTGACCGGCATAGTCAACCCAACATACGTCAATCTCATTCTGCAGGTTGCTTCTGTCGTTGCTGCTGAAGATATAATCATATCCGAGAGAACCGTTGCCCATATCGACGAATTCAAAGTCGTGGTTATGGTAGAGAAGCTGGAAACCGGCTTCCTTGACCCTGCTTCCAATTTCACCGATTTTGGCGACAGTCTTCCTGAACTGCTCGGGATCGACACCGGGACGGCTGGCCTCATCCATATAGGGGAATACGATATACTGGACACCGAGCACCATGTTTTCCGCAATCACCTTTTCAATGTTGTCAATCATCTCCTGGAAAGGAACGTGGTTTGAGAAGGGGATAAGTCCGAGTTCCGTACACCATTTCTTTATCTGTACGGCTGAGTTCCCATAGTATTCGCCGAAAAATTCGACACCGGCATAACCCATTTCCTTCACTGCTTTCAAAGTGCCGTAGAAATCCTTTTCCAAATCGGTGCGGACGCTGTAAAGCTGCACGCCGACTGGAAGTTTCTTCGAAAATTGAGGAGTGACCTCCTCACTACATTGATTTGCGGCCTTGTTGCCACAGCATCCTGACAAGGCAATCGCAATTGTCAGGAAAGAGATTAACAGAGCTTTGACTTTCATAGGATGTGATATTTAGGAATGACAAAATAAAAAACCCCTGGCTCTCAAAACAGAGCAGGGGAGTCGCCTTTTGTGGAGCATAGGAGAATCGAACTCCTGACCTTTTGAATGCCATTCAAACGCTCTACCAACTGAGCTAATACCCCATTCGGACTGCAAAGGTAGTCAAAAAAATAATATTTGCAAATCCTTTTACAGTGGTGTTCTGTCCGAGAGTTTATTTTGATTACTTTTGCATCATAAAACGGACTGTTATGAAAAGATTTTTGTTGTTCACAGGTCTGATCCTGATTTGTAGCACTGCGATGTACGGGCAGAACCGCAAATATGATGTCGCCGCATACGTTTATCCCGCATACGCGTCTGATGACCCGAGATTGCGCCCCTTCTGGCCGATGGGCATCGGCGAATGGGAGACGGTAATGACAATGCAGAGCCGCAATCCGGGCCATTACTGGGACAGAAAACCGGTTTGGGGCTATATCAACGAGGCTGACCCTGCCGTGATGGAGATG
This sequence comes from Bacteroidales bacterium, assembly GCA_045642485.1. Classification (GTDB taxonomy): domain Bacteria; phylum Bacteroidota; class Bacteroidia; order Bacteroidales; family UBA932; genus Cacconaster. Next base: position 28,606 of record JAZUIV010000054.1, on the reverse strand, counting down.
GAAATCGACCAGGCGGCAGGACACGGCATCAATGTGTTCATATTCGACTGGTATTGGTTCGACGGGAGGCCTTTTATGGAGACAACCCTGACGGGCGGTTTCCTCAAGGCAAGGAACAGGGACAAGATGAAATTTTACCTGATGTGGGCGAACCACAATGTGAACAATACCTGGGACACCAGAATCTCCCGGGTTCAGGAAGACAATACCATCTGGACCGGAAAGGTGGACCGGCAGGAGTTTGAGAAGATCTGCAGGAGAAACATAGAACTGTTCTTCAAACAGCCGGAATACTACAAGATTGACGGCAAGCCTGTCTTTATGATTTATGAAATCAAGAACCTGATAGAAGGTCTAGGCGGCATCGAGGAGACAAAGGATGCTCTGGCCTGGTTCCGCAGCGAGGTCAAGAAAGCCGGCTTCCCGGATTTGGAACTTCAATTCACAATGTGGGTTTTGAATATGAGGGACTACAGCGGTGTCGATTCTGATAAGTTGGAAAATACGGACGATGCATTCCTGAAGGGGCTCGGCTTCAACAGTTCGTCCCATTATCAGTTCTGCCATTATCTCGATATGAATGACGATTATCCTCATATAGTGGAACAGGCAGTTGCGGAGTGGGGGAGACTGGAGAAGGATTTCACGATGCCTTATTATCCTCACGTCTCTATCGGATGGGACAACAGCCCCCGTATGAAAGAGAGTGCAGTAGTAAGGGACAATACGCCGGAAAATTTCGAGTACGCCCTGAGAAAGGCAAAGGAGTATGTGGATGCCCGCCCGAAACTTCACCCGCTCATTACAATCAACAGTTGGAACGAATGGACGGAGACAAGTTACCTGCAGCCCGACAATCTGTATGGATACGGATATCTTGATGCGGTCAAGCGTGTTTTCTCGGAATAATGAGTATTTTTGTGCGTTAAATCTTATTGCATTATGGGAAATTTCATCAGCGTAATGAGCGGAATAACAGAGTCTTTTTACAATAATTTCATTGTGGAAGACAGGTATATGCATATTGTCGATGGATTGAAGACCACGTTGATAATAACTTTTTTTGCAGTTCTTCTGGGTACCTTGCTCGGCGGCTTCGTCTGTTGGATGAGAATGAACAGGCACAAATGGCTTCGCGGCATTGCAACCGTGTATATTGACATTATGCGCGGCACACCGGTCCTGGTGATGCTTATGATAATGTATTATGTCATCTTCGCTCCCGTAAATGCTTCCGGTGTTGTCGTAGCCATACTGACCTTCGCGATGAACACTGCGGCTTATATATGCGAGATGCTGCGTACTGCGATAGAAGGGATAGACAGGGGGCAGACCGAGGCCGGACTCTCTCTCGGTCTTTCAAAGACACAGACTTTCTTTTACATAGTGCTTCCGCAGGCTGTAAGGAGTATGATACCTGTATATCAGGGAGAGGTGATAAGTCTTCTGAAAAGCACTTCCATTGTCGGATACATCGCCGTGATGGATATGACAAAAGCTTCGGATATCATACGCGCTAGGACATTCGAGGCCTTTCTGCCTTTGATTCTCGTGGCTGTCGTGTATTTCATAATCGCCTGGCTGATAGGGCTTCTGCTGAAGTTCCTGTCAAAACCGCGCAGCCGCAAAATCGCACTGCCGCTTCTTGCGGCATTGCTGGTTGTCACCTCGTGCGGCAAATCCGACAAAAAAGCATCAGACGGAATCACGACCGAAGAGGATTTGGACGGAAGGCCCGTATCGGTCCTTCTCGGTTCCACCCAGGAAAATTATGTCCACAGTAAAAGGGGAGTGGACAATGTACTGTCATTCAACACAACCATCGATTGCTTAGAGTCGGTGCTGCGTGGCAAGTCCGACGGGTTCTACATAGATGAGGTGTTTGTTTATGAGCCCCTGATGCTCCATCCGGAACTGGATACCATACCTACAAGCATACCGTCCAGTCCGATTGCCGTATGCTTCAGTTTCGAGAAAAGGGAACTCTCCCAGCAGTTCAAGGGTTTCATCGAACTTCTGGACAAAACAGGCGAGAACAGGGATATGCTGGGACGATGGATGAACGTCAATGATCCGGAAAGGCACAGGGACGTGCCATCAGTTGAATCCGGAGAGCCATTCAAAGTGGCTGTGCTTGGCACGCTTCCACCCTTTAATTCTATGATAAATGGAGAACTGGACGGCTATGAGATTGAATTGATGCGACGGTTCGCCCTCTATGCAAAAAGACCTGTAGAGTTTGTGATAATGGATTTCAGTGCTGTTATTCCAGCCCTGATATCGAACAAGATAGATGCCGCATTATCCAGCATCAATGTAACTGAGGAACGGCAGAAGATGATTATACAGATACCGTATTATGCGTGCCGTTCCTATGTTCTTGTCAAAAAATCGCAGGAACAGAAAACTGCCGTCACTTCTGAAGAAGATTTGGCAGGCGAAAAAGTCGGGGCGCTCCTTGGATCAATCACCGAAACACATCTTTTCAAAAAGTACGGAACGGCCAACGCCAAATCGTTCAACAATGACGTTGACGGAATTACCGCACTGCGTTCGGGGTACATAGCGGCTTATTATCTGGACAATGTCAATGCCATCATACCGATGCAGGAATACCCCGAGTTGGATACCATCTCTTCAGATATGGATCCGATGCCGGTTGCAGCCTGCTTCCGGCTGGACGACGACTATCTTTCGACCCAATTTGAAAAATTCATCAATGAATTCAAACAGACTTCCGAATATGAAGATATGTATGACAGATGGTTCAGGGGAGAATTACTTGAAGCGCACAAGGATGTGAAAGGGATTGCCAACGGCCCTGTTCTGAAAGTTGCGACAATACTGGGTTCACCTCCGATGAATTTGATGCTCAACGGCATTCCCGACGGATTTGAAATCGAATTGATGCGCCACTTCGCCCTCCATATCGGCAGACCCGTTGAATTTTCAATTATGGATTTCGGCGGAATAATTCCGAGCCTTATTGCGGAAAGAGCAGATGCTGCCATCGGAATAATCAACGTTACGGAGGAGAGGCAGAGAGTAATCCGACAGATTCCTTTTTATGAAAGCAAGGTGGTGGCATTGGTAAAGAAACCGGGTATGGACGATGGATCAGAAGGCATTCCTGCCTGGATAATCGCCGTACTGTCGGCCATTATTCTTTCGGGAGCGGCTCTGTACGTCGCATCCCGCGCTCGCAGGAAATCTCCCGTAACGAATGTCCGGGATGCCGGGACAGACTCGGATGTGATTATCCGTGTCTCACATCTCAAGAAAACATACAGCGATGGAGTCTGTGTCCTGAAGGATGTCAACGCCGAGATCAGGAAAGGGGAGGTGATAAGCATAATCGGTCCGTCCGGTACAGGAAAAAGCACATTCCTCCGTTGTCTGAACCTGCTCGAACAGCCCACCGGGGGCCGTATCGAGATAGAAGGTTGCAACATTATGGATCCGGGTGTTGACGTGCCCAGTCTCAGAAGAAAGATGGTCATGGTGTTCCAGTCATTCAACCTGTTCAACGGGATGAGCATAATGGACAACATCACGTTCTGTCCTATGAAACTCCTGGGCAAGACTCGCAAGGAAGCGCAGGCCAAGGCGATGGAACTGCTTGAACTTGTGGGACTGGCGGAGAAGTGGAATGCTGTTCCCTCGCAGCTTTCGGGAGGACAGAAGCAACGTGTGGCCATAGCCAGGGCGCTTGCGATGGAGCCCGAGATTTTGCTGTTCGACGAGCCCACTTCCGCACTTGACCCGACAATGGTCAGTGAAGTGCTGGGAGTTATGAAAACTCTTGCCAGCAAAGGCATAACTATGCTGGTAGTCACCCACGAAATGAGTTTCGCCAGGGAAGTGTGCAACCGCGTATTCTTTATGAATGAAGGTCTCATTTATGAGGAAGGGACGCCGCAGGAGATTTTCGAGAATCCGAAGAAGGAACTGACGCGCAATTTCATCAACCGGATTCGTGAATACCGTTATGATATCCGCACAAGCAAATATGATTACTATGAGATGATGGGCGGAATCACCAATTTCTGCAAGAGATATAACCTCTCATCCACGGACATTTTCCATTTCAACCAGGTTGTTGAAGAAGGTCTGCTTATGCTGGGCACCAATTCCGGCGCAACCGTAAGAGTGTCATATTCCGAAAAGAACAGAACAAAGGACGTGGAAATTTCCGTTCCTTGTTTCATTGAAGCTGAAAAGCTTGAGGGAGAAGATTATGCTCTTCAGACTGCAATTCTGAAAGGAATGTGCCGCGAGGTGAATATCAGCAGCGACGAGCAGAGCACCAAGCTTCACTGCGTGCTGGTGTAGATCTGACCTGTGTAAAGTTTCTTTACAATCACTGTAAAGAAACTTTACACTTGCATACTCGCTTTAAATCATCAATGTTCTATAAGTCAAAGAGTTAAATGCTCTGGCACAGTGGATGTCACAGTTCTTGCAGATTAGAATCTGCACATGAACTTCCTTTTCATCCCTAAATCATTGGTTTCCGTTATTCTTGCTGCAGGACTCTGCTGCTTCGCTGCAATGGCGCAGGAGCAGGCTCCGTCAGCGATGACTCTGCATGACTGCATGGAGTATGCGGTGAGCAATTCCACGAAGATGAGGATACAGGCGGCGGACCGAAGCGATGAGCAGTGGCAGCGCCGTCACGCTATAATGCAGGCTTTCACGCCTACGCTTTCGGCTCAGACATACGCCTACAATCAGTATGGCCGTAACCTTGACCCTGAGACCAATACTTATAACAATGTCACTACTTTCCATAACGGTTATGGTGTGAGTGCGGGTATCACGCTGTTCGACGGATTCCAGGCGGTGAACAACCTGAGGATGGCTTCGACATCGGTGAAGATGGGTGCAAGCAAGGAGCAGCAGGAGCGTGACCAGATCTGTCTTGCGACGATGGAGGCGTTTGCGAACGTGCTCTATTATTCGGAGATGGTGCAGGTCGTAGCCGATCAGGTGGAGACGGCAAAGACCGCCAGGGACCGTGCTGTGCGTCAGGAGGAACTCGGCCAGAAGGGCCATGCCGATGTGGTGCAGATGGAATCGGAGCTGGCGCAGAAGGAGTATCTGCTGATTTCCACCACCAATGAGAAGAACAATGCCATCCTCACGTTGAAGGACGTGATGTACTGGCCTGCCGACGAGGAGCTGGTGCTTGACACCGATGTCCAGGAGCCGATGTGTGGCGGTGTCGATGCCGCAAGCCTGGAGATGACTGCGAAGTCCTTCCTGCCATCGGCTCAGATAGCTTCTTTCAGCGTGAAGAACGCTACGCTTGACCTCAAGAGCGCTCGTGGAGCGTTTTCGCCGTCCCTCGGGCTCTATGGCGGATGGTCAACCACCTATTACACCTACCCTGGCATGGCGGGATATACGCCGGCTCCGTTTGGGGATCAGTTCCGCAACAACGGCGGTGAGTACATCCAGCTGCAGTTGAGCATCCCTATCTTCGACCAGTTCAGACGCAGGACCAATCTTCAGCAGAAAAAGAACGCCCTTGCCCGTGCAGAGGCTCAGTATGACCAGACGATGCGCGACATAGAGAATGAGGTACGCAGGGCCGTGAGCGACCGTGACGGTGCGCAGGCTGCGTTCCATCAGGCGGAGCGCCTTGCAGATGTGCAGCAGGAGGCGTATCAGCTTAGCACGAAGCAGTTCGAGACGGGGCTGATTTCGGCAATAGAGTATCAGACCGCTTCGCAAAATTATCTGAATGCAATGGCAGAGAGGATGAACTCCCTGCTGCAGCTCAAGATTAAGGACGCAGTGGTGCGCTACTATAACGGAGAACCTTACATCAATCAGTAAACAATAGAGACAATGGATAAGATAATTGAAAGACCTACCGGCTGGAAAGCCGCATTTACAAGGAAGGCACTCCCGTGGTGGCTTGGGGCTGCACTTGCATGCCTTGTGATCTTCCTTCTGGTCAAGCCGAGCCACAGCACGCTCAGAGTCAGCGGTGACACCATTTCGGTGAGTGAGGTGAAGGCCGGAGAGTTCAACGACTACATCCGCTTGAGCGGTACCGTGCAGCCGCTGGTGACGATTCAGATAAGCCCTATCGAGGGCGGCATTGTGGATGCCATTCTCATTGAGGAGGGTTCGCAGGTGAAGAAGGGTGACGAGATTCTGCGCCTTTCGAACGACAACCTGGATTTGCAGATTCTGAACTCTGAGGCTGAACTTGCCGAGAAGGAGAACATCCTTCGCAACACCCAGATTCAGATGGAGCAGGACAGGCTGAACGTGAAGCAATCCAAGGCGGAGTATCAGCTTAATGTAAAGAGGCTCAAGCGCACATACGAGCAGCAGAAGACTCTCTACGAGGAGAAACTTATTGCCAAGGAAGAGTATCTGAAGGCCAAGGAGGACTATGACCTTGCAGCGGAGAAGTTGCAGATCATCCTCGACAAGGAGGTGCAGGACAGCCTTTTCCGTTCCACTCAGGTGGAGCGCATGCGCGAGAGTCTGGAGAACATGCAGATCAATATGCGCATGATACGCAAGCGCAAGGACAATCTCACAATCAAAGCTCCTATCGACGGCCAGCTCGGCATTCTTGACGCCGTTCTCGGCGAGAACATCGGTGCCGGAACGAAGATAGGCCAGATAAGCGATATGAGCAGCTACAAGATCGAGGCGCAGATTGACGAGCATTACATTGACCGCGTGACTCCGGGTCTTGCGGCAACTTTCGAGCGCCAGAGTGCGACCTTCAACGCATCACTGCGCAAGGTCTATCCCGAGGTGCGTGACGGAAAGTTCAAGGCGGATTTCAAGTTCGAGGGCGAGGTTCCTGAGAACATCCGCAGCGGCCAGACCTATTACCTCAATCTTCAGCTCGGCTCTCCAGAGGGCGCTGTGCTTATCCCTCGCGGCAGCTTCTTCCAGAAGACAGGCGGCAAGTGGATATACGTGGTGAGCAAGGACGGCAGCAAGGCCACAAAGCGTGAGATACGCATCGGCCGTCAGAACCCTCAGTACTATGAAGTCCTCGAAGGCCTGGAACCTGGCGAAAGGGTGATTACCTCCGGGTATGATACGTATGGTGATAGTGATGTATTAGTTTTCTAATGATAATAACAAATTAAAAATCAAATAATTATGATGGATGACGAATGTGATATGATTCTACGAAACTTAAAGAGCCTGATCCGCCGGTATCCAGTGGCGGTGGTCCTGAACTTCACGGGACTGGTAGCGGCGTTGCTGGCCTTCGCCCTGATATTCCTGCAGGCGGATTATGAGCTGTCTTTTGACAAGTGCCACCCGACGGCCGACCGGGTTTTCCGGGCCGATAAGAAAGGCGATGAATCGCTGTTCAGGAATATCCTGCCGCGAGGCTTTGCCGATGATATCATCGGCTCATCGGCCCACATCGAGGCGGGCTGTACAATTCTGCCATTCGTTGGCGATACCTGGTTTTCCGTGGAAGGAGAAGACCGCCTCTCCATCCGCTACAAGCGCACGATGACCTGCGTCTCCGAGGGCTTTATCGATGTGTTCGGCATCAAGATGGTCGAGGGTGATTCCCATGCACTTGAGGGGCCTAATTCCGTGATTATTCCCCGGTCGCTGGCGGAAATCCTGTTTCCAGGTGAGTCTGCTGTCGGTAAACTACTGAAGACAGACAATCAGTTCTTTCTGGATGAAACTCGCGGGGAGGTAACGGTGGCCGGCGTGTATGAAGACTTCCCGACGAACACGCAACTGGGAAATGACTTGTACCTGACCATCGGAGATATCCAGAAAGGCCTCTATGGCGGAGCCAGCTTCGTCTGCTACCTGCTGTTGGATGACGAGAGCAATGCGCAGGCGGTGGCCGACGAATTCAACACTCATTTTGACTTCGCACCGCATGGAGACTGGCTTACGCCCATTGAGCTGGTGCCGCTTACCAGTATCTACTTCCGGAATGAAGGCAATATCTATAAGAGTGGCAACCGTTCGCAACTGCTTCTGCTCATTGCGATTGCTATCCTGATTCTGGGCATCGGTCTGATTAACTTCACTAATTTCTATGTGGCGCTGACGCCGCTGCGCATCCGGAGCGTGAACCTGCAGAAGATTCTGGGGTCATCTACCCCGCGGCTGCGTACCCAGGTGGTAGCGGAGGCGGTGACATGGTGCATCTGTGCCTTTGTGGTTGCCGCACTGATGCTGGGGCCAGTTTCTGATGCTTTGCTGACAGGAGGTGTGCTGATGCAGTCTTTCTCCATCGGCAAACATTGGGGCCTACTGCTGTTCGTCGGGACGGTAGCCGTAGCCACCGGCATTATTGCCGGTATCTGGCCGGGTATCTATTCCACATCGGGCCAACCGGCGATGATTCTGAAGGGCAATTACGGACTGTCGGCATCCGGCAAGACAATCAGGGGCATCCTGGTGGGCGTGCAGTTCGTGATTTCCACGGCGCTGCTCATCTTCGTGCTCTTTGTGCAGCGGCAGAGCAAGTTCATGCAGGAGTATCCCTGCGGCTATGACAAGAATAATCTCGCAGTGCTGAATATCGGCGGAGACAATAGCCGTAATAAATCCGAGTGGCTGAGAGATCAGCTCCGGCAGATTCCAGAAGTGGAGGACGTCGCCTATGCGATGGAGCTGATAGGAGGGGCGGATGCCTATTCTACCCAGGGCTGTGATTTTGGAGACGGAGATGTTTCTCTGAGTTTGTTGTATTGCAGCTGGAATCTTCCGCAGGTGCTTGGACTGGAGGTGACAGAAGGCCGGAATTTCTATGAGGGTGACTATGGCTCGATCCTTCTTACCCGGGATCTGAAAGCCCGGGGCGCTGAACTGAAAGTGTACCCTGATGGTCTCGGTCCGAATGCTCCGGTTGTAGGGTTTGTGAAAGAGATGAACATCACCTCCATGCGCAAGGCCGATTCTCCGGTTGGAATGCAGGTTGTAGAGCCCAGCTGGGTGGGTGCAATGCCTTTCACATATATCCGCCTGTCCGAAGGAACTGACAGGATTGCCGCCGTGGAGAAAATTCAGGACGTACTGAAAGAGATGGACCCTACGATGCCGTTCGAGGTTCAGTTCTACGATGCCATCGGCAAGAACCTGTACAGCGGCGAGGAGCGCCTGCGGCTGGCCGTATGGCTGTTCTCCCTGCTGGCGGTGCTGCTGTCGCTGGTTGGCATCTGGGGCCAGGTGCTGATGGACGTGCAGTACAAGCGGATGGAGATTTCCGTAAAGCGTGTATTCGGGGCCGACATGGGCCAGATTACCAGCGAAGGCCTGATGTTGTATCTGAGGACGGTAGCCATCTGTTATGTAATTGCGGCGCCCATCGGCTGGCTGGTGGTACGATACTATCTGCAGCAGTTCTCCCACCGGGTGGGCTTCATGCCGTCGGTGTTCCTGCTGGCGCTGATGATTGTGGGGCTGCTATGCGCCGCCGTGGTTCTTTATCACTATCTCAAGACCGCCCGGATGAATCCGGCGGAGGCGCTGAAGAACGAGTAGGCTTAAATAAATGGAATGAGTCCGTCTCAGAAGAAGTCCCTCATGGATGAGATTTTGGCAATTCCGGATGTCGCTGATGCGTCATTCTGCAACCATGGTTATTGTGGCCGTGATTTCCGATATCTATGTTCTCAAGATTGCTAACAGCAATCCTTCAGAGAGCCTTAAAACTGAATAATAACAAATAAAAACATACAATCATGATCAAAGTATCAAACCTCAGCAAGGTCTTCAGGACCGAAGAAATCGAGACAACAGCTCTCAATGGTGTATCATTCGAAATCAAGGACGGCGAGTTCGTGGCCATTATGGGCCCTTCAGGATGCGGTAAGTCAACCCTTCTGAACATCCTCGGCCTTCTCGACAATCCTACCGAAGGATCTTACCAGTTTGGAGAGACGGAAGTGGCAAATCTCAAGGAGAAGGACCGCACCAAGTTCCGCAAGGGCAACATCGGCTTCATTTTCCAGAGTTTCAACCTGATTGATGAGCTCAGCGTGTATGAGAACATCGAGCTGCCGCTCCGCTATCTTGACATCCCGTCTTCTGTGCGCAAGCCTCGCGTGACCGAGTTGATGGAGCGCATGAACATCAGCCACCGTGCGAATCATTTCCCTCAGCAGCTCTCCGGCGGTCAGCAGCAGCGTGTGGCAATCGCTCGTGCCTGCGTGGCCAACCCTAAGTTGATCCTGGCCGATGAGCCTACAGGTAACCTCGACTCAAAGAACGGCAAGGAGGTAATGGAGCTTCTGCAGGAACTCAACAACGAGGGTGCGACCATCGTTATGGTGACTCACTCTCAGAAGGATGCTGCAATGGCCCAGAGAACTATCGACCTGTTCGATGGTAAGATTGTTTCGGATGTCAAGAATGAACTATAATGAAATCCTACCTCAAATTCCTTATGCGCAGCTTCTTCACATTCATATTTCGGAACAAGTTCTATTATCTGATTGAGGTAATTGGACTAAGCCTGTCGCTTGCCTTTATCCTTCCGCTGTTAAGTTTCCTGGGTGTGCGATGGACCATTGACCACAGTCATCCGAATTGGCATCAGATATACGAAGTGTGCCCGATAAGTGAATCTCAGGAAACGACCTGGGGACTCGCGGAGCAAATCAGGAACTCCGAACCGGATGTCACGGCTGTCACTCACTTTCGCGCATACAACTTTGGTTATGAGTCTCCCGTATATTATAAGCAGGAGTCCTTCTCTATCCAAAAGATGGCCGTTGACAGGGACTTCTTCGGCTTCTTCCCGGCATCAGTTATTACCGGAGACTTGAAAGGGCTCGAAGACCGTTATCAGCTTGCGGTTTCAGAATCTTTTGCCGCCAGAAGCGGAATCAATTGCGGAGATATATTGATTCACGAGGACCAGACTTATTCCGTCTGCGCCATCTTTGGGAACTATCATGAATTACTCATTCCAGATGTGGATCTCATCTTCGGTGAGAATTCCCCGTTGCTTGACAATGAGCGGACGAATCCGGATTCCTGGTGGAACGAAATGCCGATATTCATTCAAGTAAAGGAAGGAACGGACATACAGGTTCTGACGGAGAAGCTGTCTCGCTTGTGCAATGAATACTACGCCGATTATTACCGAGCGCATGAACAGCACAAGGATGCTCTTCGCTTGCGCCGATATGACAAAGTATCGTCCTGGCTGTGGAATACGGCACTGACATCAACCGGAGGCCTCGGCTTTTATTTCATGAGTGTCCTTGCTGTGGTCTTAATCATTTTTTCTTTGCTGAACTGCACTCTTCTGAATACGGCCCTGACCACCATGCGGGCCAAAGAGATGGCCACACGGCGGTTGTTGGGTTCATCGAGAAAGGAGATTATCTTCCGGGTGCTGTCAGAATCGCTGATTATCACTGCCATTTGTTTCGTTCTGGGCTGGCTGTTGTCTTCAATGGTCTATGGGCGGATCAATGAGCTGCTGACGGGATTCGGATCACCTCTGAACCTCAGCAACAAACTTTCCCTGCCAGCCATCGTGTATTATTTGATAGCACTGCTGGTTGTCTCGTTCCTGTCAGGAATCATTCCTGCCCGGGTACTTGCAAAGTATTCTCCTCTCGATGTTGTCCGTGGAGAATTCAAATATCAGATAAAGAGCGTATTGGGAAAGGTCTTCATCGGACTGCAATGCGTCTTCTCAGTCGCTATGATTGCCATCCTGCTGCTGAACCTATTCCAATTCGATAATGCGAAGTCACGCCCTTTAGGGTGTGATGTCAACGACACCTTCATGATTGCGGGGTCTCTTCCTGAACCAGTCATGAATTCAACCGTGGCAGCCCTTCGGGAGCTTCCATGCGTAGAATTTGCCGGGCTGGCCAACGACTCACCCGGAGATGGGCTATGGGGACTGCGCTATTTTGAGGACGAGACCATCGGGAAACATCAGATAAACGTTATCTCTTGTACGGAAGACGCGTTCCGGGCGTTTGGTATTGAAATGATGTCCGGAAAACAGGGCGGGTTCGGTGGCTACCTGACAGAGAGTGCATACAATTGGTTTGCGTCAAGCAACTCTCCTGAAGAGTTGATGAGACAGATCGGTATTCCGCAACTCAATGGCGTTGTGAAAGATTTCGTTGGACGTATCCAGGGTGACGGAATCCGAGCCGTTGAGATTACTGAAACAGGACCGTTTGACCGTATTATTGTCAAAACAATCGGCGATCATTCCGAATGTAGTGCAAACATAATGGACACCTACAAGAAGATGACCATACAAATGCTTGGGTACTGCCCAGAGCCGAGAGACTCCGGATATATCCCAGATGTAGTGCAAAAGAAGATCAATGAATCGACAGAGGGTTCATTGCTTCGCCTCTTGTTCTTCTTTTCGGTTCTCCCGCTTATCCTGGCGTTGTCAGGTATCATGGCGATGAGCACTTTTTATGTAACCAGCCATCGGCGTGATATTTCCATCAGAAAGATCTTCGGCGGCAGTATCGGACAGGAAACCCGCACATATCTGTGGAGATTCCTCCGTATTATGTTCATTGGGAACCTGATAGGAATACCCATCGCATTTTGGGTAAACAACAGCATCTATCTCGGAATTCCCATGAGCGCAGGAGGCAGCATCTGGATCTATCTTCTGACTTTCGCCATCACGATGTTTATGGCATTTGTGTGCGTTTTTCCCCAGGTGTTTCAGGCTGCGAAGACGAATCCGGTGGAGTCGATAAAGGCGGAGTGATGAGCGAGGTGTGCTATGATTTCACTAAATTTGCATTGGTAATGACGCATTTTGCATTATTCAGCATTATATAAGTAAAGGTTACATACTATGAAGAAGATATCATTGTTTATTATGGCTATCCTTGCTTTTGCAGGATGCTCGAAATTAGAGGTTAACCAGGCGAATATCCTTGGCACCTGGGTGGATGATTACTCCGCTTATCCGTACTATGCTCCGGAGGGTGGCGAGACGTACACTTTCAATGCAGATGGCACTGTAGATATCCATTACTATGATGTATTTGCAGGCGATCATGATGTCCAGAAAACATACACTGTTTGGTCTTTGGAGACACCATCCGGAATAGAAAATGACGTGTTGTCTTTTAATCCGCAAATGTCCGATTTGTCCGGAGATAACTTCAAGATAGTGAAACTCACCAAGACTGAGATGGAATGGCAAAGGCTTGGAACCACATTCCAGAAAGGCACGGTAGGGTCAGACTTCAAGCATTTTGTCAGGAAGTAAATAACTATCGGCAATGTAATCCCCGGATGTCCATGAGTAATCACACATCCTGGATAAGTATTTAATACAGCTGTACTTTTAATTTTTTTAGTATCTTTGTGCAGAAAAATTTGCAAAGTTTCTGCACTGATAATGAAAAGAAATACCGAAGTAATACTTGATAGAGAAAGAGTTAGACGAGAGATTACGCGCGGAAAATACGGCGTAATTTTCAGCGCATCCTCTTTTCCGGGACTTACGACCAATTATGTCACCAAACTTCTTTCGGAATTTGAGAAAGAAGGATTGCTTGTGCGCATTTCAAAAGGTGTGTATCTCAAGGCAAGAAGGACACGTTTCGGGGTTTCTTATCCGCCAATCGAAGATGTTGTGGCTCAAGTTGCCAAGCGTGACAAGGCAAAGATATTTCCAACGGGAGAGACTGCTGCAAACATATTGGGTTTGTCCGAGCAGGTTCCGATGAGAATCAGTTTCCTGACTTCCGGCACTGCACGTGATCTTAATATTGGCGGCAGGACTGTGGAACTGAAGCGTGCTGCACCAAAGAATTTTGCATATAACAATGAGGTTGTAGGCATTTTGGTCCAAGCTCTCAGAAGCATCGGACTGGAGAATGTGACGGAGGAAATGAAGGCGAAGATTCCGGCAATCATTGCCGGTGTTGAACAGGACAGACGATTTGAATCTGATTTGAAACTGGCCCCTGCATGGATAGAGAAACTTATAGTTGATCAGATAAAACGGTAGATATGGCTAATTGGATTGATTATAGCATTGATGAGCGTAAGGCTCTGATTGCTAAGGTCGCACAGACAAAGAACATTGATGATGCTGCAGCGGAGAAGGATTGGTGGGTTACAGCCGTTCTATACGCAGTGTTTCATACCAGCATAGCTGAGTATTGCCTGTTCAAAGGGGGCACAAGCTTGAGCAAGGGATGGGACATTATAAGCCGATTCAGTGAGGATATAGATGTGGCGTTGATTCGCACTTTCTATAAGGAGGTGAAAGGATACGCCTGCGCCGAATGTGCTACGATGACTCAGATACGCACCCTTAGAGAGAAGAATCAGGATTTTATCTTTGGAGAGTTCAAGGCTGAGTTGAAGGAGGAATTCAAGAGCCTTGGATTACCAGTGATAAAAGTTCTTGATGAGAATGAGATGTATGCTGAAAAAGGGATTGAGAAGAAAGCTTCTCACGATAAGGACCCTGCAGTATTGCATGTTTTCTATCCGTCGCTCTATACTTCTGCGAAGTCGTATGCAAATCCTGTTGTAAAGATAGAAATCAGCACGCTCTCTCTGTCTGAGCCATACGAGATGAAGCCTATATCGTCATTGGTTCAGCAGATTTGTTCTACTGAGTTCGGTGGCGACATTGACGATGCCTTCAGCCAGGCAATAAAGACCGTCTCTCCGGCAAGGACATTTCTTGAGAAGGCGTTCCTGCTCTGTGAGGAGTTCCAAAAGGATAAGCCGCGAACAAACAGGATGTCAAGGCACTTGTATGACATGGACAAGCTTTCACATACAGAGTACATTGGCAAGGCTCTATCTGACGTCAAGCTGTACATGGAGATAGTGAGACACCGTGAGAAGTTCTATCATCCAAGTTATGTCGATTATAGCAAGGAACTTCCGGAGGTGATAGAGTTCCTTCCGCCAGCAGCTGTGCAGGATGCTTACAGGTCTGACTACAACGAGATGAGAGGAAGCTTCATCTACGAGAAAGATCCTCTTTCTTTTGATGATCTGATGAAGAGTGTTGCTGCCATACAGGAAAGATTCAGAAGTTGCAGACTTCGGGGCTAAATCAATGAATTGATTATGAAGCGTGGCAAAATACTAGTAGTCGATGACAACCAGGGCATACGCAGTGCCCTGAAGATACTTCTGCCTGCGCACTTCGCCCAGGTGGAGATCATAGCGTCACCGAAGAGCTTGGTAACCACAATGGAGACTTTCCGTCCGGACGTAGTGCTGCTGGACATGAACTTCTACACGGACATCAATACTGGCAACGAGGGGCTCTATTGGACTAGAGAACTCAAGAAGATGCGGCCGGAGGTGCAGATTGTCCTTTTCACAGCATACGCAGACATCGCACTGGCAGTGGAAGGAATGAAGAGGGGAGCGTTTGACTTCATCGTAAAGCCGTGGGACAATGAGAAGCTGATATCGACCTTGTGCACGGCGGTGGAGGCATCCCTCGCTTCGCAGGCAGGTAGCCTCCGGCGAAATGCTCGGCGTATGGAAGCATCCACCGCCAGCGACATGTATTGGGGTAATACTCCTGCGATGCTGCAGATAAAGCGTACTGTTGAGAAGATTGCCCCTACCGATGTAACGGTGCTCATCACTGGTGAGAACGGTACTGGAAAGGATGTCCTTGCACGTGAAATCCACGCCAGGAGTAGCCGCAAGGCTATGCCTATGGTGTGCGTGGATGTCGGCGCGATCACCGAAACTCTATTCGAGAGCGAATTTTTCGGCCACGTGAAGGGTGCCTTCACGGATGCTCATACAGACCATGTTGGAAAGTTCGAGCAGGCAAACGGAGGCACGCTCTTCCTCGACGAGATAGGCAATATCCCTCTGCACCTTCAGGCAAAGTTGCTGCGTGTGCTGCAGAACCGCACCGTCACACGCGTGGGATCAGAGAAGCAGATTCCTGTGGATATCCGGCTCATCTGTGCCACGAACATGGACCTTGAGAAGATGGTGGCGGAAGGCAGGTTCCGTGAGGATTTATACTACCGCATCAACACCATGCACATTGCCCTTCCTGCTCTTCGGGAGCGTCTGGAAGATGTGATGCCGCTGGCAGAACGCTTTCTTGCCATGTATGCCGAGAAATACCGCAGGAATGTCGTTGGTATCGGTGCTGATGCTGCCCAGCTGCTTAAGTCTCACGCATGGAGCGGCAATATTCGCGAGCTGCAGAATACCATCGAGAAGGCTGTGATCCTCTCCGAAGGGACAAGTCTGAAAGCAGAGGACTTCTCGCTCGAGAAGAAGCCTGCCGTGAAGTCATCACCAAAGCAGACCCTTGACGAGGCGGAGGACCAGACAATCCGAGACACTATGGCCAGATGTAACGGTAATCTTACTTTGGTCGCGAAGGAACTCGGCATAAGCCGTCCTACGCTTTACAGTAAACTCAAGAAATACGACATCTGATGCCGCTCTGGGGAATCATACTGACAGTTGTTGCAGCCATCATCCTGACGGCTGTCATAACTGCGCTCTATATCCATGAGAAGGACAGAAAGAAGTTGGAGTATATGCTTGATGCGTTCGAAGACGGAGAGTACAACTTCCGCTTCACGGAGGACAGCAGGTTCAACAAGGCTCTCAACCGCATCAAGTGGATCGTGGAGCGTCGCCGCCAGCAGAACGAGCAGGAATCCTGGACAAAGCTGATTCGTGTGCTCACGCACGAGATTATGAACACGGTAAGTCCTATCGCTTCTCTGAGCGATGCCCTTAGCCACTACATAGATGTTCCGGAAGATCGCAGGGAGATTGACGTCAAGGCAGGTCTCGAGACAATCTCTATGTCTTCGAAGGACCTTATCAAGTTCGTGGAATCCTACCGTGAACTGGCCGGTGTGGCTAAGCCTGTCAAAAGGGGGTTGATGGTTGATGAATTGGCACATAAGGTTATTGGCCTGACACAGGAGCAATGCAATGCATCCGGCGTGACCTGCACATATAGCGCATCGGCAGAGGATATCCTGATATATGCCGACGAGTCACAGATCAGCCGCATACTCATCAATCTCATAAAGAACGCAGTTCAGGCTGGAGCGAAGCATATCAGCATTACGGCAAGCATCGACTCTTCCGAACAGACTCTCATTAAGGTTGCCAATGACGGCACGCCGATTTCTCCTGAGGCGCAGGAGCAGATATTCATTCCGTTCTTCACCACAAAGCGTGATGGTTCCGGCATAGGTCTCAGCCTCTCACGCCAGATCATGCGTGCCCACAATGGTATGCTCGATCTGACAAGAAGCGACAATGAGTGTACGGAATTTACAATGACATTTAAATAATTGAAATGAAGGGTGAACCAAGCATCAGCTTAAGGTTCACCCTTCAAACGTTATGGTAGGGAATAACCGTATTACAGCTCCGTCAGTTTGAAATTCCTCCAGAGAACCTTGATGTCGTTGCCGTCGTGAATCTGAAGCATAATGCGGCCGGATACGGCACCTATCTGTTCGTCTTCGATGTCAGTCATCGGCTCACCGTTGAGCCAGGTCTGGATGTGGTTGCCCTCGACTTTCAGACGAAGAGTGTTCCAGTCCGTCGGTTTCAGGATTTCTTCTTTCTCGTCGGGAATCTGATAGAGCCATCCACGTCCGTATGATTCATAGATTCCACCCGTGTCATTGCCCTTGGGAGCAACCTCGCACTGCCATCCGTGGACTGTGTTGAAGCCCTCGATGAAAGAGTGGAAGAAGAGGCCGGAGTTGCCGTTTGAAGCCTCCTTGAATTCGCAGGTAAGGTCGAAATCCTTGTAATACTTGCGTGTTCCAAGGTAACCGTACTGACGCATGTCACCATTCTCCGTAACGAGATTGCCTTCTTTGTCGACATACCATTTGCCGTCTCCGAAAGGCTCCCATCCGGTGAGGTCCTTGCCGTTGAAGAGAGATTCCGTCTTTCCTCCCTTGTGGGGTAGTTCCTTGATCTTGAGATTCTTGAAGGATGCGGGATCGCCGTGGTCCTGAAGGCAGATGACACCTTCGGAAGCAAGGCCGTATTCGGGAGCATTCGCCCATTTGCCGGAGTTCTTGCGTACGAACCAGTCATCAGTCCAGGCCTCGAATTCGAGAATCTTTTCACCGTTGAGCCAGTGCTCCACGTGACCGTTGTCAAACACGATTTTGGAGGTGTTCCATTCGCCCTGAGGGTTTACTTTCATAACGGAATAGTCGGGCAGATGCATTGCATAATCGACGCCGAGTTTCTGCCACTCCTCAAGTTTGCTGGGGGCGTTCACCTCTTCCCAGCCTTCATTGTCAATCAGCTGATACTCTGGACCTGTAACATAAGGTACGCCGAATACGGGATTTTCGACAACGTGGTAAATCATGCCGCTGTTGCCGCCATGAGTGAGCTTCCAGTCCCACTTGAGGATGAAGTTCGAATATTTCTTGTCGGTGACGATGTAACCGCTGCCGTCGGAACCGTCACCCGCAGCCTGGATGCAACCGTCAACGACCGACCAGCCGCCAATGAGTTCGGGGTTGTTGAAACTACGCCACCCCGTGAGGTCTTGGCCATTGAAAAGGAGTTGCCACCCGTCGGCCTTCTCGGCCTCTGTCAGCGTGTTGTCTTTCGGAGCGCAGGAGATTGCCAGCACAGCAAGAAAAGACAAAGCCAGAAATGAATGAAAGTGTTTCATAATTATTGTTATTTAAGAGTTTACTCAACTGGAGGATTCTGGAAAGCGTATGGAGCATAATGATAGCCTCTTGCATCATACACCGGAAGAAGAGACTTGCGGGTACGTTCCACGAAAGTTGTGTAGTCGGTGCGGTTGTCGTTGCTCCAGGAGATCTCGGCCAGGGCCGCGAAGCGGGGGAGAGCATTGAACTCCACGTGGTCGAAATCGGCCATATATTCGGTCCATACATTAGCCTGTATGCCTTTGATATGAGCTTTCTGGTCATCGGTCAGACCCGCAAAAGGCTGGAACTGATAACTCTTGGAAAGGGGAAGATTGCCGCCGATGCAGAAAGGTTCACCGTTCGCCTTGGGGTCCGCCGTCTGGTAATAGTCCAGATAGAAATAACTGTTGGGGGCCATTATCACGTCATTGCCGAGTTTTGCCGCGGCGATGCCGCCGTCAGTTCCTCTCCAGGACATCACGCAGGCTGACTGAGAGACACCGCCTTCAAGTATTTCATCCCATCCTATGATTTTGCGTCCCTTCTGATTGAGGTACTGCTCAATCTCGTGTACGATATAACTTTGCAGCTGAGCCTCGCTGGTATATCCCATCTTTTTCATCAGAGCCTGACATTTGGGGCACTTCTTCCATTCGTTGCGGGGAGCCTCGTCACCGCCGATATGGATGTATTCGCTGGGGAATATTTCACAGATTTCATCGAGAACATCCTTGAAAAGCTGGACAGTGCCTGGATTGCCTATACAGAATACCTCGTCGAAAACGCCCCAGGTCGTCTGTACCTTATATCCCTTTCCGCGGCAGCCGAGTTCAGGATAAGCGGCAAGAGCAGCGGAAGCGTGTCCGGGGATTTCTATTTCAGGAATGACAGTCATCTGTCTTGCAGCAGCGTATGAAACGATTTCTTTCATCTGCTCCTGTGTATAATATCCGCCGTAGGGAGTCCCGTCGTACGTGTCGGAGTCGCTGGCGTGGCCGACAACCGTTTCAGCGCGAACGCTGCCTATTTCGGTCAGTTTGGGAAGTTTCTTGATTTCTGCACGCCAACCCTGGTCTTCGGTCAGATGCCAGTGAAAAACGTTGATCTTGTGCATATTGACGAGGTCGATATACCTTTTGACATCTTCAATTGAAAAGAAATGGCGTCCGCAGTCAAGGTGAGCGCCTCGGTATGCGAAAGCAGGTTTGTCCTTGATGATCAATCCGGGGAAGGTCTTTCCGTCAGTCTGGTAGCAGATTTGAAGGAGAGTCTGGAGGCCCCACCATACACCAGCCTGAGAGCCGCCTTTGATGACAACCTTACCCTTATGAGAGTCGAGAAGATACTCTTCCGCTTCAAGCGTGTTGTCGATTGCAAGTGAGACGTTAGGGATTTTCACTCCGTTTGCCACTTCGACAAATGTTTGCCCGAGAATCTGGAGTTCCATTGACTCGCAGTCAAATACGGGCACTTCCTGCAGTTTTGCCCCGCGTCCGGCCGCTTCGATGGAAACGGGATTCGGGATAATGGAGACAGACACTTCAGCCTTCTGGCAGGATGACAAAGTCAACGCTGAAGTAAGAGCGCAGAACAACAATAATTTATTTTTCATTTTTAACAGGAATGAGATTCAGTATAATGTAATACGTAAAGATACCGGCTAATACAGTCGGCAATTTCATCCACCAGAAGGATGTTTCGTGGAATATAAGTATCAGACAGCATATTGCAATGGAACCGAAAAGGAACCACCTGTGTTTCGGACTGAATGATTTCATCGAGAACATGGGGATTTCACTCACAAGCAGAAATGCCAATACTGCACTGACAACGGGAATGAACCATACTGTTGAGAGGAGCGCAGGGGCACAGGCTGTCAAGGATACTGCCAGCAGGCCGCAGGCAGGGGTGGGGAGTCCCAGAAAACTCTTGGACTGCCGTGTGTCCAGATTGAACTTTGCAAGCCTGAGTGCAGAGCAGGCAACGACGGCAAGTGGGATGTAACTTAGAATTGAAGGATAATCACCGGCACTGCGGTAGAAGGTCATAAGGGCTACAGCCGGTGCCAACCCGAAACTCACACAGTCACACAGCGAATCCAACTCCTTGCCGATTTCAGAATATGCCCCAAGCGCCCTTGCGGCAAATCCGTCGAAGAAATCGAACACTGCGGCAAGGATACAGAGTATCCAGACCGCATAATATGCTCCCTGTGCTGCATATATGACCGCTACTGAACCTGAAAGCAGATTCAGCAGCGTAATCATATTTGGAATGTGTTTTTTCATTCTTATTTGATGCCGAGTTTCTTTCTGATGCTCTTGGGTATGGCATCCTTATGGACCATAATGTCCATTGTCTTGTATTTTACATAAGTTTCTGACACATACCAGATTCCATCGTATTTACCGGTGGTGCCCCAGGAGTTCTTGACCTTGAAGTACTTGTTGCCTTCGACATCCTTTGCGATACCGTAAATGTGCATTCCGTGGTCATCGGTAGTGCTCTTCTCCTCATATCCCTGCTGGCGGAGTTCGGGTGTGACCTCAATCTCCTTTACGGGGCCGTTGATGGCGCGGCGGCCTCTTGAATCGGGGGCACCGACCCAATGAGCCTGGTCGCTTCCAACAGTATTCAGAGCTTCCATATCGACTGCAAGGCCTATTCCGTCACGAGTGAACCCGGTCTCGCTCACATCAGCTCCCCAGGCTACGGTGTAACCTTTGTCGATTGCATTGTAGATGACCTCCACAAGTTCATCAAGAGGAAGGTTGTATGCAGTTCCCCAGCGCCAGTTGTCTGCAACTTCCACAGGATGTTTTTCATAGTATGAAATATGAGTCCATGAGGTAAGGTCCACATAGTCGTCCAGATTTACAGGAAGGCTCTCAAGATAACTCTTCGGGGTATATTTCTTTCCCTTGTATTCGAATTTCTCGGGAAGGGGGCCCAGATAAGCGGCGAGGATGCCTTTCAGAGCCGGAAGCCACGCTGTTGTCAACTTTCTGTTGGGGTTCTTGAGGATGGCGTTCATAAAGCCCTTGAGGCCGGCTACAAGTTCGCTGTGTGCGTGCTTTGTAGTGCCGTAGTTCAATCCCGGCATCACCTCGTTGGGGACAACTCCGTGTTCTCTGAGGACAAACAGGACGTCCTGTGCAGAACTGCCCTGCTCGTAGTTCAGATGTCCGTCAACCCTGACATATTTGACCGCCTTGTCAGCATAGGCGTTGGATACGACGAACATCTCGGAAAGGTCAAGGTCCTTGTCCTTGCATCCCTGACGAATCATTTCTGATTCAAGGAATGAGATGGTGGAAAAACACCAGCAGGTTCCGGAACTTGCCTGATTCTTGACAGAGGTGATTGGAAGTTCCTTGATGGTTTCGAACTTGAAGCCGTCCTGAACTTCCTTGGCTTCCTGAGCCGCTGCGCTGAACGAAAGCAATGCGACAACAGAGAATAAAAAGATTGCTTTTTTCATAGATGTATGGTTATTAGTAATTAAAATTCATTAATTGCCCGATACGATGATGAGGGCCAGTCCAAGAATGAAGAGTGCGAACATAAGTCCGAGGAGGCTCTTAACTTTGTTTCCTGCACCCTTGAACTCTTTCCAGATGAATACGCCCCAGATTGCGGCAACCATAGGAGCTCCCTGTCCGAGAGCGTACGAGATGGCCGCGCCCGCCTTTCCGGAGGCTATATAACTGAATGCGGTACCGAGACACCATATGCAACCGCCAAGAGCGCCGACCAGATGCGTCTTAAAGTTGCCCTTGAAATAATCCTTGTAATATACTCTTTCTCCAACGAATGGATATCTCATTACAAGAGTGTTGAAAACAAAGTTGCTCAACAGGATACCGATGCTGAAAATCACGATTGCGGAATAGGGAGTCACCTTTCCGACGGCGGGACTTGCAAAATTGTCGAGGTCCATCGAAGAGGCCACGAACCTGTAAAACAACGACATCAGCACACCGGCCACAACGGCCAGGACAATGCCTTTTGTCGCACCGCCTTTTTTGTCACCGGCCATCTTGCCGGAAGCCAGTCCGTTGCAGATTATTGCAATTGTGATGAGGGCGACTCCGGTGAAGAGAATGACAGGATCACCCTTCGGTGCGCCGATATAATTGATGATTGTGCCAAGGACAAGGGAGATTCCGACTCCGAGGGGAAACGCCACGGCCAGTCCGGCGATTGAAATCGAGGCGGACAGCAATATATTGGAAGCGTTGAATATGATTCCGCCTATGATTATGCTGCCGAAGGAGGAGGCATCTGC
Source organism: Bacteroidales bacterium (assembly GCA_045642485.1). Lineage (GTDB taxonomy): Bacteria > Bacteroidota > Bacteroidia > Bacteroidales > UBA932 > Cacconaster. The sequence continues at coordinate 5,674 of JAZUIV010000054.1, read as the reverse complement.
CTGGGCGATGTCCTCCAGGAAAGGTCTTCCTTCGGTGCCTATGCTGCCCATAGTAAAAGCGAGAAGCAGGGCGAACAGAACCATTCCGATGACATAATCCCAATAGAACAGTTCATAGCGCCAGGATTTTGCGGCAAGTTTCTGTGTGTTGCCCCAGGAGCCCCAGCATAACATTGTGATGAAGCAGAATACTACTGCAAGAAAATAACTTTGAACGATGAACATAATATTATGATTTATTTGATTTTATCAACCTCATTACGGTATGGCGCCGATGCCTGGGCACCCTTTCTTGTCACGGAAATTGAAGAAGCCGCGCTTGCGAAGCGTATTGCATTGACCATTTCCTTTCCTTCGGAGAGAGCCACGCAAAGAGCCCCGTTGAATATGTCGCCGGCCGCAGTCGTATCCACGGCGTCAACCTTGAACGCGGGGACAAGCACCTGTTCATTGCCGGAGCAATAGATGGCGCCCTTCGACCCCAAAGTGACAATAACCTGTCCCACGCCCGTCTCCATTATCTTCCGGGCGGCTGCGATGGCACTTTCAGGGTCTGTCACCTTGATTCCGGAAATTATTTCCGCCTCAGTTTCGTTCGGGGTGAGGATATCAACGCAGGAGAGCAGGGGAGCAGGCAGTTTGCAGGCCGGGGCCGGATTAAGGACAAATTTCGCTCCGTCCCTCCTTGCCTTTGTCGCAATATATTCCACGGTTTGCAGGGGAATCTCAAGCTGACATAGAACAATGTCGAACCGGGAGAAACTGCCGATTCTGTCAATATCTTCGGGCAGAAGATCCATATTCGCCCCGGAAGCTACCACGATGCTGTTCTCACCGTTTTTGTCCACGGCAATCAATGCCACTCCGGAAGGGTGTTCAGGCGTTGAAAAGACAAAGTCAGTATCCATTCCTTCCTTGGCAAAAAGTTCCTTTGCTGCCCAGCCGTAGTCATCCTCGCCGGTCTTGCAGCAGAATGAGATGTCCTTCCCGAGTCTGGCGGCTCCCACGGCCTGATTGGCTCCTTTTCCACCGGGATTGACGAAGAAACTGCCGCCCAGAACGGTCTGACCCGGTCTCGGTATGGAATCCACGTTGACCACAAGGTCTGTATTCGAACTTCCAATAACAAGTATTGCCATAACTTCAGATGTTTTTCTTTTTCAATGAGACCACGTTCTCCACGTGGGTCGTATGCGGAAACATATCCACACTCTGTACGTGCAGGATATCATATTTTTCAGAGAATATGGCAAGGTCGCGGGCCTGTGTGGCGGGATTGCAACTCACATAGACCATACGGTCAGGATCCGCCTCCATAAGGACTGAGGCTACGTCAGGATGGATTCCGGCCCGCGGAGGGTCCAGCACCACGATGTCGGGATGCCCGTGCTTCTCAATGAAATCCCTGTTCAGGACATCTTTCATATCTCCTGCAAAGAACTCCGAATTGGTTATGCCGTTGACACTTGCATTTGATTTCGCATCTTCAATGGCTTCAGGTACGTATTCGATGCCGACAACCTTCGAGGCCAGGGAGGACAGGAACAGGGCAATCGTTCCCGTGCCGGTGTAAAGGTCATAGATTACAGGGGCGGGGAGTGTGTCGGAAATTCCTTCACGAACGAAATCCCGGACAACACTGTACAAGCGGTATGCCTGCTCAGAATTCGTCTGATAGAAAGACTTCGGGCCAATCTTGAAACGGAGGTTTTCCATCTTTTCATAAACGGCTTCATCTCCGTGATAAAGAGTGCATTTCAAATCTCCAAGAGCATCGTTGCATTTGGGATTGATTACATAATGAAGCGAATCTATCTGAGGGAATTCCGTAATCAATGCGTCGAGAAGAGCCTTAACCTTTTCCGGTGCGCTTTCCGCTTCCGAGCCGAAAGCCACAAGAACCATCACCTGACCGGTGGATGTTGTCCGAATCATAAGGTTCCTCATAAAACCGTGACTTTCCCTCAAATCAAAGAAACTCAGCCCGTTTTCGACGGCAAAATTCTTCATGAACAGTCTTATGGCATTCGACGGCTCTCTCTGGAGATGGCAGTCTTCTATGTCAAGAACCTTGTCAAAATGGCCTCCTATGTGGAAACCAAGGCCCAGACGCTCATTTTCAGGGATATTTTCAGCTTCGTCTGCACTTATTACCCAGCGCCGGTTGGAGAAGGTGTATTCCAGTTTGTTACGGTAATATTCCGTTTTTTCGGAACCGAGGATGGGGGAGACCTCCGGAAGAGTCAGATGTCCTATTCTTGTAAGTTGGTCAATCACCTGTTGTTGCTTGAATTCCAACTGCATATGATAGGGAAGCGCCTGCCAGGTACAACCTCCGCACACGCCGTAATGCGGGCAGAAAGGCTTTTCTCGCATCGGGGACGGCTGCACCATATTCTTGACGTAACCTCCCATATATCCGCGTCTTACCTTGTTTACCTGAACGTCAACTATATCTCCGGGGACAGCCTGGCTGACGAAAAGCACCTTACCGTCGATATGTGCAAGTCCGTTGCCTTCAGCGGCCACGGCTTCAATCTTGACACCTTCAAGAAAAGGTTTTTTCTTTCTGCTCATTTCCAATCGATTATATTGATTGAAGGATTTCACGGATTCTGAAAGCCTTGACTGCAGAACCGATGATTATACCCTCAGAGTCAATCACATAGAACGAAGGAATCCATTTTACCATATATGATTCTGACACAGGGTTGTCGTGCCATTTCAAAAGTGTGCTGACCTGAATCCAGTCCATATCGTTCTGCGAGATATGTGATTTCCATACATCTTCCTGATGGTCAAACGAATAACTAATGAATACAACAGGTTTTCCGTTTACCTTCCTGTTTTTGTATTCAGAATAAATCTCAGCGAGTACGGGATTTTCCTCACGGCAGTCACCGCACCAGGTAGCCCAGAAATCCAGTACAACATATGATCCTTTATAGTCTGACAGTTTGATTTCCGTACCCGAAGTATCTCTGGCCGTAAAATCCGGAGCCTTGGAGCCGATTTCAATTGACGGAGCATATTTCAGTTCAATTGAATCAAGCGGCTGGATTTCTGCGGTCAGATTCTGCGAGTTATGTTTCTTTGCTGAACAACTGAACAAAACGGACAGCATTGCCAGCATCGCCATATAAAGAGATATCTTTCCGGCTGAAATCAGTATTCTCATTATCTATTAATTTTAAACCATAAATATAGTCAATATTGTTTACCATTTCAAATATGGTGTATAATTTTGGAACATCATACAATTTATATTATGTTAACTAATAATCCTGACATCCCTATCAAAAACAAATAAGCAGAGCTTTTCGCCCTGCTTATTGTAAATCTTTTTGCGTCGTTATTATTGGAATCAGAAGTCCAGCCCGATGCAAATGTCAACCTGAGAGAAAGTCAATTTATAATCATCCTCCTTATATAGGCCAAGAATGGATGAACGATACTTTGCACCGACAAAGAATTTATTTACTCTGAATCTTGCACCAGCATGCCAGTCAATATTGAATCTGTTGTATTTTACTCCCACATCTTCCTTTTTAAAAAGGTCAATAGTCTCACTTCTGGAGTCATACGTTGTTCTGGAATTTCCAAGGATATGAATGTCAAAATCGAATCCTGCAATTGGTTCGAAAAAGAGATTGGTATTGGGAATTTGAATACTATATCCTAGACCTACCGGAATAATCACAGTCAAGAAATCCGTGTATGATTTAATTGAACCAACTTTTTTAGAATCAAATGCGTACTGTAAAACGGTACCAAATTCATAGAATGATCTGGACGCTCCGATAGCGTTATTTCGGATAGCACCAAGGCTTATACCATTAAAAGAATCTTCATCATTAGAAGAGTAAGAACTTTTAAGTTTGACCGGTGAATAAGACAATGTGGTGAAAATAAAATCCAAATCTTCATTTGAAGTGGAGGAAACAGAAGGCAGAGAATATGACTTTTGTGACTCGCCTCCAACAAATTGAGCGAACATTGATGCTGTACTGTACAACATCAATACAAGCATAATAAGGGCTTTTTTCATAGGTTGTTTATTTTAGGATATATTGATGATGAATTCAAAAATTGAACGACATTCTCCAGATATTAGGCATTCCGGCAGAGCTGCCTCTCTGACTGACGAAATAAATAAACTGCCCATCATTACTCCATGTCGGACTCAAATCATCGGCGGCATGGTAAGTGAGTTGTGTAAGTTGCGTTCCGTCCGTGCGGCATGCGTAAATATCCGTATTCCGGTATAGACCCCGCCCATAAGGGATGGCAGAACTGCCTACAAAGAGAATCCATTGACCGTCAGGAGAAACACTCGGCGTTGAGAAAGATTTTTCTGCATCTGCAACAATACACTCTTCTACTCCGGTAATATAATTGACTTTCCATATTTCACCTTGAGAATAACCATTTACCTTGACACAAATAAATGCATCATCCTCCGGAATGGGAACCGGATTCATACCGGGGGTATAATTTGTGAGGAAGTTAGCTTTTATATCATAACTCCATATACTGTAGGCATTCCCTTCTTGTCTTGCAAAAAAAATCTTGGAATTATCATTCGAATATACTGGAGAATAATCGTTATAGCCACTTGAAATTTGGCGACATACAAAACCAACCGAGGCATCAGTCTGAAATATGACGTTAGTCTTCATCGAATTTTCTGAAAAAACAAGATTTTTACCATCAGGAGAAAAGGAAAAGTCACATATACTCTTTCTGCTGGTACGCTGTACAACAGCAGTTTTTTTATTGACATCTTTAATGAAAATATTGCGAGTTAGGCCACGTGCAGAAATAAAAGCAATTTTTTCTCCATCAAAACATTCCGAAATGACTTTGCTTGACTGCCATTGAATGCTGTTTTTCTTTCGAATAACTTCAGGCATATAGACAAAATCGTTGTCTGTAGAAATCATCTTGAAATTTGACCCTGATTCTTCCGGGACAGAAACAACTGAATAATCAACTTGCTGTCCAAAAGAAAGAGTACAAAACAGCAGGGATACCGAGAAAGAAAAAAATCTGATCAATTTATTGATGAATTTCATAAGCCAAAATCAAATTCTATAAAGGTGGACCGGTTAACACGACAAATTTAAAAATAATTTCTTTAAGTTTCTCACTCCGATGCCCCATTTCCATCACGGATGAGGCGATTATTGTTTATTTTAACTATGCCCGAAGAATGTTGATTCTCGCCTCTGAGGATGGGGGCCCTGGCTATGGTCAACAGCACTAACGAGGCCCCTCCGGTCCCCCTTCACCTGCGCAACGCCCCCACGAAACTGATGCAGGAACTCGGGTATGCAAAGGATTACAAATAGTGAGATACCCTATCCTGATGTGTAAAAATGATGGCCATCCTCCGTTTTTCAGAGGGCACTGAAAAAGGGTAGCATTTAATAAGTCCTTGACAATTCAATATTCGGCGCAAACCAGATATATCTCTGATTGTGTTGGAATTTTCAATTCTCAGAGGGTTATTTTACAAAATATGGGGGTATTCCCCTCTTATTTTGCCATCATCTTCATTATTCTTTTGAGATTTACCACGAAGATTGTTACGGCGCCCTGCAGTTCTAAGGCCGATATCCCATAGGATTCGGCTCTGTTATATCCATGTGCATTCTTGAGTTCAGAGTTTTTT
>JAZUIV010000053.1:0-47733 GCA_045642485.1 Bacteroidales bacterium | reverse complement strand
CCCTCTTATTTTGCCATCATCTTCATTATTCTTTTGAGATTTACCACGAAGATTGTTACGGCGCCCTGCAGTTCTAAGGCCGATATCCCATAGGATTCGGCTCTGTTATATCCATGTGCATTCTTGAGTTCAGAGTTTTTTGCTTCTATCTTGTATCTCTCGCGGGATAGTTCTTTGAACTTTTGAGTTTTTTGGAACTCCATCTGTTCTCGATGGCTGTCTGATAGCACCCTTATGGTAATGGTCTTTATTTTTTGTCCATGCTTACATTCATCCCTCATTCTACAGGTGTGGCAGGCCGACGGCCTCCATCGATAACGAACTCGATGACTTTTATTAGGCTTATCATAAAAATATGTTTTTGACCCCTTTGTAGACATTACCCCTGCAGGACAGATATATCGATCTGCATCTTTGTTGTACTCGAACGAGTTATCAAAGTCAGTTTTTACACTCATATGCCCCTGAGTGATTATACCGTTAAGTTTAGCTACTATCTGTATGCCTTTCTCTTTTGCCATATTCAGATTGTCTTTGCCAGAGTATGCGGCATCTCCAACTACGGTGTCCACATCAATACCAACATCCTGCGTCTTTGTCACCAGGTCGGGTAACTGCTTTCCGTCATCCTTTTCTCCGGTGGTTACCGTGGCCGCTGTAATGATTCGCTCCGGCGTCATGGCAATGTGAGTCTTGTATCCAGTGAAAGACGTCTCAGCTGATTTGTGTCCAACTCTAGCCTCACGATCATAGGAGATTGAGTGATGATGCCGCACATCATCAACGCCTTCAGACAGATAGTTTATCGCCTCCTTGAATGCAGGGTTCTCGTATAGAGCCTGATCAGATTTAACTACGGCTAGTAGCGCTTCGCAACTCTCCAGTTCATGCAAAAGATTATCATCTCTATTAAGTGCAGGAAGTTCAATACCCTCATTGCCGGGCCACTTGCATATCCTATCTCGCACTTCCTTGCTGCGCATTTTCAGCACATCAATTGGAGATAAAGCATTTGCCCTCGATATCGTGTGTGTAGCATCGACAATGATTGTTTTGGTCTTTATTATGCCTTTCTCCTGTGCGACTCCTACTGTCTTACCAATCAGCATATCAAGAAGATTTACATCCTTGAGTCGCAGACGTCTGAACTTGGTAAGAAGACTTGGATCAATAACTTCATCCTCAGGCATAAGACCAAGGAAGCGTTTATATGATAGGTCATAGCGAGAGTGCTCAACGACATCTACATCCGACAATTTCTCAATAGATTTTATCATGAGGTACTTGAAAAGCATGATTGGATCTGCCGCAGTACGCCCATTGTCTGGACAATACTTATCTTTCAACTCGTCGTATATAAAACTAAAGTCGATGAGCTCATCAATAAGGCGATATTTATTGTCCTCGGGGATGAGCATATCATAAAGAACCGCATGCTCACTGAACTTGATTTTTTGCTGTGTATTAAGCATAAGAGGTTATCTTTCAACTACTTAAAGATACAAAATGTCCAGCAAACAACCAAAAATACTATGGAAAGTTGTTGAATAATTCAGCCTGAATCATAGACTTTTTCAGTGCCCCGGCAAAATATCAGGGATGGACATCATCGTGTCTGAGGTTTCAAAAACTCTACTTGAAAAGTTTTCTGGCGAATTCTGTCAGATAGATTCTCCAGTTGACCCAGATATGTCCGCCGGAGTTTTCAAAATATTCATACTGATATCCTTTGCTGTCAAGGAATTCACGCAGCGCATTGTTGGAATCAATCAGAAAATCGGTTTCCCCGATTGCAATGTAATACAATTTGGGCTTTGCGGCGAACAATGCGGCCATCTCTTTCTGAAATTCCGTGCTGGCTGCCATCTGTTCGCGTATCGGAGTCTTGTCGGATCTGTTTTCCAAATAAACTGCCGCCGAGAACAATCCGATATACCCGAATTTGCCTGGATACATCTTTGTTGTATGGAACGTATGTCCGCCTCCCATTGAAAGCCCGCACATAGCTGTGTTTGCCGCGCCTTTGAGGACACGGAAATGCTTCTCGACATAGTTCATTATGTCCGGGAAACTTTCCTGCATCGTGGCTTTCGGCTGAGGGAATTCCCCACCCCAGAATGACGGCTGATACATTCCTGCACTCCATTCTCCGGGTGTAGCCTCTGTATTGCAGTTACCATTCGGCATAACAACTATCATAGGCTTTGCCTGTCCGGTAGCAATCAGATTGTCAAGTATTTGCGCCGCACGGCCCAACTCGGACCAGGCATTCTCGTCACCGCCGGCCCCGTGGCACAGATACAGCACGGGATATCTCTCCTTCGTGTTTTTTTCATATTGCGGCGGAGTATATACTGTCATCCTGCGGGTAAGTCCGAGTGTCGGGCTTTCGTACCAGACCTTCTGCACGTTTCCGTGGGGAACGTCATTGACGCTGTAGAGGTCTCCCCTGTCCCCTTTCTCACCGGAAACTATGAATATGCTTGTCCAGGTGGCCACGTCGCGGTTTCTGTAGATATTGGCGGGATCGAGCATTCTCACGCCGTTTACAAGGAAACTGTAGCTGTACAACTCAGGTTCAAGAGGTTCGGTGGTATAAGTCCACACTCCGTCTTCACCCTGAACCAAATCGGCGGTTGTATATTTCACACCGCTTTCAAGAAAGTCTCCGACAACCTGGACTGTTATCGCCTTCGGACAGTCAAGCCGGAAAGTCACGCTTCTGTCAGGATTGATTTCGGGAGATACAACCTGCTTCGGTTGGAAAATCGCCTGTTGGGCGACTGCTGCGCGTGCTGTCAACAGCACTGCCACAAGTGTAAGTATTCGTTTCATATTCGGGATTAATTTTACTTGAAATTAGCAAAATAATCTGGAATTTGCAACATGCCCACCGCTGCGGTGAATGATATTGCTTCATTTTAGAAGCTGTTTAAATTTGATTGCCGAAATTTATTATAACAGATTTTTTGATGGATTTGTGCTTGAAATAAGGGAGCATACCGGTTGGTATGTGACCGAATTGAAAGTGCAAAGACGCGAAAAAGATGCATAAGAAATGAGAGTAATTAAATTTAAACAGCTTCTTATTTCAAATAATGTTTAACTTTACGGATTATGGAACGTCCGAACATACCGCTGCCGGAAAGGCTTCGTCCGCACACTCTTGACGACTATGTCGGTCAGGAGCATCTTGTCGGAAAGGGAGCTGTCCTGAGAAAGATGATTGAATCGGGGAAAATCTCATCATTCATCCTCTGGGGGCCTCCCGGTGTGGGCAAGACCACCCTTGCACGGATTGTCGCCAACCAACTGAACCGCGAATTCTTCACCCTCAGTGCGATATCTTCCGGCGTCAAGGACGTCCGGGATGTGATAGAAAAGGCAAGGAGCAACCGGATGTTCCAGACCGAGGGCTCCCCTATCCTCTTCATCGACGAAATACACAGATTCAACAAGGCACAGCAGGATGCCCTCCTCGGAGCCGTCGAAAGCGGAGTGATAACACTTATCGGCGCCACGACCGAAAACCCCTCGTTCGAGGTGATCAGTCCCCTACTCTCCCGCTGTCAGGTGTATGTCCTCAAGTCACTTGAGGTCAAGGATTTGGACATCTTGCTCGCAAATGCCCTGAAAAAAGATACCTACCTGAAAAACAGGGAGATAAGGATTCTCGAAAAAGAGGCTCTTTTCCGTTTCAGCGGCGGTGACGCACGAAAGCTTCTGAACGTCCTTGAGATAGTCATCCAGTCGTTCGGAGAAGATGACAAGATAGAGATAACCAACAAGGTCGTCACGGATTGCCTGCAGGAAAACATTGCCCTCTATGACAAGAACGGGGAGATGCACTACGACATAATATCCGCCTTCATAAAGAGCATCCGCGGAAGCGACCCCAACGGGGCCATCTATTATATGGCAAGAATGCTCGCGGGAGGAGAAGACCCTCTCTTCATCGCCCGAAGAATGTTGATTCTCGCCTCTGAGGATGTCGGACTCGCAAATCCGAATGCAGCGCTTCTTGCCGAAAGCTGTTACAATGCAGTGCATCAGATAGGAATGCCGGAGGCGAGGATAATCCTTGCGCAGACCTGCATCTACCTGGCGTCGTCCCCGAAGAGCAATTCCGCGATTATGGCGATAGACGGGGCCCTGGCTATGGTCAACAGCACTAACGATGCCCCTCCGGTCCCCCTTCTCCTGCGCAACGCCCCCACGAAAGTGATGCAGGAACTCGGGTATGCAAAGGATTACAAATATGCCCACTCGTTCGAGGGCAATTTCGTGGACCAGGAATTCCTGCCGGACGAACTGAAGGGGCACAAGTTCTATGATCCGGGGAACAATGCGAGGGAGAACGAGATACGGGCCAGACTGGGCAAACTCTGGAAGAAATATGGCTATTGAGAGAAAGATAATACTTGGCAGCAAATCACCCAGGCGCAATGAACTGCTCAGGGAGATACTCCCCTGCTTCACCGTCGATACTGAAAACACGTTCATCGAGTCGAAGGACCCGACAATCCCCCCTCACGAACTGCCGTCAGTGATGTCGGAGGGAAAATCTCTCGGATTCCACAGGCCGCTTGAGCCTGACGAAATCCTGATTACGGCTGACACCGTGGTGATAGTGGACAACCGGCTTCTCGGCAAGCCGAAGGACAGGCAGGATGCAATCGATATGCTGAAGGCCCTTTCGGGCAGGACCCACGAGGTTGTCACTTCCGTGACCGTAAGGAGCAACGCGCACAAGAAGACCTTCACCGATACTGCATATGTATCGTTCAAGGAATTGACAGACAGTGAGATAGATTATTACATAGACACTTGCAAGCCATATGACAAAGCGGGTGCATACGGTATCCAGGAGTGGATAGGTTACATAGGAATAACTGAAATAAAAGGTTCGTACTACACGGTGATGGGTCTTCCCGTCCATATCGTATATGATGCATTGAACGGAAATCATGGATTTTAACACAATATTTATGAAAAGAACATTATTACTCACACTGTTTGTTGCAGCCTCTACTTTCCTTGCCGGAGCGCAGGAACTTGAAGTGAACTACGACAAAAGCAAGATCCGCCCCTTCACACTTGAGGACCCCCTCACCTTCGTTGACGGAACCAAGGTGAAAACCGAAGCTGACTGGGCTGCCAGACGCCTCGAAATTCTGGACATCTTCCAGAGGGAGATGTACGGACAGTGCCCCGCAAAGCCCGACACCGTCATCCTTGAAACAATCGAGGAAGGGACGACCCTGATGGGCTTCGCCCACAGGAAACAAATCCGTATGTATTTCCGCCCCGACAAGAGCGGTCCGTTCATCACCTGGCTGATCCTGACCCCCAACGCATTCAAGGGCCCCAGACCTACGGTTCTGATGCTCAATTACAACGGCAACCAGGAAATACTCGCCGACAAGGAGATTGAAATCCCTCAGATTACCACGTTCGATTACAAGCAACCTTTCAAGGAGGAGAGCCGCGGCGCACTCACCAATCCCAATCAGCGTAACATCGTACCCGCCAATATGATACTCGCGAGAGGCTACGCTTATGTTACGGCCTGCTACGAGGAGATAAGCCCGGACCCCGACCCTGCGGCATCATACGAAAAGAAGCGCGAACTTCAGGACAAATATGCATATACGAGAATCTTCGACCTCTGGCCGAAGAGAGACCCTTCCCGCACCGACAACACTACAAGCCTGATGGCCTGGGCCTGGGGTCTTATGCGCGGAATGGATATGATAGAGAAACTTCCTGAACTGGACCAGGAACGCGTCCTGCTCACAGGCTATTCCCGCCTCGGCAAGGCCGCCCTGATCGCAGGTGCATTCGACCATCGCTTCCCCATTGTCGTCCCCAACCAGACAGGCGGCGGCGGAATTCCCCTTGCAAAACATTTCTACGGAGAGAACGTGAACACTGAAATTCACAGTTTCACCCACTGGTACTGCAGAGGATACGACAAATATGCTGAAAACGAGGATGCGCTCCCTTTCGACCAGCATCTCTTCGTAAGCTGCATCGCACCCCGCGCATTCCTTTGCGAAGGATTCGACGAGCCCTGGTATGATACCGAAAGTGAGTTCATCTGCCTGCAGAATGCAAGCAAGGTGTGGGAATTCCTCGGACGCGAGGGGCTGCCAAAGGTTTCATTCCCTGATGACTATGACACCAAGGCAATCGGATTCAACCTCGGTTACGTAAGACGCGATCTGGAACACGGAATATCCGCCCAGGACTGGCAGTGGATGCTGGACTTTTCAGACAGATATATAAAGGAGCACATCAACGCACAGTGAATATAATGTCAATCACGGGTTCCGGGTACTCATTCGAAGGACCTAAGCACCCGCGCTTGATAGCGGGGGGACCACGAGTGTAACGAGTGGTGGGATGAGCGCGAAGCGCGAAGTCCGGAGAATGAGTACCCGAAACCCGTGATTCACTCGGTCACAGCGTTGATGATTCTGCCTGCCACCTCATCCACGCTCAGGTCAGAGGTGTCAAGGACAAGGTCGTAATTATCGAGATTCAAGCAGTCGGCATTGTAGAACTGCTTGAATCTTTCGTTTTCCTCCTTCTTGCGCTCAAGCAGATTGTAGAGCACCTGCATAGTGTCCCCTGTGGGCTCGCTTGTACGGGTGTCATCCTTGAATACGCGCTGGGCGGCAATCTTCGGCTCCACCTTCAGATAAACCTTGAAAGACTTCTTAACGAAGAACCACGCAAGCCGGGAGTCAAGCACAATATTGTCCGTACCGTCGGTGTTCATCGCACGGAGCCGGTTGTCAATCAGGTCATCGACCGACTTGTCGTCCCTGCACTCCTTGTTGAGTTGAAGCGTATCGATGCCGCGCTCCTTTGCTATCCTGCGCTGGATTGACCCGGTGGAGAGATATTCCATCCCGGTAATTTCACATATTCTTTTTGCTACAGTGCTCTTCCCCGAGCCAAGGTCTCCTGTTATTGCTATTATTGCCATATCTTTATGAATTGGACACGAAATTACTAAAAAATAGAATCCGTTTTTGTATTTTTGTAAAAACGAATTAAGTCATTATTAAAAAATAATCATACACGATATGTTTGACTCAACAAAAGGATTATACGTAGCCCACTGCCAGAACGGGCCGCTTTCCATCTGCGGTCAGATGGCAAACCGTCACGGTCTGATAGCCGGAGCGACAGGAACAGGAAAAACAGTTTCACTCCAAGTGCTTGCAGAAACCTTCTGCCAGGCGGGCGTCCCCTGCTTCATGGCGGATATGAAAGGCGACCTCTCCGGTATCAGCCAAAGCGGAACGATGAGCGGTTTCATTGAAAAGAGATGCGCCGAGTTCGGCATTGACAGCCCTACCTTCGAAGGCTGTCCGGTACAATTCTTCGACGTGTTCGGAGAGCAGGGACACCCTATGCGCAGCACCGTCTCCAATATGGGTCCGCAGCTGCTCAGCCGGCTTATGGGTCTGAACGACACCCAGAGCGGAGTGCTGAATATCGTATTCCGCGTGGCAGATGATATGGGACTGCTTCTGATTGACCTGAAGGACCTTCGCTCGATGCTCGGATATGTCAGCGAGCACGCGGCGGAATACCGGAACGCATACGGAAACGTATCGTCAGCATCAGTGGGTGCAATCCAGCGCGCCCTTCTGGAACTTGAAAGCCAGGGCGCCGACCAGTTCTTCGCCGAACCGTCCTTCGATATTCAGGACCTTATGACGGTACAGGGCGGCAAGGGCGTCTTGAGTGTCCTTGCGGCAGACAAGTTGATGTCAAACCCGAAACTCTACTCTACATTCCTGCTTTGGCTTCTGTCAGACATCTATGCACAGTTGCCGGAAGTCGGAGATCTGCCCCTGCCCAAACTGGTGTTCTTCTTCGACGAGGCCCATACACTGTTTGCCGATACGCCGAAAGCGCTGGTTGACAAGATTGAACAGGTTGTCCGCCTGATAAGGAGTAAAGGCGTGGGTATCTACTTCGTAACCCAGAACCCCACCGACATTCCCGACGTGATACTCGGCCAGCTCGGGAACAGAATACAGCACGCTCTGCGTGCCTTCACCCCTAAGGACCAGAAAGCAATCAGGGCCGCGGCGGAGACATTCCGGGCCAACCCGGGATTCAAGACGGAAGACGCCATCACACAGCTCGGCACTGGTGAAGCGCTGGTTTCATTCCTTGACGAAAAAGGTATGCCGGGTGTCGTTGAAAAGGCAAGGATTCTCTTCCCCCTCAGCCAGATTGGGGCAATCACTCCGGCCCAGAGAGATGCCTGCATCAGGAGATCCCGTATCTATGGCAAATATGACAAGACCTTTGACAGACAGAGCGCATTCGAGGATTTGATGCAGATGGCTCAGGAGAATCAGGAGGCACAGGAGCAGAAGAAAGAGCAGGTACCGGAGAAAAAAGGAAAGTCCGTTGCAAAAAGTTTTGGCAAGGGAATCCTCGGTGCTCTTCTGGGGACAGCGATAACCGCTGTGAGCAGTTCTCTGGGGACAGAAGTTTCGAGAGCCGTCAGCGGAAAAAAAGTGACGGGCAAGACCATAGCCGACAGAGCAATCAAAAATACCACTTCGGCAGTCACCCGCAACGCGACGAAGCAGCTTACCCGAAGCATCCTGGGCAACCTTCTGAAATAAACCTTCGATTATTTTGCTTATTGGCGGATTGTCTGTCACTTAAAAGGACCTAATCGTCCGGCGGGCTAAAGCCCTGCTGCTCGGGTCGCAAGCATCAAAATGCTTGCTGTAAACACCCTCGCGACCCGCGCTTAATTAATACGCCATCAGGCGTTAGCGGAGGGCAGGCAGGGCAAGTTTGCGGGATAGCTGCCCGTAGCGGCGGGGTTCGGGGCAGAGCCCCGTATAAAAGCGAAGCGAAGTCCGACTTAAGTGACAGACAGGAGCCAAATAAGCAATAGATTGCGGAACAAAATTATTTCAAATATTGGGAAATGAACATCGCGGATCCGGCAAGAGCAATTATGGCACCGACGGTGCAGATGGCTCCGATGCCGAAGTTGTCGCAGATATACCCTCCTATCGCCGCACCGCCTCCTATTCCGAGATTGAAAAGCCCGGAATAGAGGGACATTGCAATCATCGTAGCCTGCTTCTCGACATCCATCAGCCGTGCCTGAAGAATCATATTGATCAATGTAAGCGAAGTGCCCCAAACTATACATAGCAGTACTGTTCCGGACAACGAAAATTTCACGAACGGAAGGATGAACATCATCAGGGGAAGAGAGACAGTGGCAAAATATGCCAAAATTTTTCTTTTACCCGGATACAACCTTGAAAACAAGGTGCCAGCAACAAAACCGGCAACGCCGAACATCATCAGGACTCCGGTAACTGTCCTTTCACCAAAAGCGGCCTCCTTGAGCAGATAAGGTTCGATATAGCTGTAAACGGTAAAATGGCCGAGTACGCAAGCGATTACCGTCAGATAAATCAGAAGCAGATTCTTTTTTTTCAAGATGCCGGAGAGATCTCCGATTCTGAAATCGGTGTCATTTTCCACTTTTGGAAAACAGACAATCAGCATCAGCAATACGGCGGCGGCGATTGTGCCCAAAAGCAGGAAGGTGTATCTCCATCCGAGGGCAAGCCCGACAACCCTGCCAAGGGGCATCCCGAGAATCTGAGCCAATGACGTGCCTGCTACAATCATCGACATTGCAACGGCCTTCTTCCCTTGCGGTGCGACCTTTACTGCAAGAGGTGTGGCAACTGACCAGAATATCGCGTGACTGCAGGCCACACCGATTCTTGTAGCGAGAAGCATATCGTATCCCGCCGCAAAACCGGAAACGGCGTGGCTCACCGTAAAGAGAGCCACTACAATAATCATCAGCCGCCTGTATTCAATTCTTGAGCAGAGAACCATCAGGGGCAGTGACATAATCATCACCACCCAGGCATAAACGGAAACCAGAAATCCTATCGAGGATTCCGTCCGGTTAAGGTTTTGCGCAATGTCGGAAAGGAGTCCGATTGGGGCGAACTCTGATGCATTGAAAACAAAAGCCGCTACCGTCAATATGACGACGGGAAGCAAACTCCCGGATTTTTGCATCTATGCGGCGCTAAATGATTGAAATGATGTTGGAAAAGCCTGTAATATCGAACACTTCCTTGACTTGGGGAGTCATATTCTTCATTACCAGACGGCCTCCGCGCAAGGAGACGCTCTTCTGGAGCATGAGGAATTGCCTCAATCCCTGACTGCTGGTATAGGCCATCCCGGTGCAGTCTATTTCAATGTCAGGCTTGTCGCCTTCCATAAGGGGAGCGATGTCCTTCTGAAACTGTTCAACATTTGTTGTGTCCAAACGGCCTTCCAGGATTACAATTGTCCTGTTTCCGTCTTCTTTGAGAGTAACGTTCATAATTTTTCTATTTTGGTTTTTTTATCATACAGGGAAGAGATGCTATGCTGGTGCAGTAATTTTCGGACAATGAAGGGTTGACGTTTATCATTGCAAGGAATTCTGACATCACTGAAACCGGATTATCGTGGTCTGCAATATAGCATAGGCAGAGATTCTGGAGAGCCAGAGTCGAGGATATAATGTCAAGGTCGGTACCGCTCAATTTATGCAGTGCCAGTTGGAATGCCGCCTCGCTGTAATCGGCACGCATTCGTTCCAAATCCCCAAGGGTGTTGAATCCCAGCCATTTCAATGGCTCCAGAAAATAATATGAACTTATATTTTGTATTTCCGCCTGATTGATGCGGGATATCCTGCTGTTCAATGCCGCAAAGGGATCGATTGCCATATAGCTGCGGAAAGTATCCGAATTGAGTTCAACCTTCTCAAAGTCTCCGTCGGCCACAAGCTGTTCAACCTTGCGACGGTAATTGGTTATCTCAAGTCTTATCCGGCTGAACTCTTCGTCCGCAAGTTCAAGCATTCCCGCGATTCTGAACAGAGCCCTGTTGTACCGGGAAGGGATATTCACCCCCGGCTTGTAGCCAAGATCGTGATTGATGCTCGCCCAGGCGTGCTGAAGATTGGTCCTCATCTGTATTTCGAAAGGAATCTCATTGACGGCGGGATGTGATGGATTATGATAGACTGACCGGGGAAGCCTGCAGACATAATGAAGAGACATATAACCGAAAGAGTCATCCCTCTTCAATTTTCTTTTATCCACGGAATTTTCCCAATCCACGTCAAAAATTTTCTCGACAAATGCGGAAATCTTGTCCACTTCATCGGAATAGAACAGAATCACTCTGGCGCCGACAATATCCGTCACGTCATAGATGGATTTGTATTTGTGGCTTTTCCTTTCAAGTTTTTCGGCAAGACTTTTTTCTGTCTTGACCCTTGATGATACTGCGGTGACGACAATGTCATTGTCACGGCAGCATTTGCTCAGTGTTTTGGTGACAATGCCGGCGAGGATGGAGAATTCCTCAGACTTGAGGCGATATTCCTCAAGAATCATTTGAGAAAGGATATCCGGGGTATTCATCTATTCTACAAATCCTATTTCATATCCGTACCACCGGTCAAGTATCATTTCGACCTTCTGGATGATTCCGGGAGTGATATGCTTTCTGACTTTACGTACAACATACACCAGCGCAACCGCATCATCGGTGATACCGACCAGACGGAACACTCTGACAGGCAGGAAATCGTTCGGTACAAGCACATATGCCAGCGCCGCATAAATCCAGAACTTCTGCGAAGAAGACATCTCGGATTCCTTGAGCACGAAATAGAGATATAGCAGGTTACGTGCAATCGGACGGCCTATTCTGGAAGCGGCCGCGGCAATTTTTCCGAAAGTGATTCCAATATTGTATCGCATCGTCATAAAATTATCTTTCCGTCACAGATAACGTGGCTGATTGCCGATGAATCGGCTGAATATACCCAGTTTGAGATAAGATTGTGACAGGGTTGCATCTTTATGTTGTTCATATCCACGAGAACAGCATCCGCAAGCTTTCCCTTCTCAATAGCCCCTGCATCTATTCCGAACGCCTCGGCCCCGTTTCTTGTCGCTATCCTGAATGTGTCTTCGGCAGACATCAGCTGGGGATTGCCTGACCTGTCCTTGGCCAGCAATGCGGCAAATTTCATTGCCTCCCTCATATCGAGATTGTTGCTGGAGCAGGCGCCGTCAGTACCTATTGTCACGCGGCATCCGGCCTTCTTGAGAAGTTCATAGTTGAAATGCCCGGAGGACAATTTCATGTTTGAACAGGGACAGTGGACCACCGTTACTCCCCTTTCCGCGAGAATTTCAGCCTCTTCCGGATCAATATGCACGACGTGTGCGGCAATTACGTTCGGCCCCAGGACTCCCAGGTCATCAAGATAGCGGACCGGTGTCATACCGTGCTGCGCCTTGCAGTCGGCAACCTCTTTTTCGGTTTCACTCAGATGAATGTGAAGCTTGAGATTGCGCTGTCCTGCGACGTCCGCGCACTTGACAAACAGTTCGGAGCTGACCGTATATATGGCGTGGGGAGCCACTGTAAGCATTATTCTCCCGCCTGTGGGGTCCACCCAGTTTTCAAGCATATTCAATTTGTCCTTCTGCTCGGATTTGGAGTGTGACTCGACAAAAGTGATTCCTATTGCGGCTCTGATACCGTATTTCTGGACAATGTCGATTGTCTCCTGAATGTCGAAGTACATATCGGAGAAGAAGGTAGTTCCACTCGCAATCATTTCCCTGACAGCCAGTTCTGACCCATAGCGTATATCTGAGGCCGTCATCTTGTTTTCAAAGGGCCAGATGTATTCGGTAAGCCATCTGTCAAGAGGCATATCGTCCGCATATCCTCTGAGAAGTGACATGGCGGCGTGGGTATGGGTATTGAAGAAAGAAGGAAGGATTGCACAACCTTCAGCCTCCAGAACTCGCTGGGCCGGGGTGTCGGCCGGTGCACACAAATCCTCAAAGCGGTTATCCCTGATAAGGATATTCGTCTTGTTTCCGTCCAGCAGAACGTTTTTTATCAATAAAGTATCCATCTCTTTCAATAATATTTAACCTCGGATCCTTCCAATTCGGTAAGGATACTGTTTGCCAGCCGGCTCGCGCCGAAACGAAAATAATGTTTGTCCAGCCAGTCCCGTCCAAGGATACTGTCAACGATGTCATAATACAACAAGGCATCTTCAGCCTTGGATATTCCGCCAGCAGCCTTGAATCCCACTTTTCTTCCTGTCCGTGCAAAATACTCCCTGATGCAGGTACACATTGTCTGCGCCGCCTCCTCCGTCGCGGAAACCGCCGTCTTACCGGTGGAAGTCTTGATAAAATCGGCACCTGACTCCATCGCCAGGAACGAAGCTTCTCTTATCAATGAGACGGAGGAAAGTTCTCCGGTCTCAAGGATTACCTTGAGGACAACGTCCTGCCTGATACTCCTGACAGCCTCTCCTATCCGGCGTATCTCATCAGCCGCATCTTCCGGACGACTGTCAAGAAAACTATTGAGAGCCAGAACGATATCAATTTCCTCGGCGCCTCTTTTGACAGCCATGATGCATTCCAGCAACTTCACTTCAAAGAAACTTTGGGAAGCCGGGAATGTGCCTCCCACAACGGTAACGTGCACACTGTCATCAGCGCGCAGCTCAGCCACCGTGGAAGCGAAATTGGGATATACGCATACGGATGCGGGCAGCGGATAATCCGGGAAATGCCCCTTGAAGCCATTGACGCGCCCAACCAGGTCGGATATCTTTGACCTGGTGTCAGATACTGAAAGGGATGTAAGATCGATCATCCCGAGTATATCCAAATATTTTTCTTTTCTGTCCATCTATTTGAAACGTTCTTCCAGTTCCTTTAATTTTTTCTTTTCAAGTCCGACGCGCCGCTTCTTTACTGAAGCTTTGCCTGATGTGTCCTGAGCCGAAGAAAGTGTGTCCGAATCAATGACGACCTTTTTCTTCTGCGCAGGCTGGGACGCGGAATCCAGCATTGCCTGCTCTGCCTCCAGTCTTTCCTTCACAGATGTGGAAAGTTCGACAAACTGCACGATATGTCTGAGATAATATTCAACCGAATTGTGAAAATCCTCGATGGAATATCCGTACTTTTCAAAAATGGGGAGATACACGTATGAGGAGTCGGACTGGGCCCTGATATCTCCACGGCTATAGAGAAGTTCCTCGATTATGAGCATATCATAAATGATATTCTCCATATTTTCTTGGGATATGGGCGCTTCCTTTTCACTGCGACACGACGGAACTGCCAGTACCGACATAAATACAAGCACCATAGATACCATCAACCTGACGATTCTCCGCATATCCGCTTAGAATAAATTTATCAAAGTTACTAAAATAATTCTATTTTTTAAAAAACGGGTGCTTATCTTTGCATTGATATGGCACGTTCAAGCAGTTCATTTCAGATAATCTTGCTCGCTGCGCTTTGCATCGCTCTGACGGCCACCGCTTTCGTAGGCAAGCCGGACAGCCTGTCCGTCATCAATCTCATTGCGGGGCTCCTGGCAATTGCCATAAATTCAGTAACCGTGCTGCTGATACGTCGCAAATACGCAACGAAAACCGAGGATATAATCCTCTCCCCCATCCTCTACACAGTTCTGGCATTGACCGTACCATTTACACACGGCTTTCATTTCCAGTTGATTCCCTCAATTCTGTTGAACGTGTCAATCCTGTTGAACATCAACTTTTCGGAAAGGCCTGACAAGCCGGCTTTATTTGTCCTGTCAATGTTTGCGCTGGAAGCCGCCGCCATATTCTGGATTCCTGTGCTATGGATGGCCATCCCCTATACTGTTATGGGCATTGTAAGGGCGGAGAATAAAATCAAGTTTTTTGTCGGGTCAATGTTGACAATCCTGATTCCAGTTGCGGCATACCTTTCGATAATGTATCTTGAGGACCGGCTTGATACTGCCGTCGCCCTGATACGGTCAACCCTGGACACCGGATTGCTTTCTCTGCCGGCAAACAGGATCATAAATTTCTCAATGTTGTCTCTGATCAAATGTTTCATCGTTTCGACTGCAATGGCCATATCCATCAGTCGGTTCATTATCAGGAGAAAATACAATATCAGTTCTTATCTTGCAGTCAGAGTCCAGCTGCTTGTCCTGTTGCCCGCGCTGGTTGCCATCTGCATATTATTCTATGAAAAGACGGAGACATCCACGGCAATGATGATTTGTCCATACGCCGCCATATTCGTGAACGATTATCTTTCAGGCAACCGTACCATGAAGGAATCAAGGATATATCTGATTCTGCTCTCGATAATAATCATATGCGAAAAAATCACAGTATAAAGTCATTATTAAACATCAATCTGTTCTGACAATATGAAAAAATTCCTGACCGCCTTGCTTATCCTGATTGTTGCAGGCATTGCCGTATTCTTCTATTTCCGTTTCTATTTCGTCTATGGCGAAGGAGTCCGCAGCGGGCAACTCAATTATGTGGTTTACAAAGGTATGTTGTGGAAGACATACGAAGGGAAACTGATTCAGACGGGAATAAGGTCACAGTCATCCGGAACCATCCAGTCCAATACCTTTGAATTTTCCGTCCAGGACGAGAAACTGGCCCGCGAACTGATGAAGCAGAGCGGCAAAACGATGGACATCCACTACAAGGAATACTTCGGCAAACTTCCCTGGAGAGGCCATACCCGATACATTGTGGACAGAATAGAAGCAATCAGGGAGACTCCCGAGCAGGAAATCCCCCTGAATGACATTTCTGAAGGCCTCTCTATCTGAGAGATGCTCCGAAATTATGTTCGAAGGCCTTGAACAACTTGTCCATAACAGATTCTACAGCGCTGTCCGTCAATGTCTTCTCCAAATCCTGAAGGATGAAGCTGATTGCATACTGCTTCTTTCCTGCAGGAATCTTGTCGCCTCTGTAAACGTCAAAGAGAGATACTTTTTTCAATATTCCCTTGCCGGCTTTCAGAGCGCATTTCCTCAGGTCGGCATATAAGACGCTTTCATCAATCAGAAGAGCCAGATCCCTTCGGACTTCAGGGAACTTGGGCAGTGATGAATATTTGACACCATCCCTTTTTACGAGTTCGAACAGGACGGGCCAGCTGATTTCAGCGGCGAATACCGCCTGCTTTACGTCAAAACCTTTGGCGAAAGCCGGTGAGATCTTACCCATAACGGCAAGTTTACGACCCTGCAAGGAATACTGCAGCCCTTCTGAAAACAAATCGGAAGGAGCGGCTTCCGTCTGTAAGTCATACAGTTCGGCTTTGAAGCGTTTCAAAAGAAGCTCAAAATAGCCTTTCAGTTGAAAATATCCGCCACCGTGAGTGGAATTGCGCCAGGCTTTGTTTCCCTGACCGGTGACTATGAGACAAAGTCTCTGCTCTTCCCTGTAACTCTTTATGTCACGCAACGGAGCCTCAATGCCTTCCCTCGGGACATAACTGTAGCAATTGCCGATTTCAAACAATTTCAAGTCACTGTTCTGATGATTGACATTGCGGGCTACCACCTCCAGGGCTCCGGGGATAAGACTCTGACGCATAACGTTGAGATCCTGACTGAGAGGATTGACAATTCTTACGCAATTTTCCTCAGGGTATGTCTTGAGTCGGGCGTAATAGTCCCCTTTTGTAAGGGAATTGTTCATTATCTCGATGAATCCCTTGTCGGCGAAGAAATCGGAAATGCTCTTGCGGACTGCCTCCGGATCGGGATGGAGGGAACTGTTGACGGAAATCTTCATCCCGTCAGGAAGTTCGATATTGTTATATCCGTATATTCTGAGAACTTCTTCAACAACGTCACATTCCCGCAGGACGTCAACCCTGTATGCAGGGACGGAAACTTTACATCCGTTTTCACTCTCATCCAGAATCACAAAATCCAGAGTTGTGAGGATGGACTTGATAACTTCGGGACTGATATTCTTGCCAATGAGGCGTGTCATACGTCCGTAATCGAGTTCCACCGTGGCTGGCTTGAAATCTTCGGGACAGAACTCCTCGAATCCGGCTGTCCGGCCCCCTGCGATTTCCTCAATCAGAGAAACGGCACGTTTTGCCGCGGACATTGTAGCCGTAGGATCTATGCCGCGTTCGTAGCGGAAAGAAGCATCGGTCTTGAGTCCGTGGCGTTTTGAAGTCTTTCTGATTGATACGGGATTGAAATATGCGGCCTCGAGGAAGATGTCGGTAGTCGATTCTGTGACTCCGCTCTCCTGCCCGCCGAAAACACCGGCGATGCACATAGGCTCTTCCGTATTGCATATTACAAGGTCTTCGGATGACAAAGTGCGTTCAACACCATCCAGAGTGGTGAATTTGCACCCGTCCGCACTCCTTCTGACAATCACTTTTCCGCCTTTTATCTTCGAAGCGTCGAAAGCGTGGAGAGGATGTCCCGTCTCATTGAGAACAAAATTGGTAATATCCACTATGTTGTTGATGGGGCGCTGCCCTATGGCTGTCAGTCGCTCTTTGAGCCAATCGGGTGACGGGCCGACTTTCACGTTCCTGACAGTCACTCCTATATACCTGGGGGCAAGTTCGGGGGCACTGACTTCCAGAGGAATGATACCGCTGCCTGTCGATTTCAACTCCGGAGATTCCGGGAGAGTGTATTCGCACGGTATGCCGTTGAGTTTGCAGTATGCATACAAATCCCTGGCTACTCCGATATGGCTTGCTCCGTCCACGCGGTTGGGAGTCAAGCCTATTTCAAAGATTGTATCTTCCTTGAGTTTCAGATACTCCCTGGCCGGCGTACCGACCTTTGCCTCCGGTTCCAGTACCATAATGCCGGAATGATCCTCTCCTATTCCCAGCTCGTCTGCGGCGCAAATCATTCCGAAACTCTCCACACCCCTGATTTTCGATTTCTTTATCTTGAATGTCCCTCCGTTGCCGTCAGGGAGTTCGGTCCCTACAGTGGCGACAAGAACTTTCTGCCCGGCCGCAACGTTGGGTGCGCCGCATACAACCTGCAGCGGTTCACCGGCTCCGGTGTCGAGGAGAGTTACGTGGAGATGGTCGGAATCAGGATGGGGGTCGCACTGTGTGACATATGCAACAACAACACCGGCAAGCCCGCCTGGAATCTGTTCAACTGTCTCAACGTGTTCGACCTCAAGTCCTGTAGAGGTGAGTATTGCAGCCACCTCATCGGAAGGCAGGTCAAACTTCAAATAATCTTTCAGCCAATTAAAAGAAACTACCATTGTTATTTCAGATAAATAATGATTCTACGAATTCTTTCTTTACGAAGGGCTTCAAGTCATCGATCCCTTCACCTACGCCTATGAATTTCACGGGGATGCGGAACTGATCACTGATACCTATCACCACCCCTCCGCGGGCGCTTCCGTCAAGTTTGGTTACGGCAAGTGCGGTGATGTCGGTCGCACGGGCGAATTCCTTTGCCTGAACAAAGCCGTTCTGACCTGTCGAACCGTCGATTACAAGCAGGACTTCGTGCGGGGCATCCGGAACAACCTTGCCAATGACATTCTTGATTTTCGTCAGCTCGTTCATAAGCCCCACTTTGTTGTGGAGACGTCCGGCGGTGTCGATTATGACAACGTCGGCATCTTTGGCCACAGCGCTTTTCACTGTGTCGAAAGCAACGCTTGCGGGATCTGACCCCATCTGCTGACGGACAATGTCAACTCCGGCGCGCTCCGCCCAGATGACAAGCTGCTCAACGGCAGCCGCACGGAATGTATCTGCGGCACCAAGTACGACACGCTTGCCCTGTGACTTCAACTGAAAGGCGAGTTTTCCGATTGTAGTTGTCTTGCCGACTCCGTTGACACCGACAACCATAATCACGTATGGTTTCCTTGAAAAATCGAAAAGTTTATTCGCCCCTTCGGGAGTCTCCGGCAATATCTGTTCTATCTCCTGACAGAGATATTCGTTGATTTCATCGGGATTGATGAATTTGTCACGAGCCACTCTGGCCTCAAGGCGTTCGATGATTTTCTGAGTGGTGTCAACACCGATATCGGAAGCGATCAGTGCCTCCTCGATGGAGTCCAGAACATCGTCATCGACAACACTCTTTCCTGCAACCGCATAAGAAAGCCTCTCGAAGATGGAACGTTTTGTCTTCTGCAGTCCGGCATCCTGACCGGAGTCTTTGTTCTTTTTCAGCCAACTGAAGAGTCCCATCATCCACGAGGTTTAATCTTGCGGAAACGCAATTTGATTACTCCGCTGAAAGCCTCACCGAAGATGCTGGATGACATTTTGCTGGTGCCTTCCTTGCGGTCCTCGAATATGATAGGCACTTCAACTATCTTGAATCCTAGCTTGTAGGCATTGTATTTCATCTCGATCTGAAAGCCGTAACCGCGCATCTTTATCCGGTCGAAATCAATCTTGTCGAGCAATCTGCGGGAATAGCACTTGAAACCTGCCGTAGTGTCGTAGATTTTCATACCCAGCACGCTCCGCACATATGCCGATGCATAATAGGACATCACAACCCTGCCGATAGGCCAGTTGATGACACTGATGCCATTGCAATATCTGGAACCTATGGCCAGATCGGCACCGTTGTCGATACAGGCCTGATAGAGGCGTGGAACGTCATCCGGTTTGTGGGAAAAATCGGCATCCATCTCGAAGATATAATCGTAACCGTTTTCCAATGCCCATCTGAAGCCTGTGATATACGCTGTCCCCAAGCCCTGCTTGCCGCTTCTCTCAATCATAAAAAGAGATCCGAAGAATTCTTTCTCCTGCAATCTCTTGACTATGGCGGCAGTACCGTCCGGGGAGCCGTCGTCAATCACCAGAATATGATAATCACCATCAAGAGCTCTTACCGCCCTGATTATTTTCTCGATATTCTCCTTCTCGTTGTATGTGGGGATGATAATGACTTTTCTGTGCATAGAATAACTCTCCTGTAAGAATGCAAATATAGCATTATTTTTTCAATTCAGACACCCCTCAATGAAAGGGAAATCCTCTTTCTTCCGGTATCGACGCCGATTATTTTCACCTTCAACTGCTGGTGCACTCTCACTATGGCGGAAGGATCGGACACTCTCCTGTCTGACATCTGGGAGACGTGAAGCAGCCCGTTCTCGTGTATGCCTATATCCACAAACGCACCGAAAGCCGTGACATTGGTGACTATCCCGGGCAGAACCATCCCTTCTTTCAGGTCTTCTATTGAATGTATGTCACCGGCAAATTCAAAAACACCTATCTCCCCCCTTGGATCACGGCCTTTTTTCGAAAGTTCCGCCACAATGTCTGTAAGGGTCTGCATTCCCACATCAGCCGAAACGTATCGGTCAAGGTCGCTTGTACTGAGGCCGGGAGCCGCATCCACGAATTCACCGAGAGTCATACCGGCATCTCCGGCCATTTTTCCGACCAGAGCATATCTTTCGGGATGTACTGCTGTATTGTCAAGCGGATTGTCCGAATCAGGAATGCGCAGGAATCCGGCGCACTGTTCGAACACTTTGTCTCCCAGGCGTTTCACCGAAAGAAGCTGATTCCTGTTCCTGAACGGTCCGTTCGCGGCACGGTATTCGACTATGTTCTCGGCCAGAGCCGGCCCTATGCCTGAGACATAGCCGAGCAGGTAACTGGAGGCCGTATTGAGATTCACGCCAACCCTGTTGACACAATTCTCGACAGTCTCGTCCAATCTGCTCTTGAGCAACGCCTGGTCCACATCGTGCTGATACTGTCCGACCCCTATGGATTTGGGATCAATCTTGACCAATTCGGACAGCGGGTCCATAAGGCGCCTTCCGATTGAAACCGCACCCCTGACAGTGACGTCATAAGTTGGAAACTCTTTTCTGGCCACATCGGACGCGGAATAAACCGATGCTCCATCCTCGGAAACGGAATAGACTTTCACCCCTTCAGGAAGAGCCGTTTTCTTGATGAACTCTTCCGTTTCGCGCCCGGCTGTTCCGTTGCCAATTGCTATGACTTCTATCTTGTAGGCCTCCACAAGCTGGGAAATCTTCTTCATTGAAGCTATTTTCTCATTGAGAGGAGGATGAGGGAAAATCGCCTCATTGTGCAGAAGTTCCCCCTGGGCGTCAAGACAGACCACTTTGCAGCCGGTTCTGAAACCGGGGTCTATGGCAAGGGTTCTTTTCTGCCCCACAGGCGGTGCAAGAAGAAGTTCCTTCAAATTCTCACCGAACACCTTTATCGCCTCCAGATCAGCCTTTTCCTTTGCGGAGGACAATGTTTCGTTCTCAATGGACGGATGCAGCAGCCGTTTGTATGAGTCGGCCATAGCAATCCTGAGCTGTTCCCGACATCCGGAAGAAGGTCTGACGTTCCTTCTGTCGATAATCTGACGGCTTATTCGCTCCAGGGCATATTCTTCCTGAACATCCACCTTGACCTTCACATACCCTGCGGCCGCAGCCCTGAGTACGGCCAACAGCCTGTGGGAAGGTATTCTGTCCAATTTTTCCTTGTAATCGAAATAATTGCGGTATTTGTCAGCCTCGGCGTCATTTTCACTCTTTCCGGAGACTTTCGAAGAGATACCTCCCCATTTTGAATAGAGGTCACGCAATGCAGAGCGGACGGCTTGATTCTCGGAAACGGTCTCGGCGATAATGTCCCTTGCTCCGGAAAGAGCGTCCTCAGCGGAAGATACCTCACCCTTTACATACCGTTGCGCTTCCTGCAACGGGTTGGTGCAGGAACAGTCGAAAATCTTTACGGCAAGAGGTTCCAGCCCCTTTTCCCGTGCAACAGTTGCTCTTGTACGGCGTTTCGGCCTGAAAGGGAGATAGAGGTCCTCCACCGTTCTGGGATCAATCTCCTTCTCTATGGCAGCCCTGAGGCTCTCTGTCAGTTTGCCCTGATCCTCAATGCTTTTCAATATCGCCTCTTTTCTTTTTTCCAGGTCGGAGAATTTCTGGTAGCAGTGCCTGACTTCGGCCACTGTCACGTCGTCCATCGAGCCGGTGCGTTCCTTGCGGTATCTGCTGATAAAAGGGACCGTAGCCCCTTCCTCAAGCATCTGGATACAGTTCTCCACCTGCCAGGCCTGAACGGACAACTGCGAGGCTATATAATTGATGTAAAGACTATTCATTGGAAAATTCTTTCAATTGATTTCGGTAGGATGTGAAAATTTCACTTTTTGATATATATCCGAGAAATTTGTTTTCATCATCCAGAACCGGCAGGGTAAGGACGCCTGTCCTTTCGAATTTTGCCATCACGCTCTCCATACTTTCGTCCGTATATACGAACGCCGGGACACTTTTCATAACCGACATCACCTTGACGGAATCATATGAAGAATGGTCGAACATTATGTCCCTGATGTCATTCAACGTTATCTCACCGCAGAAATGGTCCATTCCGTCCAGAACCGGGAACCTGTCTCTCGAGGATTTACGGACAGCCTCCACCACGTCTCTCAGATAAGCGTCCTGCCTTACCCCTACAAAATCAGTCTCGATGAGACTCGACGTCTTGAGCAGAGTCAGTACGGCCTGGTCGCTGTCGTGTGTCAGAAGTTCTCCGGAAGCGGCAATGCGCTTCGAATAGATGGAGTAGGGCTCTACAGTCCTGATGGTTGCGAAACTCACGGTTGAGGTGAGGATCAGCGGAAGAAGAAGTTCGTATCCTCCGGTTATCTCGGCTATCAGGAAGATTGCCGTCATCGGGGCCTGCATCACGCCGGCCATAAGCCCGGCCATACCGACAAGGGTGAAATTGGCTTCGGGGACAACTGCCAGACCGGTCATATTGATGAGACGGGCAATAACGAAACCGGCAAAGCCTCCTGTGACAAGGGTGGGACCGAATGTACCTCCTACTCCCCCTCCGGCATTAGTGAAAGCCGTTGCAAAGACTTTGAGAAACATCACCAATGCGGCGAAAAGCAAAAAAATCCAGGGGTTCTTCAGCAAACTTGTGGAAAAGTCAGCCGTCAGGGATTCTGCATTGTTGGTAAGCATATATGTCAGGGATCCGTATCCTTCTCCGAAAAGAGGCGGACAGACAAGAATCAGGACACCTAGAGTCGCCGCAGAAACGAGCCAGCGTACCCAGACTTTGCGTATCTTTCTCATCCTGTCCTCAATCCTGAGGGTCGATTTGATGAAATAGATGGACATCCCGCCGCAGAATACACCCAGGATAAGATAAAAGGGCATATTGGCCATCCTGAAGCCTTCGAGGGAATTGGCGAAGGTGACTTCATTGCCGGCCAGGAGATATGTTACAACAGTGGCCGTGACAGAGGAAATCAGCACCGGAAGGATTGAGGTCATCGAGATATTGAACATAAGTATCTCCAACGTGAAAAGCACTCCGGCAAGAGGGGCTTTGAATATTCCTGCAATGGCGGCGGCGGCTCCGCAGCCGAGAAGAATAGTCACGTTTTTCTGGGAAAGAGCGGCTTTGCGGCCCACGTTGGAGCCTATGGCGGCGCCCGTATATACAATCGGGGCCTCGGCTCCGACACTTCCTCCGAAACCGATGGTCAAAGCGCTTGAAAGAACTGAAGCCCAAGTATTTTTGGATGATATATGGGATTCGTTCTTGGAGATGGCCGTAAGGACTTTGGTAACGCCGTGGCCTATATCTTCCCTGACGAGGTATTTTACGAAAAGCAGGGACAGAAGCATACCG
This sequence comes from Bacteroidales bacterium, assembly GCA_045642485.1. Classification (GTDB taxonomy): domain Bacteria; phylum Bacteroidota; class Bacteroidia; order Bacteroidales; family UBA932; genus Cacconaster. The sequence continues at coordinate 24,082 of JAZUIV010000053.1, read as the reverse complement.
GCTCCGGGACAGAGCAGGTACAGAATCCAATCATATTGATTTTTGAAAAGAAAACCCAATCCGTTCTGGATCAGGTGTATCAGAGTCAACAGGACAACAGCGGAAAAGCCGCAGAGCAACCCGACAACAATTGCAAGAGCCTGCAGCCGTGTCTTTTCCGACAACGGCTTACTCATCGTCGTCCGCCTCGGCGGCCTCGGCGGCGGCTATATCGTCATCCGGCTGGGGGAATCTGTCGTCATCGGTATCGGTGTCGGTATCGTCGTCAGAATCCTCATCCTTGAACAAGTCATTCTCGACATCCTGATAGTCATCAATCTTGACTTTGATTTTCACCAGATACACGGCGTCAGGTACTTCAAGGGAAACCGCGTAGAAGAAATCGCCGTTAGGTTTTTCAACTTTGAAAATATCACCCAGATAATCGGCATAACCGTGGGGATACTTCTCCTTGAAAGCATCCAGCAAATCCTGGGACATATTTTCGTAACTGATAACAGCTCTTTTCTTATTTGTAGGTTCAGCCATATGTACATTCAATTTTTACTCTGCAATAATAGGCCGTTTTTTTTATACAAACAAATAAAATCACTGTTTCTTGAAGAAAAAAGATTTCTGTCTCTGTTTTTTTGCCACATCGCGTTCCACGAAGATTTTTTCACCGGTCACGGGGTCGGTGCCGGTATGGAACATACGCGTGGAGACAGTCATCGGCGTGGGGGTGAAATCCTGCACCTGGTCCATATACAGACCGTGCAGCGAAGCCTTCCGGGAAAGGGCGGCCATATCCTTCTCGGTGCATCCCGGATGGGCCGAAATGAAATAAGGGACAAGCTGATATTTGAGATTATGGTCCCTGACTACCCTGTCGAACTCAATCCTTAGCCTCTCGAAAAGCGAAAAACCGGGCTTTGCCATAGCTTTCAGCACGTGGTCCTCTGTATGTTCCGGCGCGACCTTGAGACGGCCGGAGGTGTGTTTCAGCACAAGCTGTTCGAAATATTTCCGCCCCGCTTCATCCAAAAAACCGTTTTCATCAAGAAACAAATCGTATCTGATTCCACTGCCTATATAGACGTGCTTCACTCCGGGAATGGAGAGAACTTTCTCATACAGACGGAGAAGCGGCGTATGGTCGTGTTCAAGGTTCCTGCAGAGTGAAGGGAAAAGGCAGGAAGACCGCCTGCATTTCGAACAAAGGGCCTTGTCCTTCCCTCCCATCCTGTACATATTCGCGGTCGGAGCCCCCAGATCGGTTATGGTCCCCTTGAACTCAGGGTGTGCGGTCAGAGTTCTGATTTCACCGAGCACTGACTCTTCGCTCCTGGATTGTATCGTTTTCCCCTGATGGGCGGTTATCGCACAGAAATTGCAGCCTCCGAAACAACCGCGATGGGTCGTTATGGAGAACTTTATCATATCATATGCCGATATTCTCTTACCCTTGTACCTGGGATGCGGCAATTTGGTGTAGGGAAGCCCGTATATCCAATCCATCTGCTCTGTGGACAGAGAGCCGGCAGAGATGATTTTACCTTCGACTTTCACCTGATTTTCAAGATCTCCGGCAATTTTCAGGGAGACTTTTCTGCCGAATTTCCTGCCTAATTTGTCGGCTAGATACAGAACAGGCAGTTCTCCCATACCGCTGACCAGATAATCGGCGCCTGATTCGTCCAGAATGGAAGGTCTGACACTGTCGGACCAATAGTCATAATGAGGTTCCCTACGCAATGAAGCTTCGATTCCACCTATTACAACCGGTATTTCAGGAAAAAGTTCCTTCAGAATCCGGGAATATACAGTCGTGGCTCTGTCCGGCCTCGCCCCCGCCCTGCCCTCCGGAGTATAGGCATCGTCACTGCGGAGCCGTTTGGCGGCAGTATAGTGATTGACCATCGAATCCATCGCTCCTGACGTGACACCGAAAAAAAGGCGCGGCACGCCCAATTTCCTGAAATCGCGGAGGTCATCCCGCCAGTTGGGCTGAGGGACCACTGCAACCCGGAATCCGGCCGCTTCAAGCACTCTGGCTATGATTGCCGTTCCGAACGAAGGATGATCGACAAAAGCATCGCCACTGAAAAGAATCACGTCGATGTAGTTCCATCCCAGAGCTTCCACTTCCTTTTTGGACGTGGGTATGGAGCAGAAGTCCATAATCACATCCTTTCAGGAAGTTCTATTCCGAGAATGCCCATCGAATGGGTAAGCACGCGGGCTATCACCTCAAGCAGAAGCAACCTCTGCTCCCTGACTGCGGTATCCTCCTCCTGGAGAATTCTGGTGTCGTGGTAGTACTGGTTGAAGCCTTTAGCCAGTTCGTATGCATAATTTGCAAGGACAGCCGGAGAGTGTGCCGTTCCCGCCTCCCTGACCTTGTCAGGATATGAAGCAAGAGTGGCAATGAGAGCCTCTTCCTTGGGAAGAAGGGTCGCAACCTTGTCACAATTGACACTGCCGGCCTTCCTCAGGATGGACCGGATTCTGGCGTGAGTGTATTGTATGAACGGACCTGTGTTGCCGTTGAAGTCTATTGACTCCTTGGGATCGAACAACATAGTCTTTTTAGGGTCAACCTTGATAATAAAGTACTTGAGAGCACCCATCGAAAGCATCCGATAAAGTTCTTCTTTTTCATAATCGCTCATTCCGTCCAACTTGCCGAGTTCCTGGGAAGTCTCCTTGGCAGTGTTGTACATCTTTTCGATGAGGTCATCGGCATCGACCACCGTACCTTCGCGGGATTTCATCTTTCCCTCGGGCAGTTCCACCATTCCGTAAGACAGGTGATAGATTGCGTCGGACCAGTCGAACCCAAGTTTGCCGAGAATCAGTTTGAGAACCTGGAAATGGTAGTTCTGTTCATTACCCACGACGTAGATATGTTCGTCGAAATAGAACTCCTCGTGACGTGCGCAGGCTGTCCCCAGATCCTGTGTCATATAGACGGATGTCCCGTCGCTGCGAAGAAGAAGCTTCTGGTCGAGGCCGTCTCCGGAAAGGTCGCACCAAACGGAGTTATCCTCCTTGCGGAAGAATACACCCTTTTTCAGGCCGTCTTCAACAAGGGATTTACCGAGAAGGTATGTATTTGATTCATAGTAAGTCTTGTCAAACGAAATGCCGAGACTGGCATAGGTACTGTCGAAACCGGCATAGACCCAGCCATTCATCTTCTGCCAGAGCGCGCGGACCTCTGGGTCGCCCTGTTCCCACTTGAGGAGCATAGCCTGCGCCTCTTTCAGCACAGGTGCTTCTTTTTCAGCATCCTCCTGAGCCATCCCTTCCGCGACGAGCTTCGCCACGTCTTCCTTGTACAGATCGTTGAACTTCACGTAGAAATCGCCGATAAGATGATCGCCCTTCTTTCCGGCGGCCTCGGGAGTGATTCCGTTCCCGCACTTGAGCCAGGCAATCATCGACTTGCAGATATGTATCCCCCTGTCATTTACCAGATTGACCTTGATGACACTGTGCCCGTTGGCGGCAAGCAGCTTCGAGACGCTCCATCCAAGAAGATTGTTGCGCACGTGGCCCAGATGGAGAGGTTTGTTCGTGTTGGGAGAGGAGAATTCGACCATCACGGTCTTCCCTGTGGGAGGAAGCTGCCCGAAATCCTTCTCGGATGCAATCTGGTGAAGAATTTCACCCCAGAAAAGAGCCGAGAGCTTGACATTGAGAAAGCCCTTGACCACATTGAATCCGGAAACCATATCGAGCTTAGCAGAGAGCCATTCCCCTATTTCCGCGGCCGTTGCTTCCGGTGATTTGCGGCTGACCTTCAGAAGCGGGAATACAACAAGAGTGACGTCACCCTCGAATTCTTTGCGGGTGGGCTGCAACTGGAGAAGAGATGTGTTCACCTCTGTACCGTACAGTTCCTTTATGGCAGCGACAGCCGCACCACCTATGTATTTGAATGAATCTGTCATAAAAATCCGAATAATTTATCCTAGATAACCCTTGAGAAGCTTGCTCCTGGCACTGTGACGCAGACGTCGGATTGCTTTTTCCTTAATCTGACGGACACGCTCCCTGGTCAGGCCGAATTTCTCTCCTATCTCTTCGAGAGTCATCTCCTGACACCCTATTCCGAAGAAATATTTCACTATGTCACGCTCCCTTTCGGTCAGAGTGGAAAGGGCTCGGTCTATTTCGGTATTGAGGGACTCGTTGACAAGCCCTTTGTCGGCAATCGGGGAATCGTTGTTGACAAGCACGTCAAGAAGGCTGTTGTCCTCACCCTCATTGAAAGGTGCATCGACGGAGACGTGTCTTCCTGAAACCCTCAGCGTATCGGCAATTTTCTCGCGGGGAATCTCAAGCATTTCAGCCAGTTCATCAGGAGAAGGCATACGCTCGTTCTCCTGCTCGAATTTGGATAGGGCCTTGTTTATCTTGTTAAGGGAACCTACCTGATTCAAGGGAAGGCGGACTATCCTGCTCTGCTCGGCAAGAGCCTGAAGTATGGATTGACGGATCCACCACACGGCATAGGAAATGAATTTGAAGCCGCGTGTCTCGTCAAACTTTTCGGCAGCCTTGATAAGGCCGAGATTACCTTCATTGATAAGGTCAGGAAGGCTTATACCCTGATTCTGATACTGTTTGGCCACTGACACGACGAAACGGAGATTTGCTCTGGTCAACTTTTCAAGAGCCTCCTGATCCCCTTTCTTGATTCTTTGCGCCAGTTCTACCTCTTCTTCAACTGAAATCAATTCCTCTCTTCCTATCTCCTGTAGATATTTGTCAAGGGAGGCGCTTTCACGGTTGGTGATTGACTTTGTAATCTTGAGTTGTCTCATACGAAAAACTGATGCTGCAGGGAAAAATGCAACACCAGTTATACGATTTCTGAAAAAGAAAGTTTCAAAAAATTGATCGACCTTCTACAAAGTCACGATGAACTCCTTCCGGGAGCCTCCCCTGAATACGGTGACCACCGCCTGTTCACCGGGACGAAGCCGGTTCATCTGTTCCTGAAGATTTGCGGTACTCTCTATCTTATTGAGGTTTATCTCCATGATGACATCCCCTTCCCGGATTCCGGCTTTGTTCGCAACCCCACCATTCTGCACACTTGCAACATAAACGCCTTCCATAGTGTCAAGACCCAACTGTCCGGCGAGCGATGGATTGAGAGGAGATACCGTTATTCCGAGCATCGCCCTCTGAACTTGTCCGTAATTGCGGAAATCATCCGTTATCTTTTTTACGATATTTACCGGAACCGCAAATGAATAACCCGCATATGAGCCTGTCAGGGAGATAATTGAGGTGTTGATACCCACCAGTTCCCCAACAGCGTTGACCAGCGCTCCGCCGCTGTTTCCCGGATTGACCGCGGCATCTGTCTGGATGAAGGATTCAACTCTGTACTGCCCGTCATAATTCGGAAGGGAACGCCCCTTCGCGCTTACAATCCCGGCCGTTATGGTTGAACGGAGGTCATAGGGGCTTCCTATTGCCAGCACCCATTCCCCAAGCCTCAGGTCATCGGAGTTTCCCAGTGGAATTGAAGGAAGATTTTCCGCTTCGATTTTAAGGAGAGCTATGTCCGTGGCCGGGTCAGTGCCCACAAGCCTGGCCGGATATACTTTGTTGTTCTCCAGGGTCACCTCAATAAGATCCGCCCCGGCAATGACGTGGTTATTGGTTACAATGTACCCTTCAGGGTCGATGATTACTCCGGAACCCAGACCTACCTGGTCCTTGGGAGTCTGTGCAAAACCGAACAGAAGGTCAAAGATTGAGTTCGGAGTCTGGTATTTGGCTTTCTGGACAACCCTGACATATACTACGGCCTGAACCGAGGTTTCGGCGGCATCGGAAAAATCAGGAACGTTTCTGGTCATCACCCTGCCGTGCGTTTCCTTGAGCTCTCCTGTGGCGGTCGAACCGTCTTTTACGGTATCGGAAGTGAGCAGAGTTCTGTTCAGCGCCACCTCAGCGGCGAAATACCCGGCCGCTGCTGAAGCGGCCACGCAAAAGACGAAAAATAATATCTTCTTCATATCCCGTTGATTATTGAAAAACATATTTCTTATTGTCAAAATATGTGCCAGACAAAACGGTTTTTTTGCTTATATTTGTAGAGAAAAGAATAACGAAACAACAAACAGACTACAATGAAATTTTCAGTATCAAGTTCAGAACTGCTGACCGGGCTGATGTCAGTGTCCAAAGTCATCTCTCCGAAGCCTTCCAGTGCAATTCTGGAAAATTTTCTCTTTGAACTGAACGACAGTTCCCTCACCGTGACCGCCTCGGACGGGGAAACCACTCTCAGGACCAATATCCCCATCTCCCGTGTCGAACAGACGGGTTCCACTGCCGTTCCGGCCAAGCTTCTGACAGATTCTCTCAAGGAATTTCCCGATCAACCCCTGGTATTCTCAAATGATGAAGGTTCTTCCGTAATGGACATCATCTGGACAAGCGGAGCATCCAAAATCCCCTGCTATGACGCGGCCGACTACCCTCTGATTCCGGATCTTGAAGATGCATCCCAAAGCATAGTCATAAATGCCGGGACTCTGTTGAGCGGCATCAACAATACAATCTACGCAACGGCGGAGGAAGAACTCCGCCCCGTTATGAACGGCATCTTCTTCGACATCAACACTGAATGGACAACCTTGGCTGCTTCAGACGCCCACAAGCTGGTTTTTGACACGATATCAGGCATCACCGCCCCCCAGCCTATGAGTTTCATCCTTCACAAGAAACCCGCCGGCATCCTCCGTGGGCTCCTTGCCAAAACCGATGAGGATGTTACCATCCGTTTCGGCAGCAAGAACGCTCAATTCAGTTTCGGTGACAGCATTCTGGTCTGCAGATTGATTGAAGGCAATTACCCGGCATATCGTTCCGTCCTGCCAAAGAACAATACCAACAAACTTACTGTAGGCAGAAGTGAACTCCTCGGTGTTGTCAAGCGTATCGCTGTGTGTTCCAACCAGATTGCCAACCAGGTCAAATTCAAGCTCTCGGCGGATGAACTGGTCATTTCGGCACAGGACCTCAGTTTCTCGATGTCAGCATACGAGTCATTGAACTGCCAATACGACGGAGAACCTATGGAAATAGGTTTCAAGGCATCCTTCCTGCTGGAGATTCTCGGTAACCTCCCCTACAGGAATATCTGTATCCAACTTGCCGACCCTGCACGCGCCGCTCTGATAGTTTCCGCAGACGAGGCTGATGCCGACGAGGATATCAGAGCTCTTCTGATGCCCGTAATGATAAACGCATAACATAGCGCCCGTATGCAACTTTCACTGAAAAACCCGTTGATATTCTTCGATATCGAAAGTACCGGGCTGAATGTCGCTTCCGACAGGATTGTAGAGATTTCTATGGTAAAGGTCTCCCCTTCCGAAAACGGGGAACCCAACAAAGTGGATGTCAAGACCCGCAGGGTCAATCCCACCATTCCGATTTCACCAGCGGCGCAGGCAGTACACGGCATCAGTGACCAGGATGTCCTCCACGAACCGACTTTCCGGCAGATTGCCAAGTCGCTGGCCTCCTGGATGGAAGGGTGCGACATCGCAGGGTTCAATTCACTGAAGTTCGATATTCCTATGCTGGCCGAAGAGTTTCTCAGAGCCGGTGTCGATTTCGATTTCCGCAAGAGAAAACTCGTGGACGTCCAGAACATATTCCATAAGAAGGAGCAGAGGACACTCAAGGCGGCATATATGTTCTATTGCGGGAAAGACCTCGAAAAGGCCCATTCCGCCGAAGCGGACACGATGGCCACCTATGAAGTCCTTGAATCCCAGCTTGACAGATACGGCAATGACACCACCGACCCTCTTCATAACGATGTGGCATATCTTGCCAAATATTCCTGTCAAACCCGGTTCGCCGACTATGCCGGGCGCATTTCGTTCGACGAACACGACGAGCCTGTCTTCAACTTCGGCAAACATAAAGGAAAAAGGGTTGTGGATGTCCTGCACGCCGAACCGTCTTATTATGACTGGATGATGAACGGGGATTTCACACTGGACACCAAACAGGTCCTCACAAAGATAAAAATGGGCCTGTTCAAATGAATCTGATAGTACTGAAGCCTGATTTCACCTGGTACACCAGACCTGACAGCACGTTGTGCCGTGTCAGGGAGGATTTTTTCCTTCCCGAAGAGTTCGTATCGGCTGAAGTGTGCAGATGCAGGTACATCAGGGTAACCAGGGCGGGAAAAGCCATCCGTCCCAAATTTGCGGAAAGATATTTCGAACCTTTGTGCGAAGGATGGCTCTATTATGGTTTGGACCGCAACGGAAAAGAGAGTCCATATATTGACCGGTCCACCGTCCTCGAGGAGGACACTTCCACCTCTTTCCCTGATGAAGAGACGATTGCCGCAATATGCAAGGCTTCATCCGTTATGACGTTCCGAAGAGGCGACCTCGTGATTGTCGAGGAAAGCGGTCCGTCCATCCTCAATCAGGGAGATTCTTTCAATTCAATTACAATCAAATAACAAAATCAAACGCTATGAAAAGAACCGCATTATTGCTAACGCTGCTCCTGACAGCCGCAAGCGCTTCGGCACAATGGAAAATTGCCGGAGACAGGATTCGCACACCCTGGGCTGACCGGGTAGATCCGTCGGCGACACTTCAGGAATATCCCAGGCCTCAGATGGTACGATCCCAATGGGTCAATCTCAACGGACTCTGGGATTACGCAATCCTGCCTCTTAACCGCAATTACACCGAATCACAAGGCAAGATTCTCGTCCCTTTTGCAGTTGAAAGCGCCCTTTCAGGCGTAGGAAAGACCGTCGGAGACGGCAACAACTTATGGTACAGCCGCAATTTCACCGTCCCCAAAGAGTGGAAAGGCAAAAGGGTGATACTCCACTTCGGAGCCGTCGATTGGAAAACGGAAGTTTGGGTCAATGAAGTCAAGGTTGCATCACACACCGGAGGATACACTCCTTTCGAATGTGACGTGACCGAAGCCCTGACAGGTGGCAACAACACTCTCAAACTTAAGGTTTGGGACCCTACCGATGAAGGATATCAGCCCAGAGGCAAGCAGGTCAACGAGCCGGAAGGTATCTGGTACACTTCCGTCACCGGTATCTGGCAGACCGTATGGATGGAGCCCGTCGCCGAGCAGCATATTTCAAACCTGCGCATCACTCCCGACCTTGACAGAAGTGTCATAAAAGTCAAGGCCGAAGGTGTATGCAATGGCCTTGTGACCGTAAACGTCAAGCAGGACGGTAAAGTCATAGGCACTGCCAAAGCCGTTGGAGGGATGACAGCCGAGGTTGTTCTTGACAATCCTCATCTCTGGACACCGGATGACCCCTACCTCTATGATATGGAGGTCTCTCTATCCGTTGACGGCAAAGTCTGCGACAAGGTCGACAGTTATTGCGCAATGCGAAAGATCAGTTCCATCGAGGACAAGGACGGTATCAAAAGGATGGCTCTCAACGACAAGCCCATCTTCATGCTGGGTCCCCTTGACCAGGGATGGTGGCCTGACGGCCTTTATACAGCCCCTACCGACGAGGCTCTGCTGTTCGACATACAGAAGACCAAAGATATGGGATTCAATATGATACGCAAGCACGTAAAAGTTGAGCCGGCCCGCTGGTACTATCACTGCGACCGACTTGGAATCCTGGTATGGCAGGATATGCCTTCCGGTGACCTTAACGGCTCCTGGACCAATATGGAGTTCTACAACAAGAGTGAATTTGTCCGCAGCGTTGCAAGCGAGGAGAACTACCGCAAAGAGTGGAAGGAAATAATGGATTACCTCTACAGCTCACCGTCTGTGGTGGTCTGGGTTCCCTTCAATGAGGGCTGGGGCCAGTTCAAGACAGTCGAAATCACGGACTGGACAAAGAACTACGACCCTGACAGGCTTGTCAACTCCGCCAGCGGTGGAAACCATTTTCTTTTCGCCGGAGATATCCTGGACCTTCACCACTACCCTATGCCAGAACTCTATCTGAGTGATGCAAAGAGGATTCTGGTTCTCGGTGAATACGGTGGAATCGGATTCCCCATCAAGGATCACCTCTGGACGAATGACAGGAACTGGGGATATATCCGCTTCGAGAACAGCAAGGACGTAACCGACGAATATGTCAAATACGGCAACTCTCTTCTCGAGTTTGTCGACAAAGGATTTTCAGCAGGCGTATATACCCAGACAACAGACGTGGAAATCGAGGTGAACGGACTGATGACATATGACCGCAAGATTGACAAGATGGAGATAGCTCGTGTAAAGGAGATTAACAGCAAACTCTGTCACTGCCTGGACAACAAATAGTCGGCGGCTGACATTCCAGCAAGGGCACCGGTGGAAAATGCGACCTGTAGGTTGTATCCACCGGTGTCTCCGTCTAAATCCAGCACCTCTCCGGCAAAGAAAAGCCCCGGATGCAGCCTGGATTCCATAGTGGATGGATTAATCTCCTTGAGAGAAACGCCACCTGCCGTCACAACGGCACGTTCGTAACCCTTGCAGGAAACTATAGGGAATCGCCAGTTCTTAAGGGCATTTGGAAGAGATTCGAGACCAATGCTCCTGTGAGACTCCATAAAGGGTGGAACAAGATCCGAAGGGAGAAGCCGGCGAAGTACCTGAGCCACACCCGATTTTCCTCCCATACTTGCAGTTTCGCGCAAGATTCTTGCGGACAGTTGTTCTTCCGTGAGTGCCGGTTTCAAGTCAAGGAACAAGGTGACTTTCTGCCCGTTCTCAAGTGCCCATACGGCACGCCTGCTGAGCCTGTACCCGAGCGCTCCCTCAATACCGTCATCGGTGAATGACATCTCCCCCTCCTCTCTTTGAACGAAATCCTTGTCTACCTGAAGAGTCAAGGCCACGTTTTTCAACTCTATCGTGCCGTAATATCTGTATTCCCTGGGCATAAGAGCCGTCAGGGATGGAAAAACGCGTGTTACGGTATGTCCGAATGAACGTGCGATGTCATAACCGTCCCCGGTAGAACCGGTGACAGGATATGATTTCCCTCCTGTTGCCACCACAAGGACCTTGGACGGAACGGAAGGGCTCCAGATTGTATTGTACACTGTTCTGACGCCACACTCTTTCATCTTGACTTCCAAGGCACGGACCACGTCCGCCGCCTTCATCGATGCCGGGAAAAGCCGTCTGCCCTGCTCCTCGGTCACCGGCAGTCCGGCCGATTCGAAAAAAAATTTCACCGCCTCGTTGGAAAAGGCCTTGAAAGCAGGCTTGAAGAATTTTGCATCCGGATGTATGTGTCTTGCGAATTCGCTCCAGGGCCTCATATTGGTGATGTTGCACCGCCCCTTGCCAGTAAGATAGATTTTTCGTCCGGGACGGTTGTTTTTCTCCAGCAGGGTGACACGGCTGCCGTCCCCCAGCTTTCCGGCCGCGAATATTGCAGCCATCATTCCGGCGGCACCTCCGCCGACTATGACAATGTCTGACATTTTTCTGAGGAGAGTCTGTCAAGGACAAGAACAATCAACTTGTCCACGAGAGATTTGTAATCAGTGTTCATACTTTTGAGATAGCGGTTTGCAAGAACGCAGCATACAGTTCCGGCTTCGTGCCCCAGATGGCGGGCCAGAGCCGCAATGGCGGAACCTTCCATCTCGAAATTGAGAATTCTCATCCCTTCATATCTGAAACTCTCTATATCCTCCAGCATATCGGGCAAGGCAAGCGGGACCCTGACAGAGCGGCCCTGAGGCCCGTAAAACCCCGGAGCGGAGATTGTCATTCCCGGAATGGTGCAATCTTCGAAGAGACTGAAAAGACGGTCTCCGGATTTGGCGACATACGGCATCGACTGGAAAGGGCTTATGTGGATATGGTCGGCAAAGGCTTGCGCCATTTCGGGAATCAGTACATCTGACCCGCAGCCGTACCAGCCGAGAAGTCCGTCGATTCCGATTGAATATCTGGAGAATACGAAGGAACCAATGGGGATGTCGCCCTGAACTGCACCGCAGGTTCCAAGCCTGAGCAGCGTCAGACGCCTGTGTTCCTTCTTGATTTCCCTGGTCCTGAAATCTATGTTTGCAAGAGCGTCCAGTTCATTCATCACTATATCGATATTGCCGATGCCTATTCCCGTGGAAAGACAGGTTATTCCGGCACCTTTGTACCTCCCCGTAAAGGAGACGAATTCTCTGTTGGACGTTTCGCTCACGATATCGGTGAAATACTTCTTCATCATCCCCACCCGGTCTCTGTCACCGACAAGAATCACCGTGTCGGCAAGATGTTCCGGTTTCATATGAAGGTGGAAAACCGAACCGTCGGCATTAATTATCAATTCAGAATCCGCTATTGCCATAACGCTTTCGTATATTTCAGTATTTATCTGTATATCACCCCACTGCCTGTCATTTCACCGTCATTTGCATACCAGGCGGCAAACTGTCCCGGGGTGATTCCACGCTGGGGGGCATCGAACAGGATGTACATTCCGTCCTCCTTTCTGAAGAGACGGGCATCCTGCAGAGGTTGACGGTATCGGATTCTCACCCTGCAGCGCAATGTCTCACCGACACCGAGCTCCATATCGGGCCTTATCCAGTGTATCTCTTCAGGCAGAATTTTCAGAGCCTTCCTGTAAAGTCCGGGGTGACTCTGCCCTTCTCCGACGAAAATGATATTCTCCTGAGGATTGTTCGCTATTATGAAGAGCGGCTCTGCGTGCCCTCCGATATTGAGACCTTTTCTCTGTCCGATTGTGTAATATTGCACCCCGATGTGCTTGCCAATTGCCTTTCCGTCAGAAGGGGAATAGGTTATCGGTTCAGCAAGGGATTCAAGGGTGTCATTCTCCGCACGCCCGTCGTAAAATCCACGCGGGATCTCAATCACGTCCCCTTCCTTCGGCATGAGCTTCTGCTGGAGAAAAACAGGCAGATCCACCTTGCCTACAAAACAAATCCCCTGTGAATCCTTCTTGTCGGCAGAAGGAAGGCCGGCTTCGCGCGCAATCCTGCGTACTTCAGGCTTGCAGATGTCCCCTATAGGAAACATCGCCTTCTCCAACTGTTTCTGGGAAAGCTGGCAGAGGAAATAACTCTGGTCTTTGTTGGAGTCGGCACCTTCAAGGATGCGATAAACGGTCTTTCCCGAAGCATCTGTAAAGGAATCCTTCCTGCAATAATGACCGGTTGCCACAAAATCAGCTCCAAGTTTCTGAGCCTCAGCCAAAAAAGCATCAAATTTGATTTCCCTGTTGCACAGAACGTCCGGATTGGGAGTCCGTCCCTTTGAGTATTCGCTGAACATATAATCCACCACTCTCTGCCGATAGACCTCGCTCAAATCCACAAAATGGAACGGAATACCGACTTTTCTGGCTACCATCTCCGCAACTGAACGGTCCTCCTCCCATTCACATTCCCCGTGCAGAGTACCTTCAGTGTCGTGCCAATTCTGCATAAACAGGGCAAATACGTCGTACCCCTGCCGTTTCAGCAGATATGCGGCGACGCTGGAGTCAACACCTCCGGACAATCCGATGCAAATTCTTGATCCCATACGGGCAAAATTAGAAAATATCTTCTAAAATCCGAAAAAGTTACTATATTTGCAGTGGGGTAAGTCATATACGACCAGCTCCCACTGAACTCCCCCAGGGTCGGAAGGCAGCAAGGGTAAGTGGTTGTAGCGGTGCGATATATCAAGCTTACCCTTTTTTCTTTTAAAATTTGTTTCAAACCCGTTCCGAATGAGACTCAGACTCTTCATACCCGTTGCAATTCTGATGCTTGCAGCATTGTGCCTCGAAGCGGAAACCGCCCGGATGAGCAGGAGCGAATACATCGCAAAATTCAAGGATACGGCTATCAAACAGATGATTGAGACAGGAATACCCGCAAGCATAACTCTTGCACAGGGATGCCTTGAAAGCGGAGACGGAAACAGCCGTCTGGCCCGGGAAGGAAACAACCATTTCGGAATCAAATGTCACGGATGGAAAGGCAAGAAGATTTACGAGGATGATGACCGGAAGGGAGAATGTTTCCGCAAATATGGAAATGCCGCCGAATCTTACAAAGACCACGGGGATTTCCTCCGCTACAGCCGCAGATATGCCTCTCTTTTCGACCTGGAAAGGACAGACTACAAAGGTTGGGCATACGGCCTGAAAGCCGCCGGCTATGCCACTGCGCCGGACTACGCCAAAAGGCTGATAAAGATTATCGAAGACAACGATCTGGCCCGTTACGACATCCTGACTGAAACGCAAGCCGGGGATCTGCCGCCAACACCCACTCAATCTGCCGCCAGTTTCGTTCTCAAACCCAGGAGCGACAGCCATCTCTACTGGATTTCTCTGGATCGTGAAGTCCGCGAACAGAACGGAGTGGCATTCATCATCGCCAACGGGAGGGACACCTATCGCTCTCTTGCCAAGGACTACAATCTTTTCGGTCGGGAATTGATGATATTCAACGATGTCAAACGCAACAGCAAAATACCGGCAGGAACTGTGGTCTATCTTGAAAAGAAAAAGAAGGAAAGTGCAAGGTATCTTGACAAGCACGTGGTTGAAGAAGGAGAGACAATGTACAGCATTTCACAGAAATATGCCGTTCAATTGAGATATCTTTACAAATATAATGATATGTCCCGCGGGCAGGAACCGGAGCCCGGTGAGATGATATACCTAAGACCAAGGAAATGAAAAAAAGAACCGGATTCATAGTCGGAGCCATTCTTACGGCAATAATTCTGACAGCATTGACAGCCTCGTATGATTTTTACAGGACGTTCTATGCAAACAACATTGCTGTATCCGGAGATATGCCCTCACTCAAGGTTTATCGGAGTTATTCATATGATGAGCTTATGAAGAGCATTGAAGAAATCGGACTGCTGACTGATATGAAAACTTTCCGAAGGGCTGCAGACCATCTGGAACTGGCCGGTTCCTTCAAACCGGGATATTATTCTTTCGATACGGCAATGTCCAACAAGGATATAGTCAGAATGCTTGCAAACGGATGGCAGAAACCCGTAAAAATCGCTTTTCAAGGGTATATCCGCTCTATGGAATCCTTTGCCGGGATTCTCGGGAAGCAGTTCGAGACTGACTCCGCACGATTTGCAGAAGTGCTGAAAAATCCGGAAGTAATGAATTCCTGCGGATTTGAAGAGGAGAGTTTCATCGGGATGTTCATTCCCAATACCTACGAATTTTTCTGGACGGCCACTCCTGAAAAATTCATTGAGCGGATGCATCAGGAATACGAGTCTTTCTGGACAGAAGAAAGGCGGCAAAAGGCCGAATCCATCGGAATGACCAGGAAAGAGGTCAGCACGCTGGCAGCCATCATCATCGAAGAGACGAAATACAAACCGGAGATGCCCACAATTGCCGGAGTCTATATCAACCGACTGAGAAAAGGGATACCATTGCAGGCTGACCCTACCGTCAAATACGCCTTGAAGCAGAAAGGAATCACAAGAGTGCTGAACAAACACCTGAAAGTTGAATCACCTTACAACACATATATTCACATCGGGCTTCCTCCGGGGCCCATTACAATGCCTCCTATCGCCGCCATAGATGCAGTATTGAACTATCAGCATCATAATTACATCTATTTCTGCGCCAGGGAGACATTCGACGGGCAGCACAATTTCGCTTCGACACTGTCAGGTCATCTTGCCAACGCAAGGGCCTATCACAGAGCGCTGAATGCTAGAGAGCGGGAAAAGGCCCGCTCCAGGACGAAATAACTTCCATCGCCTTTTCAAAAGCCTGGTCCTCCTCCATATTGATGACCCTGTAGTATCCGGTAGTATTGAAAGCGGCTCTTGCCACAAGAGCTTTCAGCCTCGTAGCCAGCTGTTTACCACATTCTTGAAGTTGATTGTCAGAAGGTTCAAGACCCTTGGACCGGCAATAATCCACGAGACCGGATAGGGCGTCCTTCCCGAAATCATCGTAAGCCTTGTAAAAATCTTCGAATGAGCGTCCTTTCACTACTATCTCAGGACGGTGGCTGTCTATGAACTGATTCGCATATTCCGTCAGATACCCTTTCCTTATGACAGAAGAGAAATATCCGTTCACACCGGTCGTATCGCCTGGAATGAATATATCCGGCATAATGCCGCCACCGCCATAGACGGTACGTCCGAGTTTTTTGGTGGTATATTTCAATGAATCGGGGAACTGGATGGAATCTCTGCTGAAAAGTTCTCCGTGCTTGTACCGTTCGTTCAATTTGTCGTAATATTCTGTTCTCCGGCCGTTTTCATACGGAGTCTGGATTACTCTTCCGGACGGGGTATGATACCTTGAAACTGTCACCCTTATCTGGGAACCGTCAGAAAGCGGATATTGCTGTTGGACAAGTCCTTTCCCAAAAGTCCTCCTTCCGATGATCACTCCCCTGTCCCAGTCCTGCATAGCACCTGCAAAGATTTCACTTGCAGATGCGCTTTCCTCATCGACAAGAACGGCAAGAGGTCCCGACCTGAAGAATCCGCTACCGCTCGCGTATTCATAACGCACAGGACTGTGCAAACCCTCGGTAAAGAGTATTGTCTGTCCTTTCTCAAGAAAAATGTCTGCAAGCATCAGCGCAATCTGCATATAACCGCCCCCATTGCCCCGAAGATCGACAATCATACCCTTCGGCATCGCATTCAGTGTCTTAAGCGCGTCAATGAACTCGTAAATGGAATTCTGGGCGAATCTGCTCAACTTGACGTACAGGACACCCGGCTTCGGACAGTAGGCGGCATCAATGCTGTTCAACGGTATCTTGTCCCTGACTATTGTGAAATCCATCGGCTCATTGACGCCGTGCCTGCGTACAATCAGTTCCACCTTTGTGCCACGCGGTCCGCGAAGACATTTCCGAACACCTTCATTGGAAATTTTCACTCCGGCAATGTTCTGACCGTCAACCGAAACAATCTTGTCACCGGCCATCAGCCCCACAGCTTCGGAAGGTCCACCGATTATGACATTCTGCACACACAGGGTATCACTGATTATGGCAAACTCTATCCCTATCCCCTCAAAAGAGCCGGTCAGAGGTTCGTTAGTGGACTGGACCTCTTCCTTGGGGATAAATACTGAATGGGGGTCAAGCCCCTCCAGAATCTCCTTTATTGCGGCATTCGTCAGCGCATCAGCATTTATTGTATCCACATAATTGCCGTTCAGATAGATAAGGAAGCGGCCGAAACGCTCGACATTCCTCAGGACATCATCTGTTTTGCTTTGAGCCGAGGCAGAAATGCCTGAAAAGGTCAGCGCGATTGTCAGTAAAAAAGTCAGATATTTCATAATATTTCAAATGTCTTCCCCTCTTCGGCGAGATATGTCTCAGGAAAGACCTCCCTGGCCTGAGCAAGAAGTAAACCAAAGTCCTTGTATCTTGAGGAAAAATGGCCTAGGACAAGTTTTCCCACACCGGCTGAGGCGGCGACAGAAGCGGCCTGGCGTGAGGTGGAGTGATACATTTTTTCTGCAAGAACCACATTGTCATCAGCATAGGTGGAGTCGTGGAACAGCAGGTCAGCACCTTTGATCCACTCCGCTTCACGCTCGAAAGGAGCCGTATCGGAGCAATAGACAATCGACTTGTAAACTTCAACTTCCCCTTCGTGCCGGGGCATTCTGTGGTATGCTATCTTGAACCCGTAACAATCTATCCTGTGATTGAGAGGGAATGCCCATACGTAGCAATTATGAAGATGGATAATCTGCTCCGGCTCTCCTGATTTCAACGGGATGTGGTTTATCTCGAATTTGACCCCTTCTCCGAAATGGCCGAGAAAGAATTTCAGGATGGAACTGAAATCTCTGGGAGCATAGATGTACAGAGGCGCAATCCTTCCCTCCATCGCCATCGTGGAGAGCAGACCGAATATTCCGAAGAGATGGTCGCCGTGAAGATGAGAGATGAGGATATTGTCTATCCTTCCCTTGGATATCTTGTATCTGGCCAACTGGACCTGAGCGCCTTCGCCACAGTCAATCAAAAAGAGGCGCCCGTGCATATTCACTACATGGGCGCTCTGATGTTGATTGACAATTGGCTTGGCGGAAGCCGTGCCAAGTGTTGTAAGCGAGAAATTCACTATTCAGCCTCTTTTGCTTCAGCGTCAAGCCTGCTCTTGAGGTCAGCGAGTTCTGAAATGTCACCGAGAGTGGTCTTCTCAAGGTTATCTTTCAGTTTCTTGACTGCCTTGTGAGTTGAAGTGGCCTCGGACTCTTTCTCTTTGGCTACTTTTACGGCCTCTTCCCTGCGTGCCTCCTCGAAGAGACGGCTGTGGGAGAGGATAATCTTCTTGCTTGATTTGTTGAACTCGACAATCTTGAATTCGAGAGTCTCGCCCTGTTTTGCAGAAGTACCGTCTTCCTTGACAAGGTTCTTGGTTGAGCAGAAGCCTTCAAGACCTTCCTGAAGAGTAACGGTAGCACCTTTTTCAACGAGCGCTGAAACAGTACCGTCGTGTACGGAACCTACAGTGTAGATATTCTCGTATCCGTCCCAAGGATTGTCCTCAAGCTGCTTGTGGCCGAGGCTGAGACGACGGTTTTCCTGATCGACCTCAAGAACAACAACCTCAAGAGGCTCACCGATAGAGGTAAACTCTGAAGGATGTTTGATTTTCCTGGTCCAGCTGAGGTCGCTGATATGTACGAGTCCGTCAACGCCTTCTTCAAGCTCTACGAATACACCGAAATTGGTAAAATTGCGGACTGTAGCGGTATGTTTGCTGTTGATGGGGTATTTTTCGGCGATAGTTGCCCATGGATCCGGTTTGAGCTGTTTGATACCGAGGCTCATCTTACGCTCCTCGCGGTCGAGGGTAAGGATGACTGCTTCAACTTCCTGACCTACCTTGAGGAAATCCTGAGCGCTGCGCAGATGGAGGCTCCAACTCATTTCGGATACGTGGATAAGACCTTCTACACCGGGCTGAACCTCGATGAAGGCACCGTAATCGGCGATAACCACAACTTTGCCGGTAACCTTGTCACCAACCTTGAGATTCTCGTCAAGAGCATCCCAGGGATGAGGACTGAGCTGTTTCAGACCCAGAGCGATACGCTTCTTGGTATCATCGAAGTCAAGAATGACGACGTTGATCTTCTGGTCGAGGGAGATAATCTCTTCGGGGTGATTGATGCGGCCCCAGCTGAGATCCGTGATGTGGATGAGACCGTCAACTCCGCCGAGGTCAACGAATACACCGTATGAAGTGATGTTCTTGACAGTTCCTTCAAGAATCTGGCCTTTTTCGAGCTTGCCGATGATGTCAGCCTTCTGAGCTTCGATTTCAGCCTCAATGAGAGCCTTGTGGGATACAACCACGTTATGGAACTCCTGATTGATCTTGACAATCTTGAATTCCATTGTCTTATTTACGAATACATCGTAATCTCTGATGGGCTTGACATCAATCTGGCTGCCGGGAAGGAATGCCTCGATACCGAATACATCGACAATCATACCACCCTTTGTGCGGCACTTGATATAACCCTTTACTATTTCATCCTTTTCGCAAGCCTCGTTGACTCTGTCCCAAGACTTGAGAGCGCGTGCGCGCTTGTGAGAGAGAATGAGCTGACCTTTCTTGTCCTCTGCGTTCTCCACGTATACTTCAACTTTCTGACCTACTGCAAGGTCGGGATCATAGCGGAACTCATTGATGCTGATGACACCTTCGCTCTTGTAGCCGATGTTCACAATGACTTCGCGCTTGTTCAACGCCACTACTGTACCCTCGACAACTTCATTTTCGCTTACGCGGTTGAGAGTCTGGGCATAACTTTCTTCTGTCGCGGCTTTGTCAGATTCACTGAAGCCGTCATTTTCGAATGCTTCCCAGTCAAACTGATCGTTTGCAACTGAAGCATTGCTCTTCCTTTCTGCAGAAACGGGAACCTGTATGTCCTCCTCCTCTGCGATTGTAATGTTCTGTTCTTCCATAATTAATTAGTTAAACGACAAGTAGTTAAACATTATTTGTAAACCCTCCGTACGGACGGGAGCGCAAATTTAAACATAAATTATTGATTTATAAAAACATTCTATCGTTTTTTTATTAAATTCGTATAGAAAAGTTAACCCTTAAAAAAATTGTTATGAAAAAGTATGTGGTTGAGTGTATCGGTACGGCAGTGCTGACACTTATGGGATGTGGAACGGCTGTATTCCTGGGATGCGATACTCCCGCCGGAGTGGTGGGTACAGCGATTGCATTCGGACTGTCGGTCATAGCGATGGCATATACGATCGGGAATATCTCCGGATGCCACATCAATCCCGCAATTACTCTCGGAGTCGCTCTCAGCGGCCGTATGAGCTGGAAAGATGCCTGCGGTTATTGGGCCGGTCAGTTCATCGGAGGTATCATCGGAGCGGCCATCCTTGCCCTGATCTGCAATTGCAGCAGTTTTGAGATGGGTGGAGCCAACGGATTCGGAGGTGTCAACGGTGCCGCCGGTGCCGTTCTTGTGGAAATTGTCGCCACCTTTGTATTCGTCCTGGTTGTCCTTGGCGCCACCGATTCCGAAAAAGGTGCGGGCAATCTTGCCGGAGCAGCCATAGGCCTGACTCTGGTACTTGTACACCTGGTGTGCATCAACTTGACCGGAACCTCTGTCAACCCCGCACGTTCATTCGGCCCCGCTCTCTTTGTAGGAGGAGAGGCACTTGCCAACGTATGGGTATTCATCGTCGCCCCGTTCATCGGAGGTGCGCTCGCGGCGGTGACCTGGAAGTGCATCAAATAATTCGAAAAACCTGTTTCCCGAACTGTTTCTCATCGCCGTTTATCTGAAATTGACGGCGATGAGGGACTTTGTCAATTCGTCTCCGAATACTTTGTATTTCACAAGACCGAACTCCTTCTGGCCGGCAAAGTCCATCATAACGATTCCAAGCCCTCTTCTCCCCTTTCCTGACATCTTTTGGGCGACGGAAATGACGTGAGGATTGGATTTGAAGGCGAACTCATTGTAGTTCAAAGTCCTTTCGGAATGGCCCATATAACCGGAGGCGTTGTTTATACACCAGGGGAAAGGTGTTTCATCGGCTAGAAAAGCCTCAGCGCACCCGTCAAACGCTTCGCTTTTCTCGTGGAAATGGTCCCAGTCATATACGCTGTACAAATCCTGACTGTAGAGCCTGCAGATTCCGGGGGCGCCCGTCTTCCCTCCTGTAGTGAAGTAGCCCGATCCGGAAAAATCGTCCCAATTGTTGATAAACGCCGCGAACGGCAGGTCGAATCCTTCATAATTGTCCCTACAGACTACCAGCACCTTATGCCGGACTTCACCAAGAGTGATATCAGGCCTGAAAAAAGCTATGGACTTCTCTCCGAATTCCTTCAAATAGCCCAGGAGCATACGCGCAAGCATCTCCTTGCCGGCTTTTTTCTGTTCGGAACTGTTGTCCCCTGTCTCATAGTTGAGATACACTATCGCAAATTCGGAAGGATTGTCGGTGACAAACCCGATTACGGAGCGGAAAGCTTCGTCAAAAGAAATCTTGCAGTTACGCCTGCTATGGAAAATCTGCAGATATGAATCCTTTCCTTTGTCAACATAATGAGGCCTGAAGTCAAAGCATCGGATTCCAATGTCGAACTGTTTGGCGACATCCTCGGTCTGAGTCCTCCACCAATATTTGGTTATAAACTCGTAATCAAGTTGATACGTAAACGTATCGTGCGTTCCGGGGATAGTCATATTACAGACAAGAGTGCTGTCAGGAAGACCCGCCATCCAGTTATTACCCGATGAAAGGAAGGAGGTGAAGGTCAACAGCAGTGCCGCAAGCGACAATTTGAGCATTTTTAACATAATTTAGAATCTGTTTTGAAATGGTTCACGAAAATTATTATAGGCTATTTTTCGATGGATTTTTTGGTGATTTGAGGCCGCAATGGGGTTCCATTGGGGCTGAAAAGCAACGAAAAATACGCAAAAAAGAAGCATAAGAATTGAAGTTAATCATTTCAAAACAGATTCTTATCTTTCTTCTTTGGAATACCGTATCGCACGGTTAATATATTCGACAAAAGGAGCCGTTGTACGAAACATAGAGACAAGCCTGTCCCTAAGGTCAGAGGATGTAACAAACTCATCATCCGGATAATAAGACAATGAAAAATGTTTCAGTTTGAGAAACTCCGCTTCAGGGGAATCTACAGAAAAACCCTTGGGGACATTTTTCAGGGAGTTGTCTCTGTCCAGAGAGAAACGGGAGTCTGCCTTATTGCAGACAGCACGGAAGTCCCCGCCTCCGAGCTCTATGTCCTCCCTGATGATTTTCAACACTTGAGGCTCTGTCATATAATCCCCTGCCGCAACTATATGAGAACTTTCCCAACCTCCTCTGTCAGCAGCGCTTACCTGGAAATAATAGCCGCAATAGCCTGCCCTTCTGCCTTCAGGAGAGACAAATACTCCCATATGGCATTTATACGGAGATTTGTCGTGAGAAAAACGGACGTCACGATATATCCTGTATGTGATGTCATTGATACCCAGGGGCCCGATAGATCTGTCAAATCCCCTTATCCCTTCACACAACTCGAGAGCAAATGTGTCAAAAACACGCTTTGCCTCCAGATATTCGGATTTATGGGCATTGAACCACTCTCTGTTGTTGTTCAGGTTCAAATCCCTCAAGAAGTGCAAAACCTTTTCCATATCCGCAAAGTTACAAACTATCCGCAATAATTCATATATTCGTACGTTCAAATACCCGACCTATGGCAGACAATTATCTTGAAAGGAGATTCGAAGAGGTTTTCGGGCAGGGCGGCGGAAAGAAAGCCCTGCCGGCAAGGCCTTCACTGGACAAACTGATACTTCGTAACCGCAGCTACAGAGGCTATGACAAGAGTTATGAAGTCCACATAAGACAGCTTAAAGCAATAGTTGAAGTAAACACACGTATAGCCTCAAGTGTCAATATGCAGAGTCTTAGATTTCACCTTGTAACAAAAGGCCCGGAATCGGATATTGTCAACTCCCATATCCGTATGGGAAGAGCGCTGCCCGAACTGCATCTCCCCTTTCCCGGGACGGAGCCGGAAGCATTCATAATCATCTGCTCCAATCACGAAGAGAACTCCTCCGTAGACATAGATTTGGGCATTTCTCTCCAGACAATGCTGCTCAAAGCCGTGGAACTCGGCCTTGGAGGCTTGATAATACGGAACTTCGACAGGGATGGAATCAGGAGCGGACTTGGATTGCCGCTCGAACCGGTGGCGGTACTGGCAATCGGGAAGCCGGCCGAGAAGATTGAACTTGTGCCTGTCCGCAGTTCAGACAGTCTCAAATACTATCGTAAAGATGGCGTCCACTACGTCCCCAAGATAATCGCGGAGGATCTGCTCATCTGAACCCTGAGTCGCTCACCTGCTGACGGCAACCAATCCTTGACTACATTCCACCGTGAAATGCAAGTCGCTCATAATGCGGACAGGCCGCGTTCGTTTGTCTGTAAGAGCGATACGTTGCTGCGAATTTATGTTCTGCAAATCGTCTGCGCAAGGAGTGTGCGTTTTATGCACATGAGGACGGGCATCGCTGAACAGATGAGACCCTGCGGGTGGGATCTGCGCACGGACATCGAAGGAAATTCAGTCCGGAAGCCCATCAGAGACCGATTCCGCAAATGGCAGTTGCGCAGATGATTTGCAACACAACATCATTCGTCCAGACGTATGAACCAGGAACGTAAGATTTATCATCCAAATAGCCGATTATGTTTTCTGTAGCAACTATCAATGCTTTTGTACCTGAATAGGGCTGATCCGGTACCAAACAGGCATTTGAAGCCATTTTGTACAGGAAAAGAACTGTTTCTGTACAAAAAGTGGATGAGCCAAACGTAATTCTATCACACGCAACTAAACAATGTCTATTTACTTGGCCTATTCTTCTATATAACATTTTCTAACATATTGCAGCAGAAAGCCTTGCATTCAGCTTATCAAGAGCCCTCTGTGTACGTTCAATCTTTTTCCTGAGCAGTTCCTGCTCGTCAAGCCCAACCTTCGTTTCGTCATAGGTGCATTT
>JAZUIV010000052.1:0-66217 GCA_045642485.1 Bacteroidales bacterium | reverse complement strand
CAGCACCCCGAGAATAACTGCTGCATCGCTGATTGCATATGTAGCCGGTGACTTCGTGAATGACAGGGTTTTTGCACGGATGAAGAGGAATCATCCTGATATGACTGGTTTCGCATGGCGTGCCATCATATCAAGCTGCATAGGGGAACTGTCAGACTGTCTCGTGTTCCTTCCGCTCGCGTTCATCGGCAGGCTTCCAGCAAAAGTGCTGGTCGGTATCGGCCTGGCCCAGGTTTCTGCGAAGATCTTACTGGAAGCTGTACTCCTGCCGCTTACTTTTGCAGTCACCAAAGCCGTCAAAAAAGAAGATGACCGCCGGCGTTTGGAAGGTGCGGCCAAGTAGGCCTTGTGCCACCTCAAAGCTACTGAATGAAAGAAGCCAGCATGATTGCTGGCTTCTTTCATTCAGTAGACTACCAGTCGGGCATTTCCCGAAGGTTAATGCTTTTACATATTGTTTTCCCCACAACTTTCGGGCATTTTCCGAAGGTTAACGTCTTTTCACACTGTTTTCCCCACATCCTTCGGGCATTTCCCGAAGGTTATGGGCTAGGTGTGCCATCGCTTTGGGCTAGGTCCGCCCTGATGGTGAGGGACCTAGCCCGCTTTGAATTTTCAAGTTTCGGATTATCAATATGTTACGTTTTCGTAGTGGGCTAGGTCCCCGGTTATCAGGGGAGACCTAGCCCAAGTGCTTCGACTACCTGGCCCAAGTGCTTCGACTACCTGGCCCAAGTGCTTCGACTACCTGGCCCAAGTTCTTCGACTACCTGGCCCGCGGGATCGAGCACCTTCCATTCAATGCCTATTGTCTTGCCCACCAGTGTTGGGCGACTGACCCACCGGAGTCGGATAAATTCCTTTTTGCCAATCGTGACACGGGGCAGCCCGGACGGGTGGCGGGCAGTGTCGGCCTGGGCTCCAAACAGCCCGGGCCGGATACGCTGCCCGCCATTCCGGCGGACCTCCGTCCGCTGGAACTGGCCCCGCTCCTCTCCCGCTCCACCCTTAACCCTCCTCCATCCTGCTGCAAAACTCCGCAGGATAATGGCAATCCCTCTCCATCCTGCGGATAAATTCCGCAGGATAAGAAAGTCTGTCCAATAGGGAGAAACCGGCAAATCACCTATCGCTTCTATAGACAATGCATCCCCTTCAGATGGATACAGGTGCTCCCGGTGAGGGCATTTACCTCTCTCCTAGGGCATCCATCATCAACAGATAGTGATTCAATCCGTGTGACCGCTCTAGGTGTTTTGCACTTTGGGTCACCTTGGCCGGTTGGTTGAGGAATGGAGAGGAAAGTTGCAATAAAGAAAGACCGCATGGCACTTATGCTGATGCTCTGCGATGTCGGTAGCTCGGGAGCGGCGGGGTAGCGAACGGAATGAAATGAAGTAAGGGGGCTGCGCCCCCTCAAAACGGAAGAAGCTCCAGACGAATGTCTGAAGCTTCTGGAGTAGAACAATCAATCGAAATTTCGAACGAATTCATTCAAGGATTCAAAGCCGTGATGGAGTTCAAGCAATAGAGGTCAATATATCCACTCATATTCGACAGTATCCACATCGAGTTGCAACACAATGCTCGTGCCTGCCCATAGATGAATAATCATGTCTTTGTACGCAACATAGTGGTGGAGATACTCTAAATTGTGCTTGGTGAGTTTTAGTAATGCATCGTGTTTTCCTTTCTTATACTCGGTTAAACATTTATAACCGCCATGACGATGCCAAATAGAAGGCTTCATGAACCGAAATAGTTCATAATCCTCCACTGCATTATAGAAATGGTATTTAATGACCAATGACTTTGCGTTAGGTCTTTGATGAGCTATAGAATCATATTCCGAAAAATCATCCTCGAAAACAAAAGAAATGAACAGCTTTTCTTTGTCAACAAGGATAGTCTTTATAACACAGTCATGAGGAGTGGGCATACTCGGCAACACGTCAGTGTCTAAACGGTACAGCTCGTTCATAAAGAGTTATTAGTAGTCAATATCGTTTCGTAAAGCAAAGATACAAGATTTCAAATGAAAATCAAATTCGAACTTGAAATGGGGACTCTACAATGGTCTAGACACAAAAACAGGACAAATCCGAAGACTTGTCCTGTCTAGTAGCGGGGGCTGGACTCGAACCAACGACCTCCGGGTTATGAGCCCGACGAGCTACCAACTGCTCTACCCCGCGATGTGGACTGCAAATGTATAACTCTTTTTTGAATTTTCCAAATTTCTTTCCGGTGAAGTTATGAGGGTCCTTCTATTTTTTGCGGAATTGTTATATTTTCATAACTTTGCAGACTTTATTTGACAATATAAATACATACAATAATGAAAGTAACAAAACACCAGATCGACGACCTTAACCTTACGGTCGATTTTTCAATTGACAAAACTGATTGGGAGGAACCCAGAAAGAAGAAACTCAACGAATTCAGACGTACTGCAGAACTCAAGGGTTTCCGCCGCGGAATGGCTCCTATGTCATTGATAGAGAAGATTCACGGTGGTCAGGCCCTCGCTGAGACCATCAATGCGATTGTAAGCGACGGTCTGGATGAATTCATCAAGAAGAACAACCTGTCAATCCTCGGAGAACCTCTGCCGAGCGAGAATGAACCGAAGAACGACTGGGACAATCCTGACAAGTTCAAGTTCACTTTCGACATAGCCATCGCGCCTGAAGTCAACTTGACTCTGGGTCAGGATGACAAGATTCCTTATTATACCGTAGAGATTTCCGAGAAAGCCGTCGAGGATTACAGAAACGGCCTGCTCAGACAGTACGGACAGCTGGAGACCGGCGAAGCCGCAGCTGAGGACGATTTCATTATAGTTGATTTCGAGGCCGGTGAGACCAAAGTCGAAGGGGCGTACGTCGCTTTGCGCAGCATAACGGACAAAGAGATAAAGGAATCCTTCATCGGACTGAAGAAAGATGACGTGAAGGACGTTGACATTACCAAGACCTTTACGAACGAGACAGACAGGGCAGCGATGTTCAAAGTGAAGAAGGAAGAACTTGACACGCTTCCGGTGTTGTGGAAGATGACCGTGAAGGAAGTGAAGACTTTTGTCAACGCTCCCGCAACCAAGGAGACTTTCGACCGGATATTCGGTGAAGGAGTATGCGAAGATGATGCTCAGTTCAACGAGAAGGTGAAAGAGCGTCTCGCTGCGGAATACAGCCAGGAAAGCGAGTACCGCTTTATGGTTGATGCCAAGGAGTACCTGATTGAGAAGGCTGCCGTGGCTCTTCCCGATGAGTTCATGAAGCGCTGGATTGTCGTGGCAAATGACGGGAAGTTCACGAAGGAGGACGTCGAGAAAGAGTATGACCTCTTTGCAAAGGATTTCCGCTGGAACATCATCCGTACAAAGATTATGAAGGACCAGAACCTCAAGATATCAAAGGATGACATTATGAAGCAGGCCAAGGAGTTCGCCGCATATCAGTTCGCTATGTACGGTATGAACAATGTCCCTGACGAGCATCTTTCCAAGTATGCCGAGCAGATTCTGGGCGACCGTCAGCAGGCCGACAGAATAGTGGACAGGGTTGAGGATAATCTTGTTCTGGGATATCTCAAGGGTGCCGTGACTCTCGAGCGCAAGAACGTCTCTCTGGAACAGATGCGCGAACTTACAAAATAATCGGAATGACAGAGTTTGAGAAATTCGCGACAGGGCACTGCGGTGTAAACCCCATCTCCCTCTCCAAAGTGGGCAGGGTGACATCGGGCTATATCAATCCTATGATAATTGAGGAGAGAAAACTCAATGTTGCCCAGATGGATGTCTTCTCCCGTCTTATGATGGATCGTATCATCTTTCTGGGATGCCCCATCGACGATGACGTGGCAAATATAATTCAGGCTCAGCTGCTGTTTCTCGAAAGCAATGATCCCAAGGCGGATATAATGCTTTATATCAATTCTCCGGGCGGGATGGTCTATTCCGGTTTGGGAATCTACGATACTATGCAGACTATCCAGCCGGACGTGGCAACAATCTGTACCGGGATGGCCGCATCAATGGCTTCAATTCTTCTGGCGGCCGGAGCAAGAGGGAAGCGTTCCGCATTGCCTCATTCAAGGGTGATGATTCATCAGCCTATGGGAGGTGCCCAGGGACAGGCGTCCGATATTGAGATAACTGCCAGGGAGATAGTCAAGCTGAAGGATGAATTGTATTCCATCCTCGCTGACCATACCGGAAAAGATATCTCGAAAATCAGCAGGGATGCCGACCGTGACTACTGGATGACCTCTTCCGAGGCGCTGGAGTACGGGATGATAGATAACATTATAGCCAGAAAGAGTTTCTCAGATGGGAAAGAAAAATAGTGACGGAAAGGTTCAGGGGCACTGCGCCTTCTGCGGCAGGGGAGAGGATGAAGTGGAACTGCTTCTTGAAAGCGGTGCCGGTGTGTCGATTTGCTCCGACTGTGCAAAGATGGCGTATGAGTATTCAATGCAGGTTCTTGGAGAAGGCGTCCCGGCGTCATCTTCAAATTCAAGCGTTGTGTCAGGACAATCCCTTGACTATCACCTCTATAAGCCGGCTGAAATCAAGGAATATCTGGATCAGTATGTGATAGGGCAGGAGGAGGCCAAGAAGTGTCTGGCCGTGGCCGTTTACAACCACTACAAGCGCATCAACAAGAAGGATGACTTCATAGAGAAATCAAATATCCTGCTCGTGGGTCCCACAGGAACGGGAAAAACCCTGCTGGCGAGGACCATAGCCAAGAAGCTCAATGTCCCGTTCGCCATTGTGGATGCCACTGTCCTTACGGAGGCCGGATATGTCGGAGAAGATGTGGAATCGATTCTGACAAGGCTTCTTCAAGCGTCGGACTATGATGTATCCAAGGCGGAGCGTGGTATTGTCTTTATCGATGAAATCGACAAGATAGCCCGTAAGTCCGACAACCCTTCAATCACCCGTGACGTTTCCGGGGAAGGGGTGCAGCAGGCTCTTTTGAAAATCATCGAAGGCAGCGTGGTGAACGTCCCCCCGCAAGGTGGCAGGAAGCATCCGGACCAGAAGATGATTGCCGTCAATACCGAGAATATCCTTTTCATCTGTGGCGGTGCGTTCGAAGGCATCGAACGGCATATCGCACAGCGGCTCAACACTCAGGTTATCGGCTATGGCGCCGGTGCACTCCGCAGTGGAATAGATTCCGACAATCTTACCAAGTATGTCGCTCCCCAGGATTTGAGGGCTTATGGCCTGATTCCTGAAATAGTGGGACGTATGCCTGTCCTGGCTCACCTCGACCCTCTTGACAGGAACACTTTGTCGTCGATTCTCACCAAACCGAAAAATTCCCTTGTCAAGCAGTACAAGGAACTCTTCAGCCTTGACGGGGTGCGGCTTGTCATAAAGAATGAAGTGCTTGACTATATAGTTGATACGGCTATAGAGTACAAGCTTGGGGCAAGGGGATTGAGGTCCATTTGCGAGGCCATACTTATGGATGCGATGTTCGAGGCTCCTTCCCTCGGGAAGGCCTCATTCACTGTTACTCTCGACTACGCAAAGGAGCGGGTTGAGAAGTTCGCCGGAAAGTTAAAGGCTCTTTAGCACATCCTGAAGGACGGTGTAGAAGCGGTCAAGCGAAGCCAGGTCCAGTCTTTCGCCCGGTGCGTGTACTCCGCGCAATGTGGGGCCGAATGCAATCATATCCATATCCGGGAATTTTTCGGTGAAGAGGCCGCATTCAAGCCCTGCGTGGATGGCGCGTACGACGGGTTCCTTACCGAAGAGCTTCTTGTAGGAATCCACGCACACATCTTTTATGTGTGAGTTCAGGTTGGGCTGCCATCCGGGGTAGCCGTCGGAACAATTCACTTTTGCTCCGGCCATTTCGAACACGGCTGTTATGCGTTCGGCAAGGAATTCCTTTTCGCTGTTTACGGAACTGCGGAGCATATTGCAGACAGTGATTTTGTGCCCTGCCGTCATAGCTACGGAAGCAAGGTTGGTCGAGGTCTCGATGAGCCCGGGGATGGCATCGCTCATATTGATTACTCCGTGGGGGATGGCCAGAAGAGATTTTATCAGTTTGTGGGCGCTTCGACGATCGATGGCGTCCCCTCTCCAACTGATGGGTTCCGCCTTGAATGTAAGACCGGGATCGGACAGGGCGAATTCATTTTTCAAGTTGGAAGTGAACGTGTTGAACGCTTCGATGACTTTGTCTTCATTGCGGGCCGGGATGGCGAGGATTATCTCAGCGCTCCTTGCTATTGCGTTCCGTTTGTTGCCGGCCTGTATGCTGCAAAGGTCAACGTTGAAACGCATTGCAATGTTGACGAACCTGGCCGCCTGCTGTACGGCATTGATTCTGTTCTTGTCAATGTCGTCCCCGCTGTGGCCCCCCAGACCTCCGTCAATGGTGAAGCGTGATACGACAGAGCCTCTCAGCGGTTTTTTGGGAAGGTATCTGAAAGTTCCGACAACATCCATTCCGCCGGCACAGCCCACGCAGAAATAGCCCTCGTCTTCATCGTCCAGATTGATGAGAATCTTTCCTGTAAGCATATCGGCTTTCAGCCCGCGCGCTCCGTCAAGGCCTGTCTCCTCCGAGGTGGTGAAAAGGCATTCCAAACGGGGGTGAACAATGGTGCTGTCATCCATAATCGCGAGAGCTGTGGCAATGCCGATTCCGTTGTCGGCGCCGAGGGTCGTGTGATGAGCGACCATCCAGCCGTTCTCTATTGTATATTCAATCGGGTCTTTGGCGAAATCAAAATCATAGCCCGCTTCCTTTTCGCAGACCATATCGGTATGGCCCTGCAGAATCACGGTGGGGCGGTCTTCGTATCCCGGTGTCGCGGGAGCCGTTATTACTACGTTTCCGCTCCTGTCCACTTTGTGGGCAAGCCCCCTTTGCCTGGCATATTCGCAAAGATATTCCGTGATTTTTTCTTCGTGGCCCGATTCACGGGGAATGCGGGTAATCTCACTGAAAAATGAGAGTACTTTTTCTGCGGTCATAGATGTGTATGGTTTTAGGCGGCTTTCTAGTCCACATTGTTGAGCATGCGCTCGATGTCGTGGACGTAGGACCTGAAGTTGCGGTCGGTGTCGATGAGGTCATTGACAGTGTTGCAGGCGTGAAGGACAGTCGCGTGGTCTTTCCCGCCGAGAATCTCTCCGATTGAGGCCAGAGAGGTCTTCGTGAGGTTCCTGCTCAGATACATTGCTATCTGTCGAGCCTGGACAATCTCGCGCTTGCGTGTCTTCGATATGAAGAGTTCTTCTGAAATGCCGAAATATTGGCAAACGGCATTCTGGATTTTGGGGATGGAGATGTCGACCTGAGGCTCGGTGACAATCTTCTCGACAAGGTTGCGGGCCAAAGAGAGAGTGATGCTCTTCTGGTTGAAGGTGGCGTTCGCAATCAGGGAGAAAAGAGTCCCTTCCAACTCTCGTATGTTGTTCTTGACGTTGTGTGCTATGTAGGAGAGAATGTCGTCGCTGACCTCCACTCCCTCTCTGTGGCATTTTGCCTTCAGGATAGCCAGGCGGGTGTCGTATGAGGGTGGAAGCAATTCCGCTGAAAGCCCCCATTTGAAACGGGACAACAATCTCTGCTCCAGTCCCTGCAATTCTACGGGAGGCTTGTCGGAGGTGAGAATGAGCTGTTTCCCACTCTGGTGGAGATAGTTGAATATGTGGAAGAATGCGCCCTGTGTGCCTTTTTTGTCCGCAAATTCGTGAACGTCGTCGATGATCAGGAGGTCTATAAGTTGATAGAACCTGAGGAAATCTGCGACTTTGTTACCGTCGTGTCCGGATTTGGCGCTGCAGGCAGCGTTCATATATTGGTTCTGGAAAGTGTTTGCCGTAACGTAGAGCACCACTTTCTCAGGGTGTTTCTCCTTGACGGCGATTCCGATGGCCTGTGCGAGGTGAGTCTTGCCCAGACCGGGACCTCCGTATATGAAGAGGGGGTTGAATGTGCTCTTGCCCGGCTTGTCCGAAATGCTCAATCCGGCGGCTCTGCCGAGACGGTTGCAGTCACCTTCTATGAAATCGTCGAAATTGTACTGACGGTTGAGGCAGGGGTCAATCTCCAACTGTTTGATGCCGGGAATCGCGTAGGGGTTTCCTGCGTATCTTGCTGCGGCATCGGGGATTGGAATCTCCGCGTTGCGGTAGTTTCCTCTGCGTCTGGAGTTCTCGGTTGTGGAGACTCCGGTCAGCAATTTGACTTTATATACAAGCTTGACGTTGGGACCTATCTCGCGACGAAGGACTGCGCCCATCAGTTCGAGATAATTTTCTTCGAGGTATTCGCGGAAAAAATCCGAAGGAACTTCAATGGTGAAAGTGTCCCCTTCGAGCGATATCGGCTTGATGGGGGAAAACCAGGTGGAGAAGGCTTTGCTGGAAGGGATGTTGTCCCGGAAGACAGACATACACCTATCCCATACTTCTGTGTGGTTTTGCTTTTTCATCTAAAAAGTTGATTGAATTCGTCGGTCCGTTCAAGGTATTCTCCCCGTTTGAACCGATACAAAATTGAGAATAAAATTGTGATAAAAAAATTTTTTTTCTCTTGTTTTTTTAAGAAAAATCACAAGTGCCTAATTTTCAACATAAAAAATATTTAAAAAATACAACACGCTGAAAATCAATAAGATACTTTTAATTTTTCTGTAATCGTCTGATAGATATATCGTTAAAAATTCGGCTCAATAATGATCATCTGAACACTATGTAAGCGTCGGGAAAAATCTTCTTGACAGCGTTAAGTTCGGAGACAGCATCCGCCTTTGAGGAGTACTTGCCAACTGAATATTTGTAAACGCCGTTTTCCTTCACTTTGTCGACTTTTTTCAGCCCCTTGAATTGCGAGGCTCCTTCATTGAAGTTGCTTTTGGAGACGAAAAACTGGATGCGCCACACTTTGCCGGCTCCGACGTCGGTTTTCGGGGATGCCTGGCTTCTTTGAACGTCATCCGCCGGAAGATCGCTGTCGTATTGCTCCTTGAAGGAACAGAATGCATTGAAGATGTTGCCTGCTATCTTGTCCCTGTTGGCTTTTGTCGAGAGGATTTTACGGTCAGAGGGGTTTGACAGGAAACCGACCTCAACCAATACGGCCGGCATTGTGGTTCTCCACAGGACCAGAATCGGGGCCTGTTTGATGCCGCGGCTCACTGTGATGGGCCCTTTTTGGGATTGCTGCTGAATGAGTGAAGCCATTGAGATGCTCTGTTCGAAGGAGGCATTCTGCATCAGATTGAAGAAGATGTATGATTCGGCATTGTCGGGGTTGAATCCCTGGTATGTAGTGGTGTAATCCTCTTCAAGCAGAATCACGGAATTCTCCCGCTTGCACACTTCCATATTGGATGCGCTTTTGTCGGTACCCATCACGAATGTTTCCACTCCTCTGGCATTGGATCCTTTCTTTACAGAATTGACGTGAATGGATATGAACAGGTCGGCGTGATTCCGGTTTGCTATGTCGGCTCTGGATGCCAGGGGGATGAAAACGTCCTTTTTCCTCGTGTAGAGGACCTTGACGTCGGGGAATTTCTCCTCAATCTTGCGTCCCAGGGTGAGGGCGATGTCAAGATTGATGGAACTTTCCTTGATTTTTTTGTCGGGAGAGACTGTGCCGGGATCGTGCCCCCCGTGCCCCGCGTCAATCACGACGGTCTTCAATCTGACGGAGGAGGTTGTCTCCGCGAGGGAGGGGGTGCCAATCAAAAAGAATGGAACGATTATTGAAATGGCAAAGCACCGTTTCAGCCTAAAAAGCATTGGGTTTAGGTTTTTTTTACTAAATTCGCACTTTTGCAAATATACAAAAAATGTTGCACAGGCATTGCTGCATAATGATTATTTTGACGCTTGTATCATCGTTTGTTTCAAGCGCCCAGATACGTGATTCATCATTCATCAGGAATGCCGGAGCGGCCCGTACGGAACTTCTCGCCAGAGCCGCTCTGAAGGATACCGTCATACTCACTCCGATTGATTCGGCTGAGTTTGCGGCAGCCGATTCCGTCGGTGTGGGGATTGTGGACTCCACGGCAGTGGCGGCGGCTTCGCAGGAGTCTTCAGGGGGGATGCTGGAGAGGCCGGCTTTCTCCACGGCAAGGGATTCCGTGATAGAGGACCCGGAAAAGAACATCATCTACTATTTCGGAGAGGTGACCGCCAAATACGAGGATATGGAGCTGACGGCGGACTATATGTCCTACAACACCGAATTGAACGTTGTCTATGCGAGGGGGACGCGTGATACAATCACGAATGAGCTGATCGGCCGTCCGGTCATGAGGCAGGGGAACCAGCAGTATGAAATGGATGAAGTGTTCTATAATTTCACCTCCCGCAAGGCGAAGATCAAGAATATGGACACGCAGCAGGATCAGGGCAAAATCAAGGGAGATAACCTCAAGATGATGCCGGACCAGTCCATCAACATATCCGGAGGAAAATATACGGTGTGCGATGCGGAGCATCCCCACTATTATCTCAAGATGACCACCGCGAAGGTCATCACCAAACCGAAGCAGAAAACCATCTTCGGCCCGGCCTATCCCGTCTTCGTCGATGTCCCTGTCCCGCTGGTGCTGCCTTTCGGATTCGTGCCCGATATGCCCGACAGGGCGAGCGGAATCCTCATCCCCACATATGGAGAGGAAGCGGCCCGCGGAATGTATCTCCGTGACCTGGGATATTCTTTTGTGATAGGGGATTTTATGGATTTGGCGCTGACCGCCGATTTCTATACGTACGGTTCCTGGGCCACAAGGGTGACTTCCCGCTACAAGAAGAGATACAAATTTGACGGAAACGTCACCGTTAACTATTCCAACGACGTCACCGGTGAGAAAGGAAGCAAGGATTACAATGTCTCCAAGAACTTCGGATTGGCGTGGAACCACTCTCAGGATTCCAAGGCCAGGCCTGGAACATCTTTCCGGGCATCCGTCAACTTCTCCAGCCCTTCAAACAATAGATACAATGCTTCCAGCATTACCGAGGGTCTCCAGAACCAGATGTCCTCATCCATCTCATATTCCAAGACCTGGAGTGGTATGAGTCTGTCTGTCAACGCTCTGCATAACCAGAATTCCAGAGACAGCTCCTATTCCGTGACATTGCCCAACATCACCTTCACCGTCAACAGGTTCTATCCGTTCAAGCGCAAGAACAAGGTGGGCAAATCGAAGATATATGAGGACATATCGCTCAGCTACAACACCACTCTCCAGAACAAGGTGAATTTCAAGGCGAGAGACTTCTCTCTCGACAAGAATCTGCTGAACAAGATGCAGAACGGGATGACCCACAATTTTTCAATAGGGCTTCCGGCTTTCACCCTGCTGAAATATTTCAATTTCAGCCCGAATCTGTCATATGGGATGAACTGGTATTTCCGTTCGCAGTATATGGAGTACAATCCCGAAACCGACAAGGTGGAGACAAAGCAGACAGATCAATTCAGCACTTTCGGAATAACCCAGACATATTCTGGCGGTCTGTCTGTCAGTACCAGAATTTACGGTACTTTCAATTTCAAGAGGAAAGGCGGGCGGCTTCAGGCTATCCGGCATATGATAAGCCCGTCCGTCAGTTTCAGCGGAAGACCGGAGTTGGGGACGGCCGCCAACGGATATACCACTTATGTCTATACGAATGCCAAGGGAGAGGAGAAAACGGTTGAATACAACAAATATTCGGGAGGTATCTATGGCCCTCCGTCAAAAGGCAAGTCCGCTTCTCTTTCCTTCTCCATAGGAAACAATCTCGAAGCAAAGGTCCGGAAGAAGCTGGATCCTGACAGCGAAGAGGCCAAGGACCCGAAGAAATCCACTGAAAAGGTAAAACTTATTGATCAGTTGAATATCGGAGGTTCATACAACTTCCTGGCAGACTCCCTGAAACTTTCCAATATAGCCGTCAGTGCAAGTACGACTGTATTTGGGAAACTGGGTATCAGCGGCAACCTTACTCTCGACCCTTATGCGGTGAATGAGAGGGGACAGAGAATCAATACGTTCAATGTGGTGAAGACGGGTCATCTGGCAAGGCTTACCAATGCAAGCGCATCTCTTTCCTGGTCAATAAGCGGTGATGGCAGTTTCAAGGGGAATGACGGGCAGAAAAGCGATGATGCATATACCAAGGTATATTATCATCCCCTTACAGGAGAGTATATTCCGGGGGGATGGACATACTATACCAACCCCAGTGCCCCCTGGTCGTTGAGCCTTAACTACAGTTACTCCTACCAGAAGAGTTACCAGTATGCCAACGATCAGCTGCTGGTAAAGAACAAGCATACGCAGACTCTGGGAATATCCGGTCAGATACGGTTCATCAAAGCCTTGAGCGCCAATATCAACACCGGATTCGACATTACTGCGATGAAGTTGAGCACCACTCAGGTTTCAGCGACATATGACCTTCATTGCTTTGCCATATCAGTATCCTGGGTGCCTAACGGCCAATGGGAAAGCTGGAGTTTCAGAATAGCGGCTAAAGCTTCCGGCCTTTCGGATCTGCTCCAGTTCAAGAAATCTGCCAGCTTCTGGGATAATAACCAGAGATAGGAATCTGTTTCGTATTTTTCGGAGCGGACTCTTGAATATCTCGTTTTTTGTGCTAACTTTGCATCGATATCCAAAATGAAGCCGGAGTTTACTGACGGCAGATTTCCTATATTATTATATGTACGACAAAGAAGAATTGCAGAGCAAAAGTCAGGAAGACTTGATTGCCATCGCTAAAAGTTTGAAGATTAAGAAGCCCGAATCAATCAAGGCTGAAGATTTGATATACGTTATTCTGGACGAGCAGGCTGTTCAGACCAGCGAACGCCCCACCAGAAAGACGAAAAAGAAAGTTGTGAAATCGTCCGAGCCGCTGGCTGAAAAGGTAGTGGCCGAAACTCCCGCAAAGGATTCCGAAACGGCGGAAGAAAAGACGGAAAAGCCTAAGAAACGCGGTAGGAAGCCACGTGCCGCCGAGGCTAAGAGTGAGGAGAAGCCCGCTCCTGAGAAGGCGGCCCCTTCCGTACCTGAAGAACCCGTGAAGGCACCTGAGGAGCAGAAGGCCCCCAAGACCAGAACTCCGAGGAAGAGGATAGGGAAGGAGACGAAGCAGACTGAGGAAAAGAGCGAAGTGCAGGCTCCGCAGGTGCAGGCTCCCGTGAAGCCCGCTCCTCAGCCCGCGCCCGCGCAGGCATCACAGCAACCCGCCCAACAACCCGCCCAGCAACCTCAGGCCCCCAAGCCTCCCAAGATTGAATTTGAGGGTATCGTGGAGGCTACCGGTGTCCTGGAGATTATGCCCGACGGTTACGGATTTCTCCGCTCCTCCGACTACAACTATCTGACATCTCCGGACGATATATACGTCTCCCAGAGTCAAATCAAGATGTACGCGCTGAAGACGGGCGATACCATCCTGGGTGAAATCCGTCCTCCCCGTGAAGGCGACAAATATTTCCCTCTCGTGAAGGTGACCGGTATCAATGGCAGGACTCCCGAGTTCATCAGGGACCGCGTTCCGTTCGACTTCCTGACGCCTCTTTTCCCTGATGAGAAATTCAACATCACCGGCCATGGCCATAATTCGAACATCTCAATCCGCGTTGTGGATATGTTCACTCCTATCGGAAAAGGTCAGAGAGGATTGATCGTGGCTCAGCCCAAGACCGGTAAGACTGTTCTGCTCAAGGATATAGCCAATGCCATCGCAGACAACCACCCCGAGGTCTATATGATAGTCCTTCTGATTGACGAACGTCCCGAAGAGGTGACCGATATGCAGCGCAGCGTCAAGGCGGAGGTTATCGCATCCACCTTCGACGAACCTGCAGACCATCACGTCAAGGTGGCCAATATGGTTCTCGAGAAGGCTAAGCGCCTTGTTGAGTGCGGCCACGATGTGGTGATTCTGCTCGATTCCATCACCAGGCTGGCGCGTGCATTCAATACGGTGCAGCCCGCTTCCGGCAAAGTCCTTTCCGGTGGTGTCGATGCCAATGCCCTGCACAAGCCGAAGCGTTTCTTCGGTGCCGCGCGAAACATAGAGGGAGGCGGTTCCCTCACGATTCTTGCCACCGCCCTCACCGAGACCGGTTCCAAGATGGACGACGTGATTTTCGAGGAGTTCAAGGGCACAGGAAACCTTGAACTTCAGCTTGACCGCAAGCTCTCCAACAGAAGGATATTCCCGGCAGTTGACGTAACTCTCAGTTCGACTCGCCGCGACGACCTTCTCTACAATCCCGAATATATCAACCGCATTTGGATTCTTCGCAACTATCTTGCTGATATGACTTCCATTGAGGCGATGGAGTTCATCAAGACCCGTATGGAAAAGACTCAGAACAACGAAGAATTCCTGATTTCGATGAACGGAGACAAACTCAGTTAGCGGCAATGGCAAGATATATTGCACCGTCAATGCTTTCGGCCGATTTCGGCAAAGTGAATGAGGTATGCGCGATGCTCGACTCCAGCCGGGCTGACCGTATTCACCTCGATATCCTTGATGGAGTGTTCGCTCCGAATATCTCTTTTGGATTTCCTGTCTGTGAAGCCATTGCGGCGGCTTCCCATAAACCGCTGGACATTCATCTGATGATAGTCCACCCTGAAAAATATATAGAGAGGTTCGCCGCTCTGAAGGGGGCAGGGTATATCAGCGTCCATATGGAGGCTTGCGGGAAGAACCTTCGCAATGTCCTCAGGCAGATTCGCTCTTTTGGTCTGAAGGCGGGCGTGGCCATCAATCCGGGCACCCCTGTGGAATCTCTGATAGAGTACTTCGGCCAGTTCGATTTCGTTGTGGTAATGGGGGTGAATCCCGGCTACAGCGGGCAGAAATACATCCCTCAGACACAAGAACGCGTCTCCATCATCTCTGAAATGGCCGCCGCCGCTGAGGCATCATTTTTCATAGAGGTTGACGGTGGGGTAGGGAAGTCGAACATAGACAATCTTCAGGCAGCGGGAGCGACTGTTTTCGTGACTGGGTCCTATGCTTTTGCGACTCCCGACCCGGCCCTGGCAATAGCTGAATTAGCGGGCGATCAGGACGACGTGGTTCCCTTTGTCGGTTGATAGGAACCTGTCGAAACATTCCTTATTATCGAATCTGAATCTGAGTTGCGTCCTGCATCTCTGGGGGATGTTGGTGTTCATAATGACTTCTCCCTCCGCACGGTAGAAATGCTCCAACTCCTTGCCGGAGAACTTGATGATTTCAAATTTTCCGCTCGGCACACTTCCTGCGATTCCTATTCCGATGGATGATTCGAAGTGGGACGGCAGTCTGAAGCCGTGTACCATATTGAGAGGGATGGTGCAGTGGGCAAGGTCGAGTGTCAACTCTTCGCTGTTCATTGAAGACGGATTGCACACAAAGGAGGCCCTTCCCAGCGCTAACTTGGCATACAGCATAGTCCACAGTGCCGGTATGTCACCTTCGCATCCGGACACTATGCCTTCTTCATTGAGAAGCGCCAGGGCAAGGCAGGCTGTGGTCCGGCATCCGGAAATCAAATCAAAACATTTGACGGTGATAGCGTTGAGGTTGTATTTGGCGCACAGTCCCTTCAGGGCTGCGTACATCTTTGCGGCCTCCAGCAGATCCTCGCCGCTGCGGTCCGGGGAGAGGAATCTTTCCATCCTTGTAACAATCGCTGTGACTTTGGGGTTGGATGGGCTTACCATCCCGAAAGCCTTCTCCACTTCTTCGATTGATATGTCGATGAAGGATGTGCCGAAACGCTTTGTGACGGCTTCTTTATCGATGTCGGATGCGATGAGCCAGGAACTTCTGCCTCCAATCAGGCCGATTCTCGTTTTTGAGAGCGCGTTGCGCACCGCTTTCGGGAGATCCGGTGCGGCATCGGACACTGATGATTGCCCGGGCCCGCTTTCAGTGGAACTGAAGATACTCTCCACCATTTTTTTGAAAAAATCGGAATTGTAGTCCAGTGGGGCGTTGAAATGTGTGTAACTGATGCCCCTGCTTCCGAGGAATGTGCTGATTTCGAGAGCCGCCGCCAGGGAGTTATGAAATCCGTCGCTGAGCAGGATTACCTTTTCGGGCAGGGTGTCCGTGTAGTTGCGGAAGATCTCCTCCGTCCCTCCCGTTGCTATGAAGCATACGGTGACCGAATTTTCATCTCCGGCCGGCCTGTCGTCTGATGGCAAACCGCCGTCAATATATTTGCTTATGCGGGAAGTGTTGGCTGTCAGGGATGTCGGATAATCTATCCGAAGATCGGTAATCTTGCGCAGCTCTCCGAACATCTCCGAACGGGTGTTCATCACGCTTGCATTGTTGTGCAGTTCCGATGCGAAAATGATGAGTTTGAGACGTTTCATAACAGTGCAAATATAGTATAATTTCACTGATTTTCAGATTATAAATCCGTTTGTGGGCCGTGGGCTGTTACATATTGTCTGATATTTGTTAAAAATAGTTGCACATATTAAATAATTTACTACATTTGCAGTCCCGAAAACAAGCAACCTCTTGCGAAAGTGATGTGATGAATCCGGCAACGTTGCGCTATATTTTTGATTGTTATGGATTTAATGAAGATTGCACAGGACGCTTGTGCACAGGAACAGAAAAATTTCCCCGCTTTCAAGGCAGGTGATACCATCACCGTCACCTACAAAATCAAGGAAGAGAACAAGGAACGTCTCCAGAAATTCCGTGGTATTGTTATCCAAAAGCGTGGTGCCGGTGCGGTGAAGACATTCACTGTACGCAAGATTTCCAACGGTGTCGGCGTAGAGAGAATTTTCCCTTTCTCTTCTCCTTTCATCGAGGACATCGAAGTCAACAAGTATGGTAAAGTACGTCGCGCACGTATATTCTACCTCCGCGGACTGACCGGTAAGAAGGCCCGCATCAAAGAGAAGAAATTCACCGCTTCCGCAGCGAAAGCTGAAGAGTAACGGATAGAGGATAAAGGCTCCTTAGCTCAACTGAATAGAGCATCTGACTACGGATCAGAAGGTTACAGGTTTGAATCCTGTAGGAGTCACCAGTGCAGAGCACACTGCGAAGATGCCGCAACGCAAGTTGCGGCATCTTTTGTTGTAGGCTCAGTCCCGCCGAAAGCTTGCTTTCGCAAGGGACTGACCCTACAACAAAAGATGGCGGGCTCAGCCCGCCATCTTCGCCTTCCCCGTGCTTTGCCGTGACGACGCCCAGGAAAAGACACGCGCAGCGTGGCTAATCCTGTCAAATTGTTCCCGATATTTCCCCACTTATTATCAATATCCTTCCAGAACTCCCGACCCTCGGGCGTCAGGTCCCACCTGAACACTCTGCCGAAAAATGCTTCATCGATTACGAGGATGTCCGCTAAGGTCTCATCGAGCACTTTGGCTCCGCACTGCACATAGAAAGCAGTATCAAATTGCCGCTCGCAATCGTTGTCGCGAAGAAACTGCCGGAAGGTCTGGTAGATATTCTTTTTCATAGCAGGATGTCAGTCAATAATAAGTGGGGATAACTCATTCATCATTAGGGACAGGGCTTCGTCAGGAGTCGCTTTCCGACAAGAATAATTGATAGGATCAACCAAAGCATAATGTTCAATGCCTGTTTTACACCCTTTCAGAGAATCGTCAATTATATGATATACGTAGTAACCTTGTCCATCAGGCATTGCGTATGCACCGTGATAGCGCAGATGTTTTCCATCACCGGGTTTTATTCCGAGAAACTTCTTGACGATTTTGATTCGTTCCCGGCGCTCCTTCCTGAGCTCATATAGCCACGGGTCAATCATGTTATCCATATACAAAAATACCTTTGCGGATTAAACTTCTGCAAAGGTATCATCCTAATTTGTCAGTTTCTGACATTTGACAAAACTATTCAACCCACAACAGACATGTTTAGGCAGGCGTGATAAAATTACGTTTGGCTCATCCACTTTTTGTACAGAAACTGTTCTTTTCCTGTACAAAATGGCTTCAAAGGCCTGTTTGGTACCGGATCAGCCCTATTCCGGTACAAAAAAGCAAGGTGATAACGCGTTGATAGTTGCTGCAGAAAACATACTCGGCTTCGGCGCCTCCATCCTCCCGGAGTTCCCGGAGTGATGAATTTGTGATTTTCGATATGGCGTGTCAGGATTCTTCATATCTTTGTGACAATAAGAACACCGCTATGAAACAAGATTGCAGATATTCTTTGATTGTCCCTACCAGTATGGGCTTGAGAATCACCCCTAGGGACGGTCAGCCGGTCCATTCGAGTGAGAATTTCATCCTTCAGGCCACAAGCGCCGAGACCAATGTCGCGAGCATAGCGTCATA
The DNA here is from genome assembly GCA_045642485.1 of Bacteroidales bacterium. Classification (GTDB taxonomy): domain Bacteria; phylum Bacteroidota; class Bacteroidia; order Bacteroidales; family UBA932; genus Cacconaster. Next base: position 47,869 of record JAZUIV010000052.1, on the reverse strand, counting down.
TCTCGGGCTGCCTGTCAAAGTGCTGACGACATTCGTGAAGGGAAGTCCCTTTGCACAGTTCATCAAATCGAACCTCCGTTCGAGGAATATGGACTTCGAAGGGCCAGAGGTGGAGCAGGGGGGACCCTGGGGATACCGTCATCAGATAAACGTCGCCGACAGCGGATACGGTTCACGCGGTCCCCGTGTATGGAACGACCGTGCGGGAGAGGTGGGAAGGACTCTCGATGTGAAGGATTTTGACCTTGAAAAGATATTTGTAAGGGATGGAGTGCAGATCATACATCTTTCCGGACTGATAGCGGCGCTCAGCCCTCATACCGGCAGATTCTGCCTTGAACTGGCACGTGCCGCGAAGAGGGCGGGGACTGCCATAAGTTTCGATTTGAACTACCGCGCCTCTTTCTGGAAGGGCAGGGAAGATGAACTTCACGATATCTTCTCGGAGATTGCCGCTCTGTCCGATATTCTCGTGGGCAACGAGGAGGATTTCCAGTTGTGCCTCGGGATAGAAGGCCCTCAGACAGGCGGGAAAAACCTCTCGGACAAGATAGAGAGTTTCAAGGAGATGATAAGCCGGGTCAAGGCTGAATACCCGTCCGCCAGGCTTTTTGCCACGACTCTCCGCGAGGTTGTCGATACCAACACCCACAAGTGGGGAGCAATCCTTCTTGACGGTGAGACCTGGCACACCGTGGAACCGAGGGAAATAAAGGTCCTGGACCGTATCGGAGGAGGCGACGGATTCGTAGGCGGCCTTCTGTACGGGCTGCTGCGCGGCTGGGAAGCAGAAAAATGTCTCAGGTTCGGCTGGGCCAGCGGCGCTCTCGCAACAACTTTCCTCACCGATTACGCCCAACCTGCCGATGAAGATCAGGTCTGGAGCATCTGGGAAGGCAACGCCCGTGTTAAAAGATAGTCTATGCTCTATTTTGCCGAAGGTTCAAAAGACAGTTCTATATCTCCCGAAGATGTACGTCGGGCACTGAATTCCGTCTTCGACTCTCTGGGGAAGAAGAAAAGGGTGCTTGCCATTCCCCCGGATTTCACGCGGTTCAACTCCTATGCGGGGCCGATTACGGAGATGGTCTATGACTTATTCGGGGATGCCCTGACGGACATAATGCCCGCATTGGGAACACATTCTCCGATGACCGAATCCCAGATGGACAGGATGTTCGGTCACGTCCCTCATAATCTCTTCCGGGTCCACGACTGGAGAAACGACGTTGTGACGGTAGGGGAGGTCCCCTCCGAATATGTCAGAAAGATTTCCGAAGGCAGGGTCTCATACTCCTGGCCCGCACAGGTGAACAGAATGCTGCTTGACCCCTCCTTCGACCTTATACTCTCCATAGGCCAGGTCGTGCCCCACGAAGTGATAGGGATGGCGAACTATACCAAGAACATATTCGTCGGCGTCGGCGGGGTTGACGGCATCAACAGAAGCCACTACCTCGGTGCGACATACGGGATGGAGAGGATTATGGGCCGTGCCGATACTCCGGTCCGTGCGGTGATGGAGTATGCAAGGGAGAATTTCATCAGTTCCCTTCCGATTGTTTATATACAGACTGTCCTTGCCAAGAACCTCTCGACCGGGGAAATGGAACTCAAGGGGCTTTTCATCGGCGACGATTCCGAGTGCTTCAGGCTTGCCGCCCGACTCTCCCTCGAAACCAATTTCAATATGGTGGAGCATCCCGTCAGGAAGTGCATAGTCTATCTCGACCCCGAGGAATTCAAGAGCACCTGGCTCGGCAACAAGGCAATCTACCGTACCCGTATGGCTTTGGCCGACGGCGCCGAATTGATAATAGTTGCACCGGCGCTGAAGGAATTCGGTGAAGACCCGGCGATTGACTCCCTTATCCGTAAATACGGCTATCGCGGGACTGGGCATACACTTACTGCCGTGGAGGCGAATGACGACCTGTGTGACAATCTCAGCGCTGCTGCACATCTGATTCACGGCTCCTCCGAAGGGCGTTTCTCAATAACATACTGCCCCGGCCCCGGTATGACCCGGCAGGAAATGGAATCCGTCGGTTTCAGGTATGAGCCTGTGGACGGGATTATGGAAAAATACGGAGTGGCTTCTCTGAAAGACGGATGGAACAATGTCAACGGGGAAGAGGTCTATTACATTTCAAATCCGGCGCTCGGGCTGTGGGCCCACCCGGACCGTTTCAAGGATTGACAGTTATGAAAATAGTCATTGACGACAAGATACCTTTCATCCGCGGCGTTTTCGAGCCGTACGCGCAGGTTGTCTATCTGCCAGGGGCTTCGACGACAGCCGATGATGTCAGGGACGCGGATGCCCTGATAACCCGCACCCGCACCAGGTGCGACGAGTCGCTTCTGAAAGGCTCTTCCGTGAAAATAGTCTTCACGGCGACAATCGGCTTCGACCACATCGACACGCAGTGGTGCGAGTCCAACGGGATATTGTGGAGAAGCGCTCCGGGGTGCAATTCCGGCTCCGTGAGGCAGTACATTGCCGCGGCTCTGGTGACTCTCTGCGACAGATACGGACTGAATTTCAATGAGGTCACTCTCGGAGTCGTCGGTGTTGGGAATGTGGGTGGCAAAGTCGCTTCTATCGCCCGTGCAATGGGGATGAAGGTGCTGCTCAACGACCCTCCGAGGGAAAGAATGGAGGGCTCTGACGGATTTTCAAGCCTCGATGAGATTATCGCCACCTGCAATATAATCACCCTGCACGTCCCTATGCAGAAGAGCGGCCCGGATGCGACGTATCACCTGTTCGACGGAAAGGCGTTCGACAGGATGGGGAAGGAGGCAATCCTTCTCAATTCCTCCCGGGGTCCGGTGGTCTCGAACACTGACCTGAAAGAGGCTCTTGCCTCCGGAAAAATCCGCGCCGCCGTTCTTGACGTATGGGAAACCGAACCTCGAATCGATGGGGGGCTGGTCTCCCTGCTGGATATAACCACTCCTCATATCGCAGGCTACAGTGCCGACGGCAAGGCGAACGGGACCGCCGCGGCAGTCCGCGGGGTTGCGGAAGTCCTCGGCATCGAAGAACTGAAAAAATGGAGCGTGCCATATGTTCCCAAGCCTGAGGCCGATACGGAATTTGCCATCGACGCCGCAGGCCTCTCTTTCCGGCAGACAATTACAAAAGCCATCCTCCATACTTACGATATAGTAAAGGACAGTGACGCCCTGCGCTTCTCACTTGACTCTTTCGAGAGGCTGCGCGGGTCCTATCCGATAAGAAGGGAATTCGAGGCGTTCACAGTCCGTCTTGAAAACGGGACGGAAGAGGAGAGGTCGGCTCTTGGAAAAATAGGTTTTAATGTTATATAAATATTTGAATATCAATATGGAACAGAAATCAGACATCGGCCTTATCGGTCTTGCCGTGATGGGGGAGAACCTGGTTCTCAATATGGAAAGCAAAGGGTTCAGGGTAAGTGTGTTCAACCGTACCGTTTCCAAGGTGGACAATTTCCTGGAAGGCAGGGGAAAAGGAAAGAACATCTTCGGCGCACATTCACTTGAGGAACTTGTCGCCTCGCTCAAGTCACCCAGAAAGGTGATGATGATGGTCAAGGCAGGAAGCGCCGTAGATGATATGATTGACAGACTCGTCCCCCTGCTTGACAGGGGTGACGTGATAATAGATGGCGGCAACACCCATTTCCCCGACACTGCACGCAGGACGGAATATATTGAAAGCAAGGGGCTTCTCTACATCGGAACGGGCGTTTCCGGCGGAGAGGAAGGCGCGCTGAAAGGTCCGTCGATGATGCCCGGAGGTTCGCCTACCGCCTGGCCTCTGGTAAAACCGATTTTCCAGAGCATCTGTGCCAAGGTTCCGGACGGGACCCCCTGCTGCGACTGGGTAGGGGAAGGCGGGGCCGGACATTTCGTCAAGATGGTCCACAATGGCATTGAATACGGTGACATGCAACTCATCTGCGAGTGCTACCACATTATGAAAGACCTTCTCGGTATGAGCAACGAGGAGATGCACGACACCTTCGCCGAGTGGAACAAAGGGGACCTTGACAGTTATCTGATAGAAATCACGCGGGATATTCTTGCGAAGAAGGATGAAGAAGGCCGTTATGTGCTCGATTACATTCTCGACACGGCAGGACAGAAAGGGACCGGCAAATGGACCGGTATTGCGGCGCTGGACCAGGGGGTGCCATTGACATTGATAGGGGAGGCCGTCTTCGCACGCTGCCTCTCCGCACAGAAGGAGGAGAGGGTTGCGGCATCGTCAATATTGGAAGGCCCGTCTCCAGTCCCTTTCAGGGGGGACAAGGCGGCGTTCCTCGAAGATCTGAGAAAAGCCCTCTTCGCGGCGAAAGTCGTCTCATACGCTCAGGGCTATACACTTATGAAGGCCGCTGCAAAGGAATACGGATGGAACCTCAATTACGGCGGCATCGCCCTTATGTGGAGAGGGGGCTGCATCATCCGCAGCGTTTTCCTAGGCAAAATAAAGGAGGCCTTCGACAGAAACCCCCAGCTTGCCAACATTCTGCTCGATCCATATTTCAGCGGGAAGATGAAGGAGGCCCAGCAGGGGTGGCGGAACGTGATAGCGCACTCTGTCCTTGGCGGGATTCCGGCTCCGGCCCTGAGTGCGGCTTTGGAATATTACGACGGATACAGGTGCGGCCGACTTCCGGCAAATCTTCTCCAGGCCCAGAGGGACTATTTCGGGGCGCATACCTACGAGCGTACAGACAGGTCCCGCGGGGAGTTTTTCCACACGGACTGGACCGGACACGGGGGAAATACCGTGGCAGGCACATATACAGCCTGATTTATTGAAAGCAAAATTGCCGGGATAAACCCGTAAACGATGAGGAATATTTGAAATGAAAGCGATGATTTTTGCAGCCGGTTTGGGGACCCGTCTCAAACCTCTGACGGACACTATGCCCAAGGCTCTTGTCCCCGTCAACGGGGAGCCGATGCTCAAGATGGTGCTTGACAGGCTGATTGCGGCTGGATATGATGACATTGTAATCAACATCCATCACTTCGCCTCACAGATACGCGACTACATTGCAGCCAACGACAGTTTTGGAGTCAGGATAAACTTCTCCGATGAAAGCGAACTGCTTCGCGACACCGGGGGAGGAATCAAATTTGCTGAGCCGTTGCTCGGAAAGGATGAGCCTTTCCTCGTCCATAACGTCGATATAGATTCCAATCTGGATTTCGGGTGGTTCAGGGAGCATCACCGTGACGACGCCGTGGCCACCCTGCTTGTCAGTCCCAGGGAAACCAGCCGCTACCTTCTTTTTGACGATCAGATGAGACTTGTCGGATGGCAGAACATCAAGACAGGTGAAATCAGAAGTCCTTACGGAGGCATAGATCCGGACCAGTGCACTCCGCTTGCATTCTCAGGCATCCATTACGCCGGCCCTTCAGTCTTCCCGCTGATGCCGGATTTCCCGGACGTGTTCAGCATTATCGATTTCTATCTCTCAATCTGCCGTACTCACATTGTCAGAGGCGTGGTCCCCGACGGATTCAAAGTGAGGGATCTCGGCAAGATAGAGACCGGAAACGTGTAATACACTGCAGTAATAGAACTCTCTATCTGCGCTTGCGGCCGAGCATCTTGCCGAAATTGCCGGAAGAGACACTCTTCATCACCTTGCGGGTGCCTTCGAACTGCTTGAGGAGGCGGTTCACTTCAGCAATGGAGGTGCCGCTTCCGGCTGCTATCCTTTTGCGTCGGCTGCCGTTGATCATCGAAGGATTCTCCTTTTCGTAAGGAGTCATTGACAGGATGATGGCCTCAATGCTCTTGAAGGCGCTGTTGTCAATGTCAACGTCCTTGATTGCTCTTCCGACTCCCGGAAGCATAGAGGCGAGGTCCTTGATGTTGCCCATCTTCTTCACCTGCTGAATCTGGTCGTAGAAGTCCTGGAGGTTGAACTGGTCCTTTGCTATTTTCTTGTGGAGTTTCCTTGCCTCTTCCTCATCGAACTGCTCCTGAGCCCTCTCTACCAGAGAGACGACGTCACCCATACCGAGAATCCTGTCGGCGATTCGCTTGGGATAGAAAACGTCGAGGGCTTCCATCTTTTCACCGGCACTGATGAATTTGATGGGCTTGTCAACAACGGCTCTGATGGAAAGGGCCGCACCTCCACGGGTGTCGCCGTCCATCTTGGTGAGCACCACTCCGTCGAAATTGAGCCTTTCATTGAATATGCGGGATGTCTCGACTGCATCCTGACCGGTCATCGCATCCACAACGAACAGAGTCTCAGTGGGGTTGACCGCCTTGTGAAGGGCTGATATTTCATCCATCAGCTCATTGTCCACCGCCAGACGGCCGGCTGTATCTATGACGACCACTTCATATCCTTCCCTGCGGGCGAGGGAGATGGCGTTCAGCGCAATCTTCTGAGGATCCTTCACTCCGTCTTCGCTGTAGCAGGTTACTTCTATCTGTGTACAGAGAGTCTTCAACTGTTCGATTGCGGCGGGACGGAAAGTGTCGCAAGCGGCTACCAGGACTTTCTTTCCTCTCTTGCTCTTGAGGTTCAACGCAAGTTTGCCGCAGAAAGTGGTCTTACCGGAACCGTTCAGACCAGCCACCAGCACTATGCCTGGATTGCCCTTTATGTTGATCTCGCTGTGCTCGCTTCCCATCAGATCGGCAAGTTTGTCGTGGACAATCTTGACCATCATCTGAGCGGGCCGCACGGCCTTGAGGACATCCTGTCCCAAGGCTTCCTGCTTCACCTGGTCGCAGAAATTCTTGGCTATTTTATAACTGACGTCAGCGTCCAGCAATGCCTTGCGGACATCCTTCATCGTTTCCGATATGTTTATCTCGGTAATCTTGCCTTCACCCTTTATCAGTTTGAAGGAACTTTCAAGTCTGTCAGTCAGATTTTCAAACATACTCTCTTCTCTTTTCTTTTAAGAATCCCCAAAGGTAACCAAAAAATGTCAACAATTTCAATCTGAAATCACAAATCGGACAGCACGGGGGTGAGCCTTATGCCGCTCACGCTGATATTGGCATAATCGCCATCGGCGGGTCTGAAACAGATGATGTGGGATCCCGGCTTGTCAATGCGTACCCAGCCGAGTCTGTAATGGCCGTAACGGTTGCCGGTAACCTGTCTGTCAATGGCAAAGGGTATGCCGTCAAGTTCCATCTGCCAGATGACCGGTTCCTTCCCCCGACACTCGATTTCGATGTCGTAACAGCCGCTCTGAGCGAATTCCACTGTCCAGTCAAACCAGGTGTCGTCCTGGAAATTGCATAATTCGTGCTTGAATTTCCATTCTCCGAATTTGTCCATCCAACTGTTGTATCTGCTGTCGCACTTGTCGTGCTCCCCGAATATGACTGACAATTCGGTGGGGGATGAGGGGAATATGTAATTCCTCTTCACGACAATCGCTTCATTGCTCTCACCGTAGATTTCTATGACGGCGGAATATTTGTCGGGTTTTGGGAAAGGAAGTTCTATCGTGGTCCAGTTGCCGGATTTTGTGAACTCAAGAGAGTGGGACCCGTACAATCTGACTTCGCGTATGTCTGACATTATGCCGGGAAGATTCAGTTTGCCGTCCTCCGGCCAGTCGTTGACAATGAGAAGAATCCTGCCCGGCTGGGTGACGGCGTCTCCCCAGGGGAATGCGCGGTCCCAGGGGGAAGACCCTGCGCTATAGACGGCGTCAGGGTATCGGCTGATCCATTTTCCCGCTTCACGAAGGCTTGCGGCGGCTTCGTGAGCAATCTCGCCCTTAGCCGTGGGTCCGACATTGAGCATAAAGGTACCTCCGCGGGCGACGGTGGCGGTCAGTGTCCTGATTATGTACTCGGGGCTTTTCCATTCCGAGTCGTTCCTGTTGTAGCCCCATCCCACCTGAGTGACGTCAATTCCTTCCCACAGACCTTCGATATTCTTCAGAGGGACTTCCATATCGCCCAGAGTCCTGTAGTCCCCCATACCGTTCCCGACCCGGCTTGAAACGAGTGTGCCGGGCTGCAGTTTGTGGACAAGATCGACAAGTTCTCTGGAGTAGTGCTCCTGCATATCTCCCGGGGTGTCGAACCAGATAAGTTCGATAGGTCCGTATTTGGTCAGCAGTTCCGTGACCTGGGGGACCACCTTGTTCCTGAAATATTCATCGAAGGAGACCTTTTTGCCGGAATCATCGGCTGTGGGGCCGTTACCTCCTCCGGGGGCGGTCCAGTCCTGAAATTGCGAGTAGTAGAAACCTATGCCCAGACCGTTCCTGTGGCAGGCTTCCGCCAACTCTCCGAGAAGGTCGCGTCCGAACGGCGTGGCATCGTGGATGTTGAAACTGTCGGCATCCGAATCGAACATTGCGAAACCTTCGTGGTGCTTGCCGGTGATGATGATGTATTTCATCCCGGCGTCCTTTGCCAGAGAGACAATCTCTTCGGCGTTGAATTCCGAGGGATTGAACTCCGCTGCAAGAGCCTTGTAATCCTTGACTGAGATGCCGGCCTGGTTACCGTTCATAATCCATTCGGCGTTGCCGAAATAGGGTTTGCCTTTCCAGGTTCCTTCCAGATGGGAGTAGAGACCGAAATGGATGAACATTGCATAGTTGCCATCCTCGAACAGGACTCTCTGCTCGGAGCGTTCTCCGATTCCGAAGACGGAAAAATCCTTGATCGCCGCTTTGGCCTTGCTCTTTTTGACTTTCAGTTTCACCTCCGTCACCTCTGTCGGGCGGAATGTGTCAATGTGCTTGTGACCGATATTCGTGCCGGTTGAAAGGGTAGTCCACCTGCCGTCCGGGCCGAGACCTGTCACTTCATATTCAAGAACCCTCTCGCCGAATCTGATATCTTCCTGTATGACAACCCTGTCAATCAACTGAGGCTTGTCCATTCTGATGACAGTTGTGCTCCCTTCTCCGGAGGCACTTGCCAGAGGTGTTCCGTATTTTTCCTGCAGGGCTTTCCCGAACTCTTCGAGACGGGCCACGTCTCCCTCGGGGACAAGACCGCGTGGATCCACCACCAGCCCGAGCAGCAGATTGGTGTTGCGGCCCACGCTTGTCTCGTATTTTCTTAACAGCTGGTTGACGGAGTAGAGAGCATCGTCGGTTCCTGGACACCAGCCCCATCCTCCCTGACGGGTGCTGTTCAGTCTCAGCGTGCAGTCGGCTTCCCCGGGACACCACAGCGAAGCGTCAGCGCTTCCGTTCATTCCCGACATCACTTTGGTGCCGTCGGCGCTGGTGGTGGCCCCTGTTGTCGCCCAGCAGGGGTAGGGGGCCTCTCCAAATTCATTGCCCACCCATCTTATAAGGTGCTTCATCCCTTCCGGGCCTTGAAAGGCGATTGCTTCAGGCTGAAGTTTCTGCGCCAGTGAGCGGACGTCAAAGCCTCCCTGCTCCGTGGGAAGCACGCCTCCGTCGAACCAGATTTCAAAAAGTTCACCGTAGTTGCTCCAGAGTTCAGTCAGCTGTTTCTCTACAACGGCGTTGTACTCTTGCTGGGTATAGGGGCTGCCGGGTTGCACCACTCCCGGGTTATCGACGTAATAATAACCGTTGGCCGTGGTGCTTGCATATATTGCGGGCTTGATGTTGTATTTTTTGCAGGATTCGATAAAGTCGCGGACTATGTCTCCCTGCCCGTTTTTCCAGGGGCTGTTCTTGACGCTGTATCCGTGTGCTTCGGTCGGCCAGAGGCTGAAACCGCAGCAGTGTTTTGCTACGAGAACTGCATATTTTGCATTGATTTTCGATGCGGCTTCAAGCCACTGGTCGGTGTTCAACTCTGTGGGGTTGAAGGTGGAGACATCGGGATGAGTACCCCACTCCCTCCATTCGTAATCGGGATTGAACACCTGCATGTCGAAGTGGAACATTACGCCGATTTCGGCTTCGGCCCATTCAATCTGTTTTTCGTCCGGGGTGACGATTTCTCCGCTTTTGGAGCAACTTGCCGCCAGAAGGATGGCGGCTGTCAAAAAGAGTGTGGTTTTGAATGTTTTCATAGGTTATGTCTTCCTGATAATCTGATTATGAATCGATTACTGTGTGGACCAGGGTTACTTTCACATTATATTTTTCACGGATGTGCCGTGCCGTCCGTTCTGCGCTGTAGACCGACCTGTGCTGCCCTCCTGTGCATCCGAAGCATATTTCAAGATGGGTGAATCCCCGTTCAATGAACTTCTCTATGTGGGGGTCCGTCATAGCCCATACATTGCTCAGGAAGCCGGCTATGGTGGACTTCTCCTCAAGGAACCGTATCACCTCCCCGTCGCGGCCGGTCAAACTTCTGTACTGTTCATATCTGCCCGGGTTCTCGATGGCGCGGCAGTCGAACACATATCCGCCGCCGTTCCCGCTTTCGTCCGCAGGTATGCCCTTCTTATATGAAAAACTGCATACTTTCACCTCAAGAGAGCCGTCGCCCTTTTTCTCCTCCGGGGGGAACTTTTCGGAGAGGCGTGCGGACAGTTCCGCAAGGCAAGGGTATCCGGGGAGCCCCTCGTCAAACATTTTTCTGAGATTTTCTATGGCGAACGGTATGCTGCGGATGAAATGCTCCTTCTTCTCCGTCAGGCCGCGGAATCCGTATGCACCGAGAACCTGCAGAGTCCTGAAGAGGACAAAGTGGCGGAGGGAGGAGAGGAACCTCTCCCTGTCCATTTCCATATATTTTCCGGCCGCATCGATATAGGCGTCCACAAGCCTTTTTTTCAAGTCGTCGGAATATGCGGCCCTGGCCTGCCATACGAAGGAAGCCACGTCATATTGCACCGGCCCCCTGCGACCTCCCTGGAAATCTATGAACCAGGGTTCGCCGTCCCTGATGATGACGTTCCTTGCCTGGAAGTCCCTGTACATAAAGGCATCCGACATATTGCCCATAAGCGTGGCGGACAGCCTGTCGAAATCATTCTGCAGGGCGATCTCGTCGAATTCCAGCCCGGAGGGCTTGAGGAAACAGTACTTGAAGTAGTTGAGGTCGAACGAAATCATCCTGGCATCGAACGCTTCCTGCGGGAAGCAGAGCGACCAGTCGAGTCCGGGGGCACCTTCGAACTGAATTTTGGGCAGATATGCCATTGTTTTCAGCAGAAGGCCTTCCGAGCCTTCGGTTCCGAGCAGGTCAAACAGGGAGTCGCTTCCCAGGTCTTCCTGCAGATATGCGCTGTAATCGGGGGTATGGGCAAGTACCTCGGGAACGTTCAGCCCCTTTGCCCTGAAATGTGAGGAGAGCCCGCAGAAAGCCCTGTCCTCAGGGATGGAAGTCCCTTCCACTCCTATCAGGGACAGCCCTCCCTCTGCTGAGATTCTGCAATACCTGCGGTTGCTTCCCCCTCCACGAATCGGGGTGACAGTCACCGGCTCCTTTCCGGTAACCTCTCTGAAAAGTTCTGTTACTTTCTTTTCCATTATTGTTCAACGGGGTGTCCGATGCTCTGGACCAACGTTATTATCTGGTCGGTGCGCAGGCCGAGAAACTTCGACAGGGCCTCCTTGTCGAACATTGCCCTTACCACTGTGTTGAGCCCTTCGCTTGCGGCGCAAAGGTAGATGTTTTCCGATATGAAGCCGGTATCTGCGAAGACGGTCTCAATCACTCCCTGCGGCGTCTTTCCCGTTATTTTCGAGGTGTCCGCAACAAATGCCACGTTCATTGGCACGTGTGCCACGAAATCCTGGGCTCCCGTCAGGGCGCGGTGATCTCCGTCCATTTTGTGAATAAGCCTGCACTGCCCGGCATCGTACAGATACACCCCGCTTTCCAGGAAGACATAGAGCTCCATCTCCTGCCTGTTGTGGGATGAGGGAACTGTCCTGAAACCTTCCCTGTTGAAGCCGTAAGCCGCCCACAGAAGATTGGAAACGGTCTGCAGGCCGAGGCTTTTATCGGAACACTTGCGGTGGGAGACCCTTTTGCTGAGGGCTTCCATCAGTGGCATTCCGCCGTTCCTGTGCGGCGGTGGCAGCAATATGTCTTTCATTTTTTCCGGTTTTTGTTCTGCAAAGATATGAAATTGTCGTATCGGGCCGACTCCATCTGTGAATTATCTTCTCCGCCATCGGGATGCCCGGCTTTTGACAGGCATACGTCGCAGCATCCGCAGGGTTTTTCCTGTATCTCTCCGAAATAGCGGAGAAGCCTTGCGCTCCTGCATTCTCTGCTGTCCGAGGCGATTGCGGAAATTGCCTCCATCTTTTCTGTGTGCCTTGCCACTTTCTCCCTGTAATTGCTTTCGGGCAGACGGAGATTCCTGTCATATAACCTTTCGTTGTTGATGTTCAGCATCGGGGATGATATGGCCGGGATATATTTGACAACGTCAATCCTGGAAAGCCGCTTGAGTTTTTCCTTAACCGCTTCGGGGGAGTAACGTCCGAGTTGGGCAATCTTCTCTATGTCAATGGGAACGTATGATGAAAACAGCCCCGTGTAGATGCGCATCAGCAGTTTGACGAAGGTGTCCATCTCCGCGTTGCCGAGTTGGATTCTGTAGAGCTGGTCCCTGCTGACTGTGAACTGGAGTTTCGCCGGAATCTGGATGGAGTCTGTCAGACTCCAATATCCCTCGGATTCAAGGTATTTCACGGCATAGTAAGCGGTGGTTGCATTGAGCCTGTATCTCTGTGCGAAGGACTCGATGTCGAATTTGACCGAGGCGCCGGCTCCCTCTTCATAGGCGTAGCCGACGAATGTGAACACCTTCTGGTATATGTCCCTGATCTGGGGCAGGGGCGGGAAGGATGTCTGAATCAGTTTCTTCTGCCTGGCGATGTCTGTCCCGTTCCATAGCAGGACACAGTAGGATTTCTTTCCGTCGCGTCCGGCCCGTCCCGCTTCCTGGAAATAGTTCTCCACGCAGTCGGGAAGGTCATAGTGGCAGACGAACCTTACGTCCGGCTTGTCAATTCCCATCCCGAAAGCGTTTGTGGAGACAATGATGCGCGTCTCTCCTTTTTTCCACCTCTCCTGTACGATGCTTCTGGCCGCAGGGGACATTCCTGCGTGGAATCCCTCCGCTTCGATGCCGTGGGCCTTGAGAAAAGATGCGATGTCTTCCGCTGTCTTCCGTCTCCCTACATAGACGATGCCGCTCCCTTTTACATTCTCGCACACTTTGAGAAGCCTCCCCGTCTTGTCCTCCACCTTTCTGAAGACATAGGAGAGGTTGGGCCTTTGGAACGACCCCTTGATAAGGTTCCTTTCCCTGAACTGGAGCCGTTCCATAATGTCATCCGCAACCCGCTCTGTGGCTGTTGCGGTCATTGCGACAACTGGGACGGGGGATGGGAAAAGTTTCCTGACCGCCGCAATCTCCAGATAGTCGGGGCGGAAGTCGTATCCCCACTGGGAGATGCAGTGTGCCTCATCGACCGCCAGCAGGCTTACTTTCATCCTGGATGCCCGGGCCTTGAAAAGTTCGCTGCGAAGCCTTTCCGGGGAGACATACAGGAACTTGACCTCGCCATAGACCGCATTGTCGAGGGCTGTGTCAATCTCCCTGTATGTCATTCCGCTATGGACGGCAATCGCTTCTATTCCTCGCTTCTTCAGATTTTCAACCTGGTCGTTGATAAGGGCAATCAAGGGGGAGACCACTATGCAGACACCCTCCTTCATCAGTGCGGGAACCTGAAAGCAAATGGATTTTCCTCCGCCTGTGGGGAGAATCGCAAGGGTGTCGCGGCCCGAGAGAACCGAAGAGATTATCTCCTCCTGCATCGGACGGAATCCGTCATATCCCCAATATCTCTTCAGCGTCGTTTTCATCTTTGCAAAATTAAGAATTAATTTTTGTGAATCATTTCAAACAAATTCTTAAATTTGCACGATTTTTGCCTGACAAGGGCTTGAAGTGAAATTTATATCTGAATAACATAAACAAAACAACGAAAATGAAAGCCGAAGAATTAATCAAGTATGGTATTGAGGGCTCAACTGAAGTCCTCTACAATCCCACTTACGAAGTATTGTACAACGAAGAGACAAAGCCCGGTCTCGAAGGCTTTGACAAAGGTCAGGTCACTGAGCTCGGAGCTATCAACGTAATGACTGGTGTCTTCACGGGCCGCTCTCCCAAAGACAAATACATCGTTATGGACAAGCAGAGCAAGGATACCGTATGGTGGAACACTCCCGAGTACCCCAACGACAACCACGAGCTTTCAGAAACCAATTGGGTAGTTCTGAAAGCACTGGCTCTCAAGCAGCTCTCAGGCAAGAGACTTTTTGTAGTCGACGGTTTCTGCGGTACCAACAAAGATACCAGGATGAAGGTCCGCTTCATTATGGAAGTTGCCTGGCAGGCTCACTTCGTGACCAATATGTTCATCCGTCCCCAGAATCAGGAGGAATTCGACCAGGAGCCTGATTTCGTGGTTTACTGCGCTTCAAAGGCAAAGGTTGACAACTATCAGGAACTCGGTCTGCGCAGCGACACTGCCGTTGCATTCAACGTAAGCAGCAAGGAGCAGGTCATCCTCAACACCTGGTACGGTGGCGAGATGAAGAAAGGTCTCTTCTCAATGATGAACTACTACCTCCCTCTCAAGGGGATAGCCGCAATGCACTGCTCTGCCAATACCGATATGAACGGTGAGAACACCGCCATCTTCTTCGGCCTTTCAGGAACAGGCAAGACCACCCTTTCAACTGACCCCAAGCGTCTCCTTATCGGTGACGACGAGCACGGCTGGGACGACCACGGCGTGTTCAACTTCGAGGGCGGCTGCTATGCGAAGGTAATCAAGCTCGACAAGGAGTCTGAGCCCGACATCTACAACGCAATCCATCGCGACGCACTCCTGGAGAACGTTACTGTTGACGAGAAAGGCGTTATCGATTTCAATGACAAGAGTGTCACCGAAAACACCCGTGTCAGTTATCCTATCTATCACATCAAGAATATCGTCCGCCCCGTATCCGCAGGTCCCGCAGCCAAACAGGTGATTTTCCTGAGTGCCGATGCATTCGGTGTGCTGCCTCCCGTTTCAATCCTCACCCCCGAGCAGACCAAGTACTACTTCCTCAGCGGATTCACCGCCAAGCTCGCCGGAACCGAGCGCGGAATCACCGAGCCCACTCCGACCTTCAGCGCCTGCTTCGGCCAGGCATTCCTGGAACTCCACCCCACCAAATACGCTGAAGAACTGGTCAAGAGAATGACTCAGAGCGGTGCCAAGGCATACCTGGTCAACACAGGCTGGAACGGTACCGGAAAGCGCATCTCCATCAAGGATACCCGCGGAATCATCGACGCGATTCTGAACCACTCGATTGACGAGGCTCCCACCAAGCAGATTCCTTTCTTCAACTTCACCGTTCCCACGGCTCTCGAAGGTGTTGACTCAGGAATTCTCGATCCCCGCGACACCTATGCAAAGCCCGAGGAATGGGAGGCAAAGGCAAGGGATCTTGCAGGCCGCTTCATCAAGAATTTTGCAAAATACGAAAACAACGAAGCCGGCAAGGCCCTCGTGGCAGCCGGTCCTATCCTCTAGTTGACTAAATGAAGAAAATACTGCTTTTCTGGAGCTTTCTCCTCATTGCAGTGGCACCGCTTTACGCTCAAAGTGCGGAGATTACAATCACTCCGCGCTTTGAGGGTGAAATGGGTAAGTTGCCCTCGCAGAAAGCCGATTTCGGTTTCGGAATGAGTTCCCTCTACGGTTTCGTGGACGGGAATTTTCGTAATGAGAACTTCTCGTATTCCGCAAGTGTGCATCTTCTTTCCTCTTCCCCGAAGGATCTCTACAATTATGAGGCTCCGTTCGCGTCCGGTACCTGGCTCGACTGGGCGTATCTCTCATACGACGGGGAGCTTTTCGGAGGCAGCCTCGGCAAGATGTGTCTCAATACCGGATTGACGGAATTCGATTCCAATGACGTTGACTGCTTCTCTCCTCTGGTCTCCTCAGTGTGGAACAGCTTTACCGTTTACCAGTGGGGAGGCGCTTTCAGATTCACTCCCTGGGAGACCCAGTGTTTCGAGGCCCAGTTCCTCACTTCTCCCCAGATGGATAAGTTGTCCAATAAGGATTTTGCCTGGTCGGTGGCCTGGAGAGGCGAATTCGGAAGGTTCTCCACTTTCTGGTCCCTCAATCAGCAGCGCTATACTGTAGATTATAATCACCACGGCTTCGTTACTATGGTCGGTTTTGGAAACACTCTGACGCTGGACCACGTGAAATTATCCCTGGACATTACCAATGGAGGCTTCGACGGCTTCAGCGACTGGAGCCGTTCCGAATTCACGGCACGCGTGGACTGGTTCTCGAATGATATGTTCAAGGTCGGGGCGACGGTCGGCCTTCAGCGCTTCGATCAACTGCTCTGCGGATTTAAATTCCTCTATTATCCTTTGAAGAACGATACGTTGAGGATTCACGCCTCTCTTTCCAGACGGGGATATCAGGATATCTATCAGGAAGTTTCGGAAAACTATATGTTGGCTTCACTGGGAATCACATATAACCTCCACATAAACCTTTAGATTATATACTTCACTTCCTTGAAGGCATAGGACTCCACAATTCCGGAGCGGCTTTCCAGAAGAAGTTTTCCGGAGGAATCCACACCAAGAATACGGGCACTGAACAGGTGCCCTTTTCTTTTCTCGACGGGGATGTCCGACTGCTCCATCTTTTCGAAGTCGTGCCACAGACCGCGTCTGAACAGCTTTTCCATATATTCGATGTCAAGACTGTTGCGGTACCGCCGGGATTCGATCGCGGTGAGCCGTACGTGCAGTGCATCGAGCAGGGAAGTGAGTTCCTGCCGGATGTCGTAATTCTTTCCGGTTATGTTCTTGAGGGAGATGGGGTTGGGGAGAGATTCGTCGAAAGAGGTCTGATTCAGGTTCAGTCCGATTCCTATTATGCTGGACGAGATAAAGCCGCTGTCAAGCGTGTTTTCAATGAGAATGCCGCAGATTTTCTTCTCCCCGACATATATGTCGTTGGGCCACTTGATTGTGGCTTCCACACCTTTGCTTTCGAGATAGTCGGTGAGCCCGAGGGCTGTGGCCTGGCTTATAGGGAACTGTTCCGCCGCGGGAATATCCGCCGGCTTTGCAAGGGTGGAGAACGTGAGGTTCATGCCCCTTTCGGAGAGCCAGACATTGCCTTTCTGCCCCCTGCCGCCGCTCTGGTATTCCGCGGCATAGGTTGTGAAATCCTCCAGTTTTTTCCTGTCAGAAGCCAACTCCGAGTTGGTGGAGACCACATTGTCAAACCATTTTACAGTATATCCGCTCATATTCATCTCCTGCTTTGAAAGGTAAATATTATTAATTATATTTGCAGATTAGCGAAAGTCAAATTTATAAAATTTATAGATGGAAAAAAGAAGCGAAGTAGAAATTATTGCCGGAGCGATGCTTGAAAAGAAGGCAAAAGATGTTGTAAGTCTTGATCTTTGTGGGATTGGCACTGCCATTGCCGACCATTTTGTGATTTGCAACGCCGATTCCGCTCCTCAGGTTGTGGCTATTGCGGACAACGTGGACAAAATGATGGAGCAGGAAGCCGGAAGAAGCGTGGTCCGCCAGCAGGGCAGGGAGAACGCATTCTGGATAATTCTGGACTATACCGATATCGTGGTCCATATCTTCCAGACGGATCAGAGACTGTTCTACCGTCTCGAAGATTTGTGGGCTGATGCCAAGAGGACTTCATACAACGACTAAGGAGCTGGTTTGAAATGACACAGAAAAAGAAACAGGATTCAAGACACAATCCGGGCAGGTTCCCCTTTACAGGTGTCTTCTATCTTCTCATAATACTGGGGCTGGTCTATATGTGGACAAAAAGTTCCACCGCGGACCCCGTAAAGAAGGAGTGGCTTGACCTGAAGTCCGAACTTCTCCAGAGCGGAGACGTTGAGAAACTGGTGTATGTTAGGAATGAACGCAGGGGAGAGGTACACCTCAAGCAGGCTTCCATCGAGAAATACAAGAATCTTTTTGCCGGGGTACCTCCCAAGGGAGGCCCACATTTTTATTTTCTCGTATCCGAGAATTTCAACGCGGAAGAGCAGTTCGAGCAGCTTGAAGCAGAAATGGAGGACAGCATCCGGTTCAAGATTGTCACTGAGGAACGCAGGGATTTCCTGCTTCCCATCCTGGAGTGGGTCATCCCGTTGGGGCTGATAATTCTTTTCTATGTCATAATGTTCAGACCGATGCGCAATATGGGGCCGGGAGGTTCCGGGGGCGTGTTCAATGTCGGTAAATCCCAGGCGAAACTCTATGAGAAGGCCAAGGACAACAAAGTGACATTCAAGGATGTGGCCGGACTGGCCGAGGCGAAGGTCGAGGTGATGGAAATCGTCGATTTCCTGAAGAATCCCAAGAAATACACCTCACTCGGAGGCAAGATTCCCAAGGGTGCTCTTCTGGTAGGCCCTCCGGGCACGGGAAAGACCCTGCTTGCAAAGGCTGTGGCCGGAGAGGCGAATGTCCCGTTCTTCTCCATCAGCGGCTCCGATTTCGTGGAGATGTTTGTCGGCGTTGGCGCATCAAGAGTGCGTGATTTGTTCCGTCAGGCGAAGGAGAAGGCACCCTGCATAGTGTTCATAGACGAAATTGACGCTGTGGGTCGGGCCAGGAGCAAAAATGGCGGCTTCTCTTCAAATGATGAGCGTGAAAATACCTTGAATCAGTTGCTTACTGAAATGGATGGTTTCGGCACCAACTCCGGTGTAATCATCCTTGCGGCCACCAACAGGGCCGATATACTCGACAAGGCTCTGATGCGTGCGGGCCGTTTCGACCGTCAGATTCACGTCGAACTCCCCGAACTCAAGGAAAGGCTTGACATTTTCAAGGTCCATCTCCGCGGAATCAAGCTTGCCCCCGATTTCAAGATTGACTTCCTGGCCAAGCAGACTCCCGGTTTCAGCGGGGCTGACATAGCTAATGTCTGCAATGAGGCCGCCCTGATCGCCGCAAGGCACGACAAGAGTGTTGTCGACAAGCAGGATTTCCTCGATGCAATCGACAGAATCATCGGAGGCCTCGAGCGCAAGAGCAAAATCATCACCCGGGAGGAAAAGAACACCATTGCCCACCACGAGGCCGGTCACGCCACTGTCAGTTGGCTGCTGCCCAATGCCAACCCTCTGCTGAAGGTGACAATCATCCCGCGCGGTCAGGCCCTTGGCGCCGCTTGGTATCTTCCTGACGAACGTCAGCTGACCACGGCGCAGCAGATGATGGATGAGATGGCATCGACGATTGCCGGCCGTGTAGCGGAGGAGCTCGTTACGGGCAGACTGTCAACCGGTGCCCTGAACGACCTGGAGAAATTGACAAAGCAGGCATACGCAATGGTAAGCTATTTCGGAATGAGCGCCGAAGTGGGTAACGTGTCGTATTACGATTCGACCGGCAGAAGCGATATGGCTTTCAGCAAGCCATACAGCGAAAAGACAGCCGAACTGATAGACGGTGAGGTGAAGAAACTTATCGATCAGGCTCACACGATTGCAAAACAGATTCTTACGGAACACAGGGAAGGCTTCGAAGCCCTGGCGTCGCTTCTTCTTGAAAAGGAAGTCGTCTTCAGCGAAGACCTTCAGAACATATTCGGCCCGAGAAAGGGCGGTGTGGACCCCAACAAACTTATTGAAGAAGATGAACAACCTGCTGAAGCGTAGTATTTTCGGAACCCTGTTCCTGGTTGTGACCGTAGGATGTCTTCTGTGCCCCTGCGGTTATGCCGCCCTGATGACCTTCGTCATCGTGACAACCGCAGTAGAACTCTTCAGAATGCTGGTTCCCGGCCCCAGATACGTACGTGAGAAGGCTATGGTCCTTCTGTGCTGCGTTTCCGCCTTTGTGCTGGCTTTTGCTCACTTCTACGCCGGTATGGATTCCCGATTCATTCTCTGCTCTCTCCTGCCTTTGACGGCAGCTTTCATCCTTATGCTCTTCGACAGCGCAAAGGACTATGACTTCCAGTCTTCGCTGTTCGTTCCCGTGGCATATATCGCCGTCCCGGTATGCTGCTCCCTCTTTCTTGCATTTCCAAAAGGGGGCTTTACCTGGACGATTCTCCTCGGGATGTTCATCCTGATATGGAGTTGCGACGTCGGGGCATACTGCTTCGGAATGCTCTTCGGACAGAAGGAGGGGAGCCGCAAGCTTTTCCCGGCCATCTCGCCCAAGAAATCCTGGGCGGGAGTATTCGGAGGCTTCCTGTGCACCGTCCTCGCCGCGTTCCTTGTCAGCAGATTTTTCGGAGATATCCTTCCTCTTGTTCACTGGATGGTTATTGCCTTGTTTGTATCGACAATAGGGGTCATCGGAGATCTGTTCGAATCTCTGATAAAGCGTCATTCCGGAGTGAAGGATTCCGGCAACATAATCCCGGGCCACGGGGGGATGCTCGACCGCTATGATGACATCCTTTTCCTTCTTCCCGTCATATCCGCATACCTGAAATTATTCAATGTAATATAACTATGAAACTGGATAAAAACACCTACGGCACTGTTCTTCTTGTCTATGCCCTGTCCGCAGCTGTCCTGATAGCCTCGTACAAACTTGTCGACTCTTTCTGGTTGAATGCCCTGATAACCATTGCATTGGTATGGTTCTGCGGATGGCAGACCATGTTCCATATGGTCCCGGTCCGCGAAATATCCGGCTCCGACTCCATTGTGACAGCCGTTGCCGACGGCAAAATCGTGCATATCGGAAAGGTATATGAGAAGGAGTGGCTCAAGCAGGATATGACAATGATTTCCATCTATATGGACTTTTGGGACGTGCACGCAAACTTCTGGCCTGTGACCGGTACAGTGACCTATTCGATGTACCATCCGGGCAAACATCTGCTCGCGTTCAAGCCGAAGGCGTCGGAGGAGAACGAGCATACCTGCACTTCAATCAGGACGGAATCCGGTGATGAGGTCTTCTTCAAACAACTTGCGGGAGGGTTTGCCCGCCGCATAGTGAACTACGCCTCCGACGGTCTTGACGTGGAAGCCGGCAGGCAGTGCGGAATCATCAAGTTCGGTTCGAGAATAGATATGTTCCTGCCCCTTGACGCAGATATTATGGTCGAGATGGGACAGACTGTCCGTGCCTGCGAAACACCCATCGCCCGTCTTTCCTAAAAAAAATGATATTGAGTATGAAACGCTTCCTTACGGTAACGGCATTGTCCGCAGCTCTTGCCTCTCTCTGCAGCTGCACGCAACAGTTTGAACTGGATTCTCACATCGGTGTCTGCCGCGGTCTTGGCGACGCGCAGACGGCTCTGGATGCCGGAGCAAATTATATGGAGGTGAACGTCCAGGAATATCTTGTCCCTGAAGAGGAC
This sequence comes from Bacteroidales bacterium, assembly GCA_045642485.1. Taxonomy (GTDB): domain Bacteria; phylum Bacteroidota; class Bacteroidia; order Bacteroidales; family UBA932; genus Cacconaster. The sequence continues at coordinate 26,533 of JAZUIV010000052.1, read as the reverse complement.
GAGGAGACCTTTCTGAAGAAGGCGGAGGAGATGAAGGCATCTCCACTTCCTGTATATGCGGCAAACTGCTTTTTCCCCGGTGAAATAAAGATAATAGGCCCCAATGCCGACACTCCCAGAGCGGTTGCATATGCGAAAGTGGCTTTGAAACGTGCCGGCAGTCTCGGACTGAAGATTCTTGTTCTCGGCAGCGGCCGCTCCCGTGAACTTCCCGATGGCTTCAGCCGGGAAGAGGCTGACAGGCAGATGGTGGAGCTTCTTTCCGCAGTGGCTCCCACAGCTCAGGAAAACGGCGTCACCATTGTGATAGAGCCTTTGAACACAGGGGAGACTTTCTATATCAACACCGTCCGGGAAGGGGCTGAAATCTGCCGGAAGGTCAATCATCCGAACATCTGTGTCCTCGCCGATTTCTTCCATATGTACAAGGTCGGGGAGGGTCCCGATGCCATCATCGATGCGGCGGACAAGTTGAGACATTGCCATATAGCGGAGGGTGAGCACAGGACGCCTCCGGGAGTTGAAGGCGATGATTTCACCCCCTATTTCGAGGCTCTCAAAAGCATAGGCTACAAGGGAGCCATCTCCCTTGAGTGCGACTGGGGGGAGTATTCCGAGGTTGTCAAGCCGGCCGTGGAATATACCAGAAGTGAAATTGCAAAAGTCAAATAACCTTAAATATCACCATTATGCAGACACGTAGAGATTTTCTTAAAACTTCACTTCTCGGCGCCGGCGGTCTGATGATCGGAGGTGTCGGCCTCGATTCAAAACTTTATGCGGCTTCCAAAGGTGCGAACGACAAAATCAGGGTCGGAATCATAGGCTTTTCCGACCGGGCACGCTCGACTCTCATCCCTTGTTTCCAGGCCCACGCAAAGGAATTGAACTTTGAAATAGTGGCCGTTTCGGATATCTGGAACAGGCGCCGCCGCGAGGCACAGGAATTTTTCAAGAAAGAATACAATCAGGATGTCAAACTCTTCCGCAACAACGACGAGCTGTACGATGCCAAGATTTGCGATGCGGTAATCATTGCAACAGCCGACTTCCAGCACGCAACTCATCTGGCGGAAAGTGTGAGGGCAGGTTTGGATGCATATTGCGAGAAGCCTTTTGCAGAGACGATGGCTGACGGCAGGATGGCTCTCAAGGCTGTGAAGGAGACTGGAAAGATTGTCCAGATAGGGTCGCAGAGGCGTTCCGCTCCAAACTATCACGCCGCACACGACTATATCAAGTCCGGCAAGTTCGGGCCTATCACAATGGTCGAGATGTGCTGGAACGTGAACCAGCCCGGCCGTTGGCGCCGTCCGGAACTCGTCGCGCAGTGCTTTGAGAAAGACACTGACTGGAAGCGCTTCCTCATCAACCGTCCCGCCGACAAGTGGGATCCCCGCAAGTATCTCGAATATCGTCTTTTCTGGCCTTATTCATCAGGAATCCCCGGCCAGTGGATGTCCCATCAGATTGACACCGTACACTGGTTCACAGGTCTCAGCCATCCCAAGAGTGTAGTGGCAGGCGGCGGCATCTATTGCTGGAAGGACGGAAGGTCGAATTATGATACTCTCACCGCAGTTATGGAATACGGCGACGACGAAGGTAAGCAGAACTTCCAGGTTCTCTATTCCTCCCGTTTTCACAATGAGCACGGCGGAGTCAAGGAACTCTATTTCTCCAACGGAGGAACATTGAACCTTGATACCAATATGGTGACCTCAGACGGCGGTCTTCAGGAATGGGCTGCTGCCGAAATGGGCCTTCCCGCAAATCTTCTCAAGGAATTCTCACTTCCTTCAATCGAGGTTGTGACAAGCGCCAATACAGGAGGCGACCCGATGACCTCCCTCCATATGCGCAACTGGATGGAATGTGTACGCAGTCGCAAGCAGACCAATGCTCCCGTGGAGGCCGGATACAACCACTCCATCGCCACCATTATGTGCAACGCCGCGGTCCGTACCGGAGAGAAGGTTTCATTCGACGAGGCGACTCAGGAAGTTCTTGCCGGCGGCAAAGTCTTCCAGTATTGATGACTCTGACAGTTTGAAACTTTTAAGATTTATACGCTCGTGGATGCTGGTGATTGCGATGGTCACCGGCGTCCTGCTTTATGTGGGGTATCATTGCCTTGATTTCCTGCATCCGGCGGGCCCGGCAATGCTGTCATTCTGCACGCTCGTCCAGCCGATTCTAATCTTTTCGATGCTTTTCCTGACATTCCTGAAGGTAGAGCCTGCGAATCTGAAACCCGTCCGGTGGCATTTGATTCTGCTGCTGATTCAGGGAGGCGTGTTCACAGCCGGAGCTCTGATATTGTATGCTTTCCCGCATTTGGCCTGCGGAATTGCCCTGGAGAGTTTTCTTTTATGTATGATATGCCCGACAGCCACAGCCTGCGCTGTCGTGACCGAAAGGTTGGGCGGAGACACCGCACAGGTACTGTCATACACCATTATGATAAATCTGCTCGCTTCAATCCTCATCCCGCTGATGGTGCCGGTTTTCAATCCCACGGAGGGGGTGGTGTTCATCACAGCATTTTCGGGGATAGTGTCGAAAATCTTTCCTATGCTCATTCTGCCCTGCGTATGTGCGTGGGCAGTACGATATCTGATGCCCCGTCTGCATTCGAAACTTGTCAGATACAGCAATCTTTCCTTTTACATCTGGTCCGTTGCGCTGACATTTGCCATTATGATGAGCACAAGGTCCCTGTTCCACAATCCGGCGGGACTTTCCCTCCTGATTGATACGGCGGCAGCGTCTCTCATCGCCTGCATTCTGCAGTTTTCTCTCGGGAAGAGGATAGGCGGGGTTACTGCAGGACAGTCGCTCGGCCAGAAAAACACCGTATTTGCAATATGGCTGGGATATACTTTCCTCAATCCTGTAACCTCCCTTGCAGGAGGATTCTATTGCATCTGGCACAATCTGTACAATACCCGGCAATTGAGAAAAGCCGGTAAAAATTGAAAATATGAATAAAACGGCTCCTTTGTCAATCATTCTGCTGGCCTGCCTCCTAGTTATTTCCTGTTCGAGGCCGGAAGTCCATTCTCTTACCTGTGAAACGCTTGCCGACCCTCTCGGCATTGACAACACTTCGCCCCATTTTTCCTGGAAAGTGGACGGTGAGCTCGATTCCGCGTGTGCCTTCCGGATACAGGTGGCGTCATCCCTTTCCAACCTTAAATCCGGCAAAGCCGACTTGTGGGATTCAGGGATGGTCGAATCCTCCAGCAGCGTGATGGTTCCATACGCCGGCAAACAGCTGGAACCATCCGATGAATGTTACTGGAGAGTGATGGTCAAGGGAGGAGGCAGGTCTTCAGGATGGAGTGAACCGGCAAGATTCTCCGTGGGAAAAATTGACGGGCTGGAAGGGGAGTACATAGGAGCCTTTGAAGGGAGCGATATATCTCCCGTCTTCAGGAACTCATTTGTTGCCCGGAAGGGAGATGAGATATTCGTCCACGTCAATTCACTGGGGTATCACGAATTGTACATTAATGGCCGTAAGGTGGGGGAGTCCGTGCTGTCGCCTGCTGTATCACAACTTGACAGGCGCTCGTTGACAATGACTTACGATATTTCGGAATATCTGTCTCCGGGCAGGAATGACATTGCTGTATGGGCCGGGAAAGGATGGTACACCGGCAGGGCCTTCGATGCAGTCTATCACGGTCCTCTTGTCAAGGTTCAGGTGGACCGGAACGGGGGAGGGAACAGATGGGAAACACTCCTTGTTACAGACAAATCCTGGACTGCCTTTGATTCCGGCTACCGTTCACCGGGCAATTCCACAGCCTGGAATTTCGGTGGGGAAACCATTGATGCGCGCAAACTCTCTTCAGAAGAGGCAAATCCCGTCGATGTGGTTACTGTTTCAGGCATAGAGGAGACCCCGATGATGTGCCCGCCCAATGTTGTCAAGGAGACTGTAAAAGCCGTTTCGGTGACTGAACTTGACACCACGTCGGTGTTTTTGAAGGACCTGGGACCGGAAGTTGGCAGGTGCTGGCTCGTAGATATGGGGAAGAGTGTCATAGGACAGGTGGAATATCATTTCCCGAAGTTGCCGGAAGGTACCCGCATTTTGTCATATTATGCAGACAACATAAGGAAGGACGGCATCCTTGAGAATGACGAGTTCATCTCTTCCGGGAAAGAACAGGGCGACACGTTCAGGAACCGTTTCTGCTTCCACGCCTTCAGATATGCTGTCGTTACGGGCTGTGAAACGGCACCGTCGCCTGAAGATGTCAGCGTCCACGTCATCAGGACCGATTATCAGGACGCCTCATCATTCGAATGTTCGGACCCCGACATAAACGCAATCCACGATTTGATAAAATATACTCTTTCTGTCCTGACTTTCAGCGGCTACCAGGTGGATTGTCCTCACATCGAGAGGCTCGGATACGGCGGCGACGGCAACTCTTCGACAGTCACCACACAGACAATGTACGACCTTCCGTCCCTCTATTACAACTGGCTCCAGGCCTGGGGTGACGTAATAGGGGAAGACGGTTCTCTGCCTCACACGGCTCCCTCTCCGTATTCGGCGGGAGGAGGCCCTTATTGGTGCGGATTCATCATAATGGCTCCGTACAGGACGATGATGGATTACGGAGACCTCAGGACGGCGGAGAAACTGTATGACAAAATGAAACTGTGGCTGGGGTATGTTGACAGGTGGAGCGTGGACGGACTTCTGAAGCGTTGGCCCGACACCCCGAACAGAGGGTGGTATCTTGGTGACTGGATTGCACCTGACGGAATCGACGTGACAGACCCTCTCTCCATAGATATAATAAACAACTGCTCCCTCAGCCAGAATCTGGCGGCTCTCTCGGAGATTGCGCTCAAACTCGGATACAGGGAAGAGTCGGAATCTTTCGCACGACGCCGCGACTCGCTGAATGTCAGAATCCACAATGCCTTCTTCAACCCTTCCGACACAACCTATGCCAGCAGATCGGAATTGGATATGCTTTATCCTATGCTGGTAGGGGCAGTCCCTCCGGAACTCTATGATGCAGTCAGAAGTAAGATGCTTCAAAGAAGCACGGATGTTTACAATGACCATATTGCGGAGGGTCTTGTCGGCATTCCGATTCTTGCCCAATGGGCCGTCCGTGACAACCGGCCCGATTTCATCTATAGGAAGTTGAAGCAGAGGGATTGCCCCGGCTATCTGTATATGCTTGAAAACGGCGGCACTACGACCTGGGAGTACTGGGACGGCGAAAGAAGTTTCATCCACAATTGCTTCAACGGTATCGGAAGCTGGTTCTATCAGGCTCTCGGCGGTATTGTTCCGACATCTCCCGGATACCGTACTTTCCGGATTGACCCTCAGATTCCCGAAGGCATCGATTATGCAAAGGTCAGCCAGGAGACGCCGTATGGTACGATAAAGGTATGCTGGAACAAATCTGAAGAGGGTATCGGATACGACATTGCCGTACCTGTGGGAACGACGGCCGAATTCATCGGTCAGTCAGGAAAATCCCTTTTATTGAATGCAGGGCGCCACAGTTTTCCTTCCGAAGATGATTGAAATGATGACAGCTATTCCAAGCAGCATCGGATAGTACATATAGGGAAGTATTGCCGTGATGGATATTCCCGTGAAGGCGGCCGCTGCAAGGATATGGGCGCTGTATGGAATCAATTCAAGTACTACGCACGAACTTGTGTCCATCAGACTTGCCGCTTTCCTCGGGTCGACGCCGTATTTTTGGGATAGTTCCTTCACGATGTCGGCGACGCTGAGAATGGCGACAGTGTTGATTGACGTGCAGATTGTCAGAAGTGCGGTAAGTAATGCAATGCATCCTTCAGCCGACTTGCGGCCTGTAACGAAACGGGAGCAGATTCTGACGAGATAATCGATTCCTCCGTTCAGTCTGATCATTGCCGCTATTCCGGAAGCCATCAGAATCAGTATCAGAATGTCGCCCATATTGTTGATTCCCTTTCCTACAGATGCCAGGAACTGGTAGTAGTCAAAAGTCCCGAGAATAAAACTTTCCGTTGCGCAGAGAATGATGCCCACGGTGAGGGAGATCAGGACATCTACGCCGCATATGGCCATCCCCAACAGGGCCGCATATGGAAGAATCTTCCAGAACTCCACGTCCTGGGGAATCGGAAATTCACCGATTGTACGGCCCAGATACAGATATATCGCAAGAACTATCAGAACGGGAATTGCCACTATCCTCAAGTTGAAGCGGAATTTGTCCTTCAGTTCGCAACCCTGGGTCATCGTAGCTATGACAGTAGTGTCGGATATGAACGATAGATTGTCTCCGAACATTGCGGAGGAGACCACGATTGCGCTCAATAATGCGATGCTGCCGCCTGTGGATTCTGCAATCTCAACTGCCAAAGGCATCACTGCCACAATCGAGCCTATTCCGGATCCGGTGGCCATTGAAAGAATGCAACCGGCAAGGAACAGCCCCAGGTAGATGAATCTTCCGGGAAGAATCTTGAGTATCAGGTTGACCGTCGCCTGAACACAACCCATTGCCTGGGCACAGGAAGCGAATGCTCCGGCCGCCAGAAAAATCCAGATCATAAACATCACTTTCGCATCGCCTGCTCCTCTTCCGTACGTCTTGACCCTTTCGTTTATCGGAAGCATCTTGGTGATGGCAATGGCATAGACAGAGGTGACGAAAAAGGCTGTTGCCAAAGGCACTTTCGAAAAATCACCGCATACAAGAGCCGAACCGAGATAGAATACAAGGAAGACTATCATCGGACTTATTCCCCAAAGACCTTTTCTATTCATTGTCAGATATTTTTTGGATTGCAAAATTACGGATATATTACCAATCTGGCAAATCCATTGAAAAGGCTGAGATTACAGCAGGAAGAACAGGGCCACGCCAATGACGGTGACAAGAGTCCCGGCAAGTTCTCTGGCGGAAATCCGCTGTTTGTAATAGAGAGAGTAGGGGGGAATGATCAGGACCGGTGTGAGGGCCATCAGAGTGGAGGCGATTCCGGCCGAGGTGTATTGAACTGCCATAAGGGAGAGGGATACACCGATGACCGGTCCGGCCAGTGTGGTGAGCATTGTGCAGGTCATTCCGGTCCTGTCGTGCAGGGCTGCGCGCAGAAGCCCCGTCTCTTTCCTTGCGGCGATTATCAGGGTGAAACCGATGATGCCTGTAACAACCCTTATGAATGTCCCTGCAAAGGGAAGCATCTTCACAACTCCGGCGGCCGCATCAGGCGGAAGTGCGGCGGTATAGCATTCAATGCCGATTTTGCTCAGGACAAGGCCTATGCCCTGTCCAAGTCCGGCTCCGATTCCGAACAGGACCCCTTTCAGGGGAAGTTTCAGAATCGGGAGACGGGTGCCTGTCGGCCTGGCCAATATGGTCATCCCGATACCTGCCATCGTCACTGCCATCGCTATCAGCGAGTGAGGCGACATAGACTCTCCAAGCATAAGCCATCCCGCTATGCCGGCGAATGGAGGGGCAAGTGTCATCATCAGCTGTCCGTACCGTGAACCGAAAATCACGTATGAGTTGAAGAGACACAGATCTCCGAACACGAACCCCACGAGACCGGAAAGAGAGAACCAGAGCCAGGTCTTTGCATCGGTGTGAAGGGGGATGGGGGAGCCTGTAAAGAACAGCAGGATTGCCGCAAGAAAAATGATGGCGAACCCCATCCTGATGAGGTTCAGGTTCAGAGACCCCATCCTGTGGCTGGCTATGTCCGCGAAGATTGCTCCGGCCGTCCAGCTTACGGCCACTGACAGTGAGATCAGTTCACCGAAATATTGAATCATTTGTAGTGACAGAAATTGAAACCTATGTAGAATCTGGGACCGCTGAGGAAATCGGGCTGCTGGTTGGATATGTTCAGCAACCAGTCTGCCTTGAAAATGAGACGGATCCTTTCCGTAAGCGAATATTCTGCGCCTATGTATGGCGCTATTCCCATAAAACCGTATCTTCTGTAGGAAACGGAATTCTTTTCTATCCCGAGGTCGAGAGGTATCTCTTCAAACAGCGTCACGTTCTTGACGCCTCCGCCTCCGACTGTGGCGCCTGCGAACCAGGACCATCTGTTCCGGCTCCAGATGAAGTCGGCCAGAATCCCTCCCCAGCCTGTGGTGGAGTAGCTGCTGTGCTCCCCGTAATTCAGGGTCGAGACATAGCCTTCGCCTCCCACTCTCAGGTGTTCCCCGAGAATCACCTTGGCTGCTCCTCCGATTCCGAAGGGGGCTCCGCTTACCTTCCGGGGTGATGTCGGGACGCCATCCGGCGTAACGTACCCGAATGATTTTGACTGAATATAGCCGGAGTGGATCATCATACCTCCGCAATAGCCGCCGAATCCGGACGCAAGACATCCGGAGGACAATATCATCAGGGAGAGTATCAGGATGATTCTAATCATTCGTTCCAAAAATCCGGCTTCAAAGATACAATAATTCCAACAGGGGAATGGACACCGTTGCCGAAATTTTTGTAAATTTGTGTCTTGTCAGATTTTTTATTAACATCATTTAAAATAAATAATTCGTTATGGCCAACAAGTATGCCGGTACCCAGACCGAGAAAAATCTGGAAGCTGCATTCGCAGGAGAGTCACAGGCTCGCAACAAGTACACATATTTCGCATCAAAGGCAAAGAAGGAGGGATTCGAGCAGATCTCCGCACTTTTCCTCAAGACCGCTGACAACGAGAAAGAGCACGCAAAGCTCTGGTTCAAGGAACTCAATGGTATCGGTGACACAGCCGAGAACCTTGCCGCCGCCGCTGCCGGTGAAAATTTCGAGTGGACTGATATGTATGAAAGTTTCGCCAAGACAGCCGAGCAGGAAGGATTCAAGGAGCTTGCAGTGAAATTCCGTCTCGTTGCAGCCATCGAGAAGAAGCACGAAGAGCGTTATCGCGCACTGCTGAAGAATGTCGAGACTTCAGAGGTTTTCAAGAAATCCTCAGTCAAGGTATGGGAATGCCGCAATTGCGGACATATCGTTGTCGGAGAGGCCGCTCCCGAAGTGTGCCCGACTTGCGCTCATCCCCAGAGTTATTTCGAAATCCACGAAGAAAACTATTGATTCGTGCATTGCGTGTAATAAGTTGAACGGACGCGAACGGTTTGCGTCCGTTCAACTTTTTTTGTTGATAATCGTGACGATTTTTAGTATATTTGTTCAACAGGAAGTTACAATAATGGACAACAGAAGACTTGAATCACTTGATGCCCTGAGGGGCTTCGATATGCTTTTCATCACCGGCCTGGGTGGGCTGATATCGGCTCTGTGCGCTGTTTTCGGAGCATCCGACAGTTGGCTTGACATTCAGATGCATCACGCCGAATGGGATGGACTGCGGCAGCACGACACCATATTCCCGCTGTTCCTTTTCATCGCGGGGGTCACTTTCCCTTTCTCTTTCGAAAAGAACAGGGAACATATCTACCGCAAGATTTTCAAGAGAGCGGCGATTCTGATTCTGCTCGGTATGGTATATAACGGACTGTTCAGCCTGGATTTCGCCAATCTCCGTTTCTACAGTGTGCTGGGCCGTATCGGTCTTGCCTGGATGGGAGCGGCGCTTCTGTATGTATGGTTCGGCAGAAAGACCAGGGCGGCGATCTGCGCCGCACTGCTTGCCGGCTACTGCCTTCTGTGCCTGATTCCCGCGCCTGATGCGGCCGGAGCGGGCCCCCTGACAAAAGACGGATGTCTGGTCGGATGGATTGACCGCTGCATTTTCCCCGGGCATCTCTGCTATGGGAATTTTGACCCGGAAGGGCTGTTGAGCGCCATACCCGCCGTCGTCACGGCAATGCTGGGCATCTTCTCCGGCGAACTCCTTCGCAGAAAAGATATCTCCGGCAACAGAAAGACTGCTGCACTGCTTGCCGCCACTGCTGTCCTCCTGGTCACCGGGCTCGTGCTGTCCATATGGTTCCCCATAAACAAGAAATTGTGGTCGTCCAGTTTCGTTCTGGTTGTCGGGGCATACTCCACCGCAATGCTCGCCCTGTTCTACTGGCTCATAGACGTGAAGGGGTGGAGAAAGTGGGCGTTTCCCCTTAAAGTTGTCGGAGTGAATTCCATAGCAATTTATATGCTCCCCTGCATAATCAACCTCGGCTATACCGCCAGGTTCTTCTTCGGAGGCGTGATCTCCTTCTGCTCCGAAGGTTGGGCCCAGGTCGTTTCAAACGCCGCCTACCTGCTGGTAGCCTGGCTGATAATCTATTTCCTCTACAGACAGAAAATCTTCCTTAAAGTATGACACGCCATATCATTTTGTGGAAACTCAAGGACGAGTTGACGCAAGCTCAGAAAGAAGAGATAAAACTGAACATCAAGGCTGGGCTTGAAGGTCTGGCCGGGAAGATTCCAGGGCTAATCAGCATCAAGGTAAATGTCGTAGGCCTTCCTTCGAGCAACGTTGACCTGATGTTGGATTCGGCCTTCGAATCCCCTGAAGCGCTCAAGGGTTATTCGGTGCATCCAGAACACGTGGCCGTGGCCAACGGACTTGTACGTCCTTATACTGCGGGGCGATATTGTCTTGATTTCGAGGACTGACAAACTACAGCCTCTCCATCAGTTCCATACACATCCGTCCGTTGTGGTACGGACATTTCCAGAAGCCGGCTCTGTCATTGATAGTGTCGGGCTTGAAGCCGTTTCCGTCCGGAAGAGCGCTCCAGTACCATTCGCCTTCGGGGCAGATGAGGTGTCTCTTTATGAATTCCCACTCTGCGAGAGCCCTCTCTTTCCATATTGCGTCACCGGTGAGCTGATATTGGTTGATACAGCCGACGACAGTCTCAGCCTGCACCCACCAGTCACGGGACCTGTTGCGGTATCCTGCCGGCTCATCGGCCTCGTACTCCATCCCGGAATTCATTGAAAATCCCTCCAGCGAGGCTGCGGCTATGTCTCCTGACACTTTGCGTACCTTCGAGGCAAGTTCGCCGTCCCCAAGGACATCGGCCGCCTCGCACAGAAGCCAGGATGCCTCTATGTCGTGGCCGTAGGAGACCATTGTGGAGTCGGACTTCCATTCCTCGTCAAAGAACAGGCCGAGGTGACCGTCTGCACGGATGATTCTCTTCAGGAACAGGTTGATCGTATTTTTCAGGGCATCGGCAAGCGCGTTGTCTTTCCAGACCCTGTACAGGCCTGTATAAGCTTCGAGAATGTGGAGATGGGTGTTCATCGTCTTTGCGTCATTGAGGTCCTTGTCGCTCAGACGCATATCTTCAATGACGCCCCAGGTGCGGGTGCAGGCCTCCAGGTAGCCTTCGTGCTCCTTGTCGAGACTGTGCTCCTCAATGCTCCGGAATAGCCCTACGGCTTCATCCAGGGCGGCTTTGTCGCCGCCTGCCCTGTAATATTCCGCCAACGCATATATGGTGAAAGCTATTGCATAGAACTGCTTCTTCGTATCCTTAGGGGTCCCTTCGGGATTGAGACTCCAGAACACGCCTCCGGATTCCCTGTCGATGAAGTGTTTTGAGATGTATCCGAAGGCACGGTCAGCAATCTCCCTGTATCTGCCGTCGTGAAGAATGCGCCAGGCGGATGAGAAGGTCCACAGTATTCTTGCATTCAGGATTGCGCCCTTCTCCGCATCGGGGAAATGTACTCCGTTGCCGTCAATCCGGCCTATAAAACCTCCTTCTGAATCAGGCATTTCATTCATCCAGAAAGGAAGGATGTTTTCGGTCAGTTCTTTTCTGACTTCACTCTTCATTTTTTTCATACCCCAAAAATAAACATAGAACGGCAAAATCCATTCATAAATTGAAAAAATCGGTCAATTAGAAATGGAAATTAATGGCCATATTTGTAATAGTTTCCTTTCAATGGACGCAAGAACATCTGCTTATGGTACGATTGCCCCGCATCTTATCCGAATATTCACCGGCATTGTTGGCCGCGTGTCTTTTTCTGCTTCTGACATCCTGCTCCACCTCCTCCGTCAAACCGGTCTGGAGCGCAGAAGACGGCAATATCCTCAAGGATGGGAAATCCGAATATTTCATCGGCACAAATCTCTGGTATGCCGGCCGTCTGGCCGCTGACGAAAAGGGAAGGGAACGGTTGAACCGCGAACTGGACGCTCTCAAGGAAATGGGAGTCACCAATCTCAGGGTTCTGGCTACTGAAGGCGAGGACGTTGACGGCCTTGCCTATGCCCTGGACCGTATGCAGGAGAGGGGGATGTGCGCCGTACTGTTTCTTAACAACGCGTGGGAATGGTCCTACGGCTTCGCTGGCTATCTTGAAGCCGCCGGGGCCGGAGCCCAGCCCAAACCCTCGGTTGACGGCTACCCGGCCTATATGCAGGCTATGGCGGCCTTCAGCGTCAATGAAAAAGCCGTTGAACTCAACCACAACCACGTCCGCAGGATTGTCCGGGCCCTGAAGGACCATCCTGCCATTTTCAGCTGGCAGATATGCAATGAGCCCAGATGCTTCAGCGATTCTCCTGAAGCCCGGGACGCCTTCGTGAAGTACATCCACGGGACGGCTGCTCTCATCAAATCCCTGGATCCCGTGCATATGGTCAGTACCGGCAATGAGGGAAGTATGGGGTGCGAAAACGATATGTCCCTCTATGAAAGGATAAATACCTGCGATGATATCGACTACATCACAATCCATATCTGGCCCTACAACTGGAGTTGGGTCAGGGAGGATTCGGTCAATGACGGCATCAGCAACGCAATAGAAAAGACGGGGGAGTATATCGACGAACATATGGGTCTTGCCATTCGTCTGGGAAAACCTTTGATTATAGAAGAGTTCGGCTATCCGAGGGATGGCTTCGGATTTGACCGCGGCTGCCCGGTTTCAGGGCGTGACAGGATTTACGATTATGTGTTCTCGCGTGTCGTAAAATCCGCACAGAACGGAGAGAACCTCGCCGGATGCAATTTCTGGGGATGGGGAGGATTTGCCGAGCCGGCCCACGAAAAGTGGCAGGAAGGGGATGATTTCTGCGGTGACCCGGCCCAGGAACCTCAGGGGCTGAATTCAGTATTCGCCACGGACAACAGCACGACAGCAATAATCAGTTCCGCCACCCGCACCCTTGCGCAAATGACGCGTCTGCGCTACGAGTTTTCGTCCGGATGCCTTTTTACGGGGGAAGGGGAGCGGACCCTTTCGGTAAAGGGCTGCAACCCAGCCGGTGGAGAGGTCAAGGTTAATCTGTCACTTGTCAGCGACCTGAGCCTGATGTCCGAAAAAAAGGATACTGTTCTATTCACATCTGCATCTTTCAGCGGCCGTTACGCGCAGGTCGGATTCCCTCTCGGAGATGTGCCGCCCGGATTCTATCAGGTGAACTTTTCCTGGTCCTCAGAGGGCCGTTCGGGTTCCTATCCTCCTTTCAATATCGGCATCGACCCTGAGAAAATAGTCTCTCCGCAGGACAAGCCCGCAGACTTCGACGAATTCTGGAGTTCGACTCTTGAGCAGCTTGCCGCAGTTCCTATGAAGGTCAAGATGGAATACCTGCCGGAGCACAGCAATTCTCTCAGAAAAAGCTATCGTGTGGAAATCAACTCCTTCAACGGAGAGAAGATGGGCGGGTATCTGTGCGAGCCGGTGAAGGATGGCAAGTATCCGGTCTATATCGACTATATGGGCTATGGTGCAGACCCTTACGTCTATGACCCGTCGGCAAACCCGGATGCCATAGAATTTCTGGTGAGTGTACGCAATCAGGGCATCTTCAAGGATGGTACGGACAAATGGATAGACCGCGGCCTCGATTCGAAGGAGAATTTCTATTATCGCGGTGCTTTCTGCGACGTTGTCAGGGCGATAGATTTTGTTGCGTCTCTCGACAAGGCCGATACAGCCCATATATTTGCGCGTGGTGAAAGTCAGGGTGGTGCTTTCACGATTCTCAGCGCTGCCCTGGATTCAAGAATCGCCGCCGCCGCGCCGGCAGTGCCCTTCCTGGGGGACTACCGTCACTATTCCCAGATTGTCTGGTGGCCTATGTGGGAGGTTTTTGAAACGGCTGACAAACAAGGTATTAGCAGGGACAGACTCTTTGAGATGATGAGTTATTTTGACGTGAAGAACTTTGCCGACCGCATCAAATGCCCGGTATATATGGCTTTCGGTCTTCAGGATCCGGTCTGTCCGCCTCACACGAATTTTTCCGAATACAATCTTATAAAATCCCCCAAACAGTATCTCTGCGTACCGACCTGCGGACACGCGATGTGGCAGGAGAAACTCTGGCAGGAGGAGAGGGGGAGATGGTTTGAATCCTTTTTAAATTCACGATAATGCGCCAAGTTATATTTATTGTTATGACATCGATGCTGGTTCTTGCGGGATGCTGCACCACTTCGAAAGACAAACTGCTTTCCTCCCTCGAGAAAGCATCGGAGGAGTGTATTCCTATGTTCGGCCATCAGGATGACCTGATGTACGGCCATACCTGGAATGTGACAAAAGAAAAAGATCATTCGTTGACCCGTTCCGATGTGCAGATGGTTACAGGCAAATATCCCTATGTCCTGGGGCTTGATTTGGGAGGGCTTGAAATAGACAGCCCCGTCAACCTTGACGGGAACGATTTTGTCCTTATGAAGGAGGCCGCTGTCAAGCATTACGGGAGAGGTGGAATCGTCACCTTGAGCTGGCACCTGCGCAATCCCCTTACCGGCGGTGACTCGTGGGACGTGAGCAGCGACAGGGTAGTGGAGTCAATTCTTCCCGGAGGCGAAAAGCACGGATTTTTCCTGGGATGGTTGGACAAGGTTGCAGGTTTCATCAGTTCTCTGAAGGATTCGAAAGGGCGCCAGATCCCGGTGATTTTCAGACCCTGGCACGAACATACGGGAGGATGGTTCTGGTGGGGAGCATCTCTTTGCTCGGCAGAGCAGTACAACGACCTGTGGAAGATGACCTTCGATTATCTTGAGAATGAAAAGGGAATCGAGGGGCTTGTCTGGGCCATCTCGCCCAACTCAATGTCTCAGAATTTCGAGAAATGGGAGGAACGCTACCCCGGAGATGACTATGTCGATATAGTCGGTCTGGACTGTTACTGCCCCACGTATATCCCTGCACCTCAATCTTTCGAGGTGTTCCATAATGATGTGAAGAACTGTCTTGGAAGCCTCCAGGCTTTTGCAGCCAAACACGGGAAGATATTGGCGATGACAGAGACAGGATATGAGGGGCTGACTCACGAAAAGTGGTGGAGCGAGATTCTCCATCCCGCAATCGAGGGTTTCCCCATCGCCTATCTGCTTGTGTGGAGGAATACGGACGAAATGCCCAGAGGTATGACCCATTTCTATACTCCCTGGCCGGGAGGTCCGTCCGAGCAGGATTTCAGGGAATATGTCAAAAACGGTAATTTTAAAATGTTGAATTGATGTCATTCGAAGATAAACTTAGAATTCTCAGGGAACAGCACGAGGAACTGCTGGGCAGGAAAAACAGCCCTGAAGAGGTGAACGGTCTGTATGAACGTTGGTGCAATCCGATAATCACGGCGGCTCACGCACCTTTGGAATGGAGATATGACCTGAATGAAGAGACCAATCCCTTCCTTATGGAAAGAATCGGCATACACGCCACTTTCAACAGCGGGGCCATCAGATGGGGGGACCGCTATGTGCTGGTGGTCAGGGTCGAGGCCGATGACAGGAAATCCTTCTTCGCAGTGGCGGAAAGCCCCAATGGGGTTGACAATTTCCGTTTCTGGCCCAGACCGGTGACGATGCCTGAATATGGCGAGCCGGCCACCAATGTCTATGATATGAGACTTACCCGTCACGAAGACGGATGGATTTACGGTTTGTTCTGCATCGAGCGCAAGGATCACTCTGCGGAGAACGACCTTTCCGCCGCGACGGCTGCCTGCGGCATTGCCAGGACGAAGGACCTCGTCCATTGGGACAGGCTCCCTGACCTGCAGTCTTCCACGCAGCAGCGCAACGTTTGCCTGCACCCTGAATTCGTCGATGGAAGATATGCTCTATATACGAGGCCGCAGGACGGCTTCATTGATGCGGGCAAAGGAGGCGGCATAGGCTGGGCTCTGGTGGATTCGATGGAACACGCCGTCATCACGGATGAGAAAATCATAAACTTCAGAAAGTATCACACAATCAAGGAGTCCAAGAACGGGGAGGGCCCCCATCCCATAAAGACCGACAGGGGATGGCTTCATCTGGCCCACGGTGTGAGAGGCTGCGCAAGCGGTCTGCGTTATGTGCTCTATATGTATATGACATCCCTCGAGGATCCCTCCAAAGTGATTGCCGAGCCGTCCGGTTTCTTCATCGCGCCCGAAGGCCGGGAATATATCGGTGACGTGATGAACGTTACGTTCTCCAACGGATGGATAGAGGACCCTGACGGAAAAGTTTTCATCTACTATGCATCCAGCGACACGCGTATGCACGTAGCCACCTCCACAATCGACAAACTTGTCGATTATTGCCTGAATACGGAACCCGACGGGCTGCGAACCGGCCTTACGGTGGAACGGATCAACAGACTTATTGACCTGAACGAGAAAAAACATATACTATGAATTCCGACAAACCCAAAGTAAAAGAAAAAATAGCGTACGCGCTTGGCGATGCCGCGGCCGGCGGTATTACCTGGAAGGTGATGAGCATCGCTTTCCCTCTGTTTTTCACCAATATCTTCGGTCTGACCGTGGTCGATACGGCCACGCTTATGCTTGTGGCCCGTCTTTTTGACGTGGTTACCGACCCCATTATGGGAGCTTTGGCAGACCGTACCAGGAGCCGCTGGGGCACTTATCGTCCCTGGCTCATTTTCGGAGCGATCCCTCTGGGCCTCGTATTCGCACTTCTGCTTTTCACGCCGGACTTCTCCCTTGCAGGCAAGAGGGTGTGGGCATACAGTCTGTACCTCCTTATGATGGCGGTATATACGGCCGTGAATGTGCCGTACGGTTCTCTGCTGGGAGTTATGACAGCCGATGACAATGAAAAGAACAAATTCTCTTCCTACCGTATGGTGGGTGCCTATGCGATGGGTTTCATCACTCTTCTTTCATTCCCCTATATCCAGAAGATGGTAGGAGGCAGCGAAGCTCACCAGTATGCGGTGATCGGTGCTCTCCTGGGAGGCGTTGCCGCCGCAATGACCCTTGTCTGCGGACTGTTGACAAAGGAACGTCTGAAACCGGTAAGAGCCGAGAAGTTCACGTTCAAGCCTTTCGTTGACCTTGTCAAGAACAAACCCTGGGTATATCTCACCCTGACCGGAATCTGCAGCAATTTCTTCAACGGATTCCGTTATGCGGTGGCCGGTTATATGTTCACCTACTGCCTGGGCGGTGACGTTACCATCAACAGCTTGATAATCAACTACACTGTATTTATGACCTTCGGTGAGGTCACCTGTATGATATTCGGCGGACTGAGCCCCGCATTCACCAAACTGGCGGGTTCAAAGAAGAAAGCCTTCATCTGGGCTTCCATAATCTGCCTTGTGACTTCCGTGGCATTCTTCTTCATCCCGATGGATCCTTCTTATATGTGGCTTATGGTTCTTACCGTCATCCTGACATCCGTAGGCATCGGTTTCTATTCACCCCTTCTGTGGTCAATGTATGCCGACGTTGCTGATTATGCCACCGAAAAGAACGGAACTTCCTCCACCGGCCTGATATTCTCGTCCGGCACTATGGCCCAGAAATTCGGCTCAGCAATCTCCGGTGCCCTGCTGACACTTCTGTTGGGAGCAGTCGGTTTTTCATCCGGAAGCGATGCGGCAGGTCATGCGGTGATTACAATCGCGGACGGTTGCCTGCCGGCGGTCCAGAAGATGATATGGGCGATATTCTCAATCATACCCGCAGTCATCGCACTTATTATGATCGGTCTTGTAAAACTCTATCCCATAAAGAAATAATCTATGTTATCCAAATATATGTCCTTAGCCGCCGCGGCATTGCTTCTCCTTACTGCCTGCGCGAAAACAGAAACCGTTCCTGCCCTCAGGGTTGATGGTGTCAACCTCTATCAGGAGGGAAACTCCGAGCCTGTGGCCTGGCGGGGGATCAGTTTCGGGTGGCACAATCTCTGGCCCCGATTCTACAACACGGAAGCCGTCAGAACATTGGCGCAGGATTGGGGGTGCCCAGTTTTCCGCGCCGCGATAGGTGCCGACACCCTTCACGAGACCGAGGATAACCGAGGTTACATCGATTATCCGGAAAGGGCTCTCCAATGCCTCTACAACGTGATTGACGGAGCCATTGAAAACGGTGCCTATGTAATTGTGGACTGGCATTCACACTTGCTTCACACGGAGGAAGCCGAAGATTTTTTCCGCACGGTGGCAACGAAGTATGCGGGATGCCCGAACGTGATATATGAACTGTTCAACGAACCTGTGAGCCGTGAATTCGAGGTATCCAACGATTATGCGGAGCCTTCCGTGGAGTCCCTCGATGCATATTGGGCGGATCTCAAGGCATACGCCGAGAAGTTGATTGGCGTTATCACTGAAGCGTCAGGTTGCCATCCCCTTATTCTGATGGGATGCCCCCGCTGGGACCAGTCAATCGACTGTGTGGTCCGCAATCCCATCACCTGCTACGATAATCTGATGTACACGGTCCACTTCTATGCCGCAACTCACGGGCAATGGCTGCGCGACCGCAGCGATGCCGCAATCAAGGCGGGCATTCCCGTTTTCATCTCGGAGTGCGCGGCCTGCGAGGCTTCCGGAAACGGACGGATTGATTCTGTTGAGTGGAAAAAATGGAACGAATGGGCAGCAGAGAGGAACGTCAGCCTGCTGACCTGGAGCATATCCGACAAGAACGAGACTTGCAGTATGTTCACAAAAGAGGCCTCAAGCGAAGGCCCCTGGCCTGATGACGTAATAAAAGAATGGGGCAGAATAGTAAAAGAGTGGTTGTAATGACAATTTACCGCTTTTGGCTCCTGTATGTCAATTAAGTCGGACTTCGCTTCGCTCACCCTCCCACTGCGCTGCGCTTGTGGGCCCCTCCCGCTATTAAGCGCGGGTGCTTAGGTCCTTTTAATTGACATACAATCCGCCAATTTCAAGCGGCAAATTTCAGGCAAGTTAATGTAATTAAGGATTTAAAGATGAAACAATACGGACATTTTGATGATGACAGCAGGGAGTATGTGATAACGGACCCTGCAACACCCTGGCCTTGGATAAACTATCTTGGGACCGACGATTTCTTCAGCCTGATTTCAGGCACGGCGGGCGGTTACTGTTTCTGCAGGGATGCCAAATTCCGTCGCATATTGCGATACCGCTATAACGGCGTGCCTATGGATGACGGCGGAAGATATTTCTATGTCAAGGACGGGGACACGGTCTGGAATCCCGGCTGGAAGCCTTGCAAGACTCCTCTGGACAGTTACCAATGCAGGCACGGGATGGGCTATTCCCGCATAACCGGCAGCAAGAACGGAGTGGAAGCCTCGGTGCTCTTCTTTGTCCCGGTAGGGATGCGCTGTGAGGTGCAGAGACTGACCCTTTCCAACCATACCTCCGAGAGCAGGAAACTCAAACTTTTCTCGTTCGTCGAATGGTGTCTTTGGAATGCGCAGACGGATATGGAAAATTTCCAGCGCAACTTTTCCACCGGTGAGGTGGAGATTGAGGGCAGCGTCATCTATCACAAGACAGAATACCGTGAACGGCGTGACCATTACGCTTTCTATGGAGTCAATGCTCCGATTGACGGCTTCGACACCGACAGGGAATCCTTCATCGGCCTTTATAACGGGTTCAACTCTCCGCAGGCCGTACAGGAGGGCGCTCCGCATAATTCGCTCGCCCACGGATGGAGCCCTGTGGCATCGCATTACATCGAGGTGGAACTCTCTCCTGGAGAGTCAAAGGACTATATCTTCGTTCTGGGCTATGTCGAGAACCCCGGGGAAGAGAAATTCATCAAGCCTACGGGAAAGGAGATCAACTCCTGTTCGGACATCATCAACAAGGCCCGCGCTTATGAGATGCTCGGTGCTCTGGATACCGTGGAAAAGGTTGACGGAAAGTTCCGGGAACTGTGCGCCTATTGGGATGCCCTGCTGAACAAATTCCATATTGAAACAGATGTCCCCGAACTTGACCGTATGGTCAATGTATGGAACCAGTACCAGTGTATGGTGACTTTCAATATGAGCCGCAGCGCCAGTTTCTTCGAAAGCGGAATCGGCCGTGGGATGGGCTTCAGGGATTCCAATCAGGACCTTGTGGGTTTCGTCCACCAGATTCCGGAGCGGGCGAGGGAGAGAATAATCGATATCGCCTCCACGCAATTCTCTGACGGTGGGTGCTATCATCAGTACCAGCCCCTGACCAAGAGAGGCAATGACGGTATCGGAGGCGGCTTTGGCGATGACCCTCTCTGGCTTATCTTCGGTACCGTGGCATACGTCAAGGAGAGCGGAGACCTGGGAATACTCGACGAGCAGGTGCCTTTCGACAATGTACCCGGTACAGAAAAGACCCTTCTGGAGCATCTTCAGATATCATTTGACCACGTTGCGGAGAATCTCGGTCCTCACGGTCTGCCTCTGATAGGGCGTGCCGACTGGAACGATTGCCTGAACCTGAACTGTTTCAGCGACAATCCTGACGATTCGTTCCAGACCACCGAGAACAAGACTGAAGGCAGCAAGGCGGAATCACTGATGATAGCCGGTCAGTTCGTATTCTGCGGACGTCAGTATGCCGAACTTCTGGAATATATGGGGAAGGATTCCTCGAAGGTACGAAAGGCTGTGGCAGATATGGAGAAGGCTGTGGAACAATCCGGTTGGGACGGGGAGTGGTTCCTTCGCGCCTACGACTATTACGGACGGAAAATCGGCTCCTCTGAAAATGACGAGGGCAAAATCTTCATCGAGAGTCAGGGGTGGTGCACTATGGCCGGCATCGGGGCCGGTATCGGAATGTGCGACAAGGCTCTTGACTCCGTCAAGAAGATGATGGACTGCGAGCACGGCATCGTGCTCAACAATCCGGCCTACAGCAGATATTACATAGAGTACGGTGAAATCAGTTCATACCCCCAGGGTTACAAGGAGAACGCAGGCATTTTCTGCCACAACAATCCCTGGATAATCATAGGCGAGGTAGTTAACGGTCGCGCCGGGGACGCCTGGGATCATTACTGCAAAATCAGTCCCGCTTTCGTCCGTGACCAGACGCTACATAAGGTTGAGCCGTATGTCTATTGCCAGATGGTGGCAGGAAAGGATGCAGCAAAACCGGGTGAAGGCAAGAACAGCTGGCTTACCGGAACCGCAGCCTGGAACTGGTATGCCGCGACTCACTGGCTTCTTGGTATAAAGACTGAATATGACGGGTTGACAATCGAGCCGTCTCTCCCGTCGGAAATCAAGTCTTTCAAAGTTCACAGGGTCTTCCGCGACGCCGAATATGACATCACTGTCAATATCACCGGCAAGGGGGGCAGACAGTTCATACCGTACACTCCGGGCAAGCACACTCTCACCGTTACGGTCTGAAAAATTGTCGGTTTTTGCTTCGCGGCCGCTCCTTATAGAACCTTCAGCGGAGCGCCGCAGAGCAGCATTATTTTGTAAAGCAGGCCGGAGACGACGATTACGGCGGGAATGGTGATGATCCAGGCCCAGACTATGTTTTTTGCGGTCATCCACTTCACTGACTTGACTCCCTGGGTTAGGCCTGTCCCTACAATCGCACCGGTCACGGTGTGGGTCGTGGAGACGGGAATGCCGAGCAGTGCCGTGACAATCAGCGTGGCGGAACCGGATATTTCAGCGCAGAAGCCGGTGAGCGGCGTGATTTTGGCCAAACCGCTGCCAAGAGTCCTTATCACTTTCCACCCTCCGATGATTGTTCCCATCGAAATCAGCAGATAGGATAGAATCATCAGCCAGTAGGGGACGAACTGCCCGTCGTTCACGTTGTACAAGGTCTGCAGCAGACCGTTGTCCGGGGCCTGGGCCAGGGCGGTGCAGAGAAGTATTGCGATCACTCCCATTGTCTTCTGGCCGTCATTCAGTCCGAAACTGAATGAAAAGAGTGCGGAGGAGAAGAGCTGCAATTTTCTGAGGACCTTGTCGGTGGGGGCGGGGTGGGCTCCCGTGATCTTGAAAATCCACATAAAGAAGCACCTCATAAAGAAGCCGATGACAAGACCGATGAGAGGTGAGAGCACTATGAACAGGAGAATCTGCCCGATTCCGCTGAGAATCAGATGCTCGAAGCCGTAACCGAACCACACGGGACCGATCAGCCCACCAATCAGGGCGTGCGAGGCTGAAATGGGAAGGCCCATCATCGTGCAGATGTAAATCCAGAGGACCGAGCCTACCAGAGCCGCGAGAATCACGTAATGGTCTATGCAGTTGTCTTCGACGATTCCCTTTCCCATCGTCTTGGCCACGGAGGGTTCGATGAAGAAGAATGTCAGACAGGAGACGAAAATCCAGAAGCCGGCCCACCATACGGCCCGTTTGGGTGTGAGCGCCTTCGTGGCGACAACTGACGCGATGGCGTTTGCGGCATCGTTCATCCCGTTCATAAAATTGAACGCCAGGGCGATTAGAGCCGCGATGATAACCACTGTCACCATATCAGAAAGGTTCTTAACTCAGTTTGACTGCTATGCTTCTGATTGTGTTGGAGACGCTTTTGCCCATATCGGACACGTCTTCGAGGGCCTGAGCGATGTTCTTCTTTTTCACCAGTTCAACGGCATTGGGCTCCTTGGCGAACAGAGTGCTCATATAGGACTCGAAAATGTCATCGACAATATGCTCGTTTTCCTTGATCCGGTCGCAGAGGTTGTCGATTTCCTTGATGTCGTCGTGCATCACTTCGAAACGCTGGGTGAGGGACAGCAGCAGTTCTGCATCCTTGAGGATGTATTCTGAAATCTCAGCCAACTTGTGGCTGGATTTCTTGGGCTGGTAGATTGCAATTTTCTTTGCGGCATCGCGGATTGTGTCGAGGAAAGTGTCCATATCCTCCGCAAGCGCGTGGATGTCATCCCTGTCGAAGGGGGTGACGTAGGCATTCATAAGTTCATCGACAATCTTGTCGGTGATTCTGTCTCCTGCGGTCTCGCACTCCTTGATACGGTGGGAGAGAAGATGTCTCTCGTCGGGGTCTTCCTCCCGGGCCAGTTCCACAAGGAGGGATGCCGCTTTCACGATGTTCTCCGCGGAGTTGATGAACAAGGGAAAGAAACGTTTTTCCTTTACTACAAATATCTGTAAAATTCTGTCCAGATTCATATCTTCTGCTTGAATTGGCAACGAAGATAACCTTTATTTTCGACATAATGATACCGTGAATCTGGTTTTTGGTGATATTTTCATATATTTGTGAAATTAAAATTGTCAAAATGGCCGAGAATAAGTTACTGGAAAAACTTGGTGAACTCAAGGAAAAATACATCTCTATCGGGAATCAGCTTTCCGACCCTGACGTGATTGCCGACATGAAGAAATATGTACAGCTCAACAAGGACTACAAGGAGTTGGAACCCATTGTTATGGCAGGTGAGAGGTATGCCAAGGTTCTCGGCGATCTTGCCGGTGCAAAGGAGATCCTTCTTACGGAGAAGGACGAGGATTTGCGCGAAATGGCCAAGGAGGAGGCGACCTCCCTTGAGGAGATGGTTCCCTCTATGGAGGAGGAAATCAGGCTTCTGCTGATTCCTGCCGACCCTCAGGACGGCAAGAATGCCATCCTCGAAATCCGTGGCGGTACCGGAGGCGATGAGGCGGCGATTTTTGCCGGGGATCTCTTCCGTATGTATACCAAATATTTCGAGCGTCGCGGGTGGAAATGCGAGGTGACCAACGTATCCGAGGGCGCTGCCGGAGGATACAAGGAAGTTGTCTGCAAGGTGAGCGGCGAGAAGGTTTACGGCACTCTCAAATACGAGAGCGGCGTGCACCGGGTGCAGAGAGTCCCGCAGACCGAGACTCAGGGCCGTGTCCATACCTCAGCCGCGTCCGTTGTGGTCCTCCCTGAAGCCGACGAATTTGACGTTGAGATAGATATGAAAGATGTCCGCAAGGATACCTTCTGTTCCTCAGGCCCCGGCGGACAGGGGGTCAACACGACCTATTCCGCAATCCGCCTTACACACATCCCTTCCGGTATCGTCGTCCAGTGCCAGGACGAGCGCTCGCAACTCAAGAACCTCGACAAGGCGATGCAGGAGCTCAGGACCCGTCTGTACAATCTCGAATACGAGAAATATCTCAATGACATCACCTCCAAGAGGAAAACTATGGTCTCCACAGGTGACCGCAGCGCCAAGATCCGCACCTACAACTACCCTCAGTCAAGGGTCACCGATCACCGCATCGGCTACACGATGTACAATCTCCCGGTCTTTATGGACGGTGATATTCAGGAAGTGATTGACCAACTTCAGATTGCCGAGAACGCCGAGCGTCTCAAGGCCGCCGGAGAATAGTCATCATTCTGAAATGTTGTTCATTGGCTGAACCGACTGTTGCGGGCTCTGAGTTTCAGCGCCTTGGTGGCGTGTGCGTGCTTCGTGAACTCTGCGGAGATTTTTTGTATTTCCGGGAAATATGGTCTAAATTTACGATAGTATGCGCGTTTCCGCCACATATCCAATGGCTTGGATACTCCTTGAGTTCTCAAGTTCTTGGCCTTTTTGAAAAAGGCAACGAAGAATGTAGAATGATTTATCTACCAATCGCAACCGAACAAGGGCATGGAATTCTTAATACAGACAAGATGGTAAGATATCTGCAGGAAAGAGAATAAGTGACTTTTCTCAGTTAAAGACAGTTACAAATTGAGTTATGGAAAAGAATCTGTTCATTGAACTGCTTGAGGACAATGGTAAGGTGAGTCTTTATTCACCGAGATTTGAGGGTGAGCAATATACGGAGTTCGAGAAATTTCTTCTCGCATTTAAGGAACAATATCCCGATGATGTCAAACAGATTGTTTACAGGCTTGATATTGCCAAACGTGAAGGTGCTCACAATAAAAGGGATTCAACTCCTTGGTGAGCTGGAGTTCTGCATAGAAGACTGATAGTATGAAAACAAATGCAATAATGGACAGTATCCGTTCGGAGATGTCCCCTGAAATGAAAAAGCAGATGGAACTTTCAGTATCCATTGCAAACCGTATTTACGATATTCTGGAGCAGAAGGGTCTGTCGCAAAAGCAGTTTGCCGCTATGGTCGGTAAGACGGAAACTGAGGTTAGCCGCTGGCTCTCCGGTACTCATAATATGACAGTGGCTACAATTGCTAAAATCTCCACTGCCCTTGGCTGCGAAATCATCAAGCCTGTTCAAAAGGTCAGAATATCCTCAAAATCCGGGTCCTTATCAGATAACAGGCCGGCATTCTAATTAAACTTTCATCAAACAGGATTCTTTACATTCCAAAACTCTTTAAGTTCTGTAGTAGTAAAGAGATTGACATAAGCCGCCAATACAAATGGGTTTTGCTCCCGAAATTTGCAATGATTTGCTACCTTTGCTTGGAAATAGGATATATCATAAACATGAAGAATACTATGACAAGCAACCTTTGGCTGGTCTTCGCGCTGCTCTCGGCGCTGTTCGCTGCCCTGACGTCCATCTTTGCCAAGGTGGGTATAGAGGGAGTCAATTCAAACCTGGCAACAGCACTTCGCACTATTGTGGTGCTTATCATGGCGTGGGGAATGGTGTTCATCACCAAATCGCAGGGCGGAATCGATGCCATCAGCACCAAGAGCTGGGTGTTCCTGATCCTGTCCGGACTCGCTACCGGCGCCTCATGGCTCTGCTATTTCAAGGCACTTCAGATAGGGGACGCTTCGAAGGTCGTTCCGGTCGACAAGATGAGTATCGTAATAACCATAATCCTTGCCGTGATCTTCCTTCATGAGACCATCACCGTAAAGAGCGCGATAGGGTGTCTTCTGATAGCCGCCGGCACTCTGCTGATGGTACTATAGTCAAATTGCGATATGAGTCAGGTATGGATAAGTGCGGCGGGCCTGAGTCTTGCCACAATCATCGGAGCCCTGCTGGGCTTCATCATAAAGGCGCTTCCCCATAAATGGAACGATACCGTACTGGGGTACTGCGCGGGCATCATGCTGGCGGCGTCCACAATCGGTCTTATTGTTCCCGCGGCTGAGTCGGCCGGGCTCGGCCGGTGGTGGCTGATCCTTATCGGAGTGGTCTGCGGTATGCTGTTCCTCAATCTTCTGGACCTGATAACCCCTCACCTCCATAAGATAACGGGGCTCGATGCCGAGGAGCACAAGAACAATGCTTCGCCCAACCACGTCCTCTTGTTCGCCATGGCAACCGCGCTGCACAAGCTGCCGGAGGGTATAGCCGCCGGTGTGGGCTTCAATGCTGCCGAGACCTCCGATGCATGGGCCGTGACTCTGGGAATCGCCCTGCAGAACATCCCGGAGGGGATGGTCGTAATAGCGCCGCTTCTCAT
>JAZUIV010000051.1:0-6559 GCA_045642485.1 Bacteroidales bacterium | reverse complement strand
TACACCCTGGAACAGGAACCTGTCGTCATAGTTCATCAGCAGATTCAATTGGCTCTTCCCGATACATCCGATGCTGAAATCCTGCATAGCGGTCGTCCTATCGTTTACAATCCACTGGACAGCCTTGCTGGATGTCGGAGAGCCGGATTCGTTCCATTCTGTATAAACGCTACCCCCGGCCACACAGTAACCGTTGAAAAAACACAGACCTTCGACGAACGAATTCTCCTGCAGGTCCACAAGGTCTTCGTTCCCGCTAAGCCATATATACGAACGATATGTGCCATCCAGCAGATTCATCTTCCACATCCCGACGGCAATGTCGCGAAAACCGACATACATGCAGGTTCCAAACCAGGCATCGTATCCTTCCTGAGAGGCGATTGTATCGGATGATACAAGCTGTTTTGCTTCGGCATCTATCCGCCAAAGCTCCACACTGCCGAGGTCAGTCACCAATACATAATAGTCTCCTGACGCACCGAGGCACATATAATCGAAAGAGACCGGGTCCCCGCTGCGGAACACTACTTTTCCGTTTTCGATGATGATGCCGTAACTTTTACCATCCTCGCCCGTTATGTCTCCGCAGCAAAGCCAGTTCTTTCCGCTCTTCACCATATTTTGGAGGCTTCCAGTTGTTCCTCCGAAATCCACGTCAAGCCGTTTCCCGTCCTTCCAGATAACAGGGGCGGACAAATGGAGCTTGCCATTGTCATCCAAGTCCCAAAATTCGCCACAGGAATATATGCCGTCATCCATCACGGCAAGCCCGGATAGCGTAGAGTTGTCGTCAAGACGATACAGGAGTTCATTATCCTTGTAGATGTAGGCGGCATCCTTTGCGACATTGCCTCCCACATAGAAGGTGGCTTCATATTTATACTGTTGGGGGTTCTCCTTGTCACAGGAAGAAAGCAGGACAACCGCGCCTGCCAGAACGGATAATACTGAAAATGCTTTAATCGTTTTCATAAGAATTGGTTTGTGAGTGCAAAATTATTTAATTTGCATCAAACAGTCAATCCTTATGAATTACGGACAACCTGAAAGCTATGGGATACACCGGAACCTTCAAGTTTGCACTTAAGGATAAAAATGGACGGATTCTCACAGCATTGCATACTATACAGTGAACCTTTCAAAACGAAGGCTCTATTCTTCTGAGTCCTGTGCTGTCTTAATGCTCGTTGGTACGGAGCAGGTTCGCCTACTCAAGAATGAAGCCCTTACTGCATATAGACAACATACAGCATACGGATTGAGAAACTCTTCTACGGAAACCATGGTTTTGAGAATTAAATGCTAACTTCACCCCGAGAATTCATATTATTACACGATCAGTATACTAACTATGAAAAAGTCAATTGTTTTTTTCACTTTTCTGTGCCTTGCGGCGGGAAACCCGGAAATGAGTTATGCCAAGATTGATACCCAAAAACTCGAATACTCCATTCCATATATTCCGGTGGAAAAGCGCTCCACCATCCTGCCTAAGCACAATATCTGCTCCATCACCCCTGCGGGAGAATCATCGGACAATTTCATTACCGGCAACGGTACACTGCACATGCAGGCTTCCGGCCAGCCCTATAACGATGTGGTGACCTATACCCAGGAAGACCTCTACGAGCCGAAATGGGCAGAGACTCCCCTGCCCCCAGACCTGCGCCCCTACCTGCCCCGCATCCGCCAGCTGCTGCTGGAGGGCAAGCCGGACGAGGCGAACGCCCTGGTTGACGAGGCCCAGAAAAAGGCCGGCTTCGAAAAGTACATGAATTTTGACAACAAGATTCTGTACCCCGTCGGCGGGCCGTCCCGGCATACAGCCTTCACGCTCACCTTCCGCCGTCAGGAGCAGCCCGACACCCGGGACTATCTGCGTTTCCTGGACATGCAGAACGGCATGATTACCTCCATGTGGACTGATGCGCGCGGTTCTTTCCGTAACGAATGCTTCTGCGCCTATGACGGGGACGTCACTGTGAACCGCTTCACTGCGCCCAAGGGACAGCTGGACCTGGACGTTGAGATTCAGTTGCCAAGATTGACTGGCAGCACCCACGAGCTGAATATCGGGGACGGCGTAATCACTCTGGCCACCGCATACAATCCGGACTTCGGTCAGAAAGGCTATGCCGTGGTCATCCGCTTTCTGCCTGAAGGCGGCACCATGAATAAGACCGGAAAAGGCATGCACATTTCCGGCGCGGACGGCCTGATGGTCGTCGCGAAGATCGTAAGGTTTGAAAACGACTTCACCTTTGAATGCGTCAAGCCCGTCCGTGACGGACTGATGGCCATGAAGGTCGATTTCGACAAGATGCTCAAGGGTAACGAAAAGTACATCGGCGAGCGCATGGACCGTTCCCGTATCCATCTGAGCCCCGATGAAGACTTGCTGCTTTCCGGTGAGGAACTGCTCCGTCGCGCCCACAGCAGGAACGAGCTGGACCCCACCCTGCTGGAGAAGCCCTATGACATGGGCCGCTTTTTCCAAATCTACGAAACGGGCAAGAATATTCCTCCTTTTGTGGGCCAGCACAACATAAACACCAACCTGCAGGTCTGCGCGGGAAACAACACTGGCCTATTCGACGAGATGGACGTGTATTTCAAGTATTACGAGACAAAGTTCGATGACTTCCGCACCAACGCGCAGCTGCTCTACGGTGCCCGAGGCGTACTGGCCAGCGTCCACTGCGACCCGAATTCCGGCCTGTACTATCATTTCTCCCACACCTATCCGCATTACGGCTTTACGGGCGTCCTGGGTTGGGTCTACAACGAATTGTGGGGCTACTACCTCGTCACAGGAGACAAGGAATTCCTGCGTACCCGTCTGATCCCGGCCTACAAGGAAATGGCCCTGTTCTACGAAGATTACGCGTGCGACCGTGGCCCTGACGGCAAGGTAATTTTCTATCCGTCCTTCTCTCCGGAGAACCCGACCCCGAATCCCGGCTATGAGACAGTCACCAGCAGAGACATCAATCCTACCAGAATCAACTCTGTCATGGACATCGCCATCTGCCGCGAGATCCTGACGAACCTGATCGATGGCTGCAAGACCCTGGGCATTGATGAGGATAGCATTCCTCACTGGGAGGCCCAACTTGCATCCCTTCCCACCTATCTCCTGGACTTGGATGGCGGTCTGAAGGAATGGGCCTGGCCTACTATCGAGGAGAACTACAATCACCGCCACGTGTCCCACCATTATGACGTATGGCCAGGCCGCGCTGTCACACCCGAAAAGGATCCCGCACTGACTGAAGCCATCATAATCTCCAACCGCAAGCGCGCCCAGCAGGACGACTCTGCCCATGGCATCATCCACCGTGCCTTTACGGCCATCCGCCTGAAGGATATGGAAGAAGCCGTGCAGAACCTTAGCCAGCTGCTCAACCACGGTTTCGTCCGCCGCACGCTGCAGACCAGCCACTTCCCCTATAGAGGCGTGTTCCCGGATCTGACGGGCGCTGTCCCGGCGTTCCTGGTAGAGATGTGCGTCTTCAGCGAGCCCGGCACGGTGGAATTCCTGCCGGTGATGCCCGCCAACCTGATGCACGGTGCCATTGACGGTGTCTGGCTATATACCTTTGCCAAGCTTAATCATATGGACTGGGACGAGAAAGGCATCCGTGCCTCAATCACCTCCAATCAGGCCCAGACCCTGACGCTTCGCAACCGCCGGGAAGGCTGCCGCATCCTTGTGAATGGAAATGAACCGGCCAAGGACGGCGACCACATCCAGTACACGTTCAAGGCAGGTGAGACCGCACAGATTGAAATCATCTTCTGATTGAACCTTCTCCGGGCATAATCCCGGACAGTACCAGATATTACCAGCCTCATTCCAGTAATTCAAGGTAATAATCTTCCATACTTCACAAAAACAGGCTTCAGGGCCTGTTTTTTGTGGAGCACATTTAGATCGCGCTACAAAGTCATTAGGACTGAACTTTCCGACTTTTGCAATATGTCCTATTCCTGTTGCCGCCACGAGCTTCAAGATACCCGAACTCTGTCAGCTGACGGAGATAACGCTTGGCCGATGTTTCAGCATCAGTGTTTTTCCCCGCAGAGGTAGACCACACGGCGATTTCTTGATAACCCGTATCTGGAGCGACGGTAACACTCTTGTTTTCGGGAATACCTGTAATCTGTTCAGGAACGTCTTTACATCCGATAGCCTTGAAACTGAGGCTATAAGTTTTTAACCTGCTCCCATTTGGGGAACAGGACGATATCCTTGTCCACCCTGTCATTATCGAAATCCCAAGCATATTCGCAATTGTAATCCCTGTACCAGCCCTTGAACACATAACCTGGCACTGTCGGGTCATCCGGTTTGGCAATGGTTGCTCCGGCATCGACCATAAACGGATCAAATTCAATATCATATTTGGGATAGAAGGAAACGGTATAACGGCGCTGAGCCACAGGAGTATAGTTGACATCCGTTACAAGGCGCACGCTGCATCCGATATGTCTGTTTTCGAAATTACCACATTTGGCGTACCCATTGTAAAAGTACAGACTGTATGCACTGTATCCGGTTACCCTGGTCTCCGAACAGTAATGGCCGAATTGTCCTACACCAGAGTTCACCTCTGAACCGCTGCGCGAACTTTCTGCCGGAAGGAAGACAAGGTTGTACGTTGACAGGTGGTATGGTTCATAGACCGTGTTGATGCTGCCTTCAAAGCCGTCCGGAGCGATGACCAGACCGGCTACACCGTTTACCGTAGCCCAGCCGTGTTTGTTGTGCTGGAGCAGGTAATCCCACTCATTTTTAGACAATGTGCGCCAGGTGTCCTCGGGAGAGATGTCATAAGAATTGCAATACGCTGTGCCCCAATCGATGAAATCACCCGGATAGTCATCTCTGCTTGTTGATGTGGCTATTCCGTAGTAAGTTGCCGGTGTACTCCAGCCGAATAGGGAAACTACAGATCCATCGGTCTGGTCTTCTCCTATTGTCGTGTTGCCGGGAGCATTGCCTACAATGTCGGTTTGGTTGGCTGCAAAGTCCCAGGAGTAGCTGCCCGTTGAAGAATGCCAGGTTGCCTGCAGGTTCCCTTTGGAGAAATAGACCTGCTTTCCTTCCATATCGACCGTGAACTTTCCGGGAAGGGCTCCGGCTGGAACTTTGCCCTTGAATGAGCCGGACAAAGTGATTCTTCCAACTGTATTGCGTGCTATATTGGGGAAGGTGGTGGATTTCATCACACAAACCGCGTTGCTTACTGAATCAGTGAACGTAAGTGTGAACTCATGGCCTGTATATTCGCCAGCAGGAATGGCTATGTAAAAGTATTTTGCGGACTTGCCCATTGGGACTCCTGTTCCAAGATCAAGGGTGATGCCCACGTTCTGTGCGTCATCATCGATGATTGCCTGTCCCTGGTCAACCGTGAACTTGCCACTCAGAGGCTTGGAGGCATCCTTGATGGTGATTGAGGTTATGGTGATGTCAGGTGTTGTGGAGTTGAACACTATCTGAAGCATAGCTCCAAGACTGGAGAAATTGACGGTTTCGGAGCCTGTTCCTGAGATGGTCTGATGAGCATACATGGGCGGTACCTGGTTATTGCTCTGTGTCGAGGGCCATATATAATCGCCGCTTTCCGTATGCAAACCAGCAGGATAGAAAGCCTCGATATAGCCTGTTATGCCATATGACGGGATGTCTTCAGTAAACTTTCCCTTGCCGGTTCCGGCGCTTTCATCTGAAACTGTGAATGTGTTGGATTTACCCCCGTCGGTGACATATATCTTGTCGCCCTTGTCCCACAGCACATCATAGCTGTACTGGTTATGAGCCTTGGTAGTACCTCCACCAACGGATTCGGCCACTGCTGTAATTACGGTTCTTGCGGTAGCGACAGGGTTATCCTCAATCTTGCTGCATGATGAAGCAAGACAGAGAGCCATCACCATGCACATAGTTGAAATTATTGTTCTTCTCATATCGTTGTTTTATTTTTTACAGACAGATTCTTATTCGAAGCCTCCGTTCCCGAAATCCTTCTCAAGCATGGTCATGAGACTCTGACAAATCAGGTTCTGTACTTTCACCTCAATCTCCTTGATTTCCGGACTCCTGTAGAGGCGCCTGTTGTCATAGGTGTTATCAATCATATTTCTTGCTGATTTTCAATTGTAAGCACAAAAATAATCCTTTCCGATGGTATTCCAAAAGGATTTCGAGAACGACCAGTATAGTTTAAATTTGAGTCAGGACCGATTCAAGCTGGATATCCAACAGTATAGGACGTTCCTTTGCATCAAGCGGAACGAGGAAGAGGTCGTCAAAAATGAAGGAGGATGACCTGAGTCACCCTCCAAAATCTTTTTTATAGTGCCTGTGGGTGCCGGAGCCTCCCATATTCACTTTTGCGGTGCAAAGATATGTGCTGCTACTGAAAAAGTAGACACGGGAAGGTAGAAAAGTTTGAATGTCGTATCTTTGATGTCGCATTGCCTTCAAGTGTTGTAAGGTATAAATCTTATACCAGAAAACACCGAGGGGTTTGGGGGCGAGCAGCCCTCA
>JAZUIV010000050.1:0-34551 GCA_045642485.1 Bacteroidales bacterium | reverse complement strand
CGAAAATTATTATAGGTTATTTTTCAGTAGATTTTTTGATGATTTGATGGCGCAATGGGATTCCATTGCGGCTGAAAAGCATCGGAAAATATGCGAAAAAGAAGCATAAGTATTGAAGTTAATCATTTCAAAACAACTTCTAAAGGTAATAATTTTCAACGCTACGCATAAAAATACTTTTTTGCCGCATATTCTACTCTGACACAGGGGGAACACTGCCGTCCCATATGTCGGAAGGTTCCGTTCCCATCTCCAACTGGAGAACTCCTCCCTTGAAAACTTCGCTGCGATACAGCCAGCATCTGTCAAGCGGTTTGCCGTTGAAGGTGGCTCCACGGACGTAAAGGGCTTCGGCGGAATTGCCCGAGGTTTTGATTGTAAAGGTTCTCCCGCTTGCATTGATGTCTGACAGATGCACTGTTATCTCATCGAACTGAGGGCTTCCCAACTGATATGTGGGCTCGCTGCAGGCACCTCCCTGCACGTCGAAAAGCCCCATCGCGCTCATTACATACCAGGCTCCGAGCTGCCCCTGGTCCTCGTCCTGGCCGTAGCCGTAGCCGTGCAGGCCGTCGGTGCCATAGAATTCGTCACATATCAGGCGGGCCCATTTCTGGGTCAGACAGGGTTTCCCCGAAAAGTTGAATAGCCAGGGAATGTGCAGGCTTGGCTGGTTCCCGTGATTGTAGGGACTGCTCAAGCCTGAAAATGCGTATGCCACCTTTCCTCCTCCGAAGATGGTCTTGCGGGCTTCGGTGAATATGCTGTCCAGGCGGCTGTTGAACTCGTTGCGGCCCATCCTGCCGATAAGGGAATCGGGGTTATGGGGAACATAGAAGCTGTACTGCACGGCATTGCCCTCCTGAAATCCGCGCCACGCTTCATAAGGGTCAAAGCCTTCGATGAAATTGCCGTCTGCAGTACGCGGGCGGACAAGTTTCAGTTCGTCGTCAAACAGTTTGGCCCAACCGTTTGAAAGTTCGGTCAGTATCTCGTAATCCTCCTTGTGTCCGAGTTGTTTTGCGAGCTGGGCGGTGGCGTATGCGCTGAAACTGTATTCCAGAGTGTGTGACACGGAAAAAGTTGCCCCCTCATCTCCGGCTCCGTCCTCCAGCCCGTCCAGATAGGCGACATAACCTTTCTGTACGAACTGTTTCACGTCAAGTTTTCCGGCTCCTCTCGGACGCCCTTCCCATTCGATGTTGTCCTTTCGTGCTGCGGCATACATAGTCCCGACGTCATATTTGCGGATACCGCTGTTGTATGCACCGGCAAGGGCGACGCTGACCATATTGGTCGCCACCCCGGAGACATATTTGCTGCAGGCGATGCCGTCTCCCAGCCATCCTGCATCCTTATAGACGAGCAACTGGCTGGCGCACCAGTCGTTGTAATATTCAGGGTAGGCAAGCGCCCATAAGGGTGTCAGATTCCAGTAGGCGCCCCAGATGGCGTCCGTGTTGTAATGATTGTGCACCGGCCTGCCGTCGGGGCCCTGTTCTATCTGACCTGCGGTGCCGTCATTACGCGGATATGCTCCGTTCACGTCGCTTGCTAGACCACGCCCGAGAAGTGCGTGATAAAGGCCTGTGTAAAACTTGATGCGGCTTTCCGGAGTGCCTCCCTTGACCTCTATGCGGCCCAGATACTCCTTCCATATTGCTGTGGCCTCTTCGAGGGCTCGTTCGAATGCTTTCCCCCTGCCTTCGGCAAGATAATTGGCCTTCGCGTTTTCGACGGACGTGTATGAAAGACCGATCTTGACGTCAATCTTCTCGTTCCTGGCAGTGACATAGTTCAGGACGAGTGCGGCACCGGAGCCGGACACAGAAGAGGA
This sequence comes from Bacteroidales bacterium, assembly GCA_045642485.1. Classification (GTDB taxonomy): domain Bacteria; phylum Bacteroidota; class Bacteroidia; order Bacteroidales; family UBA932; genus Cacconaster. Next base: position 32,714 of record JAZUIV010000050.1, on the reverse strand, counting down.
ATCCGATAGGGGAGAGCCGTAATTCCTGAAGGACGATACCGATTCGGGTGTCCTGCTCAGTTCGGCGTAGAAATACATATTGATTGTCGCTCCGGCCTGGTATTTTTTGACATACTCCGGTTCCGAGATGATATACCCGCTGACGATGTTCCCGTTGCACTCGACGTGGGAGTCACGGATGGCCCCGCTTTCACCCTGACGGTTGCCGACATTGACGATGATATGGGATGCGCCGGACTCGGGGAAGGTATAACGCTGATAACCCACCCTTTGGGTTGCGGTCAGTTCGGTTTTGACACCATAGTCCTTCAGCACGACAGAATAGTAGCCGGGGCGGGCGATTTCATCTGACTTGTCGAAGATTGAACGCCAGCCCTTTTCCGGGTTCTCCAAACGTCCCGGAGCGGTCGTCACTTCACCGGTGACAGGCATAAAGGCCAGGCCTCCAATCTGAAATTCGTGGAAGCAGGGGAATCCGTCTATTGAATTGTGGGAGTCCTCATAGCCGACGGCCTCCCATCCTTGCACGTTGCCGTATGTGCCGTTTGTGGAGGCACCGAGTTTCGCCATTCCGAAAGGAACAGCGGCAGGGGTATATACGAACCATCGGCTGTGGACCGTCCCGATGTTGGGATTTACGTAATTCAGGAACTCTTCTCCGCGATTTACAGAGCAGGAAGAGATAATCATCGTCGCGAGGAACGCTTTCAGTATTCTATTTGCGGACATAGGCTTTGATTGTCATACATTCCTTACCTTCGGAAAGGCCGCAGGGTCTGATTGTATATTTGCCCACGGTTGCGGGAATGATGAATGTCTCGGCGTAGTGGACGACAAAGGGGGAGAATTTTCCGTCAGGACTCTCCACGACGGCCTCGTCACCTTCCACCAGGTTGAGGACATTCACGCCTCCCTCCGTGAAATGTCTGACGGGAACGCTGAACCGGTGGCGGCGGGTCTCGATGAATTCGTTCGGGTGAAGTCCGGTCTTTGTCTCACTCCATCCGTCACCTTCTGAAATCTGCTCGAAATGATTGGCAAGGTGTTCAAAAACATAGTCCGTGTTCCTGTTCCATTGGATCACCTGCCGACCTCTTTCAACGTTGATTGGCCGTGGCTTTCCGTCAAGCCCCAGTCTCTGCCAATCCCAGAGCTTGAAGGTGAACAGGTTGGGGGTTGCGCTGATTTCGAGAACCATACTGCCTGCCCCGGAACAGTGGATTGTTCCGGCGGGGATTAGATAGTGGTCGTGCTTCCTTGCGGGAATCCGGTTGACGTATTTCTCTGCATCGAATACGATTTCGCCGCGTTGCGCCGCGCGCAGATCCTCTATCATCGCATCATTGTCAATGCCGTTGAGCACACCGAGATACACGACTGCATCCTCCTGCGCATCAAGTAGATAATAGCTCTCGTCCTGGGTGTAGTGCACGCCCATGTTCTCGTGTATGAACTGAGTGGTCGGGTGCACCTGAAGGCTCAGGTTTCCGCCTCCCATCGTGTCAAGGAAGTCGAAGCGGATGGGGAAATCCTTGCCGAAGCGGGCTTCGACGGCTTCTCCCAGCACTTCACGGCTTCTGGAGAGAATCAGGTCCTGTGAGGGCAGTTCGAATCTGACTCCGTTGACCTCCAGAAGAAGGCTGTTCTCTTCTGGTACACAGTCGAAACACCATCCGTAGTTCTTCACGCTCCTGTCGAGATCGCACACCTCCTTCATCCACTGACCGCCCCAGGGGGCCGGGTCGAAGAAGGGGACCACCCTGAATGGAGAGTGCGCCGTTCTGTCCATCCCTTCGAGAAATGTAGCCCTGTCTATCATCTTGGGAGAGCCGGCAACATTGGTGTCAAGCCAAAGGTCAACTTTGTCCATCAGTTTGTCCTTGTGGAAATCAAGCACCCGCCAGTCGATGAAAAGGCCGCGTTTGTACTGTATGGAGACCGGATCTTCGCGGTTGTCGATGCCGAGGCCCTTAACGAGGTGTCTGCGGAATCTCTGCTGAATCTCCCATCGGGCCATATCGGCATATATGATGCCGGCTCCTGCGGGTACGACCAGCGAAGCGCCTGCACCGATTACCATTGTCCTTTGCGGGTCGGAGGCGACTGACCTGCGTGCTGATTCAAGTTTTCCGGAGTCGAAGAAGTCGGGAAGCCGGAGGCTTGTCATATAGCCGAAAAGCACGTCGTCAGTCATAAAAGGCTGGGTCAGAATACGAAGTTCCGCCTCTGACTTCATCAGGGAACGGGTGTCGATTACCCTGTCAAAGCCTGGCGAAAGTTCCATCCGGATTTCATCCTCGAATGTCCCCGTATATAACTCGACGGCAACAGTGCCTGTACATCTGGTTGACAATGTATGCCTTATCGCTTCCCAGCCGGACACTATGAACCCCTGGTATCTGGTGGATGGATATTTGTCGTAGTTGGATTTTCTCATAACGTCCTCTTGTCAATCTGGGTCAGGGCAAATGAGTAGGCTCCCAGTGAGACAGCCTTGCTGGTGCCTATATGCGTGAAGGTGATGCCTGTCTTCTTCTCGTTGCAGTAGCGCACTTCGCGGCCTGTCCCGGGAACCTTCACAACTTTGGAGTTGTCCTGAAGGAAACAGTCCAAGCCTTCCTTTGTGGTCAGGTCGAAGACTTTCATCTGCAGGCAGGGGTACTTTTCACCGGAGAAGGTGGAGAGTCCGGAATTCATCTCCTCCACAAGTGCAGGTATGATATACTTCCAGCCGTTGGCTATGCCTCCACCGATGACTACTATGCCATCGATTATGTCGAGTGCGTGTATTATGGCATCGGCCGCCACCCGGCCGAGTTCGGAGAAAGCAGCCTGTGCGGCGAGCTTGTCGCCATCCGCATTGCCCTCTGCAATTGCAAATATTTCCGCCGGAGTGATATCCCTGGAGTCCAGAGGAGCGTTCTGGTGGTACACGCGTTTCACGGCGCGGATGCTGACACTTTCCTCTGTGATAAGTTCGGGATATCTGGCGTTCCTCATAAGCCAGACATCACCTCCGCAACCGTTGTCACCGGTCAGGAGGTTGCCGTCGATGACTGCTCCTCCGCCGAATCCTGTGCCTATCGTAAGCCCGAGAAGATTCCTGTATCTCTTGGTGCTTCCGGCCTGCGCAAGTTTTGCATTAATCTCCGGAAGGACTCCTGCCATAGCCTCGCCGTAAGCGAAGAGGTTGCCGTCATTGTTGATGAAGACCGGTATGCCGAAAATGTCGGCAAGGTAGGGGCCCATCGCCACTCCGCCCCTGAAACCGGGGAAGTTCGGAAGGTCGCCGATGATGCCGTGTTCATAGTCTGCGGGGCCCGGGAAAGCAAAGCTGATTGCCACCGGCTTCTCGTCTCCAAGAACCTTTTCGACCATTTTGAACCCCTTGACAAGAATTTGCAGACAGCGCTCCGAATCATCGTTCACCGCATTCAGGCGGATTGGGCTGACCACCTCACGGCAGCCACGGATTGCGGAAAATACGAAATTGGTCCCGCCTGCATCAAGGGTCATCACAACCCTGTCGTCGTGCTCGTACATAATGATTCAGTTGTTTGGGTTGTTGATTGAATGGCGTCCGCTCTTTAATGCGCAGAAAATCAGATATGCAAGGCAGAGCGAAATCACGATGAGCGAGCCGCACTGATTCCCGGCAATCTTTGCCGACATTCCCATAAGGGGAGGGATGACGGCTCCGCCGCAGACACCGGTGATCATAAAGCCTGATATTTCGTTCGCTTTCTGCGGACGGGCCTTGAGCGCGAGTGAGAAGAGTACGGAAAATACGCTTGAGCAGAAGAATCCAATGCCGCCTATTGCAGAGAGTATTGCCGCGGGGCTTTGAGCAAAGAACAGGGCAACCATTGCTGCTGAGGCGAGGATGACGTTGATTTTCAAATATTTGGTCTCATCCATCCTGGCAAGGAGGAATGAGCCGAGGAATGCGCCTGCAGTTCTGCAGATGAAATAGACGCTGGCTCCGAGAGAGGCCTTGTCAATATCGGCTGAACACCGTTCCATAAGCAGTTTGGGAGAGACGGTGTTGGTTCCCACATCCACTCCGACGATAAAGAATATCCCCAGGAAGTAGAGCAGAATTGCCGGATCTCCGAGCAGCGCGAATGTCCGGAAAAGTCCTCCGCTCTTCTCTTTCTGAACAGGTGTCTCATCTATTTCCGTGAAGGCCAGAAGACTCCAGGAGATGACGGTGACCACGGCGAAGATGGGAAACAGATACATCCAGTTCCCGAACACCGATACGGCCGCAAGGGCTATGAACGGGCCGCAGAAAGAAGATACCGCCTTTATCACCTGACCCGCAGTGAGACAACTTGCAAGTTTGTCGCCCTTGACCACATCGGTGAGCAACGGGTTCAAAGATACCTGCAGGATGGTGTTGCCTATGCCGAGCAGAATGAAAGCAATCATACAGGAGATGAAACTGTATGAGATGAAAGGGATGATCATTCCGGCGACAGTAATCACGTTGCTCGCCTGAACCATCTTCTTCCGACCGTATCTGTTCATCATCAGGGCTGAAGGAAGCGAGAGGATGAGAAACCAGATGAAAACCATTGACGGAATGAATCCTGCCGTCACCTCGCTGAGGTTGAAGTCTGCTTTCAGGTGGCTTGTGGCGATTCCCACCACATCGCAGAATCCCATCACGAAGAATGTAAGCAGGACCGGAATGTAGTTTCTCTTTTTGAATATTGCCGTCATTGCTTTGAATTCATTATGCAATTACTTGATTCTGAACGGTTCGTCACCGTAAAGAACGTATTTCTTTGACTTGCGCATCCACTTCTGCTCCTCGGTCTTGATGTATTCCGCGGCATCCTTCCACGTTATTCCCCCCTCTATGTAGTTTATCAGAGCGGCATCTTCGAGATATCTGTTGAGTGTCTCTAATTTGAATTCGGGGCAGACACTGCGGATGAAGTTCATCGTCTTGAGGGTATGGTTCAGCGCGTGATAAGGAACTCCGGGGATTGACATCAGATGATATCCGAAACAGGTCTGTCCCTCATACAGACCGTATGAAGGGATGAACCTCGTCCATCTGACGTGGATTGCGTCATCAGCGATGGGGGAGATGTCCCTGCCGAAGAGACTTTCCATAAACGGGGCTCCGAACTGCTCGAAAGGTCTGTTGGTCCCGTGCCCGTAACTCACGTTGGTTCCCATCCACAGACACTGCCCGCTGTAGAACGTGGCGGTGAAAAGCCCCGCGAAGTCGGAGAATGGAGGTATGGTCCAGGCCAGAAGTTCCCTGTTGACCTGCTCCGCATTGGCTGAAATGATGTGAAGGTGGAACTTTGCGTTCATTTCAGTGTGGAACATATTGGCCACTTCCCCGAGAGTCAGCCCGTGGCGGTGGGGAAGTCCCAGGATTCCGAGAGTGCCTTCAATCTGCCGGCCCGATGGGTTGAGTCTGTCGATGATGAATACCGATATGTCGGATGCGGAGGCTTTCAGCCTTTTGAAAGTGTTGTATATCAGAGATGTGAAGTTGCTGTACCGGGAACCTGCATCCTGAAGTTCCACCACCAGCGCATCAATGTCCTGCAAATCGTTATCTTCTATGGCAGTGGAAATTTCGATTGTAGGAATCCCCTTGACCAGTTCTCCGTAGAGGCAATGTTCCGGAGTGAAGATTTTCACAAGGTTGCCCCTCTGTGCCATCGTTTCGAAGAGATATTCTCCGGTTTCGGGATGCCAGGCGGACTGGTTGCAAAGCAGAGCGACCCTGCCGTGCAACAGCACGTTGTCATCCTGGGACAGGAAAGGGGTTGTGCGGAACGAAAACATCAGGCCAGTATTGAAAGAACCTCCTGTGCAAGGGCGTCGGCCTGTTTTTCAGTTCGCGCCTCGGCATAGATGCGTATTATGGGCTCGGTGTTGGAACGGCGGAGTATGAACCACATTCCTGTATCTTCGAAATCCACCCTCAGCCCGTCCATCCTGTTGATCTTTTTGTCCGCGTAGTGTGACGCCACTTTTTCGATGGCCTTTTCCGCCTCTTCCTGCGAGTTGACGCTGAGTTTGTTCTTGGAAACGTGCCACTCCGGGAAGGTCTTTTTCAATTCGCTGACTTTCACCTTTTTGTGAGCAAGATGGCTCAGGAAAAGGGCAGTCCCTATCAGGGCGTCCCGGCCGTAATGAAGGTCCGGGACTATGACCCCTCCGTTGCCTTCGCCACCGATTACAGCCCCTATTTCCCTCATCTTGGTGGTAGCGTTGACCTCTCCGACCTTGCAAGGCTCATAGGAGCATCCGTGGGCTGCCGCAATGTCTGCAAGTGCCCTTGAAGATGATATGTTTGAAACGGCGGGGCCGGGTTTCTGTCCGAGAACGTAATCGGCCACGGCCACAAGTGTGTATTCTTCCACGAAAGGTTCGCCATCCTCGCAGATGAATGCCAGACGGTCAACGTCAGGATCGACGGAGATGCCGAGGTCGGCTCCGGATTTGACCACCTCCTCGGACAGTCCGGTGAGATTTGCCGGGAGCGGTTCGGGATTGTGGACGAAACGGCCGTCGCAGGAATCGTTGATCACTATGTATTCAACTCCCAATGCTTCGAACAATGGAGGCATACAGATGCTGCCGACAGAATTAATAGTGTCTGTCACGACCTTGAATCCGGCCTTGCGGACAGCCTGACAGTCAACCAGCGGATGATTTATTACCGCTTCCACGTGTTTCTGCGTAAAATCCTTGTGGGTGATGACTCCAAGGCCGAAAGCTTCATTGAATTCGAACTCTCCCTTGTCCGCTATCGCGGTCAGGATTCCACCTTCCTCATCGGTCAGGAATTCCCCGTTGGAATTGAGAAGTTTCAGCGCGTTCCACTGTGCGGGGTTGTGTGAGGCCGTGATGATGATACCTCCGTCGGCCTGCTCGAAAATCACAGCCATCTCAGTGGTCGGAGTCGAGGCGAGGCCGGCATCGACCACGTCAATGCCGCAGGACACGAGGGTGCCGGTAACGATGTTCTCCACCATCTCTCCAGAGATTCGGGCATCCCTGCCGACAACAACCTTGTAACGTCCGTTTCTCGGGGCCTTTCTTTTTATCAGGGAAGAGTATGCTGAAATGAATTTGACTATGTCAACCGGAGAGAGAGAGTTGCCCGGAGCGCCACCGATGGTGCCGCGTATTCCGGAGATTGATTTTATAAGTGTCATTTTATGTCTTTTTCAATTAGTTCCAAAAGTTTGTCAATAGCCTCTTCCTGAGGAATATATCTTAATACAGGAGTTTTGCCGCGGTATAGCGTGACGTGTCCGCGCCCTTCTCCCACATATCCGTAGTCGGCGTCAGCCATCTCTCCGGGGCCGTTGACCACACACCCCATCACGGCTATCTTAATTCCCGCAAGATGGGAGGTTCTCCTTTTGACCTCGTTGAAGGTGGATTCAAGGTCATAAAGAGTTCTTCCGCAACCGGGGCAGGCAATATACTCAGGTTGGGTAAACCTGCGTCTGCAGGCTTGCAGAAGCGTATCTTTGAACTCCTCCGCATCTTTTTCTGAAAGAGATCGGCCTCCGATTGTGGAGCCTTCAAGGCTGAAGTCGTCTATTCTGCGGTCAAGCAGGGAAGGACCCCAGAGTGTTGCGGCCTTGATTATGAAATCTTCCCTGTCGGCGGCTTCTACGGAGCGACGGCTTCCGGTCGGGGTATAGCCGTCTCTGATTGACGCGATTATGGCCCTGCCTGCCGGAATCTCATTGACCGGGTCTTCCGTCAGGGAAACACGGATCGTATCACCTATGCCTTCCCCGAGCAGGGTGCCTATGCCCACGGCGGACTTTATGCGCGCAGTTTCACCGTTCCCTGCTTCGGTCAGGCCTACGTGAAGGGGAAAAGTGAAGCCGAATTCCTCCCGCATAGCCTTGTACAGCAATCGGTAGGCTTCCACCATCACAACAGTGTTGCTGGATTTCAAAGATACCGCCACGTTGAAGAATCCTGAATCGATGCACATCCTCAGCCACTCCATCACGGCCTCCTTCATTCCGAGATGGGTGTCCCCATATCTGGAGGTGATTCTTTCCCCGAGGGAGCCGTGGTTCAATCCGATTCTTATCGCCGTGCCCTCTTCCTTGCAGATGTTGACAAGCGAGGCGAATTTTTCGCAGGCAACACCGTGGTCCTTTGCGAAGTTCCCCGGATTGATGCGTACCTTGTCGGCCACTCTGGCGGCTGCCAGCGCGGCGTCGGCAAGAAAATGGATGTCAGCCACAATCGGGGTCTGCAATCCGTCATTGCGGAGAATCCCGATGATTTTCCCCAGGGAGTCAACCTGTTTAAGCCCCTGGGTGGTGAGCCTTATCAGGTCGGCTCCCGCCTCGGAGGCTTTGCGGCATTGGCGGACGGATGCATCTATGTCATCCGTGGATGTGTTGCACATTGTCTGGACGCTGATGGGGGAGTCTCCTCCCATCGTCATCTTTCCTCTGATGGATATCGCTCTTGAAGTCATCTCAATGTTTTCTGTCCAGGTGTAGATTGATGCCGAGAGTAAACATTATGTTGCTCGGATAGCAGTAAAGCCAGTAAAGGTCGCTGAATTTGTTGGTATGATACATACTTGAAAGCGCAAATTTGTAACAGGCCTCAAGATGCAGTTCGATGGGACGCAGGACTATGGCGAACCCCGCTCCGGCTATAAGCCCGTAATCGTGACGCTGGTCATATTGGTCGAATCCGCTTTCTTTGTCGGTGCTGAGCCTGTATCCGTAGTACGGGCCTACGTCCACCAGAATTCTGAAAGAGGAGAAATTGAGATGGAACTGCGACAGCACCGGGAATTCAAGAATCTTGCAGGTTTCACCGTATTCCTCATATTCAGAAGTATAGCCTTCATAGCCGTATTTGGCTCCTAACTGGAGACCGAAATTGGCCATTCTGTCCCAAAGGACGTGATAGAATGTGTAGTTAACGGTGATGTTGTTGTAGGTCAGTTTGCTGACCTGCTTTATGTTAGGTGTGGCTCTTACGTTGCTCATATTGACGCCGTATTTGACGCCTATCATATGCTCGTTGAAGAACCTTCTTTTCTGAGGGGTGGTGTCGAGATATCTGAAGTCATCGGGAGGATTGCTCATAAAGGAGTAATCCTGGGCCAGGACCAGAGGCCCCGCGGCCATCAATATCAGCGTGATGACGATATGCGAAATCAATCGGTTCATTCAAAGACACTTTTAACGTTAATTTCCTGATCCAAGTCAAATCCTTCCTCCAGCACCAGTATCTGGCTGTCGGGCTTGTCTCCTTTCGAGTAGAACTTTGCAATCTCAGGCTGCTTTCTCTTGAGCAGATTACCTGTATCAGCCAGACCGTTCCCGTTGGAATCCCTGGTCAGCCTGACCATATACTTCCCGGCTTTCAGATAGGGGATTTTCACGTCCTTGTCCTCGGATATGAGGAATTTTCTCAGGACATTGGACCCCTTCTCGTCAACCAACTCGACAATGAAATTTCCCTTGACATCCTTGAGGTTCAGGGTGATGCTGCATAGGTTCTCATCCTGGGGAATCTTGAACTTGACTTCTTTCAGGGCATTGGGGAGGCGGTCAAGGTTGGTGAAGGTCCCTTGCGGGAAGGTCACCGTATAGTCATATCCCTTCGTGATTTTTTCGCTCGGAAGGAAATGGTATCTCCGCACGAACAGGCTGTCCTGCCAGAATCTGTATTTTTTCTCTGACACCTGTCCTTTGGGGTTGGTCTCCGTGAATTTGATGGAATCAGTGATTACATTTATGATTGGCAGGTCTGACTCGATGTAGAATCCTTCGTCTTCCACGGTCTCGTTGGCGACAGTCTCTTTGATGTTGAATACGGTGTCTTTCAACGGTTTGCCCTGTTTCTTCCTCTCTCCATCCTTGTCCTTGCCGGCATTGCGGTTGCCTGCCTGAAGTGATGCCGCCGCCTGGGGTTGCTGCATAACGGCCAGGGAAAGGTTTTCGTCATACGGTGCGAGCGCTCCGGTTGAATCAGTCTTCATATAATTCAACTTTATCATCAGGCTGTCCTCCAGCTTGTAGTCCACGTTTATCCAGAAGTCGATGCTGTCCCGTAACGGGCTGTACTGGATGATGACTGCAGATGAATCGATTCCCATAAATTTGAGGGTGTTGATCTGCACGTCCGCTGCACTGAACTTGAGGAATCCGCTCTTCTCGGTTTTGCGCCCGCTGTTCTGGAGATACTGTATGCTTTGCAACTCTTTGAACATCAGAAGGTTTATCATTGATTTCCTGGCCTTGCACTTGAGAGTGTCCTTCATACTGAAGGACCTGAATTCGAAGACGGTATTGGAATCTTTGACAACGGCTGAGGGGATGAATATGGAGTCGAAGAATGCCACCTGGTCGGCATCAGGATCGTATTTGTAATTGCCGTCCCCATCCGTGAATGCATAGACCCTGAAGGAGTCGGGCCTTATGTTCCTGATGGAGAAGAATCCCCAGTCGTCTGTCTTTGTCACGGCATCCGGAATGGTTTTGAAGCAGGCTGAGTCGGAAAGATCGGAATAGATAGCCACCAAGGCATCCTTTACGGGCTTGAGAGTCTGGCTGTCCATCAGAGAACCGGTCAGATAAAGCGAGTCGACAACGTCTCCGGTCGAAAATGCATATACGTATCTGGGAGCGAGGTTGCCTTCGTTGTTGTCAGCGAGTGCCTGCCCGAAATCTATCGTATATGTCTGGTTCTCCCTGAGAGTGTCGGGAAAAGACACCACAATGTTCTTCCCCTTGATTTTCGCTACAGGGCGTCTTTTTGTGGGAGGGGAGAGAACTATCCCCGTGGCACTCTTAACAACAGTGTATTCGTCGAAAAGAAGCAGGATTTTGGAGCCGAATGTCGGCACATTGGTGCTGTTCTCGGGCGGAGTGGCCTGGAGCAGTACCGGTGGTATCGTGTCTTTCGGACCTCCCTGCGGAGGTGTGGTGGTATTGGCGCACGACCGGCTCAGGATGCAGCAGGCTGCAAAAAGAAAAATGGCTGACGCCGCTGTTATGCTACGTTTCATAATCTGTCATACTGTTTCGATGCGTTTGACGCTCTCCATCCCCTTGATTTTGCCAAGCGACTTGATGAGGCTGTCGAGGTCATCCGTATTGTGAACGTAAAGTTCGATGTTCCCTTCGAATATGCCGTCGTGGCTTTCAATGAGGATTTTCCTCATATTCACTCCCAGTACGAGCGATATCACACGGGTGATTTCGTTGATGATGCCCACGCGGTCGATTCCGTTAAGCGAAATTCTTGCCAGATATGACATTATGAAGTGCTTGCTCCATCTGGCGGGGACAATCTTGTCTCCCTCCTTGGACGCAAGAGTATTCGCCTCTGGACAGCTTTTCTTGTGAATGGTCACCGTGCCGTCGTCTGCAATGAAGGCCACCACGCTGTCTCCCGGAATGGGCGAACAGCATTCTGCTATCTTGAACGATATGGTCCCCTTGTCTATGTCCTCCTGAAGCAGGTACTCCTTATCGCGGGAAATTTTGCCAAGATTGATCAGAGGACTGAGCAGTTTCACTCCCCACATCTGGACACTGCGTTTCTCGGCGTTTGTCTTCAGAACTGTGTCGAGGTCGGAAAGGTCTATGATACCAAGTCCTATCCTGGCATACAAGTCATATTTCCCCCCTTTGATGCCGTAATAGTCAATCAGTTTCTTCACCACGCGGCTCTGGTCGACTATCCCTCGCTCTTCAAGTTTACTGTGCAGCAGGTTCATACCCTGCTGTCTGGTGACTTCCGCCGATTGGCTCTTCAGAGCGTCGAGCAGGGCGTTGCGAGCCTTTGTAGTCTTGAGGAATTCCAACCATTCGCGTTTGGGCTGACCTTTCTCCGTCGTAATGATTTCCACCTGGTCGCCGTTGCGGAGCTGATAGGAGAGGGGCAGCAGTTTCTGATTCACTTTCGCGGCGATGGCCCTGTTGCCCACTTGGGAGTGGATGTTGTATGCGAAATCGAGTGCCGTTGAACCGACGGGCAGGCGCCGCGCTTCGCCTTTAGGTGTAAATATGAAGATATCGTTTACAAACAGTTCTTTATGGAAGTCATCCAGGAACTGAAGAGCATTTGCGTCCGGATTTTCAAGTACCTGACGCACTTTCTGGAGCCATCTGTCGATTTCGCTTTCATCCTCACTCACATATCCTTCCTGCTTGTAGAGCCAGTGTGCCGCTATTCCACGCTCTGCAATGGAGTTCATCCTTTCACTTCGGATCTGTATCTCGACCCAGTTTCCGCCGGGCCCCATAACCGTGAGATGCAGGGCTTCATATCCGTTTGTCTTGGGGGATTTGAGCCAGTCTCTTATTCTGTCCTGCTTGTAGCGGTACAGACTTGTGATCATAGAGAAGATGTACCAGCACTGCTCCTGTTCCGAATGGTTCTCCAGTGGCTCGAAGATAATCCTGACTGCATAGATGTCGAAAATCTGTTCGAACGGGACATCTTTTGTGCGCATTTTCCTCCATATCGAATACGGGGTCTTGAGCCTCTTCAGAATCTTGTACCTGTAGCCGGCCTTGTCGAGTTCTTCCTGTATGGGGGTGATGAATGTGTCGATTGATTCGGACCTTTCGCTCATTATCCTGTCCAACCTCTGCTCAATCTGCCTGTAGGCCTCCGGCTCGCGATATTGCAGCCAGATGTTTTCCATCTCCGACTTGATGCTGTAAAGGCCGAGCCTGTGGGCGAGGGGAATGAAGATGTACATTGTCTCGCTGAGAATTTTATCCCTCTTGTATTCAGGCATAAACTGAATTGTGCGGACATTGTGGAGACGGTCGGCGAGTTTGATGAGGACTATTCTGACATCTTCGTTGAGTGTCAGGAGAATCCTCTTTGAGTTTTCAGCCTGGAGGCTGGGCTTCCCGCTCTTGTTGTCGTTGTCCAGGGCTGTCTTGATTTTGGTGAGTCCCTCAACCAGAGTGGCTATTTTCTCTCCGAAAAGACGCTGAATGTCCTCCACGGTGTAGTCGGTGTCCTCCACCACGTCGTGGAGCAGCGCGGCGCAGATGGATTTGCATCCCAGCCCTATTTCACTCACCACGATTTTTGCAACTGCAATGGGGTGCAGGATGTAGGGTTCTCCGGAACGGCGCCGGACATCCTTGTGCGCTTCGTTGGCAAAATCGAAAGCCTTAAGCACAAGCTGGTACTGTTCTTCGTCAGCACACCGTTTGCGGGCCACCTCCTTCAAGGCATCCGCTTCGCGGTATATCAGTTTATAATCTTCGTCAGTAAACATCAGCCTTCTATCAATTTATAAAGTTCTTCCTCTGAAATCACCGTTATACCCAGGTTTTCGGCCTTCTTCAGTTTCTCCGCTCCTGCTTTTTCCCCAGCCAGCAGGTAGGATGTCCTGCCGCTGACTGAACCGGAGTTCTTCCCTCCGTGTGCCTCTATCAAACCCTTCATCTCTTCCCTTGAGATGGAGAAGTTCCCGGAAATGACAATCACCTTCCCCTCAAGTCTGTCGGAAAGTTTAACTTTCTCATCGGATTCGCTCATCTTCAAGCCTTCGTTGCGAAGAGCCTCGACGGTATCCCTTCCGCTCCCGCCGGCGAAATAGCCAAGCAGGGAGTCGGCCATCACTTCTCCTATTTCATCTATCTGGAGCAGTTCCTCCTTAGTGGCGGACATAAGGTTCTCTATGGAGCCGAAATGTGATGCCAGCATAGTGGCGTTCGCTTGTCCTATATGCCTGATTCCCAATGCGTAGAGCACTCTTCCGAAGGGTACGTTGCGACTCTTGTCTATGCTTTCGAGCATATTTTCGCTGGATTTGTCCTGCCAGCCGTCCAGGGTCATCAGCCGCTCTTTGGTCAGCTTGTAGAAATCCGGCAGATCCCTCAGGTAGCCTTTGTCATACAGAGCCTCCACCGTTGCGTCGCCTGCCCGTATGTCCATCGCTTTCCGGCTTGCGAAATGAATCAGCCTGCCTTTTATCTGTGTGGGGCAGGTGCTGATGTTCGGGCAGTAATGCTTCGCCTGGCTTTCGTCCCGCACCAGAGAGGTTCCACAGTCGGGGCATACTTCCGGAAAAGCGGCGGGAACGGCATCCGCCGGTCTGCGGCTTATCTCCACTGCGGTGATTTTGGGTATTATTTCGCCCCCTTTTTCCACATATACATAGTCGCCGAGGTGAATCCCGAGAAGGTCCATCTGGTCCTTGTTGTGCAGGGATGCCCTCTTGACGACGGTGCCTGAAAGGAGGACCGGGTCAAGGTTGGCAACAGGTGTGACGGCACCGGTGCGTCCTACCTGATAATCTATGCTTTGCAGCTGTGTGAGAGCCTGTTCCGGCTTGAATTTGTATGCGGTGGCCCAGCGGGGGGATTTGGCAGTCATTCCGAGTCTGCGCTGCAGGTCGAGTTCATCCACCTTGATGACTATACCGTCCGTTGCGAAGGGGAGGCTGTGCCTCTCCGTGTCCCAGAACCGGATGTATTGGAGGGCCTCATCTATGGTTGCGGCTTTCCGGCTGTATTCGGAGACCGGCAATCCCCAGGATGCGGCCGCTTGAATCGCTTCGGTGTGGCTTCTGAAGGGGAGATCCTCTCCCAGGATATGGTATAGCACGCAGTCCAGTCCTCTGGTTTTCATCTCTTCGGGGTTCTGGAGCTTGAGTGAGCCTGACGCCGCATTCCTCGGGTTTGCGAACGGTTCGTCCCCGTTGTCAATGCGTTCGGCACTGTTCCGTTCGAATGCGTCGAACGGCATATAAATCTCACCCCTGATTTCGAATTCCACAGGGTATCCTGACCCTTTCAGCTGACGCGGTATTGCCGGGATGTTGACCACATTGCGGGTGACGTCGTCTCCCTTTGCGCCGTCTCCTCTGGTAAGAGCCCGCAGAAGCCTGCCGTTCCGGTAGGTCAGGCAGATGGCTGTTCCGTCGAATTTGAGTTCGCAACTGAAGCTGTATGGGGAGGAGACGCTTCTGGCTATTCTTGCGTCGAATTCCTCCATTTCGCCGATGTTGTAGGTGTTGCCCAGTGAGAGCATCGGGTATTTGTGAGCCACCTGGAGGAAACGGGCGTTTTCCCCTCCGTGGGGCTGTTCCAGATCGCTTCCGACGTGAGCGGTGGGGGAGTCTGCGGTCGCCAGGTCCGGGAACATCCTCTCAAGTCCTTGAAGTTCACCCATAAGCAAGTCGAATTCGAAATCGCTTATGGTGGGGTTGTTGAGGACATAATAGTTGTGATTGTGCCGCTCAAGTTCCTCCCTCAGGAATCCGATTCTTTCCTTTGCTTTTATTTTTGAAATTTTAGCCATCTTAAACCGCAAATTTAACTATATTTTATCAAAAAATCGTAATTTTACGGTCTGAAGAAAACCCTAATTAAAACAAATATGAAAGATTCAATCATCATTTTGACAGGTGGAGGTCCAGCTCCCGGAATGAACACAGTTGTCGGCTCTCTGACAAAAGCCTTTATTGCAGGAGGATATCGCGTCCTCGGTCTGCACGGCGGTTATTCAGGTCTTTTCTCAAAGACCCCGAAGTATGAGGAACTCGATTTCTTCAAGGCTGACACTATCTTCAACAGGGGCGGCTCTTATCTGATGATGAGCCGTTTCAAACCTACGGACAAGGACTTTGAGGAGAATTTCAATCTCGAACTCTTCCAGAGCAACAACATCAAGCTTCTTGTCACCGTCGGCGGAGATGACACGGCGTCAACTGCCAACAGGATTGCCAAATTCCTGGAAAGCAAGAAATATCCCATCCGCAATATCCACGTTCCCAAGACAATCGACAACGACCTTCCTCTTCCTCAGAACGCTCCCACTTTCGGGTTCAATTCGGCTAAGGATGAAGGCGCTCATATCGCGCGTACCGCTTACGAGGATGCCCGCACTTCAGGCAACTGGCTTCTGATTTCCGCTATGGGCCGCAGTGCAGGCCACCTTGCCCTTGGAATTGGCGAGGCCACCCATTGCCCTATGACCATTATCCCCGAAATGTTCAACAAGACCAGGATAAGCATAGACAAGATTATCAAACTCACAATCTCGGCTATTGTGAAACGCTCGATTCTCGGCATCCCTTACGGTACTGTAGTAGTTGCGGAAGGCGTTTTCCACGACCTTGACCCTGAAGATCTCAAGGGCACGGGAGTCAATATGACATACGACGAGCACGGACACCCCGAACTTGGCAAGATTTCCAAGGCCGTCCTCTTCAACGACATCCTCGAGAAGGAATTCAAGAAACTTGGGATGAAAGTCAAGACCCGTCCCATCGAAATCGGCTATGACGTCCGCTGCCAGGATCCAATCGCATTCGACCTCACCTATTGCTCCGAACTTGCAATGGGCGCCTACGAACTCTTCAAGAAGGGAGAGACAGGCTGTATGGTCTATGTCGATTCCGAGGGTTCCGCACATCCTCTCTACCTGCACGACCTGCAGAATGAAGAAGGTAAGATTCCACCCCGTAGAGTCAACATCGACGGCGGCACCGCTCAGAACTATTTCAACAACATCTGCCATTTCATCACTCCTGAGGACTATCAGGCCGCAAAGAGCTTTGTGCCCGATCCCTCCGAGTATGATTTCAAGAAGATATTGAATTGGTAGGCGGAAAATTCGTCATATATCAATTGCTTACAAGAGCCTTCGGGAACCGGCAATGTGTTCCCGAAGGCTCCTTTGACATCAACGGGAGCGGCAAGTTCAACGATATCACCGGAGAATATCTTGATTCGCTCCGCAGGATGTCGGTCGGGGCAGTCTGGTACACCGGCGTGATTTCCCACGCAACAAGGACGTCTTTTCCGGGCATTCCGGCAAGTCATCCCTCGCTTGTCAAGGGAGAGGCCGGTTCCCCTTATGCCATCCGTGACTATTTCGACCTTGACCCGGCACTGGCAGTGGATGCTGACAATCGGATGGGTGAATTCCTGGCCCTTGTGGACAGGACCCACCGTGCCGGAATGAAGGTGATAATCGATTTCGTTCCCAACCACGTGGCGCGTCAGTACAACGGTTATTTTACGGATGACAATTTCTACACCCTTCCAGGTACTCTCATCCTGCCTTGCGGATGCGAGGGGGAGCCGTATGTCGAATCCCCCGCAAGGGCTACCGGCAACAATGTCTTCAGCGTCAGCCCGTCAGCGGACGACTGGTACGATACCGTCAAACTGAATTACGACAACAGGGAGACTTGGGACAAGATGGCCCGTATCCTTGAATTCTGGGCCGACAAGGGTGTTGACGGTTTCCGCTGCGATATGGTGGAACTGGTCACCCCGGAATTCTTCTCGTATGCTTTTTCGCGTGTCAGGGAGAAATATCCGGACCTGTTCTTCGTGGCGGAGGTCTATGGCAAGGAGAATTACCGGCGATACGCCCGGGCCGGCTTTGACCTTCTCTATGACAAGTCCGGCTTTTATGACTGCCTTCGCCGGATTGTTTCAGGCTGTGGAAAGGCTTCGGACCTGACTGCGGAATGGCAGTTCCTGGCTGAACTGCAGCCATATATGCTTAATTTTCTTGAAAATCACGACGAACAGAGGATTGCTTCCGACTTCTTTGCCGGTGATGCGTCCCGTTCGTATGCTGCTCTGGCAGTTTCGCTGCTCTTCAATACAGCCCCGTTCATGATTTATTTCGGACAGGAGTTCGGTGAAAGGGGGATGGAGTCCGAGGGTTTCAGCGGAGTCGATGGAAGAACCTCGATTTTTGATTACTGTACCGTACCTTCGGTGAAGCGTTTTCTTGACGGAAGATTGCAGGCGGCCGAGAAGAAAACTTGCAGGGAATATCGCGGACTCCTGGAGGCCGCCACCAAAGAACCTGCTTTCGTGAAGGGCGGGACATACGACCTTATGTATGTCAATCCGGCTTCTCCGTCATTCAATCCAGATACGAACTTTGTCTGGATGCGCGGTTTTGAAGGCAGAACTTTTCTGCTTGCAGCCAATTTCAGCGCACTTCCGTCAACCTTTTCCGTGAATGTCCCTCCGGAGGCATATCAATATTTCTCCATACCTCAGGGCCCTTCCGGCGTTGACATCACAATCGCCCCTTTCGGCTATTCCATCCTTGTCTGCAATCAGAATTCTGAATTCGTGGAATATGTTGTCAAAAAGTGAAATTAAAGATATCAGGGCTCTTTCCCAGAAGAAATTCCGTGATGAACGCAAACTTTTCATCGTGGAAGGGGAGAAGCTTGTGGCGGAAGCCGTGGCTTCCGACTTCGAGGTTGTGAGAATCCTCCACACAGAAGATATCGGATATGATGCGATGTCCAGAATATCGCTGCTTTCATCTCCCTCTCCGGTTCTGGCCGTTGTTAAAATGCCATCGGTCGGTCCTTTTTGCGGCATCGACCCTGCATCGCTCACACTTGCACTTGACGGTCTGCGTGATCCGGGCAACGTCGGCACCATAATAAGACTTGCGGACTGGTTCGGAATCAGGCATATCATAGCTTCAAGGGATACGGTTGACATTTATAATCCAAAGGTCGTGCAGGCCACGATGGGTGCTCTCTTCCGTGTGGATTTCTCTTACTGCGACCTCCCGGAAGTTCTTTTCGGGGCAGACTGCCAGGTTTTCGGCACATACCTCGAGGGGGACAACATATATAAGACTGAACTGCCGGACAGGGGAATCATCGTGATGGGGTCTGAGTCAGACGGTATCTCTCCACAAGTGGGGAAGTGCGTGACCCGGAAGTTGACAATTCCCCATTTTTCGACAGGAAAAAGTGTCTGTGAATCCTTGAATGTGGCGATGGCCGCGGCTGTAGTTTGCAGCGAATTCCGGAGAAGATGAAGAAGTTTGCCGCATATCTCCTTATAATTGCACTTGCGACCGCCTGTTCGACGACCAGGCGGCTGCAGGAAGGGGAGGTGCGTCTGGCCGAAGTCAAGGTGAAAATCCTCAATGACGATAACTTCAAGGGAAGCGAGCTGGTACCGTATGCCAAACAGCGGCCGTCCAGCTGGACTCCGAAGATTTACGTCTATAACTGGAGCGGGGGAAAAGACACGAAGTGGGACAGGTTTGTGGAGAAACTGGGCGAGCCTCCGGTCCTTTACGACTCCACTCTGGTAGGGCCCTCCGTGCGAAGTATGCTGAACCATCTCGAATATATCGGACGGTACAATTCGACCATCGATGCGTCTGTGACAATCAGGAAAAGAAATGCAAAGGTGCTCTACAGCGTCAATCTTGGCAAGGGGTATGTCATAGACAGTATCGCATACTCCATACCCGATGCGGAAATGGCCGCCATCTTTTCGTCCGATTCCACAAATTCCACGATTTCCAAAGGAGATGTTCTCTCTCAGGAAGCATTGGAAAATGAGAGCCAAAGGCTTGAAAGCCTCTACCGCGACAACGGCTATTTCGGCTTTTCCAGCAACCATTTCTTCTATGTTGCGGACACAACCAAGGTCCCCGGACACTGCGACCTGACAGTAAGGTTGGAGAATTATACACGCAATCAGGACACAACTACCGCCCGCCCCCACAGAAAGTACTCCATCGGCAATGTCACTTTGATGCCGGCCAGGGGGTTCAAGGTGAATGAAGGCTTTCTGAAGAGCCTCAATCTTCTGAAGACAGGAGACATCTATTCCGAGAAGGAAGTCAAAACAACTTACGACAGATTCACCAGTGTTCCCGTATTCAACACGGTGAATATGAATATGAGGGAGTCCGATTCAACCACCGTGGACTGCAACATCATCGTCTCCCCCTCGAAGCTTCAGGCTGTCAAATTCAATTTTGAGGCATCCTACAACTCCAATTCATTCTTCGGCATAGCGCCTTCGATCTCATACGGACACAAGAACATTTTCGGATCCGGGGAGGTATTCAACATAGGCATCAAGGGGGATTTCCAGTTCAAACCGAAGAATACTGCGAAATCCACCGAATTTTCGGTCAACACTTCTTTGAGATTCCCCCGTTTCCTCCTGCTCCCCAGCAGGATTTTCAAGAGAGAGATTCCCTGGACTGACGTCAGTTTCTCATATAATTACCAGAATCGCCCGGAATATACCCGCAACATATTCTCCGTAAATTACGGTTACAGCTGGAGGGCCAACAGGAACCTTTATTTTCAGGTACAGCCACTTCGCGCCAATATCGTGCGTCTCTTCAATATCAGTGAGGAATTTTCACGTTCGCTGGTCGACCCTTATATGAGGAACGCCTACAGCAACCACTTCGATATGGGTGGAAGCGCTTCTGCCTACTATACCACGGACCCGTCAACAAAGCCTGAGCACAGTTATTTCTATATCAGACTCCAAAACAACTATGCCGGCAACCTTCTCTCTCTCTTCAACAGGACGATGAAGAGCAATGACGACGGAGAAAGGATGATATGGGATGTGCCTTATTCCCAGTATGTAAGGAGTGAACTCTCCGTCGTGGAGACTTTGCGTCTCGGGCGGGATGACCGTCTTTCTCTGGCCGGAAGGTTACTTGTGGGGCTGGGATTTGCATATGGCAACTCCAGGACCCTGCCTTTCGAACAGCTCTTCTATTCCGGAGGTGCAAACAGTCTGCGTGGCTGGCAGGCCCGATCAGTGGGGCCTGGCGGTGCTCCTCTTGACACAACCTTCAAGATTTTCAGCCAGAGTGGCGATATGAGGCTGGAAGCGAATCTTGAATTCAGATTCCCCCTTTTCTGGAAATTCGAGGGCGCCGCTTTTGCTGATGCTGGCAACATCTGGCTGATGAAGAAAGACGATATGCAGGCGAAGGTGGATGAACGCAGTTACTTTGACGCTGATTTCCTCAAGTCGACTGCATTCAGCTGGGGCGTGGGATTGAGGATGGATTTCGGATTGATTCTGGTCCGACTTGACCTTGGCCTGAAGGAGTATGACCCTGTCACAATGCAATGGAAGAGTCCTGCGGAGTGGTTCCGTCAGGGCGGCTACGCACTCCATTTCGGTATCGGATATCCGTTCTAGTTAAGAATGTGTATCAGGCTTGCCACTGCAGCTGTCTCCCTTTCGATGTCTTCTTTGCTGATGTTGTAGTTATAAACGGCATCAAGCGCTGTCTGTGAATCATTGGAGAATTCGTAGGAGCCGTACGGCTGGAGATAGGGAGGAATGATATCAAGAATCTTGCGGTATATCGGTTCCGTTTCGTGAATCAGAAAAGTATGCTTTGCCAGAGTGTCGGAGCAGTGCAGATTCATACGGAGAATGTTGTATGCCGCTATTTCCTTCGGTATGGAAATGCTATCCTTATAGAAGATTACCCTGATGTTGTGATTGGGACGGATTTTTGAATTCCTGTACAGTTTCAATATTTCTATGGCGGCAATGCAGGCCGGAAGTTCTTCCGCTCTGGCGGTCAGGATGACGGATTCCTTATCTTTCTTTCTCTTGCCGAAAGCCCTTGCAAGCAGAATGTCTTCATACTCATCGGAAATTTCCTTCAACTTGACGCCGGATTCCTTGGCCAGCAGATATGAATAGTAATCCCACAGGTCGCTCTGATCCAGCGTCCCCGCTTTTTCAATTCTGGCATTGATCTCTTCTGCAGAGTTGACACTTTCATACAGTTTCGAAATCTGTTCCTCCATAGACACTTCCTTGCAGGATGACAGAAGCAAGATAGATGCGGCTATCAGCAATGCTCTTTTCATTTTTATTTTTCTTTTCATTTCTGTTTCCTTTCTCCGAAAATTGACGTACCGATTCTGACAAGATTCGTGCCTTCCTGCAAAGCAATCCTGTAATCCGAAGACATTCCCATTGAAATTATATCGAATCCGTCAATGGAGACGCTCTGCGCTATGTCCTTCAGGAGCCTGAATTCAGTTCTGACTATATCTTCGTTTTCTGTGAATGAGGCCATCCCCATCACTCCTCGAAGGTTGACGTTAGGGAATTCCGTCCGTTTCTCAAGGATTCCGATGATTTCTTCAGGCAGAAAGCCCTGCTTGCTCGCTTCAGCGGAGATGTGAACCTCCAGAAGACAATCCACGCTTCTGCCGCAGTTGCCGGCAAGAGTGTCAATTTCTTTGAGCAGATGGAGGGAATCGACTGATTGGATGAGTGAAACGTATGGGAGTATCAGCTTGATTTTGTTTGTCTGAAGATGCCCGATAAAATGCCACTCGATGTCCTGGGGCAGGGAAGATGCCTTCTGCGCAAGCTCTTGAGGCCGACTTTCCGCGAAGGAGCGCTGCCCGGCACCATATGCTTGAAGAATTTCGTCGGAGGTCCGGTATTTCGACACGGCCACCAGTTTTACACCGGAGGGCAGTTCCGATTTCAGTTCACAGATACGCTCCGATATCATCCGATCGCGTTTATCTCCGTCCACCTTTATTCTGCTGGGCTTTCATCTGCTCCTGCTGCATCTTGTAGGCCTCGTCAAGGCGCTGGCGCCATTTGGATTTCTTCGCCGGCTTGTTGGAAGATGCTTTCTGCTTGAGAGCCGCATAGATTTTCTCCTCATCGACGAACCATTTCCTGATGGCCCAGTTCTGCCCGATGGTGATGAGGTTGCTCAGGAAGTAGTAGTATGAGAGACCTGCCGAGAAGTTGTTGCAGAGGATGACCATAAAGATCGGCATAAACCAGAGTTGCATAAACTTCATCCCAGGCATCGAATTGGTCTGAACCTGGTTAAGCGTCATTTTCGAATATCCCCACATAGATACTCCCATCAGCAGTGCGAAGAGGGAGATATGGTCTCCGTAAAGAGGGATGTTGAAGCCGAAATCAAGGATTGAGTCGTAGCCGCTCAGGTCGTCAGCCCAGAGGAATCTCTGCTGGCGCAGCTCGAACGAAGCGGGGAAGAACCTGAACATTGCCCACAGGATGGGGAACTGAAGCAGTACGGGAAGACATCCTCCCCACATACTTACACCCGCCCGGTTGTAGAGGTCCATCGTGGCCTGCTGCTTCTTCATCGCATCCTCCTGTTTGGGGTAGCGCTCGTTGATCTTTTGAATCTCGGGCTGCAGGACCTTCATCTTTGCGGAAGACTTGTATGAACGAATGGTCAGAGGGGAGATGACGGTCTTTATTATGATGGTCAGAATCAGGATAATCAGACCGTAACTTGCGATGTATCTGCTCAGCCAGTTGAATATGGGAATGATGACGTAGCGGCTGATAGTACCGATTACCTTTCCTCCCAGAGGGATGATTTTCTCGAATCCCTGGCCGAAGCTTTTCAGTGTGTAGTAGTGGTTGGGGCCGAAATAGAAATTGAAAGGAACGGTGAAATCGGGGTTCCTCGGATCAATTTCGAATGTCATCTGGGCACCGGACTGCATCAGGTTGCCGGAGGCATCGCCTTCCTCATAGAATTTGTTGACCAGAGTGCCTCCCGTAAAGTCCTGAGGAGCGACCATTATCGCGGAGAAGAACTGCTGCTGGAATCCGAACCAGCGGAGGCTTGAACTGAAGCTCTCCTTTACGGATTCCTTTCGCTGTC
This sequence comes from Bacteroidales bacterium, assembly GCA_045642485.1. Lineage (GTDB taxonomy): Bacteria > Bacteroidota > Bacteroidia > Bacteroidales > UBA932 > Cacconaster. The sequence continues at coordinate 9,242 of JAZUIV010000050.1, read as the reverse complement.
CGATGGTTTTCACATCGCTGTTCGAAGCGTAACGATATGCCACGGCGGAGTAGTTCTTTTCGTTGGTATAGCCTTTCTCAAGACGGGGCAAATCGACTACCCAGTCCATTGTGACGTGGTTGGTACGCTTGTCGAGGACTTTGTCCATCCCGACGAAGTTCAGGGAATAGTCAACCAGGTAACTGCCTTCCTTGAGGGCATATGTGGCCTCTATGTAGGAGGTGTCGCTGAAATTGAGCCTCATCCCCAATGAACTTTCACTGCGGTGGGAGACCTTGAAGTTGAGGTCCGCCGTATTCAGCCACTGGTCCGCGTTGAGTTCGAGGTCAAAACTGCTTCTGTCGGGGCGAATCAGGTAGAGGGCTGTGCTGTCATAGCAGAAGTAGTCCTGAATCAGCACGCTGTGAGGCTGTGCTCCTTTTGTGGAGACTGTCAGACTCAGTTTGTCGTTGCCGATTGTGACGAACTCCTCACTCTCTGCACTGGCTTTGTTGAGAAGACTGTTTTGATACAGAGGGGATTCCTCCAAGTGTAAGCTGTCTCCGGCGGCTTGCCTGCCATCATCTGAAGAGATGTCAACGGCCTGAACCCTCATCAGAGAATCCTGAATCCGGAGGTTGTCGTCAACCTGCTTTTCGTATTGCTTTGTATTGTACCAACTGAATAAAAGTAGGATGACGCCTATCAGTGCGAATCCTATGACACTGCTTCTTCTCTCGCTGCTCATTTCTGGTGCTGTCCGTCTTGTTCCTGTTTGTCGAATTCCTTAATCTGGGCCTCCAGTTCAGCCAAATCCCTCTTGGCTTTTTCAATCTCCTTGCGAAGGTTCTCCAGAAGGGCTTCTGTATTCTTGCCCTTGGCGAAGAATCCGATATTGTTCTCCCAGGTGGCTATGTCCTGCTCCTTCTTGAGATATTTCTGGACAAGCCTGTCTCTTTCGCTCTTCACGGCTCTCTCGGCTTTTCCTGCGAGATGCCCGGCGCTTTCGCGGAGCTGAGCGAATTTGTTGTTCAGTGCGTTGCGGAATTCGTTCTGAATCTTTTCCTTCTCCTTGAGGGGAACGAACCCGATGCTGTTCCACTTCTCGCGGAATTCCCGCAGAGCGGCCCTTGCCGCCTCGCTGCTCTCGACCACGAAATCATTGACTTCCGCTATGAGAGCCTTTTTCTTCTCGAGGTTTTCCGCCTGTTCGGAGGAGGATGCACCTCTCTGGGCGTCGCGCCTGTTGTAGAACTCATCGCAAGCCGCGCGGAAACGTCTCCATATCTGCTCGGATTTCTTGCGGGTCACGGGACCTATTTCCTTCCACTGGCGCTGCAGTTCTATCAGAGCGTCGCTTGTGGCTTTCCAGTCCTCGCTGTCCTTGAGGGCCTCGGCTTTTTCAATCAGGGCCATCTTCTTGGCGGCATTCTCCTGCATTCTGTCCTTGAATTCGGAGTAGAAGTCACGCTTGCGGGCGAAAAATTCGTCGCAGGCTGCGCGGAAACGGTCATATATCTTCTGATTCTCTTTTCTGGTGGCGAAACCGATGGTCTTCCATTCTTTCTGAATCTCCTCAATCTGCTTTGACAGGTCGTTCCACATATTGGAATCCTTGACTTCGGTGGCCGCTATCGCTTCCACCTTCTCGCAGAGAATACTCTTCGCCTCAAGATTTTCCTTCTCCTTGACCTTCTGGCCTTCGAAGTATTCCTGATGCTTCTTGTTGATCACGGATGTCGCCGCTTTGAACCTTTCCCATATGGACTCTCTGTTGGCGGCATCGACGGGGCCGATTTCCTTCCATTGTTCGTGGAGTTTCTGGAGTTCCCTGAATGCCTCGACCACGTTTTCGCTGTCGGCAAGAGCCTCGGCCTGGCGGCAAAGCTCCTCCTTGATTTCCATATTTTTCTTGAAATCGAGGTCGCGCATCTCACGGTTGAGTTTCAGGTAGTCATAGAACATTTCCACATAATGCTGGTAGGTGTCGTAGAGATCCTTCACCTTGTTCTGGGCCACGGGACCGACAGCTCTCCATCTGTTCTGGATCTCCCTGAAGAGGGGGAATGTATGACCGACGTCCTCCTGTTTGTCCAGAAGGGCTTTGAGATCTTCTATTATGGACAATTTCTCCTTGAGGTTCTCTTCCTTGTGGAGGTCCATCTCCTTGAGATATTCGTTCCGACGTTCTTTGTATCTGCCGTAGAGTTCCTTGAACCCTCTCTCCACTTCATCGAAGGGACTGGGTGTGCCTTCTTCGGGCTGCTCGACTCCGGAGGCGATTTTCTCCTTCCGCAATGTCTTGTAGAAGGCCGCCTTGAGCGCTTCCGCGTGTTTGTACTGCTGTTGCATATCGGCCGTATCCAGCAGGTCCTGGAAAATGTCGATGATTTCTTTCAGTCCTTTGTTTGAATAATCGATGATTTCTTCCTGTTCAACTGATTCTACAGATTGCTCCACGGGAGCAATGGGGTTAAGGTCTTCGCTCATAAGTTGTCGGTTTAATAACTCACAAATATACAATTTTTCGAATAAAATCGTAAATTTGAAAATCTTAATCTTTTCAGTCTATGAAATACTATGTCGCAATAGATCTCGGAGCCACCAGCGGCCGCGTCATTCTTGCCGGAACCTCTGGCGAGGGTCGCGTTGAAATGGAGACTCTTCATCGTTTTCCTACCCCACTTGTCGAAAAGGACGGCCGTTATTTTTGGGATGTCAACCTCATCTTCGAGAACCTCCTTGAGGGGTTGAAGATTGCCGGAAAGCGTAATGTCAGGGTAGAATCGATAGGCATAGATACCTGGGGAGTCGATTTTGCCGTCATAGACAGGAATGGCGGACTCACGGGGATGCCCAGGGCATATCGCGACCCCTATTCCTTTGCGGCCCAGGATGCTTTTCTGGAGAATATGAGCCGAGAGGAACTCTACAGCCGTACTGGTATCCAGATAATGAATTTCAATTCCGTGTTCCAGCTCTACGCGCAGTCTCAGTCAGGCGGGCTGGACAATGCGGACAAGATACTCTTTATGCCTGACCTGCTCTCCTATATGCTTACAGGTGAGATGGTCTGCGAATATACGATTCTGAGCACCTCTGCGGTGATGAATCCCCGTACGAAGGAGCTGGACGGCTCCATTCTCGCTCTTTGCGGCCTGGACTCATCCCGCTTTGCGAGGCTGGTCTTCCCGGGAGATGCAATAGGCTCTCTGAAGCCTGAATATGCCGCCCTCACAGGCCTCGGTCCTGTCACCGTCAAGGCGGTAGCCGGTCACGACACTGCTTCCGCAGTGGCCGCAGTTCCGGCTCGCGGGGAGAATTTCGCATACCTGAGCAGCGGGACCTGGTCTCTTATGGGCATCGAGGTCGGAAAGCCTGTAATCAGTCCGCAGATGTTCGAGATGAACTATACGAACGAAGGCGGGGTGGGGGGGACCATCACCCTTCTCAAGAATATCACGGGTATGTGGCTTCTGGAGCAGTGCCTCTCCCGCTGGAAGGAGGAGGGGAGAACCTATTCTTATGACCGTGTCAGGGAACTTGCCCTCTCAGCGGCCACTCCTGAACTTCTCATTGATCCCGATGCGAAGGAGTTCGCCTCTCCTACGGATATGCCGGAGGCAATCAGAGAATGGTGCCGGAAACGCAACGCGGCCGTCCCGAAGGATGACGGTGAAATCATCAGACTCATCTACGAGTCTCTCGCCGCGCGTTATGCGGAGACTTTCAAGGCCCTGGAACAGATTGCCGGACATCCCATTGACGTGCTTCATATTATAGGTGGCGGTTCCCAGAACGGACTTCTGAACCGTATGACGGCAGATGCCTGCGGAGTGAAAGTGATCGCGGGGCCGGCTGAAGGGACCGCCCTTGGCAACGTGATGGTGCAGGCCGGGCTGACAAGGGACAGAATCGCCGACAATATTGACATAAAAACATATTTTCCAAATGAGCAAGGCTTATAATATCGCGCGAGAGCGCTACGCCGCTTTGGGCATAGACACCGAAGCGGTCATAGGACAGATGAACGACTTTCATCTTTCAATGCACTGCTGGCAGGCGGATGACGTCGCAGGCTTCGAAAGTGCAGGAGAATTGACAGGCGGCATACAGGCTACCGGCAATTATCCCGGGAAGGCCCGCAACATCGATGAACTTCGTTCTGACATTCTCAAGGCCAAAAGCCTTGTACCCGGTACTCACAGACTGAACCTCCACGAAATCTACGGTGAATTCGGAGGGCAGAAGGTCGACCGCAACGAGGTGGGTGCAGAGCATTTCAAAGGCTGGATTGAGTGGGGCCTCGAAAACGACACCAAACTTGATTTCAATTCCACTTCGTTCTCCCATCCCAAGAGCGGCAATCTTTCTCTCGCCAACCCTGATAAGGCAATCCGTGATTTCTGGATTGAACACACACGCCGTTGCCGTGACATTGCCGATGCCATAGGGGCCGCTCAAAAGGACCCCTGCATAATGAACGTGTGGGTTCACGACGGGTGCAAGGACTTAAGCGTGAACCACTACCTCTATCGTTATCTGCTGAAGGATTCCCTGGACAAGATTTTCCTCGAGCCCAAGGAGAATATGAAGGACTGCATCGAAGGCAAGGTGTTCGGGATAGGCCTGGAGAGTTTCACTGTCGGCAGTCACGATTTTTACACGGCATACGCCGCGGCCAACGGAAAGATTCCCACAATCGATACCGGCCACTATCACCCGACCGAGAGCCCTGCCGACAAGGTCTCCGCACTGCTCAATTTCGTTCCTGAAATCATGCTCCACGTGAGCCGTCCTGTCCGCTGGGATTCAGACCACGTGACTCTCAAGGACGACGCCACCCAGGAGCTCTTCTTCGAAATCGCCCGAGCCGGTGCTTTGGACCGTGTCCACTACGGCCTTGACTATTTCGACGGTGCCATCAACCGTGTGGGGGCTTATGTAATCGGCAGTCGGGCCGCTCAGAAATGTATGCTCTGCGCCCTTCTTGAGCCTGTCGGGCAGATTCGCCAATACGAACTTGAAGGAGACACCTACAAGGTGCTGACCCTGCTTGAGGAGAGCAAGGCAATGCCTTGGGGCGATGTCTATGACGAGTTCTGCGAGCGTTCGTCCGTTCCCGTCGGAGCCGCATATATGAAAGAGATTGATAATTATACTAAAGAAGTTACATCAAAGAGATGCTGAAAGAGATTGAACAGGTTGCCGAGGTAGCTGGCTACCTCTGGCAGAAAGGCTGGGCCGAACGCAACGGTGGAAACATCACCGTGAATATAACCGATTCAGTGGGTCCTGACATCAGGAAGGCCCCGGCTATTGCAGGCCCGTTTGAAATCGGGTTGACTCTCCCTGAGATAAAGGGATGCTATTTTTACTGTAAAGGTACGGGCAAGCGTATGCGTGACCTCGCCCGCGACCCTATGTCCAACGGCTCGATAATACGTATCGCTGACGATTGCGCCCATTATGAGATAGTTGCCGACAAGCCGGTGATGCCCACCTCCGAGTTGCCGTCTCATCTGGCCGTGCACGCGCATCTGATTGCTAAGGGCTCTCCTTACAGGGCCTCCCTGCATACTCATCCCATCGAACTTGTGGCGCTGACACATTGCAGGAAGTGGATGGAAAAGGATGTCGCCACCAGGATGCTCTGGTCGATGATTCCCGAAACCAAGGCTTTCTGCCCCAAGGGGCTGGGGGTCGTACCTTACGAACTTCCGGGCAGCGTTGCTCTGGGCAATGCAACCCTCAAGGCTCTTGATGAGGATTATGACGTGGTTATGTGGGAAAAGCACGGTGTGTTCGCCGTGGATGTCGATATAATGAGCGCCTTCGATCAGGTTGACGTGCTGAACAAATCAGCCCTGATTTATATCGCCTCCCGCAATATGGGATTCGAGCCTGAAGGAATGAGCGATGCTCAGATGAAGGAGATGTCGGTGGCCTTCCACCTGCCGAAATAAAGATTGTGCCGTTTAATATTTAAATTTGTGCCCGTATTCAAGTATCATTTCGGCAAATGGCAACAAGACTCAAATTCTGGCTTGAAAATGCACGGAAGATTGCTCTTCCTCAAAGTGTCATCCCCTGCATTACGGCAATAATTCTTGCAATAGGCGAGGCCGGTTTCAACTGGCCTCTGCTCTTTCCCGTTATCCTTGGTGTGTGTGCAGCGCATCTCGGGATGAACCTTGCAGACGACTATTTCGATTACAGGAAGGGAATCCCGAACAACGAGATACGCTCGACCCTTAAGGAGCAGGGCTCTGTACGTGCCAGAATGGAGAAATGCCATTATATCCAGAGCGGTGAGGTTACAGAAAAAGACCTGCTCAAGGCAATTGCGGGTTTTTTGGGATTTGCCGGCCTGATGGGGCTGGTCGTGGTTGTCACCCAGTATTTCAGAGGTGGCGTCAGCGCTGTGCTCCCTGTGGCGGTATATGCTGTTCTGGGCTTGATTATCGGACTTGAATACTCAGGAAAACCCTTGCAACTCGGGTATCACGGTCTTGGAGAACTGGTGATTGGATTGATGTTCGGCCCTCTGAATATGCTCGGCGTATATGCCGCTATGACGGGCCAGATGTTCCGTCCAGATATCTTCCTTTTCAGTCTTGGAATCGGATGTATGGTCACGAACATTGTCTATGTGCATTCCGTGATGGAAACGTCGGCCGACCGGCAGCTTGGGAAGTACACCTTCGCCCATCTCCTGGGCTCGGATAGGGCGCAGATTGCGGCCATCGGCATTCTCGCGATTCTTCCGTTCGTGGCCCTGCTGGCAAACATCCTGTTTTTCGGATGGACTCCGTGGTATCTCCTCAGTGCGGCAACGGTCCCGATGTCAGTATTCCTCATCATATCGACCTCGCGCTTCGTGCGCGGCATCCCTCAGGATGACAATCCACGCTGGTGGATGGGCCCTATGGGTGAATGGGACTCATATGTCAGATACGGTATGGACTGGTTTCTCATCCGCTGGCTTCTCGCCCGCAATATAGTCACGTTTTTCTGCATTATAGTTATTCTTGTCAAGGTCATTACTCTCTTTGTATGATAAAGCAACTTTTCTATCTCGGCCAGTGGTTTGTGCGTGCCCGCTTTTTAGGTCGTAGAGCACCCCTGCAGACCGTTCTTTTTATCACTGACAAATGCAATCTGCGCTGCAAGCATTGTTCGGTCTATGGCAGCGCCGGCTACCGTCAGCGCAAATTCGATGAAATACTGTCCGATATGCGAGAGTCATACAGGGCGGGTTCACGTTTCATCGACCTCGAGGGCGGTGAACCCACTCTGTGGCGGGAGGATGGGCGAACAATCAACGATATAATCGACGCCGCAATGGAAATGGGCTTCTTCTCCGTCACGGTGACCACAAACGCCCAGCAGGATTTCAGTTGGATTCATCCCAATTCCATCTGGGTTTCGATGGATGGAGTGGGGGAGTATCACGACAGGGTCCGCGGTGAAGGAGCATTCAAGCGTCTCGAAGAAAATATCCGCAATAGCGGGAAGAAGCATCTCTGCGTCAATATGGTAGTAAACACACTCAATTATGAGTCGCTGGACGCCGCGATGGAGTATGCGCGCGGCAACGATGCAATCGAGCAGATTTCCGTGAATTTCCATACTCCATATCCCGGAACGGAGTATCTGATGCTCCCCGATGACAAGAAGGTCGAGTTGATTGACAAGGTTCTTGATTACAAACGCAAAGGCTATCCCATTATGAATTCCCGCTCGGGACTCAAGCGGATGAAGAAGAATGCACAGGGGAAGATGCAACTCGGCGGGGAGTGTTTCGTGACAAACTTTATTTATCCCGACGGTTCTCGCGGACTATGCCTCGGCTACGGAACTCAGCAGTGCAGAAAGTGCGGCTTCTGTATGGCGGGAGAGATGTCATCCGTGTTCCATTTCTGCCCGGACACTCTTCTGGCCGGATTCAAACTGAGAATTTAGGCGTTTTCATCCCCACAGACGGATGCGGCCAATCAAGTGCCGATGTTTCGATTATTTTGCAGGTTATTTGGTAATAACCTCGAGCCCAACAACTCCGACCAAAATCAGGAATGCGAAGAATAGCCGAAGCAAGCTTGATGAATCTCCGAAGAAAACAATCCCGATTATAAAAGTTCCAATAGCTCCGATACCAGTCCAGACTATATAGGCAGTGCTGATAGGTATTGTTTTCTGCGCAAGGTAAAGAAAGACTCCGCTATGTAGCATACAGATAATTGAACCGCCGATATAGAGCCAGAAACGCTTAGGATGAAGATCTGAGAGTTTGAACCCGAGTGGCTATCCCAGTTCAAAGATGGCAGCTATTATGAGGTATACCCAAGCCATAGATTTTAATCTTCATCCGGTTGTTGTCCGTCATGGGCCTTCCAAGCACATTCGGTAATCTGCATGTCAGAAAAGACAGCTTTGAAGGATGAATCTTCCGGAGAGCAGGCATATATACCGAAACTGATAGTTTCATCAGCCGCATGCATATGGCATACCCTCATCTGGCTGAAAGTCTTGCCGTCAGTTGAACATTCAATGCAGTAATCGTCGGCGCGACGAGAGAATCGATACCACATCGATTTTACATCCGAAGGTATTGCTGTGGTGGCCCAGTCGCTGTAACCGGCATTCGTAGCCACGCTGCCCAAATGCTGGAAGTTCTCATTCTCATATTCCACAGAGCCTTTGAGCCAGTTCTCGCTATCTAGATACATCACGACTCCGCATTGGTCAAACCTGTGATGGCTGTCTGTGAAATCAGTCTTGACAATGAAGCTGAAATACTTTTCGGCTGTTGTCATCTGGAACACCGGTGCATTGTCATTGCGGAAATGGTAGTATGTCCTTTGCCATAAGTCAGTGCCCGGGTTTGTCACAACCTCTATAGTGCCGTTCTCTATGGAGAAGGATTTCGGCTCTCTTGTCCATTTGAACGAACTGATATCGAGCGTGGTTTCTCCGCTCAATATGGCTGCCACTACATCGGGTTCAGAATTTGCGGGTCCGGATGCACAGGAATGGAATATAACCAATGTGTTCAGAAGAATGGCTGCAAGTATTTTGACGTTCATAGGATATAATTTTTTACGAATATATACGAATTATCTTTAAGAAGCTGTTTAAATTTGATTGCCGAAATTTATTATAGCAGATTTTTTGATGGATTTGTGCTTGAAATGAGGGAGCATACCGGTGGTATGTGACCGAATTGAAAGTGCAAAGACACGAAAAAGATGCATAAGAAATGA
>JAZUIV010000049.1:0-14038 GCA_045642485.1 Bacteroidales bacterium | reverse complement strand
CTCTCAGTCAATGTGGTACGGTCTTGGTGACGGTGGTAACGGAACAGCCGGCGGTATCCTTACCGGTAAGTTCTACTACCTCGGTTCAGCCTTGAACCCCAACCTCACTTGGGAAACTTCAGAGCAGCTCGACGCAGGTCTCGACATCGATATGTTCAGCGACCGCCTCTCAATGAGCTTCGACTTCTATAACAAACGTACCTGGAACCTTATTCAGGACCAGTCTTCAGGATGGCCTTCAACAATCGGTGTAAGCGCTATGAAAGTCAACCTCGGTGAAGTTATGAACCGCGGTTTCGAAATGCAGATCGGTTGGCAGGACAAGAAGGGCGACTGGAGCTACTTCATCAACGGTAACGCAGCCTACAACAAGAACTGGGTCAGCGATATCGGAGTTGTTCAGGGTGACGGAAGCAAGGGCGTCTGGACAGGCGGCGGCGGATACCGTAACGTAGCCTACATCTATCAGACAGCTGAAGGTCAGCCTCTGAATTCATACTATCTCGTTAAATGCCTCGGCATTTTCCAGAGCTGGGAAGACGTTTACGATCACCAGAAAGACGGCAAGCTCATCCAGCCTTATGCACAGCCCGGTGACCTCAAGTTCGAGGACTTCGACGGCGACGGCAAGATCGACAACAGCAAGGACCGTCAGTATTGCGGCAACGCAACTCCCGACTGGACATTTGCCCTCAACGCCGGTTTCACCTGGAAGAACCTCTCACTGAGCGTAATGTTCCAGGGTGTTCAGGGCGCACAGGCAGCCTATATGGCAAAATACTCTCTCTACAGCCACGGTGACGGTAACTTCAACCGCGGAAGAGACATTCTCAACGCCTGGACTCCTGAGAATCCTACCAGCAACATTCCTCGTCTGACCAGGGATGATGCCAACGGAAACTTCACAGTTCCTTCAACCTACTATCTTGAGGACGCTTCATACATCCGTCTGAAGAACGTTACCCTCAATTACGATTTCACAAGCCTTATCCGCAAGGGTTCACACCTCGGACAGCGCGGAAGTTCACTCTCTGTCTTCTTCAGCGGCGAGAACCTCGTGACCTTTACCAAGTATTCCGGAATGGATCCTGAGTGCGGCGGTTGGGATGCTCTCAAGTACCCTGTATCACGCGTACTTTCATTCGGTCTTAAATTCACTTACTAATCAAGGAGAAACAATATGAAAAAGATATTTATTTTTGCTATTGCTCTCGCTGCGCTGACCCTCACTTCATGCGAAAAATTCCTCGACGTGAAGCCTATGGGTACTCCTACTTCCGATACATATTTCGAGAACGACTCTCAGATTGAGAATGCCGTCAAGTCAATCTACTCACCTCTCGCAGACGGTGATGACCTTTTTGGTCGTGACTATCACTGGGAGCAGTGCGTAGGTATCAATATGGTTCCCGGTCGTACCCGTGACTGGCCGCAGCTTTTCTGCCTCCAGTGGAGCGGCGACGAAGGCCCTCTTACTTCAGTGTTTGACAAGTGCTACAGCTTCAGCGCAAGAGCCAACTGGATTGTCAAGTCCCTCACCGACAAGGAGAAAGCTGGTGAAACACTCTCCTATGTAGGTAAAAGAGGTCTTGGAGAAGCATACTTTATGAGAGCTTGGCTCTACCTCACCATTGCCAGCCGTTACGGTACAAAGGAACTCGGTGTACCTCAGGTTCAGTATGAGGTTTCATTCCCCGACACTCCTTACGACTACTCAATTCCTCCTCAGCAGGCTTCAGTTTGCGACAACTATGCAATGATTATCTACGACCTCCAGAAAGCCGAGGAACTTCTTCCTCTTGCCAGTGAATACACAACTGACGAGAAAGGTCGTGCCAGCAAGGAAGCAGCTTGCGCAATGCAGGCCCGCGTATATGCTTACTGGGCAACCTGGGATGCTTCACAGTGGGACAATGTAATCACCGTTGTCAACAAGCTTGAAGGAACATATGGCAAAGGTCTTATGCCTACCTTCTCCGAGCTGTTCAATGACGAAATCCCTACCTGGTGGAACAAAGAGTACTGCTGGTCAATTCCTTCCAATGGAGGTTACAACCCCCGTACAGGTTGCGAATTCATCGGTGTCTGCCTTGAGAACAAAGGTTGGGGTGTCTATAACGGATGGGGTCAGTTCAAGCCCTCATACGACGCTTTCGAGGAATTCCTCAAGGATGGTGACTCAATCGATCACGAGACCGGAAAGGCTGCTATGAAAGACGGCAAGATGGTCAACGAGCGTCTCTACCGTACAATTCTTCAGTACGGTCAGGAGTTTGAGTACAATGGTGTGACAATGAAGTACTATGGCGAGCAGGATGTCGAGACAGGTTTCCAGATCAACAAATGGATGGAGCCCTTCAAACACGCGGATTTCGTCAATACCGGTTATGTCAATGAGGCAGGTGGCAGCTGGCCTTCAGCCCGTGTCAACTTCCACGTAATGCGTTTTGCTGACGCTCTTCTCCTTCGTGCTGAGGCTAACCTCCACAAGGGCAACACCTCCGCTGCTGCAAAGGATCTCAATGCAATCCGCAAACGTGCCGGTCTTGCTGAGAATTGCACTGGTACCTGGGAGGAACTCTATCACGAGCGTGTTTGCGAACTTATGTTCGAAACTCTCTCTGACAGCGGTATCGACCTCAAGCGCTGGGCAATCGGTGAAGGCGTAGGCACTTGGCTCAAGAACAAGGCCATCGCTGCCCTCGAAGCTCATCCCCGCGCACTCTTCCACGTATATCGCGGTTATTGGGATTCGCCCGTCGGACAGGGTGTCAATCCTACAGGTGAAACCCAAGTACTTGGTACAAAGGTTGACCCTAATACAGGTGAAACCGTTGAAGTCAAGGGCCTTGTATATGGTTCAATCAATACCGAGCTCGGAGATCCTACTCCCGGTGTAGGTCCTTACAGGGATTACGAACAGATGAACAAGAACGCCAAGTGGGATCCTCACTTCGCAGTATTCCCTTATCCTTCAAACCAGATTTCAAAATCTGCAGGTGCTCTGAAACAGAATGCCGGATATTAGTAGATAAAAAACAGAATGAATATGAAAAAAATATTATTCGCATTATGCTCATTCGCAATCCTTCTTACGGCTTGTGAGAAGAACCAGCTGCCTCAGCTGCCTCAGAATCCGTACAGAATGGTTGTTGAATACACCCCCGGATCCTATACTCTTGAGGTACCCGGCAATGTGACCCCCGACGAATTGTATCCCTGGCTTTCAGTAAGCCAGAACGGCAATGCCGTTTCCTTCACTGTAAGAAGAAATACTCAGGACATCATCCGTCGCGCTGAGTTCACTGTAGCAGGTAAAACTGACAAGATGATCATTAGCCAGAAGGCTCACAAGCTTGATGGTAAAGTTACCACAGCCCTTGTAAATCAGGGAGCAACGGAGGTTACTGTAAGTTCTGAACTTGCTACCTCTTATCCTGATGACTACGAATCCTGGGGTATCATCTATTCCAAGACATCGGATGTGAACAGCGGAAAAGATGCACCTCAGTCAGGTGCCCCTGGCAAGACTCAGGGTACTGTTACCGGACTTGAAGAAGGTGTTGACTACTATATTTGGACATACGTGGTCAGTACTGAAGGTGACAAGATCATCGGAAGTATGGTTGCCGTTATCGCTCCTGCTTTCGTAAGAGCCGGTGACGACCTCCAGGCCGCAATCGACAAAGCAAAGCAGTTCCAGGAAATCCGTGTTGAGGGTGGTGCCTCATTTATGGGTCAGATCTCAATGGGTGGCAGCAATGCCAACAAGTCTGTTTCCGGTGGTTGGAATTCCGACTTTACAGAGCAGAGTATGGACAATCTTTCCGTTCTCGACGCAGTCGGAGGTTATGCATTCTGGTGTGCTGAGGAAGATGGCTCTCCTATGAACGGCTATGCAAAGATCTCTTACTTTGAGGTTAAGGGCGCCAAAGGTAATCACGGTACCGCTTTCCACTGCGTAGGTGGACCTATCACCATCAGCAACTGCTATGTACACGACTGTGTTTCTGAGAAGGGTGCCATCGGTACAAACGAAGGCAAACATCAGACAACTCTTACGGTTGTGAACTGTATTATTTCCAATAATGAAGGAACTGGTCACGGTCCCGCTTTCGGCTTCGGTGAAGGCAAGTCTGACTCAGAACCCGTCAAGGCAACTATCGTCGGTAACCTTATCGTTGATAACGTTTCCACCAAGAAAGACGGTTATGCTTCAACTTTCATCTGCTACAACCAGACAGAACTTATCTTCGTCAACAATACCGTTGTCGGCAATAAGAACTGGGCTGAATACGGCGGACCTTACTCAGGTATGGTTCTTCGTGGTGATGTTTGCTCAATCTTTGCAAACAACATTATGGCAGGTAACTTTACTTCTCCTTGTACTTCCGATATGGTTGTGCCTGCATATGAACCTCAGGATGGCTTCCTCAATATGGGTGGCGGCATAGGAACACTTGCAAACAACATCTATGAAGGAAGCATGAAAGAAGCATCGGGCGTAACGGTTCAGAATCAGATTGACTTCCCTCTCGGAGGTGACATCAGCGAAATTCTCACTGCAGATTACAAACCTGTTGGTAAGGCGGTCGGTGCCGGCACCCTCGGCTCCGTAACCTATACAGGTAAGAAGTTCGGTCCTTACACCCTTGATGTCAAGGCTCTTCTTGCCAGTTATCCTACCAACCTTGCAGGCGAACCCCGCGTAGTTGGCGGAAAAGTTAACGTCGGTTGCTATTAATAGAGGCAATTCTACAGATTAACTGAATATTCAAATTGCAGGGCAGCCCTCCCGGCTGCCCTGCTTTTTTGTGAATCATATCAAAGTAATCCCGGAAATTCGCTAAATTTGCAAGAACCTGTTTTGAAAATTTATGAAAAAAATTTTATGCGCTTTCCTCATTCTGGCCTCCGTAACAGTAATGGCTCAGACATTCTCATCACCGCTCAAAACCGAAAAGAAACCCTGGACCGGCATACCGGCATTCAACGGGAACGATTATAAATTCGTGGTTCTCCCTGACAAGACCGGAGGTGACGAGACTGGCGCGTTCGAACTTGCGATAGAGGAAATCAACAGGCTTGCCCCCGACTTTGTCATCAACGTGGGCGACCTTATCGGTGGATACTTTACAGATGTGAAATACTGCGAACGGGATTGGAAGGATATTCTCGGACGTCTGGAAAAGCTTGATGCTCCCTTCTTTTTAGTGGGAGGTAATCACGATATGACCAACCAGCTTCAGACAGATGATTTCGTCAGCCGCTTCGGCGCAAACTATTACAGTTTCAACGTCGGCCCTGACCTCTTCCTCGTGCTTGATACTCAGGAACACGGAGGTCGGGACATCTCCGATGCGCAGGTAGAGTATTTCCGAAGTGTACTCGACGGCTGGGATGGCCGTCATATATATGTCTTTATGCACGCTCCGCTCTGGGCACCGGAGAACCACGGAGGCTATGAATATATAGACGAGATGCTTCAGGGACATCAATACACTGTTTTCAGCGGTCATACGCATCAGTACTATTATGAACAGCGAGGGGGGATGGACTATTTCATAGTAGCGACAGCCGGTGGAGATTCCGAACTTCGCGGCCCCCTTTTCGGTGAATATGACCACATTATGCTTGTCTCAGCCCGTGACGGCAAGCCCGCAGTCGCCAACCTTCCAATCGGTTCACTCATCCCCAATGACATTGTGGACAGGAACACGATGCCCATCATCCGATGGATGTCTTCCGGCCGCTACGTCAGTGTCCCTTATCTGATGCTCGACTGCCCCGCTCCGGCAGATTTCGATATCGAACTTACCGTTTCCAATCCATTTGACACAGAAATGGAGTTTGGCGTAGAGTTCGCTCCGCAGAAAGGCCTTAAGTTCGACCATTCCAATATCTCCGGAAAACTGTCTCCCCGCTCGGACAAAAAATACAGACTGAAAGTGTCGAATCCTGACGGAGTGGAACCGGAAAAAATTGTTGCTGAGTCATTTGCACAATACCTGATTAAAGGTCTGCCGCAGAAGGCTACCGGTCGTCTTTCCATACTTACCGATTGCATCAGGAACATCGCCAAAGGGGAGAAGATCACTCTGGCAAGCCGTGACCATTATGACATTGATGAGAGTTGGGATTGGCACGGACCCGATGACGGATGGTTTGATTTTGACGTAGAATACGTCGGCCGCAATATTGTGGTCACTGTACGTACTCACGATGACATCCGCGCTCTTGACAAAGTTGAAATATTCCTTGAAAGCGGTGGCAGGAAATATTCTGCCTCCTGTGAACCGGAGGCGGCTTCTCTGACAGTTCCAGTCAGCAGAATAAAGGACGGCGCATTCACCCTCAACGTAAAATTCACCGACAATGACGACCCTGAAGAGGGAGATCCCTCAGTCCTGTGGTGGCGTCTTCCCTCCAGGCCGGGTCAGTTCAAACTCACTAAATGACGGAAAGTAAAACTTTGAATAATATGAAAAAAATCCTTCTCATTGCAGCGGCTATCACTGTTTTTGCCTGTTCTCCCCGATATGCCGATGAAGTTCAGGATTCTATAACCGTTGACATCTCCCGCAAGGGAGCTGACATCAATCCCGGTATGTACGGAATCTTCTTCGAAGAGATAAACCATTCGGGAGACGGCGGGCTGGTGGCGGAACTGGTTGAAAACAAGAGTTTCGAGGATTTGGAAATGCCCGAGGGCTATCACGCCGAGGGCGACCGTATAGTAACCCCGATGCACTATCATCACTCCAGAGGTGAAATGGTCCGGGGCGAATACCGCTGGACCACAGAACCTGTTCCAGGGTGGGAACTTGAAGGTGCGGCGACAATGTCCTTGACAAAGGAGGACCCGATGTTCGAGTCGGCCCCAAACAATCTGAAAGTCAATGTAAACGGGCAGGCTGTACTGAAAAATGACGGTTTCTGGGGGATGAACCTGCAGCAGGGGAAGAACTATGAATTCCGAATCATAGTAAAACCCTGCACCGGTACGTCCATTGTAGCCAGACTTCTCTCCGAAAATGGAGAAGTGCTTGCCGAAGCACCGGTAAAAACCGGCTCAGAAGGCAAATGGAACGACGTAAGTTTCGTGCTCAGCCCCAATGCCACTTCAGAGAATGGCACTCTCGCGCTTGCAATGGAGGGCACCGGCGCTGTAAGTTTCGACTACGTGTCGCTGATGCCGGAGGAAAGATATTCCTACAAGGGAGGAAAACTTCCGTTGCGCAAGGACGTTGCCGATATGCTCGTCGGACTGCGGCCCGCATTTGTACGCTGGCCCGGAGGATGCGTGGTCGAAGGCATCTCCCTGAACAACCGTTACGAATGGAAGAAGAGTCTTGGAGACCCCGCCCAAAGACCCGGAGAATATGACACCTGGGGCTATCACAATTCATACGGCTTCGGCTACCACGAGATGCTGTGTTTCTGTGAATCCATTGGGGCTGACGCGATGTTTGTATGCAACGTGGGTATCGGCTGCCAGTACAGGCAGGGGGATTTGAGCAGTGAAAAGGAGATACAGTTCTATATTGACGATTGCCTGGATGCCATTGAATATGCCCTCGGACCCGTTGACTCGGAGTGGGGCGCTGTCAGAGCCGAGGCTGGTCATCCTGAACCTCTGCCGCTCAAGTACGTGGAAATCGGCAATGAAAACTGGGGCGCGGAATATGAGAGACGCTACAATATTTTCCACAAGGCCATCAGGGAGAAATATCCTGACCTGATATTGATTTCAAATTGCAGGATGGATGGTATCGGCAATATCGAAAAGACGGATATGATAGACCCTCACTGGTACGTGACTCCGGATTTCTTCTTTAAGAACACCCATCTTTTCGATGACGTGAAGCGGGGTGAATATGATGCCTATGTCGGAGAATATGCTGCAAATTCAGGGGTGGGCTCCGGTATGATGCTTGCGGCTCTTTCAGAGGCGGCCTGGATCGGAGGGATGGAGCGCAACGGAGATTTCGTGAAGATGTGTTCCTATGCCCCGTTGCTGGAAAACAGCAATGACCGTGTATGGCCGGTAAATCTTATATGGGTGAACTCTTCCCAAGTGTTGGGCCGCAGCTCATATTATGTGCAGAAGATGGCCGCCGAAAACATACCCGACTACAATGTTTTCATCAGTGCCTGCGAGAGTTCACCAAAAAAGGCGGACTACGGTGCAGGTAAGTTGTCATTCGGTACGAATGAAACTGCTACCGAATTCAGGGATGTTGTTGTCACTACCGCTGACGGCAAGGTACAAGCCATCGACCTGAGCGCTTTCGATGCGAAGAAGGGAAACTGGACCTATGCGGATGGGGTGCTCAGGCAGACGTCTCTTGACGAGGCCACTGTATGTACCTTTGACGGCATCTACGATGGGGATTACACCGTTGACTTCAAGTTCCGCAGGACTGCCGGAGTTGAGGGCTGTTATGTCGGCTTCGCAATGAACCCGAATGCAACGGAAGGATACCGCTTCTCTGTCGCAGGATGGGATGACAGCAAGTGTTCAATTGAGAAAGTCTTTGACAACAGAGCTATTGCCGAATGCAGTGCGGCGGAGGTCAGCGTTGTCAAGAACGGTGAATGGCAGGATGTTCGGATGGAGATAAAAGGTAACGTGTGCGTTCTGTATATTGATGGTAAAAAGATAGTTGAATACGCTTGTACAGTGGAAACGGAAACTTTCTATGCAGCCGGATTTGATGAGGCCAACTCGGAAACAGTCTTGAAGATAGTAAACCGCAGCGGCAGAGTATATCCGTTGAACGTCACTCTTGAAGGCGCAGACAAGATAGCCCGAAAAGGCAAGGTCATTACCCTTGCAGCCGAGAATCTGTCCGATGAGAACACCTTCGAAGACACTAAGAAGATTTCTCCCGTTGAAAGCACGTGGAACGGGTTCGGGAAGAAATTTACTTATCCGCTTGACCCCTACTCCTATACCATCCTTCGCATCAAAACCGAACGAAAATAGAAATTATGAATAAATGCCTGCTTCCCATTCTTGCTGCAATTTCAATCCTTATATCCTGCTCTAAGGTACAGATTGAGCCTGAACCGGTAGAGGAATCTGAAAAAGAACAGCCTGAAGAAGAATATCCCGAAGAAGAGTTCATCCAATCATTCGGTGCATACAAAAGTGTCATAATCCTCGGGGTAGACGGAGGTGGCGCTTTCTTCAACGGGTATGACACCCCAAAGACAGACAGTATATTCAGGAACGGCACTTCCACGGTAAAAGCAAGAACGGCATTCCCTTCCATCAGTGCTCAATGCTGGGGTTCAATGCTTCACGGTGTCCCTCCGCAGGCGCATCGTCTGACAAACAGCATAGTGGGTTCAAACCCGTATGACCCTTACAGCCCATATCCTTCGATTTTCCGGATAGTCAGAGAAACGTATCCTTCTGCCAATCTCTCTTCTTTCTGCAACTGGAATCCCATCAATATCGGCATCATCGAAAACAACATAGGTGTGTACAAGGCATCTGCAGCCTCTGACCAGGCAGTCACAGACCTGATTCTTCAGTATCTTGAGAACAACGTCCCTACACTTATGTTCGTTCAGTTCGATTCTGTGGACGGAGCCGGACACTCTTTCGGCTATGGTTCCAGGGAACATCTTCAGACTCTGTCATCTGTGGATAAAATGATAGGTCAGATTTATGGCACCTTGAAACAGAAAAATCTGCTTGATGATGCTCTCTTCATTGTTACTGCTGACCACGGCGGCACTCCTGGAGGAAGCCACGGTGGGGACACTGATGCGGAGATGAACATTTTCCTTGGTGTTTCAGGCCAGACGACCGATACGGTCAATCCTATTGAAGATGCTGAAGGACAGGATGTCGCCGCTATTGCTGCATATGCGTTGGGGGTTGAAATTCCCGATAATTGGACAGCCAGAGTGCCTTCCGGTATTTTCAAGGATGTGACAGGTATCGAACGCAAGGATCTGAATATCCCTGTCAGTGATTTCAGAAAACACAACACTCTGCCCACTCCTGATACAAGCGAGATGAAAAAACTGCTTGGGGGTCATAAGTTGATTGCTTATCTGCCGTTCGATGGTGATGAAAAGGATGCATTAGGCCTGACGGAGACGATACCATACGGAAAACAATACTATTACAATGGCTATTTTGGCAAAGGTCTGGATATTGAGGACGGATATATAACGCTGAAGGATGTCGTCTTCGGTACGGAGTCTTTCTCCATCGCTTTCTGGATGAAGGCTGAACATATTTCAGATGACCCCAGCATCATTTCCAATAAAGATTGGAGAAATGGTATGAATGACGGCTTCGTTCTCTCCCTGCGGCCCGGAGATGTCAAATTCAATGCCGGCTGCTCCAATGTCGGTGTCAGAATGGACTCGGAGGCAATGCTTCCTCTTGATTATGATAAAGGATGGGTCCACGTGACACTTGCTGTCGACCGGAAGAAAGACATTGTCAAGATATATTACGATTTCAAGGAAGAGATACAGTGCAGTATTCCATCTGCATTAAGCGATGTTCCTTTTGATGCGCTCGAACTCAATATCGGTCAGGACGGAACCGCCCGATATCCTTACTCATTGCCGGCCCAACTCGACGAGTTTATTATTATCGGTGACCTCCTTACGGAAGAAGACATTGCCGCTATGAAGAAGTATTACGAATAGATTCAATAAAATTTCTTATGAAAAAGCAGGTACTGTTCAGTTTGCTTCTGGCAATGATTGCTGTCAGTTGCAATTGCGAAAAAGAAGTGACAATCAGCAAGGAAGTCCTGATGGACAAAATCAAGGGAGGCTGGGCGGCTCAGACAATCGGATGCACGTACGGAGGTCCGACGGAATTCCGTTATCGGGGAGAGATGATTCCCGACAGTGTAGCCATTCCCTGGCCTGACAATTATGTGAGTTCGACAATGGCTCGCAACAAAGGCCTGTATGATGATGTCTATATGGACCTGACCTTTGTCAAGGTTTTTGACAAATATGGGCTGGATGCCCCGGTGGATTCCTTTGCCACAGCATTCGCAAATGCGGGTTACAGTCTGTGGCACGCCAACCAGCAGGCAAGATACAATATCCTTCACGGCATTATGCCGCCTGAGTCCGGACACTGGCTGAACAATCCTCACGCCGATGACATAGATTTTCAGATAGAGGCCGACTATGCTGGACTTATGGCTCCGGGAATGGTTGATGCGGCCTGCCGTTTCTCCGATGGAATCGGCCATATCATGAATTACGGCGATGGCTGGTACGGGGGCGTGTATGTAGCGGCGATGTATTCTCTGGCCTTCATTTATGATGATATCAAAACTGTAGTCACCGAAGCCCTTCAGGCAATTCCGACTGAAAGCCGATACTACAAATGTATGAAGGACGTAATCCGTTGGCACGAAGAGAATCCCTATGATTGGAAGGCTGCCTGGCAACTCATAGAGGAAAAATACGGATCGGAAGCTGGCTGCCCGGATGGTGTGCTGAACCCCTTTAATATCGACGCAGTCATAAACAGCGCATACATTCTTGTCGGACTGCTTTACGGAGATGGTGATTTCGAGAAAACAATGGAGATCTCCACAAGGTGCGGTCAGGATTCCGATTGCAATCCCGCTTCTGCTGCGGGAATACTTGCCACTATGACAGGATACAGCAAGATTCCTCCCAAATTCCTCGAACCGCTCAAGGCTGCCGAGGATATGGAATTCGCTTATACCGGGATGTCACTCAATCAGACTTACCGGATGTCTTATGCTCAGGCATTGAAAGTCGTTTCCGAATATGGCGGAAAGGTGGGTGAAGACGATGTTACCGTCAAAGTGCGCAAGATTCAACCCGTCCGCCTTGAGCAGGGGTTTGAGGGCCTTGTCCCTCAGGGCAGATATGAGTTCAGAAGGGCCTATGCCGACAGTGCCTTCACTTTCGGGTTTGACGGCCGTGCCGTTGTCCTTTGTGGCGGCTACAGGCAAATGGATTGGAGCGTTCAGACGGATTGTGTTGCGAAGATTGAAATCACGCTTGATGGGGAGGTCCAGCCGATTGTCGAATTGCCGTGCCGAAACCGCGCCCGTATGGACCAGCTGTGGTACAACTACTGCCTTGCACCCGGCCGTCACACGGTATCTGTCCGTGTCCTCAATCCGGAGAAAGAGGTTTGGGTAGAATCAACTTCGTATCTGGTTTACGATTGACATCCATCGAACAGTTTTTTTATAACTTTGTCTTGGAAAATCAGTCACGCAGAATATGAAAAAACAATTTTTGACCATCGTTTCCCTTTTGGCGGGAACCTTCGCCTTCGCTCAGAGTATCGGCGAGGCGGAACTTTCTGAGATTCAGTCCAGTTTCGTCAAGGATCCTTCAACTGTCGCTCTGCAGAATATCCTGACAGGCAACAAGGACATTGCAACTATGGCAAGAAACATTCGTGGCGAGGGGCCTCTCGATGAATATTTCAAGTACAACGTCTCCGTGAAGGGAATAACCAATCAGAAAAGTTCAGGCCGATGCTGGCTTTTCGCCTCTCTCAACGACCTTCGTCCTACGGTTATGGAGAAGTACAATCTGAAGGAGTTCGATTTTTCGCACAATTTCGATTCATTCTGGGATCTCTTCGAAAAATCCAACCTTTTCCTTGAGAACATCATTGCAACAGCTGACAGGCCTATGGACGACAGGGAGGTGGAGACCTATTTCAAATCTCCTATCGGGGATGGAGGTGTCTGGAATCTTTTCATCAACGTTGCGCAAAAATACGGCGTCGTGCCGGACGCAGTGATGCCGGAGACTGAACATTCCGACGCCACAGCCCAAATGAGGGGAGTGCTCAGCGAAAGACTTCGCGCCGGAGGTTGGGAACTGCGTCAGATGAAAATCGGCGGAGCGTCACTGAAAGAAGTGCGCACGCAGAAAATAGAGATATTGAAGGAGATATACAGGATTCTGGCATTGTGCCTTGGAGAGCCTCCGGTCGAATTTTCCTGGAGATACAAGGATGCGGCGGGGCAGGTCCACACGATGAAAAGCACTCCGAAGGAGTTCTACAAATCCATTGTCCCCGAGGTGTTTGATTACACCAATCAGATTATGGTGATGAACGACCCGACGCGTGAATATTACAAAGTGTATGACATCGCAAACTATCGCAACACCTATGAAGGGTTTAACTGGATATATCTCAATCTCCCTATGGATGACATAAAGAGAATGGCTCTCCAGTCCATAAAAGATGACGATCCGATGTATATATCCTGCGACGTGGGCAAATTCCTCATCCGCGATAAGGGAATCCTGGATTTGAACAATTTTGACTATCAGTCGCTGTTCGGGATAAAAATCGATATGGACAAGAAGGCGCGCATCCTCACCCGCCAGAGCGGATCTACTCACGCGATGCTTCTTGTAGCCTGTGATACGGATGAAAATGATGTCCCCGTCAAATGGAAATTTGAGAACAGTTGGGGCAAGAACTCGGGCAAGGGCGGTTACATCTACCTCACCGACGAATGGTTCGACGCTTATCTCTTCCGTATCGTCATTGACAGGAAATATCTTGACGACAAGGCTCTCAAAGCCTTAAAGAGCAAACCCATACAGCTCCCCGTATGGGATTATATGAATTAGTTGCAGACAATAAGAAACAGCGGGGTGCCCTCACGGTCACCCCGCTGTTTGTTGCACATACGACAGTCACTGGCGTCCATGCAACAATCTTCCCTTTCCAATCCTCAACGATGGCTATCCCTCTTTTTTCTGAGGGCACTGAAAAAGGGTAGCATTTAATAAGTCCTTGACAATTCAATATTCGGCGCAAACCAGATATATCTCTGATTGTGTTGGAATTTTCAATTCTAAGAGGGTTATTTTACAAAATATGGGGGTATTTCCCTCTTATTTTGCCATCATCTTCATTATTCTTTTGAGATTTACCACGAAGATTGTTACGGCGCCCTGCAGTTCTAAGGCCGATATCCCATAGGATTCGGCTCTGTTATATCCATGTGCATTCTTGAGTTCAGAGTTTTTT
>JAZUIV010000048.1:0-13217 GCA_045642485.1 Bacteroidales bacterium | reverse complement strand
TCGAAGTTGACGCCGATGCGGATGATCTGCTGATCTTCTACGGCGAAAGGCAGGGTGTAGTTCTTTTCGCTAATCTGCGCCAGGGCCTCCTCAGCCGTGCCGTCCAGCTTGAATTCAATCACGTAGCAGAACTTCGGAGTCTTGACCACCATATCGATGCGGCCCCGGCTGGTGCGGTATTCCGCCCTGGTGTAGAAGCCCATCAACTTGCAGAGGATGAAGACGACGTTCTGATAGTGATTCTCGGTATTCTTTATCAAGTCGTAGGGAATGTCTGCGAAGAAGGATTTCAGGCGGGCAATGAACCCCTCGGTATTGCCTGATGTTACGTCGCGAACAAAGGATTTTATCTCGAAAGCCGAACTGCTGCTCGGAATCCGGGTGTAGTACGGCACAAGGAAGTTAATGAAGCCCTTCTCGACTTCCCTATTGGGGAATCCCAAGGTATAAGTCTCAAACACAGGGTCATAATCCTTGATGGTGAGGTATCCGCTCTGATAGATGACAGGGATGGGATTGGTGGAGTTCGCATCGATGCTGTTCAGCACATCGGCGGAGGTCTCCTCCCGGCTCATCCTGTCCAGGTTGTATTCGTGCTCCTGCAGGAGCTGGACGAGATATGTAGGAGTGCCTGTTTCAAACCAGTAGTCTCTGAATTCCCCCTTGTCCAAACAGTTGAGCAGACTGAACGGATTATAGACGCCTATTCCCCTGTGGTGGAAATGATATCCGTCGTACTGCTCTCGAAGTTGCTCCACGGCTTCCTCCTTCGACCTTTCGTTGTTAGATGCAAGCCTTTCTATATATCCGCCGAAATTCGAGAGCAATTCCGCTTCGGTAATACCACATATATCGGCATATCTCTCATCCATCGAAATGTCGTTGAGATTGTTCAGGTCGCTAAACACGCTCACCTTGCCGAACTTGGTCACTCCTGTAAGCAGCGCGAACTTTATGCAGCCGTCCATCGACTTGAGAGCACCGTAGAAGCCCTTGAGCGTTGCGCGGAAGGCATCCTGAAGTTCCGGATTGCCTATGGCCTGGAGCATCGGCTTGTCGTACTCATCAACCAGAATCACCACTCGCCGGCCGGTCTTTTCGGATGCTGTCCTGATAAGATTTTCGAATCTCGGCCCTAAATTGT
The DNA here is from genome assembly GCA_045642485.1 of Bacteroidales bacterium. GTDB lineage: Bacteria > Bacteroidota > Bacteroidia > Bacteroidales > UBA932 > Cacconaster. Next base: position 12,073 of record JAZUIV010000048.1, on the reverse strand, counting down.
TGTCATCCGGGGCACTTTCAACACCATAAATTCGTTCGTGCCGCAGAAGAAAATCGTTGATGATATATTCCAATTTCTCCGGGGCATTGTACTGCTGTGTATTCAAATCCAGATGCAGCACCGGATATTCCAGCCACTCCTTCTCCAATTTCTCAATCGCCAGCCCCTCGAAAAGGTCCTTGCGACCGCTGAAATAGGAATGAATCGTGCTCATCAGCAGGCTCTTGCCAAATCTCCTCGGGCGCGAGAGGAAATAATAGCATCCACTGCTGACGAGTCGGTATATCTGCTCCGTCTTGTCAACGTATAAAAAATGTCCCTCTCTGAGTTTCTCAAAACTCTGGATGCCGATGGGCAGATTGCGGAGTGCGGTCTGTGTTTCCATAACTCACAAAGATAATTTACTGTTTCCACAAATGCAATATTCCGGCGGCACCCGGTTGAACTACCGAGATTTTCTCGGCAGTTGCCGATTCCAGCAGTTCACCTTCAGCATAGATATTCTTCAGATGGAGCCCGATATTGTCACCTGAGCAGCCAAACAACTCTGACATAGCCGCCTGAGTCGCCCAGATGGTCTCATCCTTATACACCACCTGAACCCCCTCCTCCTTGTTCACTGCCACAAAGGTCAGGAACTCCGCAGTGCTGTTTCGTACTTCAACAATTTTTGCCATTATTTCCTATTATTGAGATTGTCATTTAATCCTGACTCGCGTTGCATTGGGGGTATTCTTGATTTCCCTAGTGGACGTCAAGTGATCCACCTTCATCACATACATCTTCCCGTCCCTGTGCGGGCCGAGCTTGATGGTGGTTTGTTTGGAGGTTGCGTTGAGGGACATATTTTGTCTATCCGGCTATACATTATGAGTAATTATTCACTATAGTTCGTCCAGATTGTATTTCTTCTTCCATTCGTCGACTTGGCTGACTTCAATGGCCTGCTGCTCTGAAGTGATGCCGAATAGGCCTCGTTCAATACGATATTTTTTTAATTCTCCGGACGGTGTTAACATCACAAAACATTTATCTACATTCCTTTGTTCGGATATTGTTATCAATGTTTCATAGTCATCACCTATTAACCAATTATTTAATTTTAAAAGAATTGAGCCTACTTCGACATTTTCTTTCAAAGCTTTTCCATCGACACTGACAACAATTTGGGTCCGGCAAGTGTTTGAAACGAGTCCGTCATTTTGGTCATAAATTTCTGTTCTAACCATTTTTCCTCTATCGTTGTAAAATCGTTTTTCCTTATAATATCCTAAAGGTGCAACGGGATTTCCCTCTGTGTCTTCATATGATGTCTCGGTAAGTCTTCCCCAATCATCATATACATTCTTAATGGTACAAAATCCATATGAACAATTAATCCTTTCCTCGTTGAGTCCGAGAATATTTCTTTCTATCCTAAATCCTCGAGCATCAAACGTTGACAACATTATATGAACACCTTCATTACTTAGGCAAGGCGCTCCGTCCGTGCCAAAATAAGATTCTTCAATCACATTTCCATGATCATCGAACCGGCGAGTCCAATTAGCATATCCATAATTACTCGGACAAGGTTTCCCGTCAGCGCCATAATATGCCCCCTCAATCATGTTTCCACGCTCATTGTACCGATTTGCGACTTTTGCATATCCATAGTTACTTAGGCAAAGCTCTCCATCTGTGCCATAAAAAGACTCCTCAATCACATTTCCGCGTTCATCGTACCGGCGAGTCAATTTAGCAAATCCACCATTACTCAGACAAAGCTTTCCATCTGTGCCGTAATACGACACATCAATCACATTTCCACGCTCATCGAACCAACTAGTGGATTTTGCATAGCCATAATTATTCAAGTAAGGTTCCCCATCAGTGCCATAATAAGACACCTCAACCCTGTTTCCATGCTCATCGAACCGACTAGTGGATTTTGCATAGCCATAAATACTTAGGCAAAGCTCTCCATCCGTGCCATAATAAGACTCCTCAATCACATTTCCGCGCTCATCGAACTGGTGAGTCCATTTAGCCAATCCATCATTAATTTGGCAAAGCTTCCCATCCGTGCCGTAATACGACATCTCTATCACATTTCCACGTTCATCGTACCAGCGACTCCATTTTGCATATCCGGCATTGCATAGGCAATGATTTCCATCCGTATCATAATATGCCCCCTCAATTCCATTTCCTCGCTCATCGTATTTAATGATGATATCTGCAAATCCATCATTTCCTATACACAATTCTCCGTTTATATTGTAAAATGAAGTCTCTATTAAATTACCTTTTTCATCATATTTATATGTTCCTTTTGCAAACCCATCATCGTTATAACACAAATCTCCATCTGTACCATAAAAAGAAAACTCTTTCAAATTTCCTTTCATATCATATTCCATAGTTATCTTAGCAAATCCATCATTACATAGAAATGGTTCTCCATTTTTATTGTAATAGGACTCCTCAATGCAGTTTCCTCTTGGGTCAAATACTGCGGTATACTTAGCACAACCATTTGTATTATTAAGGCACGGCTGTCCATTGTTGTCATAATATGATTCTTCAATCAAATTTCCTCGCTCATCATACTTATTAACAACTTTTGCATAACATTCATTATTTATACATAAATTCCCATATGCATCATAATATGACTTCTCAATCAGATTCCCACGCTCATCGTATCTTGTAGTCCATTTTGCATATCCATCATTACTTAGCAGACAAAGATCTCCGTTAGTACCATAATACGATTCCTCAATTACATTACCTTGTTCATCAAACTTGCGTGTTATTTTTGCAAGTCCTTCTTTCCTTAGGCATATCAAATCGTTGTTATCATAAAAAATTTCTTCAATTACATTCCCCCGCGCATCATATTTTCTTGAGGATTTTGAAAAGTTATATTTGCAAAAACAGGTACTATCGTTTGTGCCATAGAATGTTCTCTCAATCCAGTTTCCGTGGGAATCATTTTTATACAATATCCTTGCGACGTTATCATTATTAAGACAAATCCCTCCATTTATTCCATAAAACGACACTTCTATCACATTTCCTCGTTCATCGTAACTGAGAGTCAATTTTGCGAATCCTTCATTACTCAAGCAAGGCTCACCATCCGTTCCATAATACGATGACTCAACTATATTGCCATATTCATCCGCTACATCTTCGCATATTGCCCACCTAAGTTCGTTATAAACAGGACGTTCATTTTTGTCAAAATAGGTAGCCCTGAATATATTTCCATAATCATCATATTCATATCTGCGTCCGGCGATACCAGTTTTTGTGCAACAAAACTGGTAATCGGCATCAATATATCGTAGCGTAACGGCACGACCCAGACTGTCTCTTTCGTAGGATATGCCTGCTATTCCGTCGGCATCATACACAGCACTGCTTCGCAAGTCGTACGCATTGTTGGCGTGATATGTCATCCGAGTAATATAACCGTTGTCACCACGATGATAGGCGTATCTGATAATATTGGATTTCTGGTTATTCCCTTCTATCAGACCAATGGATGACGATGTGGTCTGTGCGCCCAGAAATCCCTCTCCCTGACCTTCAACAGCACTCTTGAAATCAGCGATAGTTGCAGGGACATTGTCTCTGGATGATATTTCATGCCGCAATAATGTTTTCCCTTTAGGATTGCAATACTCTATTGCGACCAATGCTCCAGACTTTCCGAATTGTAATTTCTGAATTGGAAAACGATCTTTATATTCTGAATGAGATATTTCTTGAATTGTTCCTGCAGAATTAACATAAGCCACTTCACTGAGCCTCCACTGTCTGAAATTCTTCATGTCCAATTGCCGCCTGTAGCAGAAACGGTACATCCCAGACCTGTGAGATATCTCCTGCTTGTTCAGTTCAATGACTCCCTTGGGGATTCCGAAACAATCCACATAGTCTGCATAATACTCATATTTCGGACGTACACAATCCCACCCGAAGATTCCAAGCAGAACAAGCAGCAGAGCCGCAGTTCCCCAAATAAGCTTTTTGCGTTTTTCCCTGCGCAAATGACGTTGCCACAGAACGTCATATCTCACATTCAACAATTTCGCTACAACTTTTGTCAAAGCCTGCTGTCGCCCGATTTCTACGATGCTGACACCGAGCAATTCCGGGGTGATGCCCTTTATAGCTTGATTGAAACATTCCTTGTCATCGTTGGAGTTCGGTGTTCCATCTACAATAAAAGGTATTATGTCACCAGGCTGGTGCGTAAGCAGAAATTCCTTGACCTCCTTGCCTACCCATTCCGATTTTGCAGACTCGGGAGAGCATATCACAATCAGACTCTTTGACACTGACAACTCCTCCTTTATATTGTCATAGAGAACACCCGCACCAAGATCAGTCTTGTCTCGGAATATAGGACGGATTCCCTTCTTGAGATTCGGATTGTCGTGCTTTATTTGAGTCGGCAGGCTATATGATTCCAACTTGTCCTGAAGCCACTTGGCATATTTCTCGTCCCTGTGGCAATAACTTATGAAAGAATAGTACTTGAATTGTGTATTTATTGTCTGCATATAATGGGTTATTTTTTATTTCGTTGTTATTTCGCCATTATTGTCAATTGGTTATGTCTTCTCTCTGCCTTATTCGCTCCACTATCACAATTAAGTAATCCTGACAGCGTCGCATTGAGGGACATACTTTCAAAATATTTATCCGTAACTACATCTCAAAAACTTTGTAACTACAATCTCTCATCCGGCACCACGATGGTGTCATCGGTGGCAATGGTGCCAGTCCCCTGCCATTTATTGAATGGCATTGCCTGTATGTCGTAATCTTTATACTTGATAACATCCTCCGCATCGAAGGTGACAAGCAGGAGATTGTCGCAATGCAGCTCTCCAGCACATTCCACCATAGCGGAAAGTTCCCGCTTGAGTGTGCGTTCGCTGCTTATATCATAGCAGACCTGTATGAGCTGTTCGACCCGCGGGCCTCTACGCGCGACGAAATCCACCTCCTTGTCATTGCGGGAGCGATAATAGAAGAGCGACTTCTCCTCGTCATACCCCCTGCGGCGAAGTTCAATAAAAACATCATTCGCAAGCAGGCGTCCAAGGTTTTCGCTCAGGTTGAATCCCGCGCCCGACACAAAGCCGTTATCGACCACATACACTTTTCGAGGAGCCTTCATCATCAGCTTCAGCTTGTTGTTGTATCGCGGCAGGTAAAAGAACAGGTATGGCTCGTGCAGATAGCCGCAGAACTTCTTGACTGTGTTTTCGCTGCCCATACCCAGATCTTCACTCAGCGATAGTGTAGTGAACGGATTGCAGAAATTGGAAAGCAGATAGTTTGCAAGATTGAAAAGTTCCGTCACCTTGCGGATCTTGTGACGCTGCGCCACATCCCTGGTGATGATTGCCGTGAAAAGAGTCTGAAGGTAGCTTCCCGTCATCTGACGGGCCTGAAGTGTTTCAGGGTAACCGCCAAGGCGAAGATATTCCTCATATACTATGCGGGCTCTGGCTTCCTGAACTGGAAGAACATCAGAGGCCTCAGTTTTGGAAAATGCAAGGGTTTCCGACAGACTGAAAGGCAGCATTTCAATCTCGGCATATCGGCCGGTCAGTACTGTTGCCATATCACTGCTCAGCATCCTGGCATTACTGCCCGTTATAATCAGATTGATGCCTCTGCGATACATCTTTGCAACCCAGAGGTCCCATCCTTCAAGATTCTGAACCTCGTCCAGCAGCAGGAACTGATACCCAGGATAGACACTGTCGAGAGCGGACATCACGACATCCTCGTCCCAGAGCGAAAGCAGTTTTGGGTCATCAAAGTTCAGATAAGCGAACCTGTGCCCGGAGAGCATCATAAGGGCGAAAATGGATTTGCCGGCACGACGGGGACCCGTGATGAGTTTTATTTGAGGATTCTGCAGCAGAAGAGGGATGTCGTGACGGGTCTGCCTATTGACGTATGGCAGTGATTGAAGCCGCTCGCATTCCTGTCGCTGTTGTTGAATGGTCGTTAGCATTATGAATTTCGTTTTCCGATGCTAAACTACAAAATTTTCCTCAAAATAGAATGCTTTTTGCGGATAATTGTATGAAATATCCGCAGTATGCGTAAAATAGTGAGTACTTTCAGACGTATGTCTTCAGCAGCCACTTCCAAATCGGCACTACATCAATCTTCAACCCGTTGACCTCCAGCGTATCCTCTTCGTCGTAAGTGATGATACAAGCCTTCTTGAGCGGTTCTATCTTGTTGAGAGCAACAAGAGCATTGACTTCCCTGGCCCTGGTGTCATCATCCTGAATGCTGTAGGAGGCCTGAATTGCAAGTGATTCGTCAGGGATGTAGAAATCGACCTCAATATTGCGGTTGTAACAGAAGAGTCTTGAAAAGCTTTTTCTGCATAAAATCGTTCTAAAATTATGACTCAAAATTAGATGTTTTATTTATTGCCACCAAATAAAATCTTGATTTTTTTATGTATCAGTAATAAAAAGATGATAAAATATTCATTTATTCAACACATACATCAGACTGGTTATCAGTTTCTTGCTTGATGCAATCGGATTTTTGAAGTCAATCTGATCGATATCCGAGATATCCAGGCGGATGCTCTTGGCGTATGGCGCATCATCAAGCATCAGAGGGAGGATAGGCTTGTTCCTATTGACTGCATAGCCTATCTCCCGGATAACATTGATAGAGGTGTTGGAATTTTCGGAACTGATGAAGATAACAGCCTTTGAAACATCTATTGCATCAACGATGAGTTCTTTATAATTCGAGCTGCTGTATATGCCTTCCTTATCAATCCAGTATTCAATACCATTCTCTTTAAGAATGTTGCAAAGATAGTCCGCCGCATCCTGGTCCTTGCGAGAGTAACTGATGAAGACCTTATGGGTCATACTATTTCTGTCGGGAAGCGGATTTCCGTTCTGCACAGGGAGCACGATATCATTGTCGGTTGTTGCAAGACCTTGTTGATATTCCACAAGAGCAGCCTTTGCCGCAAGGTTCTCAAACAGAGTGATGTAATCGGATTCAGAATAGATGTTATAGATATCATACAGGTAGAACTCCACATTCAATGACCTGTTCGTATTGGCAAGGTTCCTGGCTATGGCGATTGACATCTGCTCTATCACCTTTTGGATTGGGATGCGTGCCGCACCGGCTCCTATGGCGGGAAATGCGATGGAGGTCAATTCCATTGCCTGCATTAGCTGAAAACACTTATCAACGGCATGCTGAAGAAGATAGTTCAGGACATCCTCCTCGGTCACCTGGCTGGCCATCATCTGCATTCTGCGTTTCTTGTCTATGGTGATGCAGTGGAACACATATTTCTGATGTTCCAAGGTACCTGCCGTAGTTGCTATCACATCGCCCAATGGCACAGGAACCATCTTTTGAGCATCTTTGATTATCGATTCGCCGCCTGCTCTGAGAATTGCAAGCGACACTCCCCCGCCCATAGTCACATAGCAATCATCTGAACTGGCAATGATTTCAGCCTGCGAGTCCAGAATGTTGCCGAACTTTACGGTGAGGGTTGATTGGTTAAAGGTATATGTTCGTTGTTCCATTGTTTCAGTATTCTTTTCTACATTAAAGCGAATTTTCTTTCAAACATCCCCTTCCGTCATCCCTTCCAGCGGCAGTTCGGGCAGCTCGCCACCTTCCAGTTGCATTTTCTCGAAGTCGCTGCGGAAGAGGCGGTCCTGGATGATGCGGTAGCGCTCGAACTCCGTTTCTGCGTACTCCTTGGCGTATTCGTGCGACACCGTGCCGGCATTGTCCAGAAGCGGGCGCTCGTCGCTGGAAAGATATGAATCAATGCGCTTTGCCCAATCCTCCATCGTCATCGGGATATGGCGTTTGGCGCGACTCTCGGCAAATTCAAGGACTGCCGTCACCACACTTCCCAAATCCTCCAATTCACTCTGCTTGAGGTAGTTCTTTGCAATGCTGACATCGGTCTTCACGATCTTTCCTTCCGGAGCATTCTCCCACGTTGTGAGGCCCATGTGCTCCTTGCTGGCATCGGCACGCTCCACAATCAGCTCGGCAGCTGTATGCTGATGGACGGCATAGTGCATCTTGTTCTGTATCTGCTTGTAGAAGAGCTGGGTAGTGGGAGCATCCTTGTTGTAGTCGATGCTCGTGGCGTAGATGTCGGTCAGTTTTAGGTACAACCGTCTTTCGCTCAGACGGATTTCCCGAATCTCGGCCAGCAGATGTTCGAAATAATCCTCACCGATGAACGAGCCGTTTTCCATTCGCTTGCGGTCAATCACATAGCCACGGATGGCATACTGACGGAGTATGAATGTGCACCACTGGCGGAACTGGGTGGCACGGATGCTGCTCACCCTATAGCCCACGCTGATGATGGCATCAAGGTTATAGAAAGTCGGCTCGCGGTTCACATTGCGGGAGCCTTCAAGTTGAACTACCGAGATTTTCTCGGCAGTTGCCGATTCCAGCAGTTCACCTTCAGCATAGATATTCTTCAGATGGAGCCCGATATTGTCACCTGAGCAGCCAAACAACTCTGACATCGCCGCCTGAGTCGCCCAGATGGTCTCATCCTTATACACCACCTGAACCCCCTCCTCCTTGTTCGCTGCCACAAAGGTCAGGAACTCCGCAGTGCTGTTTCGTACTTCAACAATTTTTGCCATAAATTCCTATTATTGAGATTGTCATTTAATCCTGACTCGCGTTGCATTGAGGGTATCCCCCTTGTGCGGACCGAGCTTGATGGTGGTTTGCTTGGAGGTTATGTTGAGGGACATGACTATATATTGCGTTTTATTATATTATTTCACAGACAAAGTGTCTTATTTACAATACTCAAGACAAGTATATGATTATTTTCTAAATCAGTAATTTACCCATCCCTAACACAATTATAAACGCCTATATCTTACCGTTGCGCCTGCGCCTTTAAGGGCATTGACAATCAAACGCATCTGATATTTATCAAACTGTAATGGAATCTTTGCTGGAAGCGAATTAATAAATGTTCGCGATTCCAACAAACTACAACCAAGTATCTCTTTTAATATCTTTATTATTGGCACTCTTGTATCGTTACAATTAATAATTGTAACTTCATACATAACAGACTTTCTTTCGGTAGCTGGATGAAGTATCGCTGATTTTTTGTTTAATTGGTCAGCTTCGATTTTCTTGTGAGCAGCACCGTTCTTTCTTTGTGTTTCTGTATGAAAATAATCATGATTTTCATCTGACTTAGCTATGTAGCTAGAATTCTCACTCTTCGATGAAATACTAGAAACTGAAGATTTTCTAATTATATCAATTCCTCCCAGATAGCTTAATATAATTTCTCGGAATGATTTATAAGGTATAACTTCATACCGCCTCAATCCCAACGGCAAATCACCAATAGTTAAATTTCCCCCAATAATTGTCAGAAGATTTCCTTTCTTTCTACCGCTTAGTTTCTCATTACGAAATGTCTGCCACTCTTCTTTGACAAATTTGCTCTCGGCATATTCTCTTTTCGTTGTGAAGACAATCATATGAGAGCATGTCTCAAGAGCCGTGTCTATCTCATCCAAATATGCAGTGTTACCACTTCTTTTTAATGACTCATTTGCGAAGAATACAGATACGCCATTATCTATGAGAAACTTATACAGTGCTTCTGCCGTATTATAATCCTCGCTTTTACATGAAAGAAAAACTCTATAATTCATTGTATGTCAAAAATAGCAGTAATTATTCAAATCCGTTAATCTTCACCTTCCATACCATAACAGGATATACTCACTGAAGTAACCATTGAGGCATTCTGGACAAGAGTAACATCGCTCTTGTGCCGAGCTTGATGGTGGTTTGTTTGGAGGTTATGTTGAGGGACATAATGATATGTTATACAGGGCAATTCAATATCAGTCCGAAACAATGCGTAAATAAGTAATTATTTGTGCAAATCGGCTTAAAACTCATAGATAACAGACAAAATAGGGAGCTTCCATATTTTCACAAAAAAATATTTAACTGAGCAGGCTTTTACTTGGAAAGGGCCAGACGTAAGCCATGCCCATAATCAATCGTGCTATCAATCGTGTCAGCAATATCGTCTAACAAACGAAATATGTCCACAAATTTTAATCTACCATGATCGCGAGCATACACTCGGCATTTCTTCTCAGATTCCAGGCAATCTCCACCACGAAGAACACGTGCGGTATAATAATAATCATGTCCTGGATGAGGGTTGAGTCCATTGAATTCATAGGAAAGAAGATCTGTGTAAGAATCTGCGCACCATTCTTTCACATTGCCACTCATATCGTATATACCTAACTCGTTAGGACGTTTTGTTTTCACAGGATGTGTTTTATAACTGCTATTGGAATCATACCATGCCACTTCATTTATGATATCGCTTCCTGCATACAGATACCCTTTGGTCTTTTTGCCTCCGCGAGCAGCGAATTCCCATTCGGCCTCGGTAGGAAGACGGAAACATTTTCCTGTCTTTTCATTCAGTTTTTGGATAAACTTTATGCAGCTATTCCAGGTCACATTCTCCACCGGATTGTTGTATCCTTTGAAGCGAGACGGGTTTCGTCCCATCAGCGCTTGCCAAAGTTCTTGCGTCACCTGCGTCTCGCCGACATAGTAGTCTTCTGTTAGTGTCACACTACGTGTTACAGGGCTATCGTCATTGCCCCGAACTTTCTGATTAGAATTTGTCCCCATAATGAATGTACCGTGTTCCACAAAAATCATCCTGAACGGAACACCACAAACGATGAAATCCAATATGGAGTCCTTGTCATTAACATCTGCCGGTAAAGCAAGTGGTTGCCCACATTCCGGACAGTACTTTGCTTCGTGGTTAAGAATAGGTTTGTTGAAGTTGACACAACTCTCGTTCTTACAAACCTTCAATCTGGATATTTTTTGCCCCGTCATCGGGCAAAACTGGGTGTTGTCAGGATGATCCTTACCGCAATGTGGACATTTCATAGATGTATTCAATTTAGAACTCGTAACATAGGGATTGTCGTTTTAAAAATTAAATTGAGCGAAGCAGCGACTGGTCCCGTCCATTTTCTGCGCTCGGCTCATCAAATTTACGTTTTTATATCTCATTCCGGTCGCTTCGGCCGGATTTTTCTATTATTTCCAATGTCAAAGGCGTAGATCCCCCTGTGGAAGCGCTCTTATATGCACACTTTTTCGTTTCAGGCGGCCGCCAGCTGGGCTCTCTGCTCTATCCTGTCCGCCAGCTGCACCACGTTTGCCGTGTGGATGCCGAAGAAGATGTACAGGATTTCCGTCAGCTTAGTCCTGGCTTTGACTCTCTTCAGGTCGTAATGTTCTTTCTGTGTCCCGAACGAGCCCTCCATCGCTGTCGCCCTCACCCTGGCAAGTTCCTTTCTGACAAGGTCTTTCTCCTTCTTCTCCTCGCTGAACGGCCTTCCTCTCTTCACGAACGATGTCTGTATCCCGTTCTTCTTGCAGTAGTCTCTGTTGTCGGTTCCGGCATAGCCAGTGTCTCCTCCCACTTTCTTCGCATCAACTCCGAACAATCTCTTGTGCATCTTCAGGCAATGTATCAGCCTTGTACCCTCATTGAAGGCGTTGAAGGACAGTTTCTCAATGAACGAGATCCCGTCGACCAGTATGTTGTTCACCTTCGCTCCGAACTCAACGCTCTTCACTTCCTTGCCCCTCACTATCGGTCTCACATACGGCTTGCTGATGCTCACTATCCTGTTCGGAATACTCTCTCTGCAGTCCTTGCTCTGGAAGTGGTTCTTCTGCTGGCGGTACATCTTCGTGATGATTTCCAAATCACCTTTCTCTCTGACGGTCAACAGACTCTCTGCGTTCTCATAGGCCCGTTCCGTCTTACGTATCTCTTTCAGTATCTTGTCCAATAGTTCCAGCAGCCTGCGCGTCATCTTCCTTGTCTGGCTCTTGCTGTGCTTGCGCTGCTTCTTGTATGTCAGATTCGCCTTCTGCACGTCAATGAACTTTGTTCTCGGACGATGGATTCCCAACCTCTTGCTCA
>JAZUIV010000047.1:0-8189 GCA_045642485.1 Bacteroidales bacterium | reverse complement strand
CAGCGATTTCATCGGATAGCCGCTTTCATAAATATCTTTTGGAATATGGGCAAGATAAGGCATAGCCCAATCGGGATCCCCTACGTGCCAGATGATATTGGATGCGATGAGGATGTCGTTTTCCGCACAGCGTGCGATATCCTTATTCATAATGTTTCTCACGTGAGCAAGCGAATTGGGTACTGTCAGCGAGGAAGCCGTGCGGGAGGCGCAATATGCACTGATGACAGCCTCGCAGGCCAGATCTCCGAAAGTATGGGTGTGGACAGGGAAGCCTCTCTCATTGGACGCGGAAACGATAGCATCCAACTCTTCCTGCTCCCAGATGATGTTGCCGTGCTTTTTGTCGGCAGGAAGGTCCATCGAATATTCCTTGCTTATCCAACCTGTACCAGTTTCAGTAACCCCATCGGCGAAAAGTTTCACTCCATTTGCTATGACGTGACGGCTGGTATACTTGCCTACGAGTGTGCTGATGTAATCAAGTCTCTTTTTAACAGTTTCAGGCATAGGCCTTCCTTTCGGGAATCCCCAGTCATAGCTGCGGATGTTGTAGAATCCTATCATATTGACCGTGAATTCTCCCGACTGGTCCAGGTCATAGGCATACTTGTAGGCTCTGGCCTCTTCATCCAGATAGTTGGTTGCGGCATCCAGATAACAGGTGAAGCCTCGCTCATTGAGGGCATTTACTGCGTTGATACAAGCCTGACGGTACTGGGCATCATCGAGAAGGGCGCCTACGGCCTTGTTTACAACGTAAGGTATGACTTCATCGGTTACATAGCCGGTAGGTTTCGCTGTTTCGCCCAAGGTAAGGATGTCTCCTCCACGAACATCCATCAACTTCTCGCCGTTATCCTTGAGAAGTCCGGCTTTTTTCAGCGCAAGAGTATTGCACAGGGCATTGTGGCCGCCACCGTCAATAAGTATTATGGGATAATCCGTCGATATTTTATCAAGTGTTCCGGCATAGTCAGTCTGATTGTCTTTCTGCACCTTCTCCGTAGCCCATCCGAAAGAAACGAAAGGGCCTGGGTTTGATTTCATCTTTTGTGGGATGACTGTGCTGACCAGTTCTTCATAGGTTGCCTTGAATCCAGGGAGCATAGTCGCGACGCCTTCCACTCCTATGAAATGCCCGTGACCTTCGGTGCAGCCGGGGATGACAAGGCCCTTGCCGGTATAGTCAACGACCGGCATATCGGAAGTGATATATTTTGCAGCTCCGGCTTTCGAGCCCACGTATACGAACTTACCGTCCTTTACGACAAATGCTTCGGCAATAGACTCAGACTGGTCTGCCGTGAAGATTTTGCCATAAACCGCAAGATCCCTGTCCGACAATGAATCATCAGGGTCTTCCGATTTCTGACAGCCGACAAACAGTCCGGCTACGATAATTGCACATGCAACCGCGATAAGTTGGAGGTTAATTTTCTTATTCATATTAAAATTGTTTTTTCTTCCACAAAGCTATTTTTAATGTTCACTTAGGCCTTATATGCTTGGATTGCCTGTGCGTTTTCAATTAAGTTTGAATTCATAATGCTTCTCGTACTTCTCGCGGACTGTCACCCACAAAGTTTTTTTGGCAATATCGTAGATGCTGTTGTGTGCGGTGAGCCACAGATTCAGTTCAGGGTCGTATTCTCCGGTTTTCTCATACACCTTGAAAGCCTCAACCTCGATTTCAGGCATCTCCTGCTCAAGAACCTTTTCCTTTGTCCAGTACTCCCGAGGATGCTCGTCGAATGAGGGGATGACGTCATAGTAATCAGAGCACCAGAAAGGCTCGGTTGACTCCTTGTATGCCTGGGTGTATTGCACCTTCTTCATAAGCTCCCACATTCCCTGCATAGTGTTGCTTCCTTCATAATTGGCCTTGAGGATGTCATATCTCTCCACGCCGCAAGCGTGCTGAGGATAATCTCCGGCAGCTTCATACAGATGATTGTAGAAGTTGGTCATAATGTTTGTCTCGATAAACTTTACTTCCGAACCCTTGTCTCCCGTGAACTCGACTATCACCGTATTGTCTGCGTTTGCAATCATGATATGTCCGTCCCACAATTCTACCAGTTCTGCAGGGATAGGGGTGATGTCGTGATTGTTGATGAATTCCTTTGCCTGGGCCACGCTGCCGCAATTGTCAAGTAGGGCGCGTACCAGATTCATAACCATTATCTGAGGCTTGCCGGGTTGGTGTGAGTGTGCATGTTCTTCTCAATGTCATACATATTCACGACATTGATGTTACACACCAGTCCGGCATCATTTATGCCGTCCATTGTCATCCACGGGATAAAATTCAGCTCCTCTTTTGTAAGTCCTGCATGGACTTTTTCATTCGTAATGTTTCGGAATACCGGATTGGCCACACCGATTGATGCGTGCTTGCGGGTCTCAGTGGCTTTGGTCCTTACTATGAATTCACAGATTTCGTTTATGCTGAGGTCGAGATTCCTTCCGAAAAAATTGCCGTTTCTGACCGCACTGCAGCCGAATGCCACAGGACCGTCGTCTGTCAGAAGTGCTGCAGGAGCCTCGGTGCCGTAGCCTTCAGCCGTATATTCATACAGGTAGTCGGCAATCTTGGTTACTTCTTCGGTTTCCGGATTCTCGTTATTGCCGTCTTTTCTGCACGACATTGCCAACAATGCTCCGATGAGCATCAACATTGAAAATGAGACTTTTTTCATTATATTAATTCAACTGTTTTTTACTTGTCATTTTGAATGTCAAATTTGGACAAATATAATATATATATTTGCTAATCAGCGCATAGATCAGTCCATCAACCACAAGTTCGTCGCAAAATTTATGCTGTTAACGCCCCTCACCCTATCTGATCCATCAATTATTTGCCGGACAAAACGTACTTCGGTATTTGAATGCAAAAGCGTACGTTGTACGAGTACTTTTCGCAGAAAACAGACGCATATCTATATAACGGGAAGAGACTTAATTCATACCATTGCTATGGTTTCGGTATCCTCTTTCCGGAGGATATGGCACCGACAGGACAGATGAGCATACAGAGGTGGCAGCCTACACAACGTTTCCCCAGAATGGACGGTCTGCGAGTGTCAGAATCAAATTTTATCGCCTGATGGCCACCGTCATAGCAGGAAATATAGCACCTTCCGCAACCTATACATTTTTTCTTGTCGAATCTTGGGAGTACGAGTGTATCCCGGTCCAGCTTGTCTGGCGAAACGAACTGCGGGAGAGCCTCACCCACGATATCCGAGAGCCGCTTCACGTCGTGGCGTGCCATATAATCCTGAACACCGGCAATCAGGTCGTCGATAATCCTGTATCCATACTGCATCACAGCAGTACATACCTGAACGTTCGAACACCCTATCCTGATATATTCGATGGCATCTTTCCACGTCTCTATGCCTCCTATTCCACTAAGAGACATATCCTTCGTTTCAGGAGCCTTTGCTATGTCGAGGATACAGCGTTGCGCGATGGGTTTCACTGCCTTTCCGCTATATCCTGAAATCGTCTTCTTCCCTGACACTTCGCTGCGATGCTTCAGAGTGATGCTCTTAATGGTATTGATTGCGGCTATCGCGTCCGCACCGCCCACCTTTGCAGCAAACGAAGGCTCTTCTATATGAGTAATGTTGGGAGTCATTTTGGCAATTACCGGCAGAGATGTCCCGCGCTTGGTTGCCATCGTATATAAACGGACCAACTCCGGATTCTGGCCAACATCGCTGCCTATTCTTTCGGCCTTCATATGCGGGCAGGAGAAATTGCATTCGACCATATCGGCACCAGCTTTTTCAGCCATCCGGGCGAGAGCCTCCCACTCCTGTTCGTCAGACCCCATAATAGAGGCTACTATCACCTTAGTCGGATAGTCCTTTTTAAGTCTTGCCATTACGGCGAAATCCTCTTCCAAGCTGTTCGCACTGGTCTGTTCCATATTTCTGAAACCTATGAACGGCATTCCTTCCTTCCCAACCTGGTCGAAACGGGGAGACACTTCCTTTATGTTCAGGAACGAGACGGTCTTGAAGACGACTCCTCCCCAGCCCATATCAAAGGCCTTCGCAATCATCTCATAGTTGTTGGCAATTACCGACGATGCGAGAAAGAAAGGATTCTCACAACGGACACCGCAGAAATCGATTGACAGGTCCGCCTTTCCCGGGTATGATTTCGGACCGACCATTCTCGCCAGCTCCTTGATTCGTATAGGGAAATCATAATGGATGCAAGCCTTTTCACACGGCGCGGAGCAGGAGGAGCAGTCCTCCGCATTGAAGAAGGAAGGCGCAGCATTGTCATCTTCGAAAAGCAGTGCGCGTATGCCTCCGGCAGGATCAAGTGCCTTCGGGCAGGCCTTGGTGCAAGGCGCATCATTGCACAACAGGCATCGGGAAACTTCAGTGATGATATTAATCATAATTTGGAGTTTTTACGAATATACACATTTTCGGCCAATCCGGAAATAACGGTGAATATTCCAACTTAAACTCACATTGCTATTTGGAATGGAAAAAATCCTGTTTGGATTATTCCTCACAACTACAGAACACGTACACTGATTTCTCTTCCGACTCCTCGAAATACTTTCACCAGCGTTGACAACTGAATATCAGCCCGTCCTTTTTCCACGCGGGAGATAAAACTTTTCTTTGTTCCTATTTTCTCTGCCAATTCCTCTTGTGTCAAACCAGCTTTCAAGCGTTCGTCTTTTAATTGCTCGCCAATGATGAATGCGTCGCATTCCATCTCGAATGCATCGCGTTCAGCTGTGCCGACCTTACCGAAATCCTCGGAAATAAGGTCCTCAATAGGTGTGAGATTCAGTTTCTTGTTATTTTCCATTTTTCTGCTCCTTTTTCAATTCAAAATATTTCTTCATCAGGGCCTCGGCTTTATCCAGAGCCTCTTTCGGGGGTTTCTGTGATTTCTTCTGGATGCCATTAAAAAGGATTATCAGTTTCCCTTCATCAAAGCAGCAGAAAACCCGGAATATATTGCCTCCCTCTTCAACCCTTATTTCGTATAAGTCCTTGACCGATGTGATAGGTTTAAGAAATTTGACCGGAACCATTTCCACGGTCATTATCAGCATAAAAACCTGATACATCTTCTTCAGGACATCTTTGGATAGGGTTTTCTTGAATTCAATAAAATGATCCCCGAAAACCTGGATAGTCCGTATGTATTCCTTTTTCATTGTTGCAAAGTTAACGAATTAGTGAACATTTCCAAAATTTTAATCAACTTTTCTTCAAGCAAAACGTACATGCGTATTTGAATGTAAAAAGTCAAGTTTCTGAAAATAGTCGTATATTCGTGTCATAATCAATTGGCAAAGCCGCCCGGCTCAAATTCTTCTCACCGATTGCGTTTCGTGTTTGAACGTAAGTTGACACACTATCTGTCAAAGATTTTTCCCCTTATCTTTCCAGAATGAATCGATTATGCACAAAAAAGACCGGCATCTTTTGGATTTGATGTCGGTCTGTGTGTCTGTTGGAGGGTTAGTAGTGTTGGCGGAGCTTTTCTTTTTTGCTTGCATTTCAGGAATTATGGTTACCTTCGTGCAAGAAAAGTCCTACTCCTATGCGAAGGCTCCAGTTCCACTTGAGCGGTTTATGTAGCATAAGCGGGGCTTTTTCTATTTTCCTTTTATTTGCCTGAAACATTTCCGCACCCGCTCTCGTTGGTAGTTGCTATTGATTTTCTTCGAGTTGCTGCAGCAGGAATTTCTCCAGTGTGCTTTCGTCAGGCAGCTGGAGCTGATAGGTTGAGACGAAGAGTTTGTTGTCCATTCCGGCTTTGGCGTATTCGACCATTTTCTTTCCCTTCTTGGTGCAGAGGAGAAGTCCCACCGGAGGATTGTCACCGGGCTGCATTTCGTTCTCTTTCCAGTAGGAGACGTAGGAGTTGAGCTGGCCGAAGTTCTCGTGAGAAAAAGGTTCGTTCTTGAGCTCGACAATCAAGGTGAAGTGACCGATTCGGTTGTAGAATATCAGGTCTGGGTAGTAGTAATCGTCATCTATGATGATTCTCTGCTGGCGGGCTTCGAAGCACATTCCCTTGCCGAATTCGAGGAGGAACTCCTGCAGATGCTTGATTAGCGCGTCTTCAAGGTCGGATTCAGTCACCACGTCCTGAGGCTTCAATCCGAGGAATTCGAAGGTATAGGGCTCTCTGATTTGCAATTGAGCGGAGTCGCTTCCGTTCTTGTAAGGTGACAGGCATTTCTCCGGATCCTTGCTCAGACCGACGCGGATATGCAGGTTGGTTCCTATTTGGCGGCGCAGTTCTCTGACAGACCAGGTGCAACGCATACATTCCTGCTCATAGAAGTAACGGACCAGAGGGTCGTCGAGGGACATTATCTCGCGGAGATGCGTAAAGGAAAGTTTGCTTATGATATCGTCGGCGGATGAAATGAATTTAGGCATCACTGATGCATAATTTGCAATTACTTCATTATCAGACGATTCCAATTTAGGCATCACTGATGCATATTTTTGAATATCAGCCGGTCCGGATACGTAAAACAATTTTTCAATCTGCGGATAAAGGGTGTAGAATCTTCTGGCCCACTGGAAGAGTGTTACAGTAAGGCCCTTCTGATTCACGGCATCTTCCAGACTCTTCAACAGTTTGTCTCCATACTGCGCCCTCTCTTTTCCTTTCTGCTCGAATTCAACGATGTAGTAGCCAATCAGCCAGTTTCTCATTGTGAGCATGCGGTTGATTGCTTTCAGTGCGGAAGCTTGTGAGGCTTCGCTGGTCACTCTGACGGCTTTGACAAGCTCGTCAAATGTAATTTCCTTCTTCTCATTCCAGTTCTGGATTTCCAGACTCTCTCCCTCGTACAGATACGTAGGCTTATCAATTTCGTTCATAACAAGTTGTGTTTGTTGTTCGTTCTACAAATATAATCATAATTCTTGTCTGTAATTTCTATTTTCCCCATTGCATTTTCTGCACTTTCTGCATTTTGGACGGACGAACCAGGCAACTGAAAGTGCGGAAAGTGCAGAAAGTGCAAACTATGGATATCCGGTTATTTATACCTCTTCTCATACTGGCCGTGAGATATGTGCTTGAAGAAGTTTGATTTCAGCCAGTCCTTGAATGTCCGTTCCGGAATATTGTATTCCATCGCGATTTCAAGCCCTTCGGCAGTTGAGAACGTAATCGGCAGTTCGTTGTAGATTTTCCGCTGCCTTTCGTTCAAATCATCAAGTGGATTGCTGTTGAACTTCTTCCGGGCCTTCATTGCACAGGCCATAAAGTAGTAGCACAAATCAATGCCTCCCTTGACAGAACTGACGGAAATGCTTTTCAGAGGCTTGTCGCTGCAGCCGTATTTCAACGCCTCAAGCACTATGGCAAAGCGGATGCAGTAGCGCTCCATCTTCGTTGCCATCTCGGCGAAAGCAGACGATGACGAATTCTTCTGGTCAGCAAGCGCATTGAACCACTGAGAATAAACGGCCATCGCGTCCGTAAATCCGAAATGCTTCAGAAACCTTGCGCAGTTGTTCTTTCCGTTGTGCCAGGACATCGGACGTGCCGGAATGATTCTGAAATTGATAAGGTCATCGAAGAACTCGTCATCGGCATCCGGCAGGAACTGCCGCAGTTTCTTCGCCATCCCCGTCACATCAACCGCACGACCGTCATTCACGTCCGGAGGACCGGTATACGCCAACAGGATGTCCCTGGCATCTTCATCCAGTTCCTTGAAATAGGCAAGAAGGCCGCTCCAATTCACCTTGTCGCTGAAAAGAAATGCCTTCGTGTCCGGGTTCCCGTCCAGTCTGTAGCACAGGAGTTTGAAGGAAGAGCGCAGATGTCTGTAGTTGTTGACGTGCGTAGCAGTCTCGCGTACAAGGAACGGATTGCCGGGAATAATTGGAAGATTGTCTCCGATACGATAGAAAGCCTGCCTCAACTTTTGGCGCAGTTCAGGCATCTTATTGATAATCGTACGAGCATCCGACTCTCCGGAATAGAACAGATTAGGCAGCGTATCGTCAGTTTCAATGTGTCCGGCCATCTCACTCATCGCTGCCTCTACCTCAGCCATCAGCCGTCTGGTTCGGTAGAGCCAATCGTGGTAATTCATATCTGTGAGTTTTAGTGTGATTTGGCCGACATTACATCTGCTTACAGCATAAGCAAAGAGGCACCCA
>JAZUIV010000046.1:0-7892 GCA_045642485.1 Bacteroidales bacterium | reverse complement strand
CCTTTCAACTGTCCTTTTCCTCTCTTGGATAGTTTAATAATAGAGCCTAATATACTGATTTCAGTCAACATTGTAATATATTTTGCTTCGTTTTAATTATGCCTTAAAACAATGCAAATCTATATAATTTTCTTCAATCATCCAAAAGTTTTACCACATTGGTTTTTATCTCCTTGTCAATCTCGCGGTAGCGGGAGAAGGCGCGGGAGCCTTCGACGTGGCCGGAAAGGGATGCGACGATATTCGGGTCCTGGACTTTCTTGTAGAGGTTGCCGATGAAGGCGCGGCGGGCCATATGGCTGGCGGCAACTTCGCAGATGGGCTTCTTGTCCTCCTTCCCGTGCTTTTTTGTACCGGAATAGGGCTGATCCGGTACCAAACAGGCATTTGAAGCCATTTTGTACCGGAAAAGAACAGTTTCTGTACAAAAAGTGGATGAGCCAAACGTAATTTTATCACCGCACTATCCATGTCAGTTGTATTCATCCGTCTGAACAGGTTGGAGCCTGTAATCTTCGGCTTGGTTCCGAGTACGGAACGAGCCTCAGCAGTTCACCTTCAGCATAGCTATTCTTCAGATGGAGACCGATATTGTCATCTGAGCAGCTTTTTGCAAAAGTATAACGGTTCAACAATCTTTGCATAAAGTTTTGTGCGTAATATTTGAGATTCTTATAAATGCATTGCTATCCTGCCAGTGAAGATGGAAGTCTGCTGGTGATGATTCAACGCGGCGACCAGAAAATCATCCCCAATGGGAACACCGTTCTCAGTGCCGGTGATGTCCTGGCGATCTCAGGAGTTAGCAGGTTTCTTATCTTTTTATTGATGACGGAGTGATAAGAATGTATTTTTTTCATATCTTTGGGGTCGCAACGGGACCATAGCTCAGCCGGTTTAGAGCGCTTGCTTCACACGCAAGAGGTCAGCAGTTCGAATCTGCTTGGTCCCACTTCACCCCGACTGTTATGAATTCGATTCTCATTGCAATTACAGCCCTTTATGTGGGGCTTTTTCCTATTTATACAACCCCCGAAGCCAACAGTGGCGGAAAGATTCTCGAGCCGTCCGAACTCCGTGGTTTCAGTTTCTATCCTGAAACCAGAGCGGGAGAGGTTCTGGACCTGAAAGAAGCAGGCCGAGAATATTTCGTCAGAGAAGGCAGTATCTTCCGCCATACCGCCGCCGGTGATACCTGTATCATGCGCGGAGAGGGAGCAGTCTCCTACGGAGAGGTTGTCAGCAGGAATGAATTCGGCGGTGACAGGGGGATTTTCTTTCCCGAATGCCCCTCGACACGGGTCGCATTCTACCGCAATGACGAGAGTGCCGTACGGCTCTTTCATCTTCTTGACATCAACCGCTGCGAGTCGCTTCCTATCCGATATCCGATGAACGGCGAGCCTTCCGAAAAGCTGGCTCTCGGTGTATATGACTCGGCTAATGACAGCACGGTATGGCTTGACGTAAATGATTTCACCTGTGAACGTTACCTGACCAACGTAAGCTGGGCGGGGGACACATATCTGTATGTGCAGGTTCTTGACCGCGAGCAGCACAATATGAAGCTCAACCGTTACAGCGCGCTTGACGGCCGTTTTCTCGGGACAGTGCTGAGCGAATCCAACGAAGCCTGGGTTGAACCGCGCGAACCGCTGCGCTTCTTCTCCCCGGAAGAGACGGATATCTTCGTATATGAAACCGACAATCGCGACGGCTTCAAATCACTCTATCTTGCCGACATCTCCGGGACGGTGCGGCGTATTGTGGAGGTGGATGCCGACATCGAGTTCAAAGGCATATATGGAGACTACCTGTATTATGTCAGCGCTGAGAATTCACCCGCCGGGCGTCAACTGTTCCGCGTAAAAATCTCCCGTCGCACAAGTGCCTCGAAAGCACGCATTTCCAAGCCGGAGAGGCTTACGGCAGGGGAGGGATGGCACGAGATCACGTTCGGCCGCGACGGCCGCTATACGGATTTCTTCTCCTCAGTCGGGAACCCTGGAGTTATGACACTCTGCGGTCCTGACGGGAAAATTCTCGACACTCTCGAAGTTAAGCGCGATCCGCTTGAGGGGTACGCCCGGGCAAGCGTGGAGTTCGGTACTGTCCCCTCTGCCGACGGGAAATACCGGAACCACTACCGCCTCATCCGTCCTCTGGGGTTCGACCCTTCGAAAAAGTATCCTCTGATTGTATATGTCTATGGCGGGCCGCATTCACAACTTGTCAAGGACACCTATCTCGCCGGTCTCCGTCTCTGGGAGATGGTGATGGCCCAGCGGGGCTACGTCGTCTATGTCCAGGACAACCGGGGGACGCTCAGCCACGGCACTGAATACGAAAAAGCCATCAACCGGGCCTGCGGTCAGGTTGAGTCCGACGACCAGATGGTCGGCATCAGGGCTCTTCTGGAACAGCCCTGGACTGACTCTTCGAGAGTCGGAGTCCACGGTTGGAGTTACGGCGGTTTTATGACCCTGACTCTCGCAACCCGCTTCCCGGACGTTTTCAAATGCGCTGCCGCCGGAGGTCCTGTCATTGACTGGAAGTGGTACGAGATAATGTACGGCGAGAGATATATGGACAACCCCGCCACCAATCCTTCCGGGTTTGCGCAGACTTCCCTTACGGACAAGGCCGGGGCGTTGAAGGCACGCACGCTCCTGATTCAGGGCGCACGCGACAATACCTGTGTCTGGGAGCATTCCTTGAGTTTCCTCCAGGGCTGCATTGACAAGGGCATACAGGTCGATTACTTCCCGTTCCCTCTCTCCGAACACAATATGATACGCCACGAGAGAGACTACCTTTACCAGAAACTCACCGACTGGTTCCTTCGGGAACTTTGACGGTGCTGACCTGTCCCGCAACCGAGTACAAGAAAAAAACAAGCAATATGAAGAAATCAGTATGTCTGATATTGGCGATAGCCGCCACGATGGTGAACGCCTCCTGCAGTGCCAATGACAGAGTAGTGAAGGCCGGGTTGACAGAGTCGGAGGCCGAGCAGGCAAGAATGGAAGTCATTTCCGAGTGGAAAAGAGTTCAGATGCAGAATCTGGAGCCGAACCTTCAGAATCTTTCTGTGACGGACAGGGAAGGCAACAGGATGAAATTCCTTGTGTCTGAATACGGGCGGGAACCGGAAGGAGGACATAGCCTGTGGATTTCTCTCCACGGAGGGGGAGGGACCACCGCCGCCGCGAATGACTCGCAATGGCAGAACCAGCAGATAATGTATCGGAGGGCCGATCCTGCACAGCCCGCGGAAGGGTACTACATATCGCCCCGTTCAATCGCAGACGTGTGGAATATGTGGTTTTTGAATGAGAACGACTATCTCTTCGAACAGATAATCACCACTATGATAGTTACAAAGGGGGTGAATCCGGACAAGGTCTATCTGATGGGGTATTCTGCCGGCGGTGACGGTGTCTGGCGGATGGCTCCCCGTATGGCGGACCACTGGGCGGCCGCGGCGATGATGGCCGGCCATCCTGGCGGAGTCAACTTGTTGAATGTCCGGAATATGCCTTTCACTCTCTGGGTGGGCGGAGATGATTCGGCTTATGACAGGAATACGGAAGTGCCGAAGAAGGCCGCGGAACTGGATGACCTCCGTAAAGAGGATCCGGAAGGTTATATCCACGAATGTCACGTTCTTGAAGGCAAGCCGCATTGGATGGATCTGGAGGATGCGGCGGCATTTGACTGGATGAGGCAGTTCGAGCGCAATCCGTACCCCGGGAAAGTGGTGTGGAGGCAGGAGGATGAAGAGAATATGGCGTTGAGGACCTGTTTCTATTGGATAAAAGTCAACAGGGAGGAGATGAAGAACGGAAATGTGGTGATTGCACAAATCAAGGGAAATACCATACACATTGAGAAGAGTGATTACCGCACCCTCACTTTTTATCTGAATGACAAAATGGTGGATCTGGACTCCGAGGTTACGGTGGTATATGGAGAGAAGCAACTGTTCAAAGGGATGGTTGACCGTAACAGAGAGACTCTTGTCGAGAGTCTGGCCGAGCGAAATGACCCCAGTTATGCATTTTACTCATCAATAACCGTTTCTCTATAAAGAAGTTATGCAATCATCACGTAGAAATTTCATAAAAACGGCTGCCGTAACTGCGGCGGCCGCTGTCTGTGCGCCCGCTACAGGGCTTCACGCCTCCGAAACTGAATCCCGTCCGGCAATGGCACCGGATGCGCTGATTGTCCCACGTGGCGCGGGGCTTAAAATCACAGGCACTTTCCTGGATGAGATTTCTCACGACATTCCTCATCAGAACTGGGGAGTGGAGGAGTGGGATATGGATTTCCGCCATATGAAGGCCATTGGGATAGATACCGTGATTCAAATCAGGAGCGGTTACCGGAAATTCATCACCTGGCCCAGCAGGTATCTGTTGGGGAAGGGCTGCTATATGCCTTCGATGGATCTGGTCGAACTGTTCCTGACCCTTGCGGACAAATACGGGATGAACTACTATTTCGGCCTTTATGACAGCGGGAAGTACTGGGATACGGGTGATATGTCATACGAATTGGAGAGCAACAAATATGTCATCGAGGAGGTCTGGAATGCATACGGGCATCATAATAGTTTCCGCGGGTGGTATATCTCCACTGAGATTTCCAGAAAGACAAAAGGTTGCATAGAGACTTTCCATACTATGGGGAAGATGTGCAAGGATATTTCAAACGGGCTTCCGACATTCATCTCTCCCTGGATAGACGGCAAGAAGGCGGTTATGGGTATGGACGTCAACCTGAAAAAAGGAGTCTCAGTCCGTCAGCACGAAGAGGAGTGGAACGAGATTTTTGACGGAATACACGACGTGGTAGATGCCTGCGCCTTTCAGGACGGACATATCGATTATGATGAGTTGGATGCGTTCTTTACTGTCAACAAGAAGCTTGCCGACCGTTACGGGATGCAGTGCTGGACCAATGCTGAGACCTTCGACCGCGATATGCCCATCCATTTCCTGCCCATCAAGTTCGACAAGCTCCGTATGAAGTTGGAGGCGGCGAAGCGCTGCGGATACGACAAGGCCATCACTTTCGAATTCTCTCATTTTATGAGTCCCCAGTCCGCCTACCTCCAGGCCGGACATCTCTACAACCGCTACAGGGAGTATTTCGGTATATAAGAATGGCCGTACCTTGCCGGCATTGATTCCGTTCTGCAAATCGTCTGCGCAAGAAGTGTGAGTTTTTCGCACGTGTGAGCGGGGGGTACTGCGCAGATGAAGCCTAGCAGGAGGGGTCTGCGCAAGGAACCTTTGCCAGAGGCATCTGTGGGCTACTATGCCAGAGCAGATGATTTGCAGAACGCGAAGTTACTATGTCAGGGACAGGTTGCGACGGATGCTTAGCTTCAGTGCCTGAAAGTTGCGCGTCTGCTTCGTGATGTCTGCGGGTCTCCCTGCAGGAGCCGCTGGAACTAAGCCTTTTTGACGGAGATTCAGCGGAGGAAAACGACCGAGTACCGATTTTGAAATACTACGCTGAGATTACTCGAAAAGCAGTATCTTTGCATCATTATGGAAACAAAGGAATTGAACATACCACAAGGTATTACGAAGGAGGATATCAAAGCGCGAGAGAAGGTTATCAAGGATTTCTATGCTCATTGGATTTCTGAGAATCCCAAGAAGAAAGTCTGGAACGACAATCTTCAGGACTACATCCTGGTTAAGTTCATTTCCATCAATGAAACTTACAACAAGGCGGCGAGGCGTTATGAATCGACTCTTGCCGTATTTCGTTTGACAGAAGTCCTGCAGAAGGCTATACTCATTGAAGAGAAGCCAACCAAACCGTATGACAAGAATCAGAAGAGTTTTGAAAAGCTTTTGATTATGCGGCATAACGACGTCAAGTTGATTGTCGGTGTCCAGAAGTCCAATCAGGACAAAGTTCAATACAGTTTGTCGGCCATAGTGCCTTCGACAGAGCAATAAAAAACCACCGCAGAGCGGTGGTTAGAAGGCTGGGGCTCGAAACGGTTGTTAAGCCGTAAGGGTTGTCATCCCTTCTGCGAATTCCCCTTTGACTCTCCAAAGTTACTAATATTTTTCATTCCAACAAGAAATGGAGTCTGCAACCGTAGGGGAGCCGAGGCACGAGGCGTACTGGAAGCGCAGCGGAGGTTGCTGACCGCAGCTTACTGATCTTCCTTGTTGTTGCCTTCAATCTGAGGAATGTCATCGGGGGCTTTGAGACCTTTTGCGTTGGCTCGTGTCACAATGGAGCGGCCAAGTTGCTTCTCAAGTTCGTCTCTTGCAATCTTGGCAACATGTCCGCCACCTTTGGCGACTGTCTTGTTCTGCTCGAAGGTAGATGGATTCTTCTTCTGGGAGAGTTCTGTGGCTGCAACTTCGGCGAGAGTGTTGAGTGCGCTCTCCATTCGGGTCATGTTGTCACGCAGATTCTCTTTCTTTAGCCCCTTGAAGTTCTTGTATTGCTTTGTGGTGAATCCGGACCATTCCTGAGTGATGATATCGGTGAGGGTGGCGTACTGGCTATCTTTGACGCCGGTGCGCTTCCATTCGTCGGTCAGTGCCTTTCGAGCCTCTTTGCCCTTCATTCGCTCGGCAATCCAGCCTTCGCCGTAACCTTTCTTGCGATAGTATTCTATGCCTCGGTCAATGGCAAGCTCCGGGTCTTGGATCTCATCGATGCGTTCAGATGCAACCTGAGCCATCCAGACCTTGAACGGTTCTGCCTTGGGAGATGGTATTGACTGGATGAGACGGAACATCTGAACCTGATCTGCCACATCGGTCAGACGCATTTTACCATCGGAAGCGGGCATTTTCAAAGCGTGACAATTTGTCACGGTTTCATCACCTTCTGCTTTCAGCCTCTGTTTAAGTTTTCTCCAATAAGCTTGTGAATCAGCGCTCTCAGTAAGAACCGCTACCACATCCACTATAGAGAAATACCATTTCTCCTCATTCTCATCCCATGCAGCTCTGATCTGCTTTTCATTAAAAAGTTGTAAAGCCTGTTTCTGAGCCATAACCGATTTTGTATTTTTCTCAAAATTATGAAAAAGCCTCGGACGCAACAAATATTTTGCGGGAACGGTTCTCAATGATGCCCTCGACATGGAGATCAAGGTCCACATACTTCGTCCGTTACCGGGAGATGTCCACCTATTCAAAAAACATACGACAGCCTTTCCTGATTATTGATTCTGTGGGGCTGGGGGCATGGAAGGATGGGAGTCTGCAACCGTAGGGGAGCCGAGGCACGAGGCGTACTGGAGGGCGCAGTCTCCCATACCATCTTGACAACGCTCCTGCGCGAAGTGAGTGCTCGATAACGAGCGCATGGTAGGACACTCGCACAGCACTGACACCCTATTTTCGCCGTCAGGCGGATATATCGGGAAGTATGCTTCAAACGCAAAAAGTCGTACCTTTGTTTAGAATGAAGATAGAGGAAGCCATAGTATACGTACTTGCCGAGCGGAACGGAGGACTGAAGACCGAGCAGATAGCGGATATCATCAACCGCAGGAAGCTTCATGTCCGCAAGGACGGCCAGCCTGTGACAAGTGCACAGGTGTATGCCGTGGTAATGAGAAATAGTTCAGTCTTCGTCAAAGCAGAAGGACGGATAATGCTTTTGATGTAGAATGAAAAACTGAATGAAGCGTACGAGATGGGCAAGAACCTTTAGCTTGAACCAATAGTACCTGCCAATTTCGGCCGTAACAACGATCTCTTTGCTTCAGCCTAGCGGCCCATTCCTCCAAGAGCCTCTTCCTCAGAGATGGGAGAGAAGCGGGGACCCTTGTAGCCGTCCCTATCCACTTCAGAGAAGAACATGTCCTTCGGGCGCACCCATACCCAAGTCGGAGGCCA
>JAZUIV010000045.1:0-43532 GCA_045642485.1 Bacteroidales bacterium | reverse complement strand
TTTTCTAATGCATGCTGAAACACCTCATCCTTTTCAAGTTCCTCCTAATGGAAAGCCTCAGCATCCTTTGTATCTCAACTGAAGGCGATACTGACCGTAACAACTACCGTAGGATAGTTTGGGACGGGCTGTACCCAAGTTATTAAGATTTTCTGATAGCATCTGTATGTGGGATAAAATCTGCGAAATAACCGAGTTCCTTTGGGGCACTCCTTTGATAGTACTGATGATTGGAGTCGGCCTGTATCTCACGATTGGTACAGGAGCGTTCCAGATTGTCGGTATCGGCAGATGGTGGAAAAAGACGATTGGTGAAATCTTCGGAAAGACGAGCAAGCCCGGACCCGGAGGGAAAGGTGAACTGACTCCCTTCCAGACTATTTCCACCGTTCTTGCCGGCACGGTCGGTTCTGGAAATATCGCGGGTGTATCCGCCGCCATCGCAATCGGAGGTCCCGGCGCGGTATTCTGGATGTGGATTATCGCCATTGTAGGGATGATGACCAAGATGGCAGAGGTGACATTGTCCGTTGCATTCAGAAAGCAGGACCGCAACGGAGAATTCTTCGGAGGTCCTATGCATTATATGCGGCAAGGGCTTGGAAAGGCCGGTCTTATTCTTGCCGGAGTCTATGCGGTAGCTCTTTTCGTGGAAGTCTGCGCGGATGCCTGTTTCGTTCAGGTCAATACATTGGCTGTATGCGTAAACGATGTTTACGGCGAAGTGATACGGTCAGGGTTGGGATCCTTCGGCGAATCCGCCGAGATGGCCGTGAGGACATTCTTCGGGAATACGAACCTTGATCTTCCGATGCTGCTGATTGGCCTCATTGTAGTGACAATAAGTTTCATCATTGTCCAAACAGGCGGAATCAGGACAATCGGCGGATTCTGCGAGAAAATGGTGCCTTCAATGATAATCATCTATCTCATAGCCTGCATCGGAGTCGTGATATGCAACCTCGACAAGGTTTCTGAAGCATTCGGAATGATATTCAGATTCGCTTTCGCACCGGCTCCTGCCATCGGAGGGTTCACAGGTGCAACCGTCTCTCTGGCAATGGCCCGTGGTGCTTCACGCGGAATATTCTCCAATGAGGCCGGTATGGGTACGGCGGCTACCGTTCACGCCACAGCCAGGACTGACCATCCGGCACATCAGGGAATGTATGGAATCCTTGAAGTCTTCGTAACCATCATCGTCTGCACGCTCACCGCTCTAACTGTAATATGCTCCGGAGTCTGGTGCAACGGCAGAACGGGTGTCGAGCTTACATTCGACGGTTTTGAACTTGTATGGGGGCGCATTGGCATTATCATTCTCAGCATTTCCGTATTCCTGTTCACTTTTTCAAGTTATATAGGGTTTTACGTCGAATTCCGCACCTGCGTCGAATACCTTTTCGGCAAGAAGACCCTGAAATGGATAAAATACCTGTTCTTCATACTCCCCATACTTGCCGTTACACTTGAAGTGGAACAGGTCTGGGACATAGCTGACATTGCTGTCGGATTCATCGTCCTGCCCAATATGATAGCGTTGATTGCCTTGAGCCCGAAATTTTTTAAACTTTTCAAAGATTACAAATCCTAATGCTACCAGGTCAAATCAAATTCGATAATGAATAGAGTTTTTAGAATCATTGCCTTTGCACTGCTCATCTTATCCGCTGCATCTTGCAGCAAGGTAAACAATGACCTCCCTCCCTACTACAGGATAGCAACGCCATCCATTTGGAAGGGCGGAACTTCCGGAACCTCTGATTTTAGCCGGATATCTGCTGTCACCGACCAATATGTCAACGTAGATTTCTCCACCGAGGCACAGGCGATAGCAATATACAACGATATCCTCGCAAAGACTAAGGACGTTCCATACACCGCACCGGAAGGTTCCTATTTCAAGATATTAATCGAAAAATACATTGGCAAACAGGAAGACGAACACTCGGCTCGATACGATGTTGACCCGTCGTATAAATCCCCGGTCTGTCATATCTGGGATGATAAGGGATCCAGAGACCTATAGTACACTATGTTGATTACGTTTTATCCGGCAAACAGTCAATCACTGCAGAAGGGACGGTGTACGAATGCCTGATGGTCCCTTTGAAAGGAACAGAAACTTTACATAACTTTGTCAGTTGTTAACATTCTTTATAAATGAAAGCTTTCCGATTGATTTTCCCGGCAGTTTGTATGCTGGCCATAGCCTCTTGTGTCAATGTTCCGCAGGAGAAACACACATCTTTTGAAACAGTTACTCTTGCCCCCAAGAACGTTACCATTCCCAGCCGTTGGAGCACTTCGATAGCGGGACGCAAGGATGTTACGATCATCCCGCAGACTGAAGGACAACTCGCAAGAGTCTGTGTCGTTGAAGGCGAACGCGTCAGGAAAGGACAAGTGATTTTCGAAATAGACAGCCGTCAATCAAATATCGACCTTTCTACGGCAAAATCCAACCTGCTTGCGGCAGAGTCTCAGATGAACAGCGCGGAGCTTGAATACAAAAGCAACCAGAACCTGTATGCCAAGAGCATTATCAGCGAATATATGCTTCAGAAGTCACACAATGACTTGATGCTCGCGCAGGCCACGGTAGCTCAGGCCAGATCCGCCGTATCCGCAGCCGAGCTGAGACTGAGTTACTGTACGATCAAGTCTCCGGTTGACGGAATAATCGGAAGTCTCCCTTACAATCCCGGCGATCTGGTTTCAACAGTCACACCTCTCACCACCGTTGCCGGAAGTTCTGAAATGTCGGCCAAGTTCTCTTTGACAGAAACGCAGATTGAGGAGCTCACCAAAGAATACGGCCCCATCGATAAGGTCATTTCTCTCTTTCCGCCCGTCACCCTCATTCTCAAGGACGGGACAGAGTACGCACATAAAGGAAAAGTCAATTCCGTATCCGGCGTCGTCGACAACGCCACAGGTTCCGTAACCTGTACGGCTATATTCCCCAACCCCGACGGTCTTCTCTATTCGGGAATCCAGGGCAACGTGTCAATGGATTTCGACTACGAGAATGTCATTGTAATCCCGTTGACAGCCGTAGTCAGACTCCAGGACAAGTCTTTGGTTTACAGAGTTAAGGACAACTGTGCCGAAAGTGTCATTATCGAAATCGAAGACCTTGGGAACGGCAAGGATGTCATCGTTGTCGGAGGGATTGAAGCAGGAGAGGTCATCGTAGCGAAAGGAGCCGGGAACGTCTATGAAGGACAGCAGGTGATTTTCCCGGAAGAATCATCAGAGAAGGAATAGCACTATGGCAAAAGGGAATATTTTTGTAAAACGCAAAGTGATGGCGTGCGCCATAGCGATAATCATCGCTCTGGTCGGTTTCATATCTCTGGGCACGCTGTCTGTGGAGCAGTACCCTGACATCGCTCCCCCGACAATAATGGTTGTGACCGAATATCCCGGTGCGGATGCCGCCACGGTGATGAAATCGGTCATAATGCCGTTGGAAGAGGCTATAAACGGAGTACAGGATATGTACTACATATCAAGTGAGGCCGCATCCAACGGACAGGCAACAATCAACGTCTTCTTCAAACAGGGCACAGACCCGAACATGGCGGCGGTAAACGTACAGAACAACGTTTCCAAAGCAATGGGACTGCTGCCCGCTGAGGTTACGAAAATCGGTGTCACAGTCGAGAAAAGACAGAACAGCATGCTCCAGATGTCCGCTCTGGTCAGCAGGGACGGCAAATTCGACAATGAGTTCATCAACAATTACCTTGACATCAATGTAAAGCCAAGGCTCCAGCGTATCCAGGGCATCGGTTCCGTACAGTTGCTTGGAAACACCTATTCCCTGAGAATATGGATGAAGCCTGACGTGATGGCACAGTACAAACTTGTGCCGGATGACATCTTCGCCGCCATCGGTTCACAGAACCTTGTCGCTGCAGCCGGATCATTCGGAGACCAGTCGGACAATACATATAATTATACGCTGGAATACAAAGGCCGTCTGGCATCGATTCAGGAATTCGAAGACATCGTGATAAGGGCCAATACCGACGGTCACGTAATGCATTTGAGCGACGTGGCCGATATCGAACTCGGCTCTCTGTATTACAGTTTCTCTTCGTCCGTTGACCAGGAACCCGGAGTCGTGTTCATCATCTATCAGTCTGCAGGCGCCAACGCTACCCAGGTCAACGCTGAAATCTCAAAACTCTACAAGAGTCTTGAAAAACAGCTCCCTCCCGGGCTGGAGTTCACCACGCTCCTCACCTCGGACGACTTCCTTTATGCCGCCATACACAACGTTGTCGAGACCCTCATAATAGCGATTCTGCTCGTAATCCTCGTAGTGTATTTCTTCCTCCAGAATTTCAAGGCCACGCTCGTCCCCTCGATATCCATAATCGTATCGCTGCTTGGAACGTTCGCCGTGGTCAAACTTGCAGGATTCTCCCTTAACATTCTCACCCTCTTTGCTCTGGTTCTCGCCATCGGAACCGTGGTGGACGACGCCATCGTCGTCGTGGAAGCGGTAATGGCAAAGATGGAGTCGGGTTACACCAGCGCACACAAGGCTACAAGGGATGCCCTAAGTGAGGTCTCCGTTGCCGTAATAAGCTGTACTCTTGTCTTTATGGCAGTGTTCATTCCCGTGACGTTTATGCCGGGAACATCAGGAACATTCTTCACGCAGTTCGGTATAACCATTGCATCATCCGTCGGTCTGTCCTGTATATGCGCCCTTACCCTCTGCCCTGCCCTCTGTGCTATACTGATGCAGCCTTCAAAAAAATCAGGCAAGGAGAGAAAAGGTCTGAACTATTACACTAAGCTGGCTTATGAGGCATCCTACAACGCCATAGCGAAGAAATATAACGGAGCAGTAGGCAAATTCATCAAGAGGCCGAAAGTCGCCTGGATTCTCCTTGCGGTGGCGGCCGTACTAATGGTTTACTGTATGAAGACTCTCCCCTCCGGACTTGTACCTCAGGAAGACCAGGGAGTAATCCTTGTTGACGTCGCCGCTCCCGCCGGTTCGACACTCAAAGAGACAGAGTCTATAGTCGCCAAGGTGGAAGACAAACTCAAGGACATTCCCGAAGTTGAGAGTTACGCAAAGATCTCCGGATTCGGTATCATTTCCGGAAACGGCTCAAGTTACGGAACCGTTGTCATCAGGCTCAAGAACTGGGATGAAAGAAAGGGGCTGGAACACAATATAAATATGGTCATTGCAAAACTGTATTATGCCTGCGAAGACATCAAGGAAGCGGTAATTATGCCGTTCCAGATGCCCCAGATACCCGGTTATGGAAACGCCAACGGTATCGAGCTCCTGCTCGAAGACCTTCAGGGCGGAGAAATGTCCGTGTTCAACGAAAACGCCAATGCCTTCCTTGCAGAACTTCAGAAAAGGCCTGAAATACAGATGGCAGTTTCCACATATTCCGAAAGTTTCCCCAAATACAAGGTTGATATAAACGCGGCTCAGTGCAACCGAGCCGGAATATCTCCCGCAGAAGTGCTCAATACCTTGAGCTCTTACTGTGGAAGCGCATATGTTGGCAGTTACAACCAATATGGAAAAGTTTACCGCGTAATGGCCAGTGCCTCTCCGGAATATCGCCTGGACCCTTCTTCTCTCAACAACATCTTCATCAAGGTGGGAGACAGGATGACCCCTATTGCACAGTTCGTCACGCTCAAGCCAGCCATCGGTTCTGCCATTCAGAAACGTTTCAATCTGTACCAGAGCATAAGCTGTCAAGTGACGCCGGCCCAAGGATATGCCGCCGGTGATGCTCTGAAAGCGATAGAGGAGGTGGCATCGCAACATCTGCCTCAGGGATACAGTTACGAATTCGGAGGTATGTCCAGGGAACTCGAGGCAAACTCCAAGAGCAACGCCACGGTGTTGATTTATCTAATCTGCGTGCTTTTGATTTACCTCATTCTCGGATGCCTGTATGAATCCTGGTTTATTCCCTTCGCGGTTCTCCTTTCCATTCCTTTCGGCCTGATGGGTTCATTCCTGTTCTCCGGACTGCTCGGACTCGAGAACAACATCTACCTGCAAACCGGTGTAATTATGCTCATCGGACTACTTGCAAAGACGGCAATCCTCATAACGGAATTTGCCGTAGACAAGCACAAGAACGGAATGTCCATTACCGAAGCGGCCCTCGGGGCCTGCAAGGACAGGCTCCGTCCTATTCTTATGACCGTATTCACGATGATTGTGGGAATGATTCCCCTTATCATTGAAGGTGGAGCGGGTGCAAACGGGAACCGTTCCCTCGCTATCGGCGTGGTGGGAGGTATGTCTATAGGAATCGTCGCCATACTCTTTGTGGTACCGGCATTCTACATCATCTTCCAGAAACTGCACGACAAATTCCAGGCTGAAGACAATCTTGAAGAAGAATAGAATGAAAACACTCAAATATACGGCACTGCTCTCAGTTGCCATAATCGTTTCATCCTGCGGAATATTCAGGAAATACGAAGCGGATAACAATGTTCCGGAGAATCTCTTCGGAAAAGATGTTGCGGCATCCGAGTTCGGCAACGGGATGACAGAACCTCTTCCTTGGAAATCCTTTTTCACCGACCCTCTGCTGCAGGAACTGATAGACAGCGCCCTTGTGCGTAATCTCGACCTGTCTCTTGCAGGAAAGAGAGTTAAGGAAGCCGAAGCAATACTCAATTCCTCCAAATTGGGATATCTCCCGTCCCTCTCCGCATCTCCGTCATACACAATCACTTCTGGCGGTTCTTACAATATTCCCATTACTCTCGACTGGGGCGTTCAGGGATTCGGGAGCATCACCAACAGGTTGCGCGAGACCAAGGCGCTCGTCCTTCAAGCTATGGATGAGGAGAACTCCATAAAGTCCCGTCTGGTAGCAAGCGTCGCCGAAGCATACTTTAATCTGCAGATGCTTGATATGCAGTATGATATAGTTGAATCCACGGAACAGATATGGAACAAGCTGCTTGAGACACAGAAAGCCCTGATGCAGAACGGGCATGCATATTCCACCGCTGTGGACCAGATGGAAGCATCTATGCTCAATGCCAGGATACAGAAAACCGACATCATCAGGGACATAGAGGATTCTCAAGCCGCTATCTGCCTGATGCTCGGAATGGTTCCCGGAGAAATCAGAAGAAACGCGTGGGGAGAATATTCGGTACCCGAATCAATCAGTACCGGACTTCCGGCACAACTGCTTGAGAACCGCCCGGATGTGAGGGCAGCAGGACGCAGTGTCGGAGCGGCATATTATGTTACGAATCAGGCACGTTCAGCAATGTTTCCATCTCTTTCTCTTTCAGGACTCCTGGGGTGGACAAGCCAGGGAAATGCGATTACCGATCCTGCCTCAATGATCTACAATGCAGTCGCTTCCCTCGCTCAGCCCATATTTGCCCGCGGAAAACTCAAAGCGAATCTGGAAGTCAGTAAACTGCGTCAGGAAGAAGCAGCACAAACTTACACGCAGACAGTCCTGAAAGCAGGCAACGACGTCAACAGGGCCCTGAGGGAAATCAACGCATCCAAGGAGAAGGATGCCCTCTACAGGCGTCAGGTTGAAGTCCTGACCAAGGCATTCAATGCCACGGAAGAACTTATGCACAGTGGCAAGGCCATCTATCTCGAAGTCCTCATTGCACAGAAAAACCTTCTCGAAGCCAAACTTGGAGAAGCGTCAAACCTGTATAACGGCTCAATAGGACTCGTCAACCTGTACGTTTCCCTCGGAGGAGGAGTCAAATGACAGAAACAACGCCTTTCCCGTACAAAATGGCTTCAAATGCCTGTTTGGTACCGGATCGGCCCTATTCTGGTACAAAAAAGCAAGATGCTGTCCTTTCGGGGTCGAGCATTTATGGAATAAAGACATTATTTTACGAGTTCGTCAGGGAAAAAGGGGCGGAGAGGGCCTCCGTCAAGACCATAGTTGAGGTAGAGGTACTGACCTTCGCAGTCCTCGAAATATTCCACTCTGATATCGTGAAGGCCAGGCTCAAGTTCAGCAAATCCGTATTTTGTCTGAAGAGTGTGGGAGCCGTCGTTGTCGGCAATGCACTTGCCGTCTATGAAGAGTTTTGCTCCATCATCTGAAGAAAGCTCGAACTTGTACTTGCCGGCCTCCTTGATGTTCACCTTTGAAGAAAATATGATTGCAAAGTCATCTTCATTGGCCTCGAAGGGCACATCCTCAAGTGAGAATGCTGAGATGTATCCCTTTGCCGCAGGCTTGCCGAGCCTTGAGAAGTCGGGGAGCACGACGTCATAGACATTTCTCCAGAGTTTGTACTGCACGGCAGCCTTTCCTTCAGGAAGGGCTGAGTAGAGGAAATTGCTCGCCGTCATGCCGTAATTGCCGTTCTTGTAGGCGACGGCACTGACCGTGCAGGGCTGATTGATCGTGAAGGGACCTTCGTACTTCGTGGATTCGCAGGTAGGCTGTGACCCGTCGAGTGTATAGAATATCTCGGCCCCCTCGGTATCGACGCTGATGCTGACTTTCCCGCCGTCAGGCACTGTGCCGCGGAAGGGCTGCACAAGCGGAACGGGAACATAGCAGACATCTGTCTTGGGCTCGAAGGCCTCGATGATGAACTTACCGTGGCATTCCCAGGGGAGTTCCACGCCGAGCAGGCCTGCAACGGTGGCGGGGGTGTCATAGTTCATGTTGATGCGCTCCATCACCTTGCCCTTTGTGACGGGGCCGCCGTACATTATGACAGGAACTTCCAGCTCTGCCATAGTGGGACCGCCGTGGCCGTAGTTGATTCCGCCGTGGTCAGCGGTGATGACTATGACGGTGTTCTTCATGAGGTCATTGTCCTCAAGCTTCTTCACGAAGTCGCCCACAAGTTGGTCCATATGGTGGAGGCAGTCGAAGTATCCCTGGCTCTCGTGACCCCAGGTATGGCCCTCATGGTCAGGGATGTCTATCTCCATAAACATAAGGTCGGGCTGGTCGGCTACGAATGCATCGGCGGCCTGGTGAATAGCCTCGTCAGGTGTCAGATGCATTCTCTTGCCGCGTTCAGGCACCACGACATCAAATGGATTCATGTCATACATCCCCGTTGCCCAGGAACTTTCACCGAAGAAATAAATCTTTGCGTCGGGCTTCTGTTCCCTTACGTATTCAAAGATGGTGGGGAAGAAACCAATCGCATTCTTCAATGCGGGAATCACTGTGCCGTTGTGCGGTGATACACCGTTGTCGAGCACGCCGGTCATCTCGAACGGGGCGGCGCTGGCTATGGTCATCCAGTTGGGGCTGCTGTTCGACGGCAGACCGCACCTTGTGTGGAGAGATACCGCACCGTTCTCTATCATATTGTTGAAATTCGGTGTGTTTGCTCTCTGTATGCCTATGGCGCTCATCGCGTCAAAGCATATATATACTACGTGGTCGGCGCGAGGCGCCTGTTCCTTGCAACTGCACAATACTGCTGCGGCAAGGATGAAGGGAAGAAATGTTTTTTTCATTATTTTGGGTAAACGGGTTAGCATTGCTGGCCATCAGCCTCATCAGACGCAGCATCCGCTCTATTTTCGGTTAGGCCATATTATTCCACCGGTTCTAAATAATTTACTTTCCTGCTAGTGGCTGTCGTGCCGGGCCAGAAAATCTCTTGTCTCCCGGTCTTCTGAGGCTGTGCAGGCGGCCAGAGTCAGTACGGCGGTGACAAGAATTGCGGACCTTGCCGTCATTTCTTCCTACGCTGTTCCCAAGAGACAGAAGGGCCTCTTACGAGTTCGGAATCATCGCCCGGCGCGCTCTTCACCACTCCGTCGGGACGAGTTGTGCCATTGAGGGTCACGCCTTTGAATTCCAATCCGTTGCAACCTTTTACGACGCAAGGCTCACCCGATGCAAGGACTTCCGCCTTGAAGTTCTCAAGAAGCACGTTGCCGATTTCGTGACCGGCATTGCCGATGAATCTGAGAGTTCCGGCGCTCTTGACATCGAAATTGCGGAACACGAAGCCATCGACACGACGGATTTTGACACCGGGCTGAGACACTATCTGGAGTGCGCTTCCGTCGAAGGTGCCGCTGTAATTTTCGAATACGATGTTGGATATGTCCATATAACCTTCATCGTCGCTGTTGAGATATCGCGTGGGATAGTCCGCGAAAATGCCGTTGTAACCCTCGCCCTTGATATTCTTGAAGAGGGCGTTCCTGATGATATCATCGGATGGGCATCCAAGACGCACGGTCTGGCAACGGGAATGGAGTTCGCAGTCAGAGACAATGATGTCTTCACAGACTACCTTCTGATCAGCGCTCTCCCTCATTGCTCTCAGGATGATGCAGTCGTCACCGGTTTTGAAGTACGAGTCGCTTACACGGACGTGGCTGCATCCGTCGAAGTCGATGCCGTCGTTGTTTATCATTTTCTGATCTCCCGTGACGGTTATGCCCTTGATTTCGATATTGCGGCAGAACCTTATGAACATTGTCCAGCAGGGCGAATCCTTGAAGGTCGTTCCTTCCAGACGGATACCGTCGCAATTTATGAACTGGACCATTCTCGGGCGTTCATCGGCAGGCTTTGAATAAAAAATGTCGTCCGGATTTGATGTGTCGAAAAACGCCGGCCCGTTCCCGTCGATGACTCCATTGCCGGTGATTGCTATGTTCGTCGCATCATATGCATAGACCAGAACCTTGTCGGACCCTTCCGGTTGGACGGAGCATATCTCCTCGGGGAAACTGTCATAGGCTTCACTTTTATCCGCACCCAGCAGGAGAGCGCCCTTTTCAAGATGGAGTTCGACGTTGCTTTTCAGCCGGATGGAGCCGACGTTATACACTCCCGCCGGAACGACCACTTTCCCTCCGCCTTTGTCGGAGGCTTTGTCTATCATAGCCTGAATATCGGCGGAAGAGTTTCCTTTTACTATATATGTTTTCACTGATGGGGTACACATTACTGACACACACAACAAGGCTGCGGCACAAGACGCTCTGACAATGATGGACAGACTGTTCATATCTCTACGCTTTCGTTACCTTCTCAAGCCACTTGACCATTCCGAGCATCACGCTCATTGCTACGAGGCATACAATCAGGAATACCATCCAGCATTTCCAGATGCCCCAGGCATTGTACATCAGCGGGCCCACGAAGATGAAGAGGTTGCCCACGGCGGTTGCGCCGAGCCAGAGTCCCTGGCAGAGTCCCTGCATATTCTTGGGAGCCACCTTCGATACGAATGAGAGTCCGAGAGGGGAGATGAACAGCTCCGCTACCGTCAGGAAGAAGTAGGTGAGAATCAGAACCCACCAGCCGGCTTTCATACCTGCCGCCTCTGCGACGGGAAGGGCACGGAAAGCTTCTCCTGAAGGATAACCTGCGCAGATTGAATATATCATAAGGAACAGGTATGCCATACCGGTGATACCCATACCGATTGCAATCTTCCGGGGTGTGGATACCTCGCGTCCCTTTCTGCTGAGAGCGGCGAAGAATGCCATTATCAGGGGAGTGAGGGTGATCACGAAGAAAGGATTGACAGCCTGCCAGATTTCGGGGGCGATTGCGTCAGTCTTGACGAAGTCGCGTGCGAACAGCGAGAGTGACTGCCCGTTCTGGTGGAATGAGAGCCAGAAGAAGATGCAGATACCGAGAACGGCGAAGAGGGCCGCCATACGCTGCTTGATTTCCTTTGCCATAGCAATCTTCTCCTCCTGAGTGTAGCCCACTGCTGCCGATGCGGCTTTCTTTGCGGGTTCGGGAAGACCCTTCTTGGTGGCGAGGAAAATCACCAGTGAGATGAGCATAGCTGCGACTGAGGCGATGAAGGAGTAGTGGATACCGGCATTGAACACCTCGAGATAACTGCTGCAGAATGCTGCGTCGGCAACTGCCTGTCCGCTTAGGGATGCCTGTGAGGCAAGAGCGGTCAAGTTCTCCATCTGGCTTGCGTCCAGGGCTCCGTTGCTGTTGATGTATTGGTGGCAGAGAGCGGGAAGCGCGGCGTTATAGAGGAATCCGTTCGCCTTGAGCCACCAGCTGCGAAGCAGGGGGGCGACGAAGGGAGCCACAAGACCTCCGATGTTGATGAACACGTAGAATATCTGGAATCCGGAGTCGCGTTTGCCTTTGGCGGCCTTGAGAGCTTCTTCGCCCTTTGCGGCGGCTTCGGCTTCGAAATTGTCATAGAGTTGTCCTACCAGCGCCTGAAGGTTCCCCTTGAAGAGGCCGTTTCCGAACGCAATCAGGAACAGCGCGAAGCAGGTGAACGGCAGCAGCCAGGAGTGGTTGCCGGTCGTGGCGGTGATGGGAATCGCAAGAGCGGCATATCCCACAGCCATTGTGATGAGGCCGTTCTGGATAGTTCCCTTATAGTTCTGGGTTCTGTCGGCGATTATGCCTCCCACGAGGTTGAGGACATAGATTCCGCAATAGAAGCAGGAATAGATCAATCCGCTTGTCTGGTCTGAGATTCCGAATTTGGAGCAGAGGAACAGGAGCAGTACGGCGTTCATTATGTAGTAACCGAAACGCTCTCCCATATTGCTCAGTGCGGCTGCAAGCAGCCCTTTGGGGTGGTTCTTGAACATATTTATCTGAATTTACTTCGCGAATTTACTCAATTGCATTGAAAATTTCAAGAGCCGGTAATATGTTCCGTTGCAGTTCCGTCCGCCTGCTTTGGCCAATCGGTCGTTTGTTGCGGAACGTTTGCTGTGGTCGGGCTGCGGGATATGCCCTGCGGGACTGTGGCTTCGCCACCCTGTACGGGCAAATGTCCCGCAGGGCATATCCCGTAGCCCTCTAATCATAGCCGTGACAATTTCCAGACTTGATTGCGAGTATCCGATGGCCATCCCCGCCCGAAAACTGAGGATAGCCATCCACAACGGCTATCAATAGTGTTTGAGTGTAATGAGGATAACACCGTTGGCACCGCGTACGCCGTATATTGAGGATGACGCATCCTTGAGGACCTCCACCTTCTCGACTTCATTGGGCCGGTAGGCGTTGATATCCGGCACAGCTATCCCATCGACAACAATCAATGGTTCGTTGGAACTGTTGACGGATGAGATGCCCCTGATAAGGATTTTCCCGTCCGGAGATATTATCAGGCCCGGCACGCGTCCGATGAGATATTCTGTCATTGAATTGTAGCTCAATGCCTCCCGCTCGTTGATTTTCACCTGCGAGACTGCATACGTATTGTGGGAGGCCTTTACCGTGCCGTATCCGATGTTTATCTCTTCATCCCTCCAGTTGGGCTTGCCGGGAGCGGCCTCAACCTTCCTGATTTCGATATTTTCCCCGATATCCATCAACAGACAGGGGGGATAATTGAAGTCGGGATTGCCAAGCCTGTCCTTGCGGGCGAAGAGTTCGTGATAGGACTCGCGATGATCGACTCCGTGGCCGAATTCGTTCTCGTGTGAGGGGATGAACATCGGTGAAGCGCCTTCGGGGGTCATGGCAGCCTTGAAAATGTTCTGGATATCGTTCCAACTCGCGGCTATGATAATGTCAGCAGCCGGCTTTTCGGCAAGTTTGAGTTCAAGTTCGTGGTCAGCGTTGTCTCCCTGGTCGATGATTGTCCACCCGTCAATTTCCATATGATAGACATTGTTGGGAATCCCATCCCCCTGATTGCCCTTGAGAGAGGTAAACTTTACTCCACCGACAGTGAGGGGTGTGTCATTGCCCCAGATTATATGCTTGTTTTTAGAAACATAGTCCGGCATCAGGTCCTTGGGGATAACCACGGGGACATTTCTTCTCCGCAGGGCATTCAGCATACTTTTCGAGTAATGGTCGCCGTGAGGATGGGTCAGGAAGAATACGTCAGCCTGCGATGCTATGAAATCCGCATCCTCATCGTCCCCATCCCAGCGAAGGTCAACCAGGACCGTCCTTTCACTGGTGCGGATGATGAAGCCCATATTATAGACCTTCATAATGGCCAGCGCCCCCTCCTTGGGGGCGGGCTTGTTCAGCCAGGCAATCGCACGGAGACGGGCTGATTCGAGATACGCATCCCTGAATTCGAGGAAGGCCGCCCTCTCACCTTCGGGCAGGTCCTCCAGGTAATCCGGGACGTGGACGGGATAATCGAGAAGCTGAAGAGTCATCCGGCGGATCATCGCTTCCTTCGTCTCCGGCTCGGAGTCGGAGGGGTTGACAATGCTGCATACGGGACCATATTCCTCCTCCAACTTCTTCACGGTCTCGTAGGCATCTCCTATCCAGGAGTATTCGTCGGAAGCCTTTTTCTGCTTCTTGACAAGTTTGGAAACAATGCGCCCGGCTTTTGTACCGTGTGCCTGGGCAGCGAACTGCTCGGCAAAGGCAAGCATATCAGAGCGTAGCTCCTCATTGGTCTGGACCTTCCAGTCAAAGGCAAATGCCTCACCGCAGACGAGCAGCGCGGCAACCGTGGCAAGTATCGCACCGAGGATTTTTTTCATAGTCGATTATGTTAGAACGGATTTGTAAGAGAAGCTTTGATTGTCGGCAGGAAGTCGGGCTTGTTCTCGCAGCGGAATGAGCCTGTTACGGGGTTGTCCTGTGGCGGGCCGCTGATTTCCAGTTTGTTCCATCCCTGCTGCAGAGGCAGTTCGCGGAACATTGTGTCACCTCCGCTGTCGTAAGCCACCTTGACCTCCTTCCCGTTTATCTTCAGCCTGCAACCGCCGCATCTGACGTGGAGGGTGAGTTTGGGCATATCCGGCTCGACGAGAAGGTCATCGAGATGTCTGGGGCTGAATACATATAACTCCAGAGCTCCGTTCACCAGAGCCGCCCTCGCCTTTGTCGGGAAGAACAGCTCCCCTTCGCGCAGGAAGAAGAAACTGTCGGCGTCTATCTCGACAGCCTTGCATCTTACGCCTGCATTTCTCAGAAGGGTGGCCAGGGTCTTGAAACCTTTCTCCGAATCTGTGAAGTTCATCAGTGTATTGACATAGATGCCGCCGTTTTTCACAAAGACAGGCAGGGCCTCGGTACACTCATTTTCGCTCCTCAGGACAGACGCGGTCTTCGCATCCTCGCCTCTCCAGTTCCAACTCCTCCACTCCGTGCGGCAGGCATTCAGGAGCACCTTGCCGTTTTCAACGAATTCCCCTTTGAGTGTGTACTTTGACACATCGGAGCGCTGGAGTGCACAGAAATAGAAATCCGAGTTGCCCAGTCCACGTGTCCAGGAAACCTGTTCGGGAAGATATGTCGCGCGGTGCAGTTCATCCATTTCGAGATTTCCGGGGAGAAGTCCGCTGTAGCACCCGAGAGTTTCGGGGGCCAGACCCCAGAGCAGAATTTCCGCTCCGGCAGCCATATCAGCGGCTATCTTCTTCCTTACATCCGGAGAAATCTCCTTTGAAGCGTCAATGATATAGAGGGCTTCGGCCGGAACGGTGACCTTGCCCGCAAAGATTACCCCCTGCACGTCGAGGGCCTTCTTCAGAGTCCCTGATTCACCCACGAACACGACCTCCCGGTACGGCTTTGCCGGTTCTGCGGGAAGCGGTTCATATACGGACTTGTCTATCTCCGCCCAAGGAGACCACGCTGGACCGCCGGGGGCATTGACGGCCCTCATCGCGTCATACATCGGCCAGGGGTCGTACAAAGGGAGAGACGGGTCGTATCCCGGATTGAACGTCGTGCAGTAGGGACCGAGCCTTTCCGGCTGAACTCCGGGAAGACCTTCCACATACTGTCCGAAGAACACGCCGTCCTCCAGAGAGGGGACTTTTGTCAGGTCCTTGTGTCCG
Organism: Bacteroidales bacterium; assembly: GCA_045642485.1. Classification (GTDB taxonomy): domain Bacteria; phylum Bacteroidota; class Bacteroidia; order Bacteroidales; family UBA932; genus Cacconaster. The sequence continues at coordinate 27,766 of JAZUIV010000045.1, read as the reverse complement.
AGCGGAAGGGGCTTGAGCGAGTACCACGCCATATTGAATACGGTGGAATATGATGCGCCGTTGGCCCTTTGTGCGGAGATAAGTTGATATGCCTCATTTGCAATGGCTTCCATACGGCCCTGCTGGCTTTCGTAGGCTCTTTCGCCGTTATATTGCGAAGCCTGTTCCGGGGTTCCGTAATAGGCCATTCCGTGTTCTCCGATACCCCAGGGCTTGCCTATGGCTATCCACCTTCTCATCGACTCTTCCTCGCCGTAATGGCCGACGGTGACAGGGAGAATCCCGTTGCCGTCATCCTCACCATCCGAAGATATCCACGGACGTGTAGGATCGTTTTCACGGACTATGTCTCTCCATTCTGCCCAGGCCTTCTCCTGAAGCGGTATGAGATCCGGACGCCTGTCAACGTCCAGAATCACAGGCTTGTTCTCATTGCTGATGCTCCAACCGAAAATCGAAGCGTGATTGCGGTCGCGGAGGACCAGCCTGCGCAGGTGCTCCTTCGAATTCGCCCAGAACTCGGGCGAGTCGAATTTCGGGCCGGCATCGCTGCCCCAGTTCGCCGTCTCGTCAAGGACACAGATGCCCATCTCATCGGCCACGTCAAGGTAGAAACGAGGATAAACCTGAGCGTGCGGACGCACCGCATTACCGTTCATCCCCTTGATTGCCGTGAACCAGGCCCAGGCGTAACGCCTTGTCATCTGTGGAATTCCCATAAAATGCCAGGAATCTCCGTGGAGTTCGTACGGCTTCCCGTTGAGGCACTGTCTGGTGCCGTCAAGAGTCCATTCCCTCCATCCGAAACGTTCATATTTGAGGTCAACGGTCTCTTTCTTCGACTTAAGAGAAAGAAGCAGAGAATAGAGGTTCGGGGATTCAGGTGTCCAGAACCGAAGGACACCATCACCTACGGGAACACTGATTGTCACTTTTTCCTTTCCGCCAGCTGCAACGCTGACCTTAGTGGACGGAACTTCAAGCGCTTCCTTGCCGAGGTCCCAACTGGGAACAGGAGCATCGTTCACACCCTTTCCGGAGAGATTCAGCCACTCACGGACAACGCCATCAAGCACTGCGTCAGCCTTCCTTGCGCTGGCATTGACGACGGTGACATCCATCTCGAGAAGTCCTTTTGAAACCAGCGGCTTGATATAAACATCCTCGATGCTGACCTTCGGCACGGCCTGAAGGAACACGTCCTGCCATATACCGTTGATGCTCAGCCCCCACATCGAACCTGCCGGAATAATCCTGCGGCCGACGGTGTAAGAGTTTTCAAAGAGGCTCTGGCTTCTGACTCCGACGAGAATCTCAGCGGTCTGACCGGGCTTCACCGCATTTGTGATATCGGCGTCGAACGGGAGGAAGAGGTCGAAGTTTTCACAGACTTTGCTGCCGTTGACATAGACTTCAGTGTATCCGGCCACCGCCTCGAAATGCAGCTTGATGACTTTGTCCTGCCAGTCCGAAGGGATTGTGGCACTCTTTTTCATCCAGGCCATCCTCACGTTCAACCACTCGTCAGGGTATGAAGGGAAATCCCTGTGGTCCGGACCTTCAAGGTTGCGATAGACGAAGTTGTTCACGTTCCAGGGTGAAGGAATCTTGATTCTCACTTCGCTCCAGCCGTCGTCCGTAGGCTTCGTGAGTTCGGGAGCCACCCCCGTGCCATAACGGTATGACCCCGGGACTGCCACCGGCTGGAAATCCCAATAACCGTTGAGGCATATTTCGTCACGCCACTGTTTCTCAGTGCGGTTCACCAGCCCCTCGTGAGGAGCATATCGGAACGGATATACAAGTTTTTCGCCGCGAGCACAATTCGGCAGCAGAAGCATCACCGCAGCGATGCAGGTCAGAATCTTTCTCATTCACAGTATATTATCGTCAAGAATCAGTTAAAGTACGGCCTTGTAGAGAGCCACCACGTCTTCGCGAGTTACCTTGCGGGGGTTGCCGGGAGTGCATACATCCTCCATCGCCTGGTCGGCCAGCGCGTCGATGTCGCTTTCCTTGATTCCTATCTCACTCAGTGTCTGAGGTATGCCGACCTCAACGCTCAATGCCTGAACAGCATCGCAAGCGGCTTGTGCGGCCTCGCTCTTTGTCATACCCTCCTTGTATGCACCCATAGCTTTGGCTATCTCGACATACTTGTCGAGGCAGACAACAGCATTGAATTTCATTATCGTGGGGAGCAGAAGCGCATTTGCCACTCCGTGAGGAATGTCGAAGAGGGAGCCCATAGGGTGAGCCATTCCGTGGACGAGTCCCAGACCGACATTGGAGAATGCCATTCCCGCAACGTACTGAGCAAGAGCCATTCCGGCACGTCCTTCCGGATTCTCCGGGTCATACACGGCCTTGCGGAGATATTTGTTGATCATACGGATGGACTCGATTTCGAACATATCGGAGAGTTCCCAGGCACCTTTGGTGATGTAACCTTCGATTGCGTGTGTCAGTGCATCCATTCCGGTAGCGGCGGTGATGCTCTTGGGAAGGGAGTACATCAGTTCGGCATCGATGATTGCCACGCAGGGGATGTCGTTGGGGTCAACGCAGACCATCTTTTTCTGCTTCGCCTCGTCGATGATGACATAGTTGATGGTTGTCTCGGCGGCCGTTCCCGCTGTGGTCGGGAGGGCGATGATGGGAACCGTCTTGTGTTTTGTGGGGGCACAACCTTCAAGCGACACCACGTCGGCGAATTCCGGGTTGTTGGTGACTATGCCGATGCCCTTGGCGGTGTCCATTGAGGATCCTCCTCCCACTGCAATCAGGAAGTCGGCGCCGCTCTTTGCGAAGGCCTCGACGCCCATCTTCACGTTTGTCACGGTGGGGTTGGGCTTCACCTCGCTGTAGATTTCATAAGGGATGCCGGCCTCTTCGAGCACGTCGCTCACCATTTTGGCGACTCCGAATTTGACAAGACCTTTGTCAGTTACTATAAGTGCTTTATTGAAGCCCAGACGGGCGATGACTCCGGGTAGTTCCTTGCGTGCGCCGGGTCCGAAGTATGAAACTTCATTGAGGATGAAACGATTTACCATGGTAATGTGTATTGATTATTGTTGATTTCTCATCAAATTGGCTACAAGTAAGCAAAAATCGTCGAAACCGCCAAATCTTCAGCGCCTGTCCGAGAGCGAGAAAGGAGCGGATTGCCTTGAGACACATCTCTCCGTATTCGGTTCGGGCCCCATCACGAAACGCAACTCCCCACCGGACATAATCTCGGAATGGTCAATCCAGTTGCGCTCAAGCGGCTGGCCGTTGAGAGTGGCGGTCTGAATATAGACATTCTCCTTCGAATTGTTCTCTGCAATGACCGTGAAAGTATTGCCGTTCTCGAGAGATATGGCCGCCTTGCTGAACAGGGGGCTTCCGATGGCATAATGGGTGGAGCCGGGAGTGACCGGATAGAAACCGAGGGCACTGAACACATACCAGGCTGACATAGAGCCCTGGTCTTCGTCGCCGGGATAACCTTTCGGCCCGGGATTATAGACTCTGTCCATAATCTGACGGACGTGGAACTGAGTTTTCCAGGGCTGGCCGGCATAGTCATATAGATATGGCATATGATGGATGGGCTGGTTACCGTGCTCGTACTGTCCGAGACCGGCGACAGTCATCTCCACCATCTCATTGTAAACGTCATCATAGAAGCCAGTATCGAATATTCCCGGGAAGTCGAACACCGCATCAAGATGCCTGCAGAATTCGTCCTCACTGCCATAGAGGTCTATCAACCCTCTGACATCCTGGAACACGGACCAGTTGTAATGCATCGCATTGCCCTCTATGAAGGGTCCGCCCCACGCAATCGGGTTGAAATCGGGAGTCCAACGGCCGTCAGCGCCTCTGCCCCGCATATATCCCACCTCAGGGTCAAAGACATTGCGGTAGTTGTATATCGCTCTGCCGAATTTCTCCTCAGCTTCCCTGTTGCCGGTAGCCCTGGCCAGAATCCAGGCGCAGAAGTCGTCGTATGCATACTCAAGGGTGATTGCAGTGCCGTAATGAAACTCGGGATAAGGGACATATCCCTTTTCCTCATAGGGGACCGCTCCGTATCTTCCGAAAGAGAGACAGTGCCCATCTTTCCTGATTTTCAGCTCTTCACCGTCTTTTATCTGCTCCTGATACGCCTTCAGGGCATCCTCAGAATTGAAAGTACGGATACCTTTCGCCCAGGCATCGGCAAGCAGCGATATGGCGTGATTCCCTATCATTCCGAACGTCTCCCGGAAGAATGGCCAGGATGGCAGGAAGCCGTCGTGCTCATAACTTTCCATTATGCTTCGCACATAGCGTTCCTGCATCTGGGGGAACAGAATGTTGTACAGGGGGAACTGCGACCGGAACGCATCCCAGTAGCCGATGTCGTTGAAGCCGTATCCGGGATAGACCGTCCGAGTGTTCGGGTCGAAATGATGAGGATTCCCCTGTGCGTCGTATTCGTGGAACATCCTGGGGAAAAGGGTGGCGTGGTAGAGGCAGGCATAGAAAGTGCGCTGTTGGTCGTCGGTACCTCCTTCAACGGCAATGCGGCCCAGAAGGTTGTTCCACGCTTCCGTACCCTCCTTGAGGGTCTGCTCGAAAGTGTCGGACTGCGCAAGTTCCCGGGTATAGTTCAGTTCCGCCTGTTCCGCGCTAATGAAAGATGCCGCAACCTTCACCTGAACCGTTGAACCGGGTTCGAATTCAAGATAAAATCCTGAATTGGCGCCGGATATCGAGTCTGTACCGGGAAAGATTTCGGACGATTCCATAGCCGGCTTGCCACGCAGCGCCGCCACAAGCATATCGGGAGTCTTATATGGTACGTATTCAGATCTGTGGACATCGTGCCACGCCCCGAATGACTTCAAGGGAGTGTCGAAAGTCAGGACAAACCAGCATACTCTATCAGTCGCCCTCTCATTCAGGCGGCCTTTGACGGTACGGCTTTGAGCGTCCATCAACAGGTCGGCACAACTGTTCCCTGAATCTACAAGGAGATATGCCGGACCGTCGGCAGGATATGTGAAGCGCAGATGGTTGCCTCTCTCCGTGGGAGCCATTTCAGTCTTGATGCCATTGCGGAAAGTGACGCTGTAATATTGCGGACGGGCCGTTTCGTCATCGTGGGAGAACTTCGCGCCCCTCAGGGCCTGACGGACTTCCAGTTCTCCGGTTTCAGGAAAAAGGGCGAATGCGGCGTAATCCCTTGTCCAGGGGCTGCACTGATGCGCCTGGGAAAATGCCCGTATCTCGTTCGACTGCCAGGTATATTTCCACCCGTCACCGTGGACTCCGGTCTGGGGCGTCCAGAGATTCATCCCGAACGGACGGCCGGCGGCGGGGTAGGTATTCCCGTAACTGAGCTCAAAACGGGATTCCGTTCCGATTCTGGTATCGGCAAGGGATGTGTAGTCGGTTCGGGAGGACGGGGATGCACAGGCGGCAATCAACGTCACCGAAAGCGCGGCGGAAAGGTAGAATGGTTTCATAAATGCAAACAACGAGTTGCAAATGTACTAATCACACGCTACATTTCGATGGCTATCCTCAGTTTTCGGGAGGGGATGGCCATCGGATATTCGCAATCAAGTCTGGAAATTGCCGGTGTGCTTAAGGCCATTCTTGTCGAGCGCCACGTAATCTGTATCTTGAATGAAGTTCTCGAAGAAATCAGTATCTTGTGTGTCGGTTGTAATCGCGCTATTCCACGATTTTCAAACTGTCCCCGGTGTCCTCCAGAGTGAAGAGCCGGGCTCTTTCTTTTCCACCGGAGTTGGGGGAGTGGAGCACGAGGCGCAGTTTCCCGTTCAGGTCCGTGAAAATCATCGCGTGGCCGCCGTCTTTCTTGAAGAGCGGTTCGCTCTGCTGACGCCAGGGGCCGGCCAGTTTGCCTGTCAGGGACTCCGCAATGCATTCTGCATATCCGTCCGGACCGAAGCTGGCCCAAATCATAAGCAGTTTCCCGCTCTTTGTACGGTACATAAAGCATCCGTCCGTGACATATGAATTGTTGTCCGGCTCCGCCACGCAGCAAGAAGATCCGTAGAACATTCTTACCGGGTCGGTTACCGCCTTCGAAAGGTTGCTGTCGAGCTTGACGTATTCGACGGTCCCATCTACAATCTGCACCCATTCGTGGCAGAATACCATATACGGCTCGCCGTCTTCTATGAACAGCGTCCCGTCCAGAGCCATATAGTCAATGGGGGTCTGAGGAAAATCGGCGGTGGCGATGAAGGGCCCTTCGGGGGATTCCGAACAGAAAATCTGAGTGGCCCGGTAGATATAATCCGGCCAATCCTCTTTGCTCATCTTCCATTTGGTGGGTTCGTTGATTGTTGCGAACAGATAGTATTTGCCGTTGTATTTGTGCACTTCTGGAGCCCAGATGCCTCCCCGTGACCAGTTCCCTTCGGGCAGGGTCATAACCTGGACCTTGTCGTTCCACTTCAGGAGGTCCTTGCTGGTATATACTGCAACTCCGCCGATACCGTTGACAGAGGAGGAGGCATACATATAGTACGTGCCGTTTTCTACCAGAATGAAGGGGTCGCGGATGTTGATGTCAGCGAGGGTAAGATTCTGAGCCTGCAGGCTCCCGGCCAGCAGCACAGCAATTATGGATAGAACTCTTTTCATAGGGCTATTTTCCCTGGGACATTTCCCAGCCTTTTGTCGTTACGTAATATTTGGCAATCATTCCGGGGACCTCCCATTCGGGAAGTTTGCCTTCCTTGAGATATTTCAGGAAATTCTCAGTGACCTGCCCGAAGTGAGCCTCGTGACCGTTGCGGTAGGAGGCGGGGATGACCACGTGCCATCCTCCTTCACACGGTTCGAGCGCGATGCCGGGGTATTTTTCGGCAAGGGGAGCGAAGGCTGTCTGAAGAGAGGCCGCGTAGGATCCGCCAGCCTCGGCAGAGGGCTCGATATAGAGTTCCGGCACGAAGTTCTGCTCCTTTCCCTGACGGATGGCAAGGGTGGCAAGGCTTCCGCGCATCACGGAATAATGCGTATCACCGCCTCCGACGGGGGCTTGGAATTCCCAGGTGACGACAGTTTTGGCGCATACCCCTTTGAGACGGTAGTTGATTTCTCCGTTGGAATATACGTTCAGATTGTCTCCGTCAACGGCTGCAGATAGGTATTCGGGGAATTTCTCCAGACCTGTCGATGCCTTGAACTGCTCCCGGCTGACAGGAGTGGCCCAGTGGCGTGCCGAAACCATTTCGATATCCTTCGTGTAATCTATGGCCTGTTCGGGGAAACATTCCCATTGAACCAGATCCACCAGATGGACCATCACGTCCGCGATGCCCTCTCCCTGTTGGGTCACGTCATAGAACCAGGCGGGGCGGGTGAGAGGCTTGCCCGACACCTCCTTGTAGAAGTGGTGGACGCTCTCCTTGGTGATTGCAGGCTCCTGGGGCGTGCCCTGAAGCTGCGTCCCGTAAATTGCGGCAATCTGTGAAAGTTCTCTCTGCAAAATGGTGGAGATTTCGAATCTCTCGGTCATAATGTCATAAAGCAGGACGCTGTTCTTCCTCGCAATGTCGAAACATTCCCTGAGTGTCTCGAAATTGGAGGTATTGATGGCCATAGGTTTGTCTGCAAGGACGTTGATTCCCGCTTCGAGGGTATTCTTGATGTAGCCGGTCTTGCGGGAGTTGTTCCCGGCAGTGACCATCACGTTGCCCTTCTTCTCCGACAGCATCTTCGCGAGGAAGTCGTCGCCTTCATAGATTATCTCGTTCCAGGCGGTCGGGTTCTCCGCGCGGGTGTTGTACCCTTCGATCTTTGCAAGATGCTCCTGCAGGTCAGCCCCTCCGGGGGAATAGACATACACGTCCTTCGAAACCTGGGGATATTGCGTTTTCTGGACCAATGCCGCGTGGAAATGGCCCGGGTCCAATGTGATTATCGTCACTTCGCTCTCATCTTTTTCAACGCCGCAGGATGCAATCACCGCTGCGGCGGACAAGACAGCCGCCATCTTTTTCATATTCATTCCTTAGTATATTGGTCAAAAAGTGCTTGGATTCCGGCCTCTTCAGGAGTGCCTTTGTGTACTATTACTCTGTATCTCAGGGGGATGGTCTCGCCTTTCTTCAGGCAGGTGGCTTCTCCGTCCTCAGGCCACCACATCGGGGTGGGGGACATGAATCCGTAGTCGCGGGTGAACCACTTCGAGGGGTACCATCTGTTGGAAGGGTGCTGCATTATCACGATTCCCTCCGTGCCTGTCTTCCGTTCGCCATAGAATCCCATCCAGGATGCGTTGACTCCGAAGGTGGCCTGTTCTCCCTTGTTCCCGAGATTGTTGACCATCACACCGCCCTGCTTGACCGTCAGGTCATCGGCGATTCTGGCGCTGAACAGAGAATGGTTGGTCTTGAGTATCTTCACGTCCTCAAGCGCCTCCATAACAATATCGAAATCAAGTTGGTAAATCTCCTTGCAAGGGGAGGTGACCGTTATCCTGCGGCTGTCCCTGAAGGGGGATTCCGCTCCGGGACGTTTCCAGATACACCTGTCCTCGATGACAACTTTGTCTGTGCCGGTTTCGACTATCTCCGCTCCGAGAGATATGATTCTGCCCCTTTCGAGGCCTTCCTGCCAATAGTTGCCTCCGTTCACAAGGTCACATCCGAAGAAGAGGGAGGTGTGGTGGGGCCACAGGCTGTTCCTCATTGAGGTGACGCTCGCTCCGGAAGACGGTCCGTTGACGGGGAAGAAGAAGGGGTATTTCTCATCGTCGTAGCAGCGGTAGCTGGTGAAGAATTCACCGTCTATGCTGATGTCGATGCGGTTGCCGATTTTCACGGCATCAACCGGGCGGGCGTATGCATAATCCTTGAAATTTTGTGCGGCCTTTTCGGGAGTGAAATGCTCGTCGGAGGCAATCACCCTGTATTTCAGTGTGTACTGCTTTCCGCTCTCGAGCACCCAGTCCCTGTCCTTGGTGGGGCAGAAATTGACGAAGACGTCGCCTCTGCCATCGTTGGCGTTCTCGTCCCAGATGCGGAGAAGTTCCGGAGAGTTGAAGTTCTCCGGGCAGGACATCATCAGGATGCCGGCTTTGACCCCATCTGCGGAGCCGTTCACGTAAATCCAGTCCCCTCGTGAGAAATCTATCGACTGACGGGTGTTGCCTGCGGAGGTCATCATCGTGCAGTTGTCGCGCGTCCATTTGTCCGTAGCTCTCAAGCCGAATCCTTCATAGCGGTATTCCTTGATTGTGAGTGGCTTGTCGGTGCAGGGCCTGAGCACTGACTCGAAATCCCATTCGAATCCTCCTTCGGTCTCCCTTGCCTTGACAATCCAGTTTTCTTCCATAATGACTTTCTCTCCCTTCGGGGCGAAAATCACGTGTTCAAGCACTGCGTTGAATCCGGCGGACTCGCCGTCTCTGTAGATTTTCTCGATTTTCTTTGCCCTGACGCATCCGAGGCTGTCCCCGAGGTTCCACAGGTCATATACCTTACCTTCATATTCCACTCTCGTCCAGGGGTTCCAGATTCCGTAGTGGTGGGGATGGTCGGCGGGTTGTATGTTGGTGTAGATGAATCCTGAAGGGGTGTATGCGGGGTGGATGTACCCGCTTCTGGCATATACCGCCCTGACACCCTCCTTCGCGGGAGTCACTGCGTAATTGTACGTGAGGACAGGTTTCTCGCCGCTGGTGATGGTGAGGCTTCTGCCGTCATCCCTGACGTCCATCGCCGGGCGTTTTTCGTCCGCAAAACTTTGGAAACTGAGGGTCGCGGCAAGAAGGGCGGCTGTTGTGAGGATTATCTTTTTCATAGGCTGCGTTCAATCTGATAAGGGAATCTTTCGCTGCGGCTGAGCATTGCGTTCGCCTGGTCATCATTCTTGAAACGTTCAAGTACCGGATCCCAGTAGAGCCTCCGTCCGAGTTTCATCGCTATGTGCTGGAGAAGGCAGGCTGAGCAGGATCGGTGTCCGACTTCGGCGGGGGAGATAGGCTGGGTGCGGGTCCTGATGGCCTCCAACCAGTTGCCGTGGTGGTCATCGCTGACAGTCAGGTGTATATCCGTCTCCTTGAGAGGTGTTTTGAGTATTCTCGGGTCTGAAGCCTGAAGAGGGCTTCCGGCGTGGGTTGCGGGGTCGTTGGCCGATGCCTGATAATCGCCGCGGCTGACGAAAATCCATCCGTCCGTGCCGGTGAAAAGGAGTCCGTTAGGCTTCTCGTCGGAGTCTGTCATACCCTTGACAATCACCCCGTTGGCATATTTCATCTCGGTGTGGTATTCACCGTGGACGTCCCAGAGGCCGTCGTGCGCGAATTCGGCCTGTCCGAAGATTTCAACCGGACCGCTGTATTCGGTACCCATTGCCCAATGGGCGATATCGAAGTGGTGGTTGCCCCATCCTGTAATCATACCGGCGCCGAATTGTTCGCAGCGGAGCCATCCGGGACGGTCGTATCCCTTCTGAGGGTGTACAAGGTCTTCGGTATATGGAACATACGGGGTTGAGCCGAGCCATTTTTCATAGTTGAACCACTGGGGTACGGGCATCGGTGTGGGGTTGCCTCCCGCCGGGTCGCCGGGGAGGCGCACTTCTATCTCTTTCAGTGTTCCGATGCGGCCGTTGCGGACAAGTTCGCTGGCGATGCGGAACTGTTCGGTGGAGCGCTGCTGTGTGCCCAACTGGAATATTCTGCCCGTCGAGTTGACGGCGTTGCTCATCAGTCGCCCTTCAGCGATTGTCAGGGAGGTGGGTTTTTCAAGATAGACGTCTTTTCCTGCCCTGACCGCTTCTATCGCAATCTTGGCGTGCCAGTGGTCCGGCGTGCAGATGATGACCGCGTCTATCTCCGGGTTGGCGAGAAGTTCCTCGTAATGTTCGTATGTCTTTACTTCATCCGCCTTCCCGAATCGCTCCTTCCTGAAGTCGATGACAAATTTTTTGGCATCTTCGAGTCTGTGGGCGTCAAGGTCGCAGACGGCGATTATGTGCGCATATTCATATTTCATCACACCGGGCATATCGTGGTCGCGGGCGATGCGGCCTGTGCCGATTACGCCGATGTTGATGCGGTTGGAGGGGGCTTTCTCTCCCTTGAGGGTTTCAGAGGGGATGAACATAGGTGCTCCGAAGGATGATGCGGCGGCCAGACCGGCTCCTGCCGCTATCGAAGTTTTCAGGAAAGATCTTCTGGACAGACTCATAGTTGTGGTAATTAGATTGTGCTAATATAGCAATTTGCCGGCAGAAATCAAAGCGGACTTCTCCGGTGGAGGCGTCGAATGCTCTGTTTCGTGCACGACAAGAGGATTCTTGCAAAGTTTACTTTAATACACTTTTACTTGATAAGAACAATATTTTATCTTATTTTTGTGCTGAAAGTTTAATATAATAGACTTATGAACCTACAAGATACGATGAAGGAACGTCGTAAGACACTTGATTTGTCCCAAAATGATCTTGCGGAGCTGGCGGAGTTGAGCCTGGCAACTGTCAAAGATATAGAAAGGGGGAAAGGCAACCCCTCAATTGCTACTGTTTCAAAGATTATCGATGTCCTTGGAATGGAAATTATATATAGAGTACGAAATACTGTCGCTGGAGAATAATGAGACAACTGGGTGTATATTATAACAATACAAAAGCCGGTGTTTTGACTGAGCAACATCCCGGGAGGGGGTATGAGTTCCGGTATGACTCTGACTATCTGATATCCGGAGGAAAGTCAATATCAGTGAATCTTCCAATAACCAAAGAGAAATACGAGTCTCCGGAGTTGTTCCCCTTCTTTACCAATATGTTGCCGGAAGGAGCCAACCGCAGTATCATCTGCCGGCATCTGAGACTTGACGAAAAGGATTTCTTCGGTCTGCTTTCGGCTATGTCCGGGAAGGATTTCATAGGAGCTGTTCACGTTAAAATCATACAGTGATGACAGATATTGCCAATTGCCCGTCAAACCTTGCAGAAGGTTTCTCGACATATAGCCCGAAAGCACGAAGGACCCTTTTTGATGGCAGAAAGGTAAGCCATCTTTTGGATTTCAACATAGATGAGTTTCGTGCATCCGGAGTAGTTGCGGATGCCATGCATAGAATCTCGGTGTCCGGAGTTCAGGAAAAGTTTCCCGCCGTTCTGAAGGATTCTCAAATCAGGATAGCAGGTGACGATGACCGCTCTACATATATTCTGAAACCTGCACCGTGGGACAGGACTCTTATGGAGCGCAGGCAGATTCCTGCCAATGAGAATCTGACTATGCAGATTGCCTCTCAGGTGTACGGCATCAAGACAGCTGAAAACGGTCTTTGTTTCACGCCAAAGGGAGAGATTGTGTATATCACAAAGCGCTTTGACATACTTTCAGATGGAACAAAAATTCCGATGGAGGACTTTGCCTCTGTGCTCGGGCGCAATGAACAGGAAGACGGGAGACACTTCAAGTACAGCGGATGCTACGAAGATATAGCGGATGCGATAAGACAATATGTATCAGCCTGGAGGGTGGATATGGAAAGGTTTTTCGACCTTGTGGTGTTCAACTACATCTATGCTAACAGTGATGACCATCTGAAGAACTTTTCCCTTATCCTGCAGGGAGAGGATTACCGCCTGGCTCCTGCTTATGACTTGCTGAATACGGGTATCCACTTGAATGGTGACGATCTGGGACTGGATGGAGGACTTTCGTCCAACATCGAGCGTAGCGATGTTTATGAAAGGACCGGACATCCTTGCCGGCTGGACTTCGAACGCTTCGGCACTCGCATAGGTCTTCTTGAAGCACGTGTTTCCAGGATTCTTGATAAGTATATGCTGCTGCCAAAAGCATCTTATGACCTTGTGGGGCGTAGTTTCTTAAGTGACAAGGCAAGACGGCATTACCTGAGAATAGTAAACGAGAGGATAGCAAGGTTTACCAGAATATCGTAAATTTGCACTCGTAGCAAGCAAATAATGAAGACTTTCGCCGCCATCGATTTTGAAACAGCCAACGAATGTCCCACCAGCGTCTGCTCGGTGGGCGTTGTCATTGTCCGGGATGGCAAGATTGTCGACAAGTTCTATTCACTGATACATCCTGAGCCCGAGTATTACAAATGGTTCTGCCAGCAGGTTCACGGGTTATGTGAGGCCGATACCGATGACGCGCCGGTATTCCCGTATGTCTGGGAGAAGATTGCACCACATATTGAGGGTCTGCCGCTTGTAGCGCACAATGCCAGATTCGACGAAAGATGCCTCAAGGCTGCATTCCGGACATACCAGATGGATTACCCGGATTTTCGGTTCTATGATACCCTGACCGCTTCAAGACGTCATTTCGGCTGCTCTTTGCCGAATCATCAGTTGCAGACCGTGGCCGCTGCTTGTGGATATGATCTGACCAATCACCATCACGCACTGGCAGATGCCGAAGCCTGTGCAGTCATTGCCCTCCAGATTCTGTAGATAATATTCAAAGCGGTCAAGCCCTTCTTCCTCCGCTAAAGCTTCGTCAGAAAGGCTTGGTTCCATGCAAGACACAATGGGATTCTGCAAAGATTACTGATGATTTCACCGGCCGGGACAGGTTGCGAAAGGATGCATTGCGGCAAGGACCGCGAAAGGATGCCGTCTGCGAGTGAAAAATGTCTGTGGGCCGGCTCCTGCCGGGGGACCCGCAGACATCACGAAGCAGACGTGCAACATTCAGGTTCTGAAGCTCAGCATCCGTCGCAACCTGCCCCGGCTGGGGGCGGGATTTCGATGTCCATCATCGTATCGTTCTCCACAAAAAAAGGTGCTTTCAAAGCACCTTTTTTTGTGGAGAATAGGAGACTCGAACTCCCGACTTTCAGATTGCGAACCTGACGCTCTACCAGCTGAGCTAATTCCCCATAAATCCTTGCGGGCGACCCTTTCGGGCATCCGCACCGCAAAGATAATCAAAATTCTTAAAGTTTCCTCTTGACCTCGACAATATGGTATGCCTCGATCATATCGCCGATTTTGATGTCGTTGTATCCTTCCACGCTCAAACCGCAGTCGAAGCCGGAAGTGACCTCCTTCACGTCGTCCTTCAGGCGCTTCAGCGAACCGAGTTTGCCTGTATAGACCACGATGCCGTCGCGAATCACGCGGACATTTGCACCGCGGACCATTTTGCCGTCGCGGACGATACATCCCGCAATGGTTCCGACCTTTGAGATTCTGAAGGTCTCCAGAACCTCTGCGTTTGCCGCAACCTCCTCCTTCTCTTCGGGAGCGAGCATACCTTCGATACCGCTCTTGACCTCCTCGATGGCATCGTAGATGACAGAGTAGAGACGTATTTCAATCTGCTCCTTCTCGGCAAGTTTGCGGGCATTGGGCATAGGCCTTACCTGGAAGCCGATGATAATGGCGTTGGATGCTACTGCGAGCAGAACGTCGGACTCTGAAATCGCTCCGACTGCCTTGTGGATTACGTTGACGTGAATCTCCTCGGTCGAGAGTTTGATAAGGGAATCGGAGAGCGCTTCGATAGAACCGTCCACATCGGCCTTGACAATCACGTTGAGTTCCTGGAAGTTGCCCAGCGCAATTCGGCGTCCGATCTCTTCCAGAGTGATGTGTGTCTGGGTCTTGATGCCCTGGATGCGGATAAGTTGTTCACGCTTGTTGGCTATGTCGCGGGCCTCTTTCTCATCTCCCATTGCATTGAGCGTGTCTCCAGCGGTGGGGGCTCCGGAGAGTCCGAGCACTGACACAGGGGTGGAAGGGGTGGCTTCCTTGAGTTTCTGACCGCGCTCATTGAACATCGCCTTCACGCGGCCGGCGTAACATCCTGCAACGATAGGGTCGCCCACGTGCAGGGTTCCGCTCTGGATAAGTACGGTGGCAAGATAGCCGCGCCCCTTGTCCAGGGAAGACTCGATGATGCTTCCCACTGCAAGTTTGTCGGGGTTGGCCTTCAGTTCAAGCAGGTCGGCCTCCACCAGCACCTTTTCGAGGAGTTTGTCCACGTTGATGCCTTTCTTTGCGGAGATTTCCTGGCATTGGTATTTGCCGCCCCACTCCTCCACGAGGATATTCATATTTGCCAACTGCTCCCTGATTTTGTCAGGGTTGGCGCCGGGTTTGTCTATCTTGTTGATTGCAAATATCATAGGGACGCCTGCTGCCTGGGCGTGGTTGATTGCTTCCACGGTCTGGGGCATTATAGCGTCGTCGGCTGCCACGATAATGATGGCAAGGTCGGTCACCTTGGCTCCCCTGGCTCGCATTGCGGTGAATGCTTCGTGACCGGGGGTGTCGAGGAAGGTGATGTGGCGTCCGTCTGACAACTTGACGTTGTATGCGCCGATATGCTGGGTGATTCCTCCGGCCTCACCCGCAATCACGTTGGTCTTTCTGATATGGTCGAGAAGGGAGGTCTTTCCGTGGTCCACGTGACCCATAACGGTGACGATGGGGGGACGGGGGAGAAGGTCTTCTTCGCGGTCCTCTTCCTGGGTGATGGCATCCTGAATCTCCGCTGTGACGAATTCAATCTTGTAACCGAATTCCTCGGCAACAAGGACGAGAGCCTCGGCATCGAGCCTCTGGTTTATGGAAACCATAAGTCCGAGGTTCATACAGGCTTCGATGACTTTCGTCACGGGGGTGTTGTTCATAAGAATCGCAAGTTCGTTGACAGTAACGAATTCGGTGACTTTCAGGATGTTGCTTGTCATTTCCTGACGGAATGCCTCCTCCTGCATCTTCTCGGCGATTTCCTCGCGTTTCTCACGGCGGTGCTTTGATGTCTTTGTCTTGCCGTGACCTTCGGTCATCCTGGCGTATGTCTCCTTGATGACTTTCTGGATTTCGTCACTGTCTATTTCGGGATGGACGGCCTTGAACCTGTCCTTCCTGCCGTTGCCGTTGCCGTTGCGGTTGTTACCCTGTCTGGAGACGGCGCTGTTGCGCGGGTCGTTGACGTCAACCTTGGCGGGACCGTTCTTGTGAATCCTCTCTCTCTTGTTCTTGTCCTTCTTGCCTGCGTCCTTGTTCTGAGAGGAGGGTTTCTTTTCGAACTTGGACAAATCTATGGTTCCGGCGATTTTGGGGCCGGCCAGTTTTTCGACGCGGGTCTCGATATGCTCGATGACGGGTCTGGCCTCTTTCGGGGCGGGGGCGGCAGGGGTCTCTTTCTCAGCCTGAGGGGCAGTTTTTGCGGGAGCCTCCTTTGCGGGGGTATCCTTGTGTGCCTTGGCGGGTTTTCTGTCGAGATCGATTTTGCCCAATATCTTTATGTCGGATACCGGTTCCGGCTTGTGCGCGGGTTCCACTGTTTCAGGCTCTTTCCTGGCAGGAGCCGGGGTTGGAGCCGGGGTTGGAGCCGGAGCAGGTGCGGGCGCGGGTTCCGGATCGGGTGCAGGCACAGGTACGGGTGCCGGTGCAGGTGCAGGTGCGGGTGCAGGGGCCTGGACAGGTGCCGGAGCGGGTGCGGGAGTTTCCACCCTTTTCTTCTCAGTCAGCACATTTGTCTTGATTATGACTTCCTGCCCGGGACGATATTCCTCCTTGGCTTCCTTGGCGGAGCCTTTTTCGGTGATTTCCTTGACTTTGATAGCAATCTTCAGGGACTGCTCCTTGATGAGTTGCTCCTTTCCGAACTCCTTGGAGATCAGTTCAAAGGTTTTCTCCGAAATCTTGGACGCAGGGGTGATATCATCCGTGATTCCTTTCTTCTTGAGAAATTCGGCCAAAGTTGAGAGACCGATGTTGAAGTCCTTGAGGACTTTGTTGATTCTGACTGTACCTTCTGACATATATTACCTCCCGTTTTATGAATTAGTTTTCGAATTCTGATGCAAGGATGCGGAGCACTTCGCTGACAGTCTCCTCCTCCAGGTCTGCGCGGTGCATAAGGTCTTCCGCCGGAATCGCGAGAACGCTCTTGGCGGTGTCGCAACCTATGCCCTTCAGCGCGTCGATTATCCACTGGTCAATCTCGTCGGTGAAATTGTCCAGAAGGACATCCTCTTCCTCCACGGTGTCGGTATCCATACGGTAGACGTCAATCTTGTAACCTGAAAGGTCTTCCGCAAGATGGATATTGTTTCCGTTACGTCCGATGGCCTGTGCCAGTTCGGTTGACTGGAGGTCGATGTGTATGTTCTTCTCCTGCTCGTCGATTTTCATTGCTGAAATCTTGGCGGGGGCGAGAGCCCTCTGGACCAGGAGTTGGACGTTAGAAGTCCAGTTGATGACGTCGATGTTCTCGTTGCGGAGTTCGCGGACAATGCCGTGTATGCGGGAGCCCTTCACACCTACGCAGGCTCCTACGGGGTCGATGCGCTCGTCATAACTTTCAACGGCCACCTTCGCGCGCTCGCCCGGCATACGGACTACTTTCTTGATTGTAATCAGCCCGTCGAATATCTCGGGAACTTCCTGCTCGAAAAGTTTCTCCAGGAAGAGGGTGGAAGTACGTGAAAGCGTTATCACGGGGTTGTTGTTCTTCATCTCGACGCTTATTATCACTGCCTTGACGGTGTCTCCCTTGCGGAAGAAATCGGCGGGAATCTGCTCTGTCTTGGGAAGAACAAGTTCGTTGCCGTCCTCGTCCATTACCAGCACTTCCTTCTTCCAGGCCTGATAGACTTCACCCACGATGATTTCGCCTATTCTGTTGCGGTATTTGTTGTAGAGATTGGCTTTCTCCAGGTCCATTATGCGGCTTGCAAGGTTCTGTCGGAGGTTGAGGATCCCGCGGCGTCCGAAACTTGCCAGGGAGACCTCTTCAGTATAATCCTCTCCGATTTCGTATGAGCTGTCGATTTTCTGCACCTCTTCGAGGGAGATCTCCTTGGTGGGGTCCTCGACTGTCTCGACAACTGTCCTGTTCCGCCATATTTCGAAGTCTCCTTTGTCTATGTTGATGATGATGTCGAAATTATCGGCGTCTCCATACATTCTGGCCAGTTGGGCGCGGAAAATGTCATCCAATACGCTCATCATAGTGGGCCTGTCAATGTTCTTCAGTTCTTTGAATTCAGCAAACGTGCTGATTAGGTTCAACCCTTCCATTTTAGTAGTCGTTGTTAATATTGTTTCTGTTTTCTTTTCTATTCTCCGGACGAACTGACCATCAGGGAGAAATCTTCCTGGTCGCGGTCAAGGCGGCTTTCGATGTGCCTGCTGAGTTCCACGCAATCGTCAATGCATACGCTTCCTCCTTCACGCGTGATGAAAACTTTGATGTTGTTCTCCTTGTTGTTGCTCACTTTAACCAGAGTGAGATCCGTTTCAGCCAGATGCTCCTGCGCAATCTGAATGATGAGTTCCTTGTCTATCATAGTCAGTGTACGAAAAGAGGGGACTTCCCGTCCCCTCATTCGATGCAAATATAAGTATAATGTTACAATTATCAAATTTTTGTGGCATATTTTGTGATACTTATCCCGTTTTGCTAAATTTGCAGTATATGAAATATAAGGAAGTGACAGTCGAGACTCTGGCCGGTATTCTGGGCGGTACCGTGGAGGGTGACGGGAAGGTAAAGGTGAGGAAGCCCGCCAGAATCGAAAATGCCGGTCCCGGAGACATCTGTTTCTATGCCAATCCGAAATACGAGAAATACATATACGATACGAAAGCCGCTGCACTTCTTGTCCCCGTCGATTTCGTGCCTGCCCGTCCGATTCCGGCCGTGCTCATCAGGCTGGATGACGTCTATGGGGGCGTTTCCCGGCTGTTGGGATATTTTGCGAATTCAAGGAGAGGCTTCCGTACCGGCAATGGATTGATTGCCAGGCTTGAGGGAAGCAATTCCATAAGCGTTGCGGCGCGCATCGGGCGTGGCACCAGGATTCATTCCCAGGTCTCCATCGGGCCGCGTGTCAGAATCGGGCGCAACTGCACCATCTATTCCGGTGTGAAGATATACGGCGGCTGCACAATCGGCGACAACTGCATCATCCACGCCAATGCGGTCATCGGGGCCGACGGCTTCGGCTTCGCTCCCGACTCCGAGGGAGTCTATCACAAAATCCCCCAGTTGGGCAACGTTGTGATAGAGGATGACGTGGAGATTGGCGCCGGCACCACAATCGACAGGGCTACGATGGGCTCCACCATCATCCGCAAGGGGGTCAAGATTGACAATCTCTGTATGGTTGCGCACAACGTCGAGATAGGGGAGAATACCGTGATGGCCGCGATGAGCGGAATCGCAGGTTCCACCAAAGTGGGGAAGAACTGCGTGATAGCCGGGCAGGTGGGGATTGTGGGGCATCTTACAATTGCTGACAGAACCACGATAGTGGCCGGCTCCGGAGTACAGGGGAGCGTGAGGAAGCCGGGGCAGGTCCTTATGGGAGGCCCGGCATTCGACTACCACAAATTTATGCGGGCATACGCCATTTTCAAGAACGCCCCTGACAGACAATGATGAATCAGCACACTCTCAGCAGGACATACACTTTTGAAGGTGTCGGGCTCCATACCGGCAGACAGGTCAGGGTTTCGCTCTGCCCGGCTCCCGAGGGGACCGGTATAGTCTTCCGCCGTCTTGACAGGGGCGGAGCGGAAATCAGAGCCGTCGCTTCCAACTTTCATCGCGGTGCCCGCAGCACCAGCCTTAAATCCGGGGGTGCTTCCGTCTGTACTGTGGAGCATCTTCTCTCCGCTTTTGCCGGGTTGGGGGTGGACAACGCCGCAGTGGAGATGAACTGTGCGGAAGTGCCGATTCTTGACGGCAGCGCAAAGCCTTTCGCAGAGGCAATCGCGGCGGATGGGCTGGTGGAACAAGCGGCTGAAAGGGAAGTGATTACAGTCAGGGAACCTTTTGAATACAGGGATGACAGGCGGGGGTCTTATCTGAGGATGGAGCCTGCTTCCGCCACATCCTATCAAGTGAAGATTGATTTCAATTCCAAGGTAATCGGTGTGCAGGAAGCCGGTTTCGACGGCACCGGATATCTTGCTGAAATAGCGCCCAGCCGGACATTCTGCTTCAAGAGGGAGATCCGCTGGCTTCGCCTGCTCGGCCTGATCAGGGGAGGGAGCCTGGACAATGCCCTGGTAATCGACGAGCCGGACGGATATCTCGGGTTGAAGCCTATTTTTGAAAACGAATGTGCGAGGCACAAACTTCTGGACCTGATAGGGGACCTTTCTCTCTCCGGCAGGCCTATTATCGGACATATCACAGCCTTCAAGCCCGGGCACAATTTCAACGTGTCGGCCCTGAAGGCATTTCTTGATTCTATAACGCTATGAACTCAATGAATTACATACACCCCGACGCCAAAATCGGGAAAAACGTGGAGATCGGGCCGTTCACCTGTATCTCGGGGAACGTCGAGATAGGGGACAACTGCAAGATCGGCCCCAACGTAACCATCTGTGACTATGTGAAAATCGGCAGCGGATGCAGGATTTTTCCCGGAGCCGTGATAGGGGCAATCCCCCAGGACTTGAAGTTCCACGGAGAGGTCTCCTATGTGGAAATCGGGGACAACACCACAATCCGTGAATGTGCCACAATCAACCGCGGCACGGAAGCCAGCGGGAAACTGCTGACCAAAGTGGGAAGCGGCTGTCTGATAATGTCATACGTCCATATCGCACACGATTGCCGCGTCGGGGACAACTGCATCTTCTCAAGTTTTGCGGCAATAGCCGGAGAGACAGACGTGGATGACTGGGCCATCCTTGGGGGAGGGGCCCTTGTCCATCAGTTCTCGCACATCGGCTGTCACGCGATGGTAGGTGGAGGAGCCGCCGTCAACAAAGATATACCGCCGTTCGTCCTTGCCGCCAGAAATCCCGTCATCTATGAGGGAATCAATATCGTGGGGCTGCGCCGTCACGGATTCGACATCCACACAATCGAGGAAATAAGGGATATCTACAAGCAGATTTACGAGAGCGACAAGAACATCTCCGATGCCTGCCGCGTAATCCGCGAAGTCTTCCCTGACAGCGCTCACAAGGCCGCAATTCTCGATTTCATTGAGAAGTCCTCAAGGGGGATAGTCAAACGCTGATGCCTCTTTTCGACACAGCTACCCTTTCCGCGGCATACTTCCCTCCGGTGGAGTATTTCTTCGCCATTGCACAGAGCGGGCGGGTGCTTGTCGAGCAGAACGAACTCTATCAGAAACAGTCCTACCGCAACCGCTGCCGGATATATTCCGGAGGAGGGGTGATGCAGTTATCGATTCCGGTCATCAAGGATGTCATCCACGCCCGCCCGATAAGGGACATACGCATCGATTACAGCGAGCCGTGGCTTCAGCAACATACACGGGCCATCGAAGCGGCCTACAATTCCTCCCCGTTCTATCTCTACTACAAGGATGATTTTCTGGAGGTTCTGCAGAAAAAGCCGCAGTTCCTCTTCGATCTGGATATCGCCCTGACCGAGAAATTGCTGGAGTTGGTCGGAATCAGGGCGGAGATTGAATTCACGGATTCCTTCAGGCCGGATTGCGGGGCCGGGGATTTCAGGTCAAGGATTCAGCCGAAGTATCGTGGGGAGAGCCTCCTCGATGAGTTCGGATTCAACAGGGAATATTATCAGATTTTTTCATCCCGTTTCGGCTTTCTGCCGAATCTGTCAATTCTCGACCTTCTCTGCCACGAGGGGCCGGGAACAATCTCTTTTTTGATATGAAGAAGTTGCTTTTCGTCCTGCTCTCGGCGGCTGTCCTTTCCTGCAGCGGCCTTCCCGCTTCCACCGGCGACGGGACAGTCAGTTCCACCTTTGAAGGAAAAGTCGATTATCAGAAGTTTTTCACTCCGGAGAGGCTGCGCGTTGACCTTGAATTGGCGGGGAACGCCTCCTCGCAGGCCATATATCTCAAGGGGTTGCAGAAAGAGGCTCTGTGGAGCGCTTCCAAGACCAATCTGATTGACACTTTCGGTTACGGCCAGTATTTCTACGAGGTTTTTTCCGGCGGTAAGCTGGTCTATTCTCACGGTTTCTGCTCCCTCTTCGACGAGTGGACCACCACGGCGCAGGCCGGCGCCGTCTCAATGTCGGCAGGGCAGAGCATCTGGATTCCGATGCCGAAGGAGACAGTGCATCTTGTCATCTATCAGAGAGTCCGGGAGACGGGCAGGTTCACAGCCCTCACGGAATTCGACATTGACCCAGCCGACAGGCATATAATCCCCTGTCCCGAAAAAGTGTGGCCGGCAACCTCCTCGCTGAGCGGGGACCCTTCCGAAAAGGTTGACATCGCCATTGTGGCGGAAGGATATACGGCTGACAATATGGAGAAATACCGCAGCGATGCCAGGCGGCTGGTGGAGACATTCTTCTCTCTGGAGCCGTATGCTTCCAGAAGGGACGATTTCAATCTGTGGTTCGTGGAGAGCGCATCGGCCGAAAGCGGGGTGACGATTCCTCAGGACGGCCTCTGGAGGAATACGGTGCTGGCCTCGATGTTCGATACCTTTTATATAGACAGATATCTGACGGTATGGGACCACTCGTTGATTGCCAAGGCGGCGGCCGGGGTTCCGCACGATGCCCTGATAGTAGTGGCGAACGAGTCCAAATACGGGGGCGGGGGAGTGTATGGTTCATACGCTCTCGGAACTGCCGACAACAAATTGTCCGAGGTGGTGCTGGTCCACGAGTTCGGACACAGTTTTGCGGGGCTGGCCGACGAGTACTATACTTCCGACGTTGCCTATGAGGATTACTATCTGCCCGGCATCGAGCCTTGGGAACCGAACATCACCAATCTCACCGACTTCGGGACCAAGTGGAAGGATATGGTTGCTCCGGGTACTCCGGTGCCCACTCCTTCGGATCCTGAGAAGTGGTATGGAGTTGTGGGTGTGTTTGAAGGGGCCGGATATATGGCAAAGGGATGCTATCGTCCTTATTATGAGTGCCGTATGCTCAACAATACCGCCCCGGGATTCTGTCCGGTGTGTCAGAAGGCCATAAATGATATGATTGACTGGTATGTGAAATAGTTTTATTTCAGGCAAATTTTTTGCATCTTTGCAACGTCGTTTGACAATCGATTTTTGGGGATGTATTGGTTTTGACGGTAAATGATGTCGGACGGTAAGCACGTCGAGAGTCGTGGCCCCTCTCGTAAATCTCAGACCTCAAGCCATAACTGGCAACAACTCTTATGCACTCGCTGCGTAGTCTAGCCTGAGGCAGACTCCTTAATCGCGTGGACAAGGTCCATAGCGACGAGTATCCCGCCGGGGTTCCCGCCTTCCATCTCCGGTATCAGGGATATCATTCAGGAAGGATGCACGCGCCGACTCTTCTACAGCGCGCCAAGATTTAGAAGATAAGGGTCCGTTGGCCCGCCTTCCGGCAGCCGCTCCCCGACAATCAAAGGAAGGATAAGCGTGTAGAAAGCCCTCTGGTGCTTTATTCGGACGGCGGTTCGACCCCGCCCATCTCCACAATACGGGGCGCCGCCCCGAACCCCGCGGCTCCCGACCTTGCCGTATTTGCTGGCGCAAATACACGGTCTCCGCCGGACGCCCGACGGCGTCTTTTGAGGAGCCGCAAGGCTCCTTTTCTTGTGGAGATAATACGGGGCGCTGCCCCGAACGGCGGGCCGAAGCCCTGCTGCTCAGGCCGCAAGCATAAAGATGCTTGCTGTAAACACCCTCGCGACCCCCGCTGCTACGCAGCTGCCCCGAGGGGCATACCCGATTTCGCTGTCGCTCCATCGGGGTGGCTCCGTGGCTCGATGTTCTCCGAACATCTCCCACACTCCGCCACGGCGGCTGATGCCGCCTTGCTATTCCTGTAGTACCGCGAGGCTCCTTTTCTTGTGGAGATGGATGGACATCCCTGGTTTTTTGGAGGGCACTGAAAAAATAAGGATAGCCATCGAACCCCGTTTTTTTGAAGCGTGAACGACATTCATATGGTGGATTTTCTTTGACGCATTTTGAGTTGTTCTGTGTTTATAGGATAGAAACAACCTGATTGAGTTATGAAAGTTTTCAAAGTCACGAAATTGACCGCTACGGAGATGGAATGGCAAAGGGTGGAAACCTCATTTGCAAAGAACGAAGTAAATAGATAACTTTGCAATGTTGAACTGAAAGTATAGAGTATACCAATTATGAACAGAATGATTCGATTCGTCAGTGTTGCCTGCGCTGCGGTGCTGGTCTTGTCCTGCTCAAAGGACGACATTTCTCAAATCAGCAAGGACATTGAGTTCAACGAGTGTCATTTATATGCCTCGGACGGCAACTCGGGGCTAAGGCTCGAAGCGTGGACGGGTGAGACCCGCACGGCTTCAGAGTATGTCCTTTACCTCCATTTCAATGACTTCGCGGGTATGGAGACGGGCCAGAAGTCAGTGCCGGTTTCCGCCCGTTTTGTAAACCAATGGGTAAATGGGAACGCTCCTTTCACGGAGGAGTACAGCGGCTCCGTCTTCCTTGTCAAAAAATCTGATACAGAGGCTGAAATCTCTTTCGACAAGGTGACGATGAACATCCTCAACACAGATTATCTGTTCGACGGATGCATCCTCTGCCCGGTTGAATGACGAACGGTTGCTTTTCTTTAGACAGCGGCCAATTCGCGGCCAAGTTGACGTATTGTGTTGATGATTTGATCCGTACGCTGCTGCGAAGGCTTCTTTATACCATAAATGTATCTGGAAAGAAGACTCTTGTTGATGCCCATTGTTCGGGCGACTTCAGAAACATTCAACTGCGGGAATCTGTGGAAGATATCAGCAATCGGGTTATCCATATCCGGTTCAGCGGTGTCGAAGAAACTGCTGATATGGATATCCTCGTCAATCTCATCCCAGTGTATGTCATCCCCATCAAGTCCTATCTCATATTTGGCACGCTGCCCATCAGTCGCATCAAGAAGAAGCGGGAACGCCTCAAGGGGGCGGCTGTATGTTTTGTTTTGATCTGTCAGAATATAAATCCGTCCCTCGTCAAACCAAAGTTTAATGATTGCTTCCATACTGTTAGTCCTCATCAAAATACTCGTTCCATGCCTTGATGAACTCATCCTTATATTGTTTCACGGCATCAACTGCCTTTTTCAAGTCTGCCGGCTTCAGCCCATTGTTCTCTACGACTTCTGCTGTTTCAATGTTTATTTTCGCTTTACCATCTCCGTTCTTGACATGAACATGCATTGGAAGGTGCTCATCTGAGTAGAAAAAAAATCGAAGCCCAAAAAGGAAGAGAAGTGTCGGCATAATTTCTTTATTCGTTTAACATTGCAAATATAGGTATAATTTTTTATACCCCAAATGCGACTGCTCAAGTAATGCCCGGTTGAATGACAGTCCGGCGCGGAATATCAGCGCGGTTCAATATCCGTAATCAGCGAGCGTACAGACTTGGATACGACAGGTTTCCGGCCTTCCGATTCAAACTTGTTGGAGATAATCCTGATTGTATCGTGGACAGGAGTATCTTCAACAGTGTTTGTGGGTTCAATCAATATCACGGCATTTTTCGCCGCGCTGTAGGAGCAATCGATGAAGCGGTTGTTTTCTATCGTCAAATTCCTGACGGCACCGCTTTCATACCAATCGTGGGCATCGCCGCTGACAAGGATGGCGCTCATCCCGACTTTTTCATAGACATTGTTCCTTATTACTGATTTTCTCGGAGTGGTGATCAAAGTTCCCCTGGTGTTGGTCCTGGTGAAGTAATTGTCTGAAATTTCGACCTCCGGAGTCCAGGTCAGGTTTTCCATCACATATTCCCCGGCACGTATCTCCTCGGGAATCCGCTGACTGACACTCAGCAGCACTTCCCTGTCACTCAGCCGGCGGACCGAATCGACGACAGCCGCCGCGACCGTCTGAAGAGAGTTTCTGTTCACAAAAGAGACCGTGTCGCCGGGCCAGAATGCCTGCATGCCATAGGTCTGGTGATGGGCGAACCTGAGCCTGACCTTCTTTTCCGAAACCACCTCCTCCAATACCAGATAGGTTCCGTGGACATTGATAGGGTCATCCTGAGCCCCGCTGAACCTGCATCCCTGTATATTTATCTTTCCGGCACATCCGCTGAAATGAAGGAAGTCCGCCGAAGAGGCAAGAATGCGCCCGCTGCCTTCCCTGGGCTCGAACCGGACATTCCTGAATGACAGATTCCTGCAGAACTGGTTCACCACTCCGATTGCGTGCAGGGAATGGATGCCCATATCTTCAAATTCCAGGTCCTGGCTTTCCAGATTCAGGATTCCGACCTGGTCGCGGATATGGTCCCTGACTGTAATGATATTGCCCTCCTTGAACGAAGATGTGGCATCCGTGAAGATTTTCACAAGCCCCTTCTCAATCTCTTCCGCACGGGACTCCTGTACAATATCCCAATTGGAACTGTAATCCATATGCCCGGATGCCTTGTCATATTCCACGCAATGCGGATGTACTGTTTTCCATCCCTCGCCGACAAGTTCCACCCTCCCTTCAGCCGTTATTTCATACCAGGAACTCTTGTTGAAACGCAGGATTACCCCGTCAGGCTCGACTTTCTCGACCACCATTTCGGAAGCGCCCGGACGTTCGCTGTCAATATGAAGATTCCTGAGTCTGATGCCCGAGGAATGGATGATTCCCATCATTGTCTGTTTGCCGTGGAATCTCAGTTCGGCCCCGTTGCCTTCTATGGTCAGATTATGCTGGTCCTCAAGCAGAAGGCCGATGACTTTGATTTTTGACGGGCATTCAGTCTCGCTGCTCGTATTTGAAACGAATATCTCTTTCCTTGCGGCATCCTCGGGCCAGAAGTCATATACGCCCTTTTCAAGATGAAGAACCTTTATTTCATTGTTCCTGCATCTCTGCAATGCCGCATTGAAGGCGCCCGTCACATCATTTCCGGTATTGGCTCTGACGCCAAGGCTGCTGATATCCAGTTCATTATTATTGCAGGAAACAAATATTGCAAGGCAAAGAAAGAATACGGTGTTAATTTGTCTCATAGATTGGTATGGTATATTCCAATCGCAAAATAGTAAAAAATCTCCAGCCGGCAAACTCCCCGGGAAACGGAGAACCGCGGCTCCGTCTTCCTTTGAGCCTTCGCGAGTCCCTCGTAAGAGGTATCTGAAAAATCAAATCTCATCTGATATTTGTTTTTGTGAAATTTTAGATGTAACTTCGCGCAAATTAGCATTTTGTGCAAAGTGCGTACTGAGTTGAAACACAGAGATATGAGAAATCCTTTCGAGGTCCGCCGCAAGTTGGTGCGGGAGACCTTGATAGCCAGTATCTTGTTCTTGGCCGTACCTCTGGGGTATGTCTTTTTGATGCTTTGTATCAATGTCGCTCCCGCTACCAATTCCGTGGAGATTTATGTCAGGAACATCTCTTCTGTCGTGGCCATCGTCACAGTGGGGATTTTTCTCGATTATTTCCGTAGAACTCACGAAACATCTGAACCCAAATATATGAAACGTCTGAAGCAAGTGACAGTGTATATGGGAATAGCCGCCCTCATCAAGGTTCTCATATCGATATATTATCTTATCTACTGTATCAAAAGCGGCAACATCATCCTGCTCTTCTATGTCGGAGAGATTCTGGTATGGTCGTCACTGGCGCTCTTCTCTCTCAGGTATTATAAAAGAATGAACGATAATTAATCAACAATAATCTATTAAAACTAAAAATTATGAAAGTGTAACTACTCAGGTACCCCAGCCATAAGCAACAACCCATGACAATCGATAAGCAATGATTCAGTCAATGATACTACGTCAGCGCGAGGGTCGCTATGACCCGAAGGACCTCGAAGGGGTTCTGCCCGTTCTTGACCGCCG